>CBFIDJ010000022.1:0-67838 GCA_965661375.1 Oceanicoccus sp. | reverse complement strand
TGCCACTCCACCATCGCCTGGACACCCGCGACCTTTGACCACTCCACCGTTACCGGCGACTGTCAAAGCTGCCACGACGGTGTAACAGCCACCGGAAAAGATCCGGATCATATCCCTACCAATGGCGACTGTGTGCTGTGCCACTCCACCATCGCCTGGACACCCGCGACCTTTGACCACTCAACCGTTACCGGCGACTGTCAAAGCTGCCACGATGGTGTAACGGCTACCGGAAAAGATCCGGATCATATCCCTACCAATGGCGACTGCGTGCTATGTCACTCCACCATCGCCTGGACACCCGCTACCTTTGACCACTCAACCGTTACCGGCGAGTGCCAAAGTTGCCACGATGGTGTAACAGCCACAGGCAAGGATCCGGGTCACTTCCAGACCAACCGCGATTGCAATTACTGTCATACCAGCACCGCGTGGCTGCCGGATACCTTTTCACATATGAGCGTTAATTATCCCGGCGACCATCGCCGTAATCTGGACTGCACCGATTGCCACTCCTCTAACGCTGAAATCGTACCGTGGCCGAACGCCGCTTACGCACCGGACTGTGCCGCCTGCCACGCCAATGATTACCGCAGCGGAGAGCATAAAAAAGTTGACTCACCAAGGTTGAACTACACCGTCAGTGAATTACGTGATTGCACCGGCGCCTGCCACGAATATACCGACACCAGTTTCACCACTATTCGCCGCACCCGCAGCGGCGAACACCGGGTACAGGATGGCGACTTTGATTAATCAGATTCGATTACTTTGTGCCCTGCTACTGAGTCTGGCCGGGCTACCGACTGCGGTTGCACAGACCGAGAGCACAGCGTTTGACTGGCTGAGCGAATACAGCGACTTCGAGCGTAACCGCTACGCCTTGGAAATGCCTCTAACCAAGGAAAACTTCGACACATTAAAAAACCATCTTAACCGCTACCAGTATCTGTTGCTGTATCTGTCTGCCCAAGACTTCAGTTCCAACACAACACCCAAGCTGCGTATCGGCCTGTTCCCCAGTTATAACGATGCGCGTGATTTCCATCGTGCCACCGAGTTCCTCTATAACCAGCAGCATATCGTGCTGGTAAGTGCCAGTGAGCACCAACGCATTATCGATGAACTGAAGCCACAAATCGTCAACGCCGCTGACGGCCCCATTGATAGTCAACGGTTGCTGATTTTTCCTATCGACCCGAAACAATCCAGAGGGCTACCCCAGCGGCAGAAATCTATGCTCGGGCTCGCCAAGGCACTCTACCTGGACAAAGCTTACGCTGCTGCCGCACAGTATTATCTGCTACTGGCCATTCTGGTCGATGAGGCTACCGCCGCCTGGGCGACCGAACTGGCGGGCCTGTGCTATGAAAAAATGGGCCGCCGCGATTTGGCCATAACCCAGTATAAGGAAGTCCTGAAACAGTTTCCTCAGTCCAGCGGTACATCAAGGGTGAATCAACGACTGCGCGGGCTGGAAACCGCCGCCGCAAATGATCCTGCGGCATTAACGTCGGTCAGTGGCAACAGCACCAGTGACTTCTTCACCCGCGGGGTCTTCGGCCAGTATTACCGCTCAGTCAACCGCAGCATCAACGGTGACGACAGCGAGGATGTACTGCGTTTACTGTCCACCGACTGGGACGTGCGCAGCTCGCTGCGCTGGCATGCCCACGATATCAACCTGCGGGCCAGTGGCTACTGGCTCAAGGATGAACTTGACGGCGACAACGAGTTGGCTATGAAACGCCTGCTGGTCGACTATCGCCACCAGACCACCGGCATCGGTGCGGTACTCGGCCGGCAAAAAGACAGCGATAGCGGTGTCTTCACATCCTTTGACGGCCTTACGGTCAGTTACCCGATAAAGGAAAACCTGCGCGTCGCACTCAGCACCGGAGAACCGGTTTATACCAGTGACGCATATGACAGTCTGGATTATTTCTTTTACAGCCTGCACAGCCAATGGGATATCGACGACCGCTGGCAACTGGGCAGTTACATCGTCAGCCAGGAAGTGAACAGCGTCACCGACCGCGAAGCCATAGGTCTGCGCGGACGCTATAGCGATGAGCGGCTGACCGGTTCATTGTATATTGACTACGATACAGCCTTTTCCGAACTGAACAATCTGCTACTCAATGTGCACTACCGGATCAGCGATCACACCGATATCACAGCGCTTTATGGCAGCCAGCGCTCACCGTTTTTAACCGCCACCAATATTTTGATCGGCCAAGCCAACCTGGACCTGGACGCCTACCTGCAGGTCAAGGAAAACCGCAACAGTCTGTTAGACGACGCCTTTTCCCGCACGGCGTTAAACGATTACTACAGCCTGTCACTGAGCACCAGGCTGAATAAAAATCTGCGCTGGACCGTCGACTTTTATGACTCCAATCTCACCGATGTTCCCAGCAGTGAATTTCTGCTGGGATTACCGGATACCGGCGTCTCCCCCGACAGTTTTCACTACCAGAGTTTTGGCACACAACTCATTGCTGAAAATTTTCTGCTGCAAAACGACAGCGCCACCGTCGGGTTTCGTCACGCCACCGGGGACACCAGTGATAGCGACCAAATGTTTGTTTACGAGCGAATGAGACTGGGCTCAAGCTGGACGGTCATGCCTAAACTGATGATATCGCGGATAAACTTTACTACCAGCGATGACACGCAACAACAGCTGCGCTACTCCCTTAGCCTGACTTATCGCCCCTGGCGCAATTTTGAATTTAACCTTGAGGCCGGCAACGAATCGATCAGCTCTGACCAGACTAAAATTGACTTTGACAGCCAGTATATATTTCTGGGCTACCGCTTTAATTTCTAGTGCCGCGCGTTTCCGCCTGCAAAAACCCACGCCGGGCTACTGGACTTGACACCAGACTTCACATTACCCCGCCTTAAGCGTTCCTTAAGAATGGCACTGTATGTTCCCGTTACTAAACGGAAAGATCAATCCATGAGGCAACAGATCGTGTCAAGCACCTCCCTTTTTCTTGTTGCGATGCGACCACATCAATGGTCGCTGCGTTTCCTTTTCTTATCCGGAGCACCTTTACTGGTCATTACCCGCGGTATCGGCGGAACAGGTTGACGACCACAATGATTATTAATGGATATTATTCCTGACGATTTTTATAACCGCTGATCATCGCTTTCACCAGGGCTTCATGATGTACCCGGCTGGAGATAATGACGCCACCAATATGCAAGAGAATTAACAGCAACATCAGATTGACTGCGATCTCGTGAATCTCCTCCCAGAGTTCTTCCTCATCGCTTTCTCCCTCATGACGCTCATGGCGATCATCATCGGCTGTTGCCTGATTGATCATAACCATATTGCCGTCAACAGCCAGAGGGCCCTTACCCTCTTCTACCGCGTAAAGTTTCAAACCGCTAACCGTTGCCACCAGCAGCGTCAGCAACATAGCGACAACCATCACTCCACCCAATGGATTGTGTCCGAGGTAGTGCCTGGGTTTCCCCGCCACCCAGTCTTTGCCGTACGCCACGACTGCTGAGGGGTGATAGACAAACTCAGCAAAGCGGGCATAGCGGGTGCCTATAAAACCCCAGACAATGCGGCTCAGAACCAAAATCGTAATGGCATATCCAGAATATATATGCCAAATCGTCTCTTCTTCGCCTGTCAGGTAGCTGAAAACAAACAGCACCACCAGCGACCAGTGAAAGATCCGAACAAACCTATCCCAAACATAAATATTTTCGCCCATAGTCTTTCTCCTTAATCCATATCAATACACAGTAATCGTTGTAGATTAATATGACTGGAAAACTCTGTTTTGACATTGGACAAAGGTTCTACTGAAGGCAGACACATACCCTATTAGACATATGCCGGATTGTGCTGCAGGCCGCAGCAGGAGCGTTTTCATGACACGACCATTTCAGCAGGAACAATTGATTATGGGGTTTCTCGCCCTGGTCGCCATTGCCAGCGGTGCGGATTTATTTGCCGATTTCTCTCAGGAGGCAAGCATCAGTCATTTATTGCAGGAAGCGGCGCTAATGGCATTAGCGCTGGCCATCTTTACCTGGCTGGCATGGGATTATCATAATAAAAACCGAGAGCTGAAAAATCTTCGTCGAGTACTGGAGGAGATTCGCGCGCTGACACCTCCTGAGACATCTCCCGTTTCCGATGCTCGCCATCGACTGGGAGAAGCGATTATCAAACAGTTTAGCCACTGGCAGCTAACCAAAAGTGAACAGGAGATTGGCCTCCTACTGCTGAAAGGCTACAGCCTCAAGGAAATCGCCATGTTGCGCGGTACCGCTGAAAAGACCATCCGCCAGCAAGCATCCTCCATCTACCAAAAATCCGGCACCTCGGGCAGACATGTTTTTTCAGCGTGGTTTATCGAGGATCTGTTGTAAACAGCCGGCCAAGCCACCCCCTCCTCCAGACTCGCTGAAACCACGAAATACGAAACAGGAGCAGAAACAGCAAAATCAAACTGTAGATTAAGGGCTCCGCATAATCAGAGCGAACCAGCCAGATAAAATGTGCACAGGCCAGAATACCCACGGGATAGATCAACTGGTGCAAACTTCGCCAACGCCTGCCCAGCTTACGCTGAGACCAATGATTGGAGGTTAAGCCCAGCGGCACCATTAAGAGCCAGGCTAAAATACCCAGGGCCATATAGGGCCTTTCCGCAAATTCCTCGATAAAGATGGGCCAGCTCCACCCCAGTAAATAGGTGAGTACCGCAGTCAGGTGCATGGAGGCATAGAACCAGGCATATAACCCCAGCATTCGCCGAAAACGAATCAGCCGAGGCTGCCGCAGGATTGTGCGAAGCGGCGAAATAGCCAGCGTGATCAGCAAAAAGCGCAGAGCCCATTCCCCGGTCTCTAACACCAGTTCCTTGCCCGCATCGGGGCCAAGCGAACCAGTGACGCCCTGATAGATCAGCACAATAAAAGGCAATAAAGAGAGAGAAAAAACCAGCGGCTTGGCGATTGGCATTAATAGCTATCCTGACTAGAAATACTTATGTAAATCCATTCCCTTATATAAAGCAGCTACCTGCTCAGCATAACCATTAAAGGGTTCTGTCAGGATACGGTTAGGGGCAAAAAAAGTTGAAGGCAAACGCCGTTCGGATTTCTGGCTCCAGCGTGGGTGATCAACATCGGGGTTCACATTGGCGTAAAAGCCGTACTCTTGTGGCTGCAACATATTCCAGGTGGTAGGTGGCTGGCGATCAGTAAATTCAATACCGACAATCGACTTAATGCTTTTAAAGCCATATTTCCATGGCACCACCAGTCGAATGGGTGCGCCATTTTGATTGGGCAACGCTTTGCCATATAAACCAACTGCCATTAAGGCCAATGGATGCATGGCTTCATCCATACGCAAACCTTCTACATAGGGCCAGTCGATAGTACTGGTTCGGGAACGTTGACCGCGCATTTCTTTGGGTCGATACAGGGTTTTGAAGGCAACATACTTCGCCTTGGAAGTAGGCTGAAATTGCTTGATCAAATCGGCTAGTGAAAAACCTACCCAGGGGATAACCATGGACCAGGCTTCTACACAGCGCAAACGGTAGATTCTTTCCTCTAAATCAACCTTGGATAAAATATCTTCCAAATGATAACTGCCCGGTTTCTCTACGGCCCCCTCAACTTTTACTGACCAGGGGTCAGTGGTCAATTCATCGGCATAACGAGCAGGGTCACCCTTATCAGTACCAAACTCATAAAAATTGTTATAGCGGGTGACATCATCAAAAGGGGTTTTGGTCTCGTCGGTATAAAAGCCCAGCTCCGAGGATTTATTGACAGCGTCATAATCAAGGGCAGCCAGATCACTTACCTCAGCACGAGCTTGAACACCTAACATTAGACCGGAGGTGGCGATAGCAGCGCCACCAATAAACTGGCGCCGTTTCAGGTAAATCGCTTCAGGGGTTATATCAGAGGATTTAATATCACTGGGCTTTTTAATAATCATAAGTCGACTCCTGTTGATAGGACCTTAGACCCAGCAGCAAAAAATAATTCCTCCCAGCTTCTATATATGTAAATAATCAACAATCAGAGGTCTTATTCCTGCAGCATTTTCCCATATTTAGCGGAAATACCGGCAACGCCTACCAAAAATTATTCGACAGGGTCGGGTTTACGCATTTTTCTATACAGCGCAACAACCGGACCGGAGCAGGCATAAACAACAAAACCAGCCAGCAGGATTCGTGCAGGATCGATAGTAACCAGGCCAAAGGCCAGAATCACCAATATCATCACGACAAAGGGCACACGTCCCTTAAAGTCAAACCCCTTAAAGCTGTGATAGGGAACATTAAGAATCATGGCAAAACCGACGAGCCCGGTAACCACCGCCAAAAAAGCCGAAAACTCAACGGTCAATGCCGTGGGCATACTGCCCTCTTCATTACACACCCATACAATACCCGCAATGACAGCGGCGGCAGCCGGGCTGGCAAGTCCAGAGAAAAAGTTTTTATCTGAGGTATCAATCTGGGTATTGAAACGCGCCAACCGCAAAGCCGCACAAGCGACATAGATAAACGCACAGGTCCAGCCAAATTTACCCAAACTCGATAGTGACCAGTTGAACATAACCAGCGCAGGGGCTACCCCAAAGGATACCATATCAGCGAGACTGTCGAACTCAGCCCCAAACTTACTCTGAGTGTTAGTCAGGCGAGCCACGCGCCCATCCAAACCATCAAGTATCATCGCCACAAAAATGGCAATTGCCGCCGCTTCAAAGCGACCACTCATGCTGGAAATGATTGCATAAAAGCCGGCAAATAGGGCTGCCGTGGTAAACAGGTTGGGCAATAGGTAGACACCGCGCCGACGAACGGTTTTACCATCGACATCAACTTCTTCTTCGTGGTCGTCAATTAGGGTCAAGGATTCAATGGCCGCTGCAGCTGTATCTTCTACAGTAAACTGTTTATTGGGCTGATCAGAAGAAGTCGTATCAGACTCACTCGCCTGATCGGACTGATCCACTGCGGGCTTACCCGCTATTTCCGATATTGAAGCGGGTTTTTGACTCTTTTCACTCATATTACACCGTCGTTACAGTCTTAAGCACAAACGCTTTACCGGATTATAGTGGAAAAGGCCGGCAGGTACGATGTGCGTTAAGACTGTACGACGATAACAGAAAGACGTTTTTAGTGGCTAATCATCCAGGGGCGCATGGAAGGGAACATTTTGTCTCCCTCAGCGGTGAAAAATAGCTTAGAGCCTGGCTTATTAGCATCACAGCCACAACCATGTTTGTGCTGATGATCGTGCTCACGTCTTTCAGTAGTGGAAAACTCCGGTTCATGGCGACTTTTTTCATTCGTCGCGATGGCAGTACGCTTATCCGGAGCCATGTCCAAAATTCCCGGAGCCATGATAATCACCCTGGCCGACAGTTCTGAACACTGGGGACAGGGTAGTGGAATCTGACTCTGCTCAAAGGTAGCCAGATCGGAAAAGATTCCGTGCTGACTACACTTGTAATCATAAACTGGCATAAGGACCTCCCTACCTTATACGTCAGGAGATAGTGGAATATCCACCGAACCATCCAGCTCGACTTTGGGACCATCGGCAGACGGATTAACATCAAATTCAAAGATATCTGTCGGTAACCACAGCGTCGCACAGGCATTGGGAATATCCACCACACCACTGATATGCCCTTGCACCGGCGCCGTGCCGAGGATGGCGTAGGCCTGCGCCTTGCTGTAACCGAATTTGGTCAGATACTCAATGGCGTTCAGACAAGCCTGGCGATAAGCGATATGCACATCCAAATAGTGCTGCTTGCCACCCTCATCAACGGAGATACCTTCAAAGATCAGATAATCGTCGTACTTAGGCGTGATTGGGCTGGGCTTGAAGATAGGATTTTTGATGCCGTACTTGGACATACCAGCCTTAACCAGATTAACTCGAAGATGAATCCATCCCGCCATTTCGATCGCTCCACAGAAAGTAATTTCACCGTCACCCTGACTGAAGTGCAAATCACCGACCGACAAACCACCACCATCAACATAAACTGGAAAATAGATTTTAGAGCCACGCGACAAATCCTTGATATCACAGTTACCGCCATGCTCACGAGGAGGTACGGTACGAGCGCCCTCTGCTGCGGCTGAATCTCTGGCATCACCACTCAACTGCCCCATATGTGCAGTGCTACCGCCATCGGGCAGGGTTGCCAGTGCTGGCACGCGATCTGGCTCAGTGTCGTATAATGCCTTTTCACGCGTATTCCACTCATCCAGCAGTTCCTTTGAGGGCAGACAGCCAATTAAACCGGGATGAATTAAACCAGCATATTCAACACCAGGTACGTGGCGTGACTTAGTGAACATACCGTTGAAATCCCAAATCGATTTTTGCGCCTCGGGAAAATGTTCAGTTAAAAAGCCACCACCGTTTTGCTTCGAGAAAAATCCGTTAAAACCCCACTGACTTTCTTCAAAGGCGCCGATATCCAGAATATCCACCACCAGCAAGTCACCGGGCTCTGCACCTTCGACCCCAATAGGGCCTGATAAGAAATGCACCTGACTTAAATCAACATCGCGGACATCATCGGCCGAGTTGTCGTCTTTAATTTGACCACCTGTCCAGTCATAACATTCAACAATAAAATCATCGCCGGGTTTAACCATTGCTGCCATCGGTATATCAGGGTGCCAGCGGTTATGAATCTTTTCATTGGTATAGGGAGACTCTTTCAAGTCTATTTTGATGATGGTCTCAGCCATTTGTGATCTCCTAAATTGCTTATCGATGCTTGTTGGTAGGGTTTTATCTAAGATTGTTTGAGATGAAATCTACAATGCAACTATCGACCTTCGGAGCCCGGCTAACAATTCGTTAAAGCACCCTACTCACTACGTCATATGACGTAGTGAGTAGAAAATGCGCGTAAACAGTGACGTTTAAAACCATGTTGAAATTAGTCACTGATACTAAAACTCCTGCCTGATAACGTTATAAAGGTGCGTCAAAAGATATAGTATTTCTATAAATCCACTCTTTAGTCATTGCGTACCCAAAGCACTCGTTGTACTCGCGGGGCAGACTCTACAGAGTAAATGCTTTGGGTACGCGATGACGGATTACATAGAGGCACTCATATAGCATATATGAGTCATCTGATACTCAGGAGAGGAATAGCTAGTTATTACCTTTAAATTAGTTTATCGATTAATCGTTTGTATCTGCCCGATAAACACTAATTTAACCACAACATCCTAAACAGACAGATAAGCTTTAATTTTGTCGGTGTCGACTTCTTCACGCTTGTTTTCGTGAATAAAACTACCTTTGTCGATGACGATAATTCGATCGGCTACCGCCATGGTAAAACTCAGCACCTGCTCGGAAACGATAATGGTAATATCTCGAAGCTTCTTAATTTCGTTAAGAACATTGGCGATATCTTTGATAATAGAAGGCTGTATACCCTCCGTTGGCTCGTCTAACAATAAAACTTTTGGGTTGGTTACCAGCGCACGAGCAATCGCCAACTGCTGCTGTTGACCACCAGACAAATTACCACCCTTACGCTTGCGCATTTCATGCAATACCGGAAACAAGGCAAAAATATCATCAGGAATTTTCTTTAACCTGGAGACATCCATCCCTGTTTCAATATTTTCCTGGACAGTAAGGGACGGAAAAATCATCCTACCCTGAGGCACATAGGCAATACCATTAGCCACTCGCTGATAGCTCTCATTGTTGGTTACATCGGTACCATCGACGCTGATACTGCCTTCAGATGAAGGCAACAAGCCAATCAGGGATTTAAACAACGTTGTTTTACCCATGCCGTTGCGGCCCATGATGGCCAGTGTTTCATTTTTAGGCACAGAAAAATCCAAGCCATGAATCACTTCACTCTGGCCATAACATACTTTAAGGTTTGAAACATCCAACATAACTATTCACCTTTTGACTCACCAACAAGAGCCTCAATATTCAACAACTCAACACCCAGCATTAACATTGATGAGAACATCAGCAACCAAAACGCTTAGTGCCCCAAATAAACTTCAATAACCTTGGGATCCTTCTGTACTTGTTCCATATCACCTGCAGCCAGAATTTTCCCCTGATGCAATACGGTGACTTTATGTGCAATCCGAGCCACAAACTCCATATCGTGTTCAATCACTAATACTGAGCGTCCCTGACTAATTTTATTCAATAATTCAGCCGTCTGTTCACGCTCCTTAACACTCATTCCCGCTACCGGTTCATCTAACATTAAAAGCTGTGGATCCTGAATAAGTAACATGCCAATTTCCAACCACTGTTTTTGACCATGACTTAACAAACCAGCCTCCATCGTTAATACATCATCCAGCATAATCTCTCTGGCGATTTCATGTATTTTGTCGACTACAACGGCATCCCTTTTAAACATCAGAGAGCCAAACACACCACGCCCGCGAGGAAATGACACTTCAAGGTTTTCAAACACTGATAAATTCTCATATATCGATGGCGTCTGAAATTTTCGACCTACTCCCGAGCGAACAATCTCATGTTCAGATAACTTGGTTAATTCAGTATTCATAAACTTGATGCTGCCCGAGGTAGATTTGGTTTTTCCACAAATCAGGTCTAGAACCGTGGTTTTACCGGCACCGTTGGGCCCAATCACCACATGCAGCTCGTTTTTATCCAGATAAAAATTCAGACTATCGACTGCCTTAAAACCATCAAATGAAACCGTCAGGTCCTCAATTGCCAGGGTAAAGTCAGTATTTGTGCTTGCGTTCATCGCCCACTCCAAAAATATCAAATTCAATTTTTCATTTTGGTATATCTATTGATACCCAAGCATCATGACTCTGAGCCCTGCAGCTCGCGGCCGACTCCGCTCTTAGAGCGATCAAAAAATCCTGTGATGAATTTCAATCGATTAGTCAAATGGTGACTGTAATCATTCCAAAGCCCTGCCAGGCCATTAGGGAAGAACATAACCACAGCAATAAATAGGCCGCCCATCAAAAACAACCAGAGTTCGGGAAAGGATTCTGAGAAGGCTGTTTTACCAAAGTTAATTAGTAAGGTTCCGTAGACGGCTCCGATCAGGGACATACGACCACCTACGGCCGCGAAAATAACCATTTCAATTGAAGGTACGATACCGACAAAGGATGGCGACATAAATCCAACCTGCAGGGTAAACATCGCTCCGCCAATTGCAGAAATCATCGCCGCAAAACAGAAGATAAATATTTTAAAATTAGCCACGTCATAGCCGGAGAAGCGCACTCGATCCTCTTTATCCCGCATTGCCAACAGCAATCGTCCGAATTTACTGGTTAGTACATACCGCGAAGCAAGAATGACCGCGAGCAATAGAAAACAGTTGATAAAGTAAAATAAGTTCTTGGCACTATCCGAGGTGATATCCCAACCATTTAAAGTTCGAAGATCTGTAATACCATTAATACCACCGGTGTAACCCTGCTGACCGACAATAAGCACCGTCAGAATAACCGAGATAACCTGAGTAATGATGGCAAAGTAAACTCCACCCACCCGTCGTTTGAACATCGCCACACCGATGATGTAAGCGAAGACAGTGGGTACAACCAAAATAGCAATTAGGGTAAATGTAAAGCTATTGAAGGGTTCCCAAAACCAAGGTAAAGCCGTCAGTTGGTTCCAGTCCATAAAATCTGGAATACCCGGCGTTGACTGAATAGAAGTATTTTCCGGAGAAGAGGCTTCCAGCTTGAGAAACATAGCCATGGCATAACCACCAAGACCAAAAAATACACCCTGCCCTAAACTCAAGGTTCCGCCATAACCCCATAGCAATACCAAACTTACTGCAGCAAAGGCGTATGTGAGATATTTACCAACGAGATTTAGCCGAAAGGCATCAAGTGCAAGAGGAAAAATCACAAGAATTAACACCGCCAGGGCAGCGAAAGCTAGCGTACCGCTTTTACCGCCCATGATCTTTTCATAAACAAAACTCATAATTCTCTCCCGAAGAACAACATAAACAGGACTTTAATAATTCACAGTAAAGCTCGACGAATTAACGTCGAACTTTACTGGCAAACAAACCTTCTGGCTTGAACATTAAAATGCCAACCAAAACCAAAAGTGTGAACACCTTCGCCATTGAACCGCTGATAAAAAACTCCAGAATCGATTGCGCCTGCGCAATAGAGAAAGCCGAGGCAATGGTGCCAAGCAAACTCGCAGCCCCACCGAAGACCACTACCATAAAGGTATCAACGATATAGAGAGTTCCCGTGGTAGGACCAGTCGAAGCAATGGTGGTAAAAGCGGCGCCCGCAATTCCCGCTATGCCACAACCAAGTGCAAAGGTATAGCGATCAACTTTTTTGGTGTTTATACCAACCGCGCCACTCATTAACCGGTTCTGTGTGGTCGCTCTTACCTGCAGGCCCCACGTAGATTTAAACATTAGATAGTAAACAGCCAGCGTAACCAGGATCGTTAGAGCCAGAACAAACATGCCATTTAAGGGAATATCGATCATTTCAGTCGGCTGGTAAGAACCCAGCAACCACTCAGGTAATGAGGGGCTCACTTCACGGGCACCAAATAATGAGCGGTAGGCTTGCTGCATAATGAGACTCAAGCCCCAGGTCGCCAGCAAGGTATCCAACGGGCGTTTATAGAGGAATCGTATTAAGGCAAATTCCGCTAAATACCCCAACGCCCCCGCGACAAAAAATGCGACTACGATGGCAAAAACAAAATAGTAAGGCATCAACGACGGAAAGTAGGCTTCCGTTAATGTCGACATAAAATAAGTGGTGTAGGCACCGGCAGCCATAAACTCGCCGTGCGCCATATTTATCACACCCATCTGACCAAATATTATCGCCAGGCCCAAAGCCATTAATAACAGTACGCTGAATAAACTAATACCAGCGAAGCCCTGCATCGCCAATATTGCTCCAAGCTCGTTATACTCATAACCGAACATTACTTTTCTCCTGGACCAAGCGAACTTAATCTTGTGAAAACCAGAACCCAGACAAACCAGGTTAATTGCTTTTGAAAATATGAAGAGTGATAAAAACGGTGAACAATCCCTGTTCACCCGACGTCCTACCATTCCTTTAGATCAACCGTGTTTTAGATCTATAAAGCCCTTCTTATCTGATTTAACTTTCAAGGGCTATTGGTACTCTCTATTGATAACCGCTTATTGATAGCCTTCGGGGAATGGATCTGGCTCAATCAGCTCAGAGGTATAAACCACTTCAGCCTGGCCATCTTTCTTCCACTTACCTACACGTGCTTTACTCCACAGGTGATGATTGGGGTGCAGCTTAACGTAGCCCTCAGGAGCAGTCGTCAATTCAATCTCGCCTTTCTCAGAGACAGCAACGACTTTGTCCACATCAAATGATCCAGCTTCTTCAACCGCAGCTTTCCACAACCAGGGTCCCAGATAGGCGGCTTGTGTGACGTCACCAATAACACTGTCCTCACCCCACATTTCTTTAAAGGCTTTTACAAAGGCTTTATTGTTGGGGTTATCCTGGCTTTGAAAGTACTTCATGATGGAATAGAAGCCTTCAAGGTTTTCACCACCAATACCTAACACTTCATCCTCGGTTACCGAGATGGTCAGTAAGGTTTGCTTTTTGGAGGTGATACCTGCTGCTTTTAACTGTTTGAACCAGGCCACATTACTTCCGCCCACAACGGCTGCGTAAATAACATCAGGCTTTTTCAAACGGATTTTGTTGATAACTGAGCCAAACTGCGTGTTCCCCAGCGGCTTGTACTCCTCACCAACAACCTTGCCACCCAGCACATTTTCAATATGCTTACGGGCAATTTTCATGGAGGTTCGGGGCCAGATATAGTCAGAGCCAATCAGGTAAAAAGTTTTGGCGCCTTTTTCTTTGGCTACCCAGTTCAAACCATCAAGTATCTGTTGCGTGGCTTCCTGTCCGGTGTAAATAACGTTGTGCGACTGCTCCAACCCTTCATAGAAGGTTGGGTAGTAGAGTAAACCGTTTTCCTTTTCGAACACTGGAAGAGCCGCTTTACGTGAAGCCGATGTCCAACAGCCAAAGACGGCTGCTACTTTATCTCTGACCAATAACTTTCTACTTTTCTCAGCAAATGTCGGCCAGTCACTGGCGCCATCCTCCTGGATGATTTTAATCTGACGCCCCAGCACTCCACCCATATCATTGATCTGCTTGATGGCCAGCTTTTCAGCCTCCTGAGCACCCGTTTCACTGATTGCCATGGTGCCCGTCAGAGAGTGCAGAATTCCCACAGTGACCGTATCATCGGTCACTGCAAGCCCTGTTGTGTTAACCGAATCGGCATTAACAAAACTTGTGCTTGCCGCGAACAGTGCAGATGCAGCTATCGCTAATAGCTTACGAGCAAGAGGCTTTTTTACAGCCTTCTGTGCTCGTGGCGTTTTTTCAGCGTTGTCATTCATATTGAAGCCTCACTTGAGATGAGCCCATTAGCAGGGCAGATAAAATAAATTCAGCGAGCTCATTATTTTTCAGCAGCGGGATGTTTGAAATACGCAAAGAGGTGAGCGAGCGTACGTTGAATGACGCATTGGCTTTGCTGCGAAGATAGCTCTCAATTTCAAAGCCTTAATACAGCGCTACCAGCTACTACTACAAAAGACTCACTGCATACTAACGACTCTTTCATGTAGCATGAGTTAGGATCATTTCCAGAAATAACATCTGAGGGAGAATGGCAAAAAGCTAAAGCCAGTAAACTTAGGCAGGTATAGATCAGCCTCTCCCGCGCACCATTAGCGTGCATATGCGCTAGCAATGCCCGATAACAGTCAGGACTTACTCTGCATCACCGTGTAAACAATAAGAATGTATTACTTGGCACCAATATGGCATAGCAGTCTGAAATGAAAATATTTTACTGGTCTCTTTAATGACAATTACGCGTTGACCAGATAACTATCCAGACCAATACAGAAGCCGCTGCCCACCTGCTCTATGAATCAAACGCAACAAATTTTTCGCGTCAGGCGAAAATATAACCAATGGGTGAACAACCAAACTCTGGAAGACTACGCCCTGCGTTTTACCGCCAAGCGTTCCAGAAAATGGTCCTTATTTCGCGTTTCCAATACTGCCCTTGGAGCCATTTCATTTTTAGCACTGGAAGCGATCGGCGGGACGATTACACTCAGCTACGGTTTTGATAATGCTGTATTGGCTATTGCTGTGGTGGGCCTGATTATCTTTCTTGCCGGAATACCTATCTGCTACTACGCGGCAAAATACGGCGTCGATATCGATCTATTAACGCGCGGCGCCGGTTTCGGCTATCTTGGCTCAACGGCCACCTCTTTAATCTATGCCAGTTTTACCTTTATATTTTTCGCACTGGAGGCGGCCATTATGGCCGTCGCGCTGGAGTTGCTAACCGGCTTACCCTTAGTCTATGGCTATCTGGTCTGCTCCATTGCCGTCATCCCTCTGGTGACTCATGGCATTACCTTTATCAGCCGCTTCCAATTGTGGACGCAACCGCTCTGGCTGATACTTCAGATACTGCCCTTTGTGTTTATTCTGTGGAAAGAACCCGAAATGCTGAGCCGTTGGCAAGCCTTTGAAGGCAGTGCCAATCAGGCCGCCGGCGGTATCAAGCTGGTTTACTTTGGCGCTGCAGCAGCTGTGATTTTTGCACTGATTGCTCAAATCGGGGAGCAGGTCGATTACCTGCGTTTTTTACCGGAAAAAACGGAATCCAATAAACGCAAGTGGTGGTTTGCGATGATCAGCGCCGGACCTGGCTGGATTATCATGGGCATTCTTAAACTACTGGCCGGTTCCTTTTTAGCCGTGCTGGTATTGTCCAATGGTTTTACTGAAGGTCATGAAGCTTCTGATCCCACCCAAATGTACACCGTTGCCTTTCAGTATCTGATTGAGAATAAAGACTTTGCGCTGGTTATCGCCTGTATTTTCGTTATTTTATCCCAATTAAAAATTAACGTGACCAACTCCTACGCTGGCTCCATTGCCTGGTCTAATTTTTTCTCACGTTTAACGCATAGCCACCCCGGCCGCGTTGTATGGCTAGTGTTTAACGTGGTTATCGCCCTGCTGCTGATGGAAATGGGTATCTACCACACGCTGGAAAAAACACTGGGCGCCTATGCCATTGTTGCCGTCGCCTGGCTGGGTACGCTGCTCGCCGATTTGGTGATTAACAAACCCCTGGGCCTAAGCCCACCGGGTATTGAATTCAGAAGAGCCTACCTTTATGACATCAACCCGGTCGGCGTTGGGTCTATGATTTTTGCAACTATATCCGGTGCTATTTGCTGGATGAACCTTCTTGGCGAAGAAGCCCGATCGCTATCGCATTTTATTACCTTGGGTTCCTGCTTTATTTTCGCCCCGTTAATTGCCTTCACTACCGGTGGACGGTTTTATCTGGCGCGTAACGACAGCCCCATCGTCTCAACCAATAACGACGTTGAGTGCTGTATCTGCCAAAACCACTACGAAACTGAAGACATCGCTCATTGCCCAGCCTATAACGGAGCTATCTGTTCCCTATGTTGTTCGCTGGATGCTCGCTGCCACGACCTCTGTAAAGGCGGTGTAACCATCCAGAAACAGGCCATTTCCTACCTGCGACGAATACTGCCCGAGCCTATCGTCGGCCTGGTTAATGAACGGCTGGTGCAATTCCTGTTTCATTTTTTGATTACCGTGGCCATTTGTAGTGTTCTTCTGTTAGTAACTTATCTCAATGCAGAAACCGGCTTTAAGTTTATCGATGGTGAGATAAGCTCGGTGCTGTGGGATGTTTATCTAACACTTATCATTGCCAGCGGTATTGCCGCCTGGTTTTTTGTACTTGCACACGAAAGCCGGGTAGTAGCGCAGGAAGAATCACAAAAGCAAAACCACTTGCTGGTTAAAGAAATAGAGGCGCATAAAGTCACCGATGCCAAACTGCAAAAAGCCAAGGAAATGGCCGAAGCGGCTAATCAAGCCAAAAGCCGTTACCTTACGGGAATCAGCCACGAGCTGCGCACGCCGTTAAATGCCGTACTGGGTTATGCACAACTACTGGAAGCCGATGAAGAGATAAAAGCCGAAAAGCGAGCCAAGTTCTCTATTATTCGACGTAGCGGTGAACATCTGGCCGATTTAATTGAGGGCTTGCTGGACCTATCCAAAATAGAAGCAGGCCGACTGGAAATCATGCGAGACAAGGTGCGCATTGGCGCCCTGCTCGATCAATTAGTTTATATGTTCCGACTACAGGCAGAGCAAAAAGGCCTCAAGTTCACCTATGAATGTACCAGCCCCCTGCCCGAAATAGTGATTGCCGATGAAAAACGTCTGCGCCAGATCCTCATCAATCTGATCTCCAACGCGATAAAATTCACCCCCGAGGGTGAAGTAACAGTCAGAGTTCGCTACAAAAATCAGGTAGCAAAGTTTGAAATCATCGATTCAGGTGTTGGTATCCCTGAAAATGAGCTGGAAAGAATATTCCGCCCCTTTGAACGCATCCGCAACCCTGGCATGCCCGTCATAGCGGGCACCGGGCTTGGCCTCACCATCACCCAGTTACTGACCGATATTATGGGCGGTGAAATTAAAGTCTCCAACACCCCCGGCGGCGGGGTGACATTCACCGTCTGGCTAATGCTGTCCCAGGTTAATTTACCAGCTGCAATCGAAGCATCACCCCCGCGCAAAATTCATGGCTATTTCGGTAAACCCATCCACCTGGCGATAGTTGATGATGATCCGGTTCACCGCGGTTTAATCAGTGATATTCTGACACCGCTAGGCTTTGTAGTGATTGAATCTCCGGACGGTATCGCGTGCTTAGACAGCTATAGCGAATTTAAACCGGACCTGTATTTGATGGACATCTCCATGCCGCAATTGGATGGCTGGGAGACATCAACCGCCTTGAGAAAAATCGGCTTTACTGGCCCGATTATTATTATGTCGGCCAATGCCAATGAAAGCAGTGCCCTCGAGGAATATAAAGCAGTCGTGACCGACTATATGGTCAAGCCAATTAAAATCGAACCGTTACTGGAAAAACTCAAATTATACCTGGGAGTAGAATGGCAGTATGATCAGCCGCCCGCCCTGCCACCTCAGGTTGAGACGATGGTCAGAGTCGCAACCGACGGTATTCCTTCCCCGGACATTATTCATAAACTTATTTACCTCACCGAAATAGGCCACCTGAGCAAAATTAAAAGCCTTCTGGATGAGCTGGAACAAGAGGAAACTATCGGCGAGGTCTTTATTAGCCAAATGCGTGAGTTCTCCACCAACATTCAGCTCGAGAACATGCGTGAGAATTTAAGAAATCAGTTATCTTGAGAAGCATACTATCCTGAGAAGCCAACTATGAAGAAACAAACATGAAAAGCCACGAAGAGGATGATGCCTTCCTTGCCCTGATCGTCGACGACTCAGTAGAGACTATCGGCATGCTGAATGAATCCCTCGAAGCGGCAGGCATTTCTACCCTGGTCGCACTGGAGGGAAACCAGGCGCTGTCCATTGCTGGCAAAATGCTGCCTGACGTCATTTTACTGGATGCGATTATGCCGAATATGGATGGCTTTGAGGTATGCCGGCAACTCAAACTCGATCCTGAGCTAAAGGATATTCCGGTGATATTCATGACCGGCATGACGGATACAGAGCATGTGATTAGGGGGCTTAATGCTGGCGGGATCGATTACATTACCAAGCCGATAAACACCCCCGAATTGATTGCTCGTATCCGTGTGCATATCACCAATAACCGTCTGGCAATGAGCGCCAAGTCAGCTCTGGACATGGCAGGTCAGTTTGTTCTCACCGTCAGGCAGGATGGCAGCGTCGTATGGTCCACGCCACAGGTTAATCAACTATTGGAGTCATCCGGTGATACCGGCCTGCTGGAAAATGAGATGGGCTTGCAAATAGCCAACTGGTTAATGCAAAAACCCAGTCGGGATATGTCCTTGACTCTGGCAACTGTAAAGCGTGCACTCAAGCTGATCATGCTGGGAGAAACTCGCCCCGGGGAATACCTGCTACGCGTTGCTGATCAGGATACTCCGAACGACTCCAATATCCTGCAGGAAGCCATGGATTTAACCACCCGACAGGCCGAAGTGCTGTACTGGATTGCCAAGGGCAAAACCAACAGCGAAATTGGTTTAATCCTCGGTACCAGCCCCCGCACCGTTAATAAGCATCTGGAAAATATTTACCGCAAACTGGGTGTGGAAAACCGAACCTCCGCAGCAGCAAAGGCGATTCAGTACCTGCATCACTAGCCGGCTGACCTCAGACGATTAACTGTAACCATTATGAGAAAGAGGGTGTGAAAAAATAAATTACCTCACAGAGCTTCTACGACCAGGCTTTACGCACTAGTATGAAGGCACAATTTATAGCGACAGGCCAAACAGGCTTTCGCACAGGGAGAATCCATATGGGCAGTTTGCATTTTATTGGTGGGGAAAAAGGCGGCGTCGGCAAATCCTTTGTTTCTCGCTTGCTGGCGCAGTACTTAATTGACAAGGGACAATCCTTTATCGGTTTCGATACCGACCAATCTCATGCTACGTTTTCTCGCTTTTATGGCGAATTTACCTCTCCGGTAGATAGCAAAAACGAACTGGGCTTTGATGCCATCATTGAAGCAGCTGAGGATAACCCAAACGCCAATATTCTGGTTGACCTGGCAGCCCAGACCGACGCCAGCCTGCAGCAATGGATGCTGGATTGTTCTCTGGGCGAAATCATGAGTGAACTGGACTTTCGTATCTACTACTGGCATGTGATGGATGATGGTGCCGATTCGGCCAGTTTACTCAGCCGACTGGTGGAAAACCTTGAAGACCTGCCCAGCCAATTGATTGTGGTCCAAAACTACGGTCGTGGTAAAAGCTTTTTGCAATTTGAGAAGTCGCCCAGTTGTCAGGCGGCCCGCAGCCGGGGAGCCAAATTTTTCCTGCTGGCCAAATTACAGGAAGACCTGACCCAAAAAATCGATTTCAGCAGTTCAAGCTTTTGGGCGGCGGAGAACAACGCCGATGCCATGAAAACGGTAGAGCGTCATCGAATGAAGGTGTGGTTAAAATTTAACTTCGAGCAAATCGATCGTGTTTTAAATGAGCCTGGCAGCAATAACTTTCAAAATAGCGGCAACTTGCGCACTAACGCCGAATGGCAATCGCAAACACTCTAAAAGCCCTTGAGACGGATAAGGGTACCATTATCAATATTCCGCCCGAAAAGACTCTCGAGCACACTCCCAGAATGCCCGTACCAGCGGATTATCCAGCCGCTGGGCGACGGTGCATAAACCCACGGCAAAGGGCGTCAGCGAGGGCTGCACATCCAATACCTGTACCTTTTCCTTTAATGGACTGTTGGTAATTACCAGCTCGGGCACCACCCCGACACCAAAACCCAGGCCCACCATACTGACAATGGCCTCGTGGCCGCTCACCTGAGCGTATATATCCGGTTTGATACTTTGGGAACGAAACCATTGGTCCACCCTCGTTCGCGCCAGCCCCCGCTCAGAAACAATAAAAGGAACCTGCTCCCAGGGAATAGCACCGTCATTTTTGAGGTGCTGCTGAATTTTTGCTTCTACCGCACAATGAATAGTGGGATAGATGAAGAGTAGCGGCGAATGCGTCAGTGTCTGGAACTGCAGACGCGCTGATAACTTATCCGGCCTGGCGGCGATGGCGATATCATCATCTCCATCCAATAAATGCTGAATCGCATCGGCCTGATCACCGGTACGCAGCTTAATGTCAATATCCGGATAGCGGCGACGAAAGGAGTCCAACACACTCGACAGCACGCTGTAGCTGGCCGTCACCGAGCAAAATACGCTGATCTCACCCATCAAGCCTTCTGTTTCACGCTTGATCGCCTCCTGAAAAGACTGCCATTGATCCAGCGACTGGCGTGCATAACGCTGAAACTGCCGACCGGCCTCGGTTAGCCGCACACTACGGTTATCGCGTTCCAGCAGGCGCTGGCCCACCTCCGCCTCCATCCTTTTTAGCGTGCGACTGACTGCTGAGGGGCTCATATGCATCACCTCCCCGGTCTGGCTGAAATGCAGCGTCTCGGTCAGGTTTAAAAATAACTGCAGATCTTTGGTGTCCATAGATAAAAGCGTGTCGGTTCATCAATTTTAATATTGCGGTTTTCGCAACAGAATATCCCGTATATATCATTTTACGCAATATGATTTTTTCTATATAGTCCGGCCTCTGAATTCCGCTGTGGCTAAGATTTAAGCAGTCCCGGCACGAGTATCAATTCTTAATCATCGAAAAAATTATCTATCAACCTATCCGGGGTAACCACCATGGGTCAAAATTACTTCAATACACTACCACTGCGTCTGCAGCTGGAAGAGCTTGCCAAGTGCCGCTTTATGGAAGCTGGCGAATTCGACGGGTGCGAATACCTTAAGGGCAAAAAGATCGTTATCGTCGGCTGTGGCGCACAGGGCCTCAACCAGGGCCTGTGTCTGCGCGACTCCGGTCTGGATGTTTCCTATGCGCTGCGTGCTGAAGCCATCGAACAAAAGCGTCAGTCCTGGAAAAATGCCTCCGACAACGGTTTCACCGTCGGCACCTATGAAGAGCTGATTCCGCAAGCCGATGTGGTTATGAATCTGACGCCCGATAAGCAGCATACCGATGTTGTCAGTACCGTCATGCCAATCATGAAAGAAGGCGCCTGTCTGGATTACGCCCACGGCTTTAACCTGGTTGAAGAAGGCATGCAGGTTCGCAAGGACATCACCGTTGTGATGATGTGCCCCAAATGCCCCGGCTCAGAAGTGCGCGCCGAGTACCTGCGCGGTTTCGGTGTTCCAACTCTGATCGCGGTACACCGCGAGAACGACCCCAAAGGCGAAGGTCTCGAAATTGCCAAAGCGCTGGCAGCTGGTACCGGTGCTGACCGTGCAGGTGTACTGGAATCCTCGCCCATTGCCGAAGTGAAATCCGATTTGATGGGCGAGCAAACTATTCTCTGTGGCATGCTGCAAACCGGAGCCATCCTCTGCTTCGACAAAATGGTTGAGCAAGGTATCGACGCAGGCTATGCCTCAAAACTGATTCAGTACGGTTGGGAAGCGGTCACCGAAGGCCTGAAAATTGGCGGTATCACCAATATGATGGACCGCCTGTCGAATCCGGCCAAAATCAAAGCCTTTGATCTGGCGGAAGAGTTGAAAGATATCATGCGCCCCCTGTATGAAAAACATCAGGACGACATCATGAGTGGTCACTTCTCTACCACCATGATGGCAGACTGGGCCAACGACGATGTCAACCTGCTGAAATGGCGCGGCGCCACAGCAGAAACAGCCTTTGAGAACGCCAAAAATACCGATCAGGAAATCTCTGAGCAGGAATTTTACGACCACGGTATTTTGCTGGTAGCCATGGTTAAAGCCGGTGTCGAGCTGGCCTTTGAAGTCATGGTTCAGGCTGGTATTAAAGCCGAATCTGCCTACTACGAGTCACTGCACGAGACGCCACTGATCGCCAATACCATTGCCCGTAAAAAGCTGTATGAAATGAACGTCACCATTTCTGATACCGCTGAGTATGGTTGTTACCTGTTCGACCAGGCCTGTCGCCCGCTGTTGAAGGACTTTATGGCTAAAATCAGCACCGACGTGATTGGTAAAGGTCTGGATACCAAAAACAACGGCGTCGATAACCAGGAGCTGGTCGCCGTCAACGCAGCCATCCGTAACCATCCAGTGGAAGTGGTTGGCACCAAGCTTCGCGGCTATATGACTGCGATGAAGAAAATCGTTTAAAGCCAAACCCTTTAACTTTTAAGGTGATTTGCCTTAAAAAGCCGGTGCCGAGGCGCCGGCTTTTTTGTTTGAAGAATTGCACTATCAATAGTCAGCTCTACAAAAAACAGACAGCACGACTAGACCCGGGCAAAAAAATCTTCACTTTCCACGAATTAATTGATTGACAGCTCGCCAATACAGGTATATTGTCCTCTCAGTTTGAAAGAAAGCCTCTCTTAAATTCTCCATTTCGCAGCAATCTTTGTAGTTTCTCGTCCTGTAGTTTCTAAAGTTAAGACTCTTTTTCGGCTACTCAATACCGCGCCTCCTAATACTGGACTGATTCCAGTTAGCAAAAGGCGTCTTAATTTACACAGGAAATATTTATGTCAAATGTAGTTACTGGAACCGTTAAATGGTTCAACGAATCTAAAGGTTTTGGTTTTATCGAGCAAGAGTCTGGTCCAGACGTTTTCGCTCACTTCAGCGCCATCAACAGCTCTGGTTTTAAAACCCTGACTGAAGGTCAGGCTGTACAGTTTACTGTTACTGCTGGTCAAAAAGGTCCACAGGCTGAGAATATCACGCCTTTATAAGACCCACTCTTTCCAATAAGCTGCTATTGACAGCAGCTTATAAATAACAAAAGCAGGCTATATGGTCTGCTTTTTTATTGCCTGTCAGTTTTCCTTCCCCGGTCATTTAGAGTTAATCAGTTTAGCTTGACCTACTCTCCAGATCTTTTACTATCTGCATATACAAACCGGCCTCCACAGCCACGAATATTGTTAGACTCTCTATACCCTACTCAGGGACATAAAAGTCGGCAAACCAGGATAGCAATAAGATCAATGAAAAACGACAACGCCATCAAGCTAGTGAAATCCGCCATTAGAACGGTTAATTTATTCAGTGTATTTGCCGAGGCAAAACGCCCCCTGAGTCTTGGTGAACTGTCCCTACGATTGGAAGCACCCAAGAGCAGTTGTCATGAATTACTGCAAACGCTGATTCACCTCGGCTATATTCTCGTGATCGATGAAGGCAAAAGTTACTATCCCTCCAAACGACTGTTTGAAGTCGCAGAACAAATCTACACCCACAACCCCTTCAAAGAAAAAATTGAAAGCAAACTTAAAAGCATTCGCGATACCACCGGAGAAACGGTTTTTATTGGTCGTCTGCAGGGCAACAAAGTGGTTTACACCGAGGTGTTCGACGGCACCCACGCCATTCGTTACTCCGCGCGGTCGGGTGATTTAAAAAGCATTCATGCCAGCGCACTGGGCAAGGCTCTGGTCGGGTGCCTGGATGAAGATGTGCAAAATCAGCTGATTAGCGAACTGAAACTAACCCGCTTTAATGCCAACACGATTACTCGAAAAAAAGACCTCAAAGCCAACTTATTACAATGCAAAGCACAAGGGGTTTACACCACCGTCGGCGAACACCTGGCCGACGTCATGGGCATCGCCTGCCCGCTGAAGGTCAATGAACATCAATTAGCTATTGGCATGGCCGGCCCGACACCACGAATGCAAAAGCAGCTGAAGAGCTACTCCCAGACATTGATCAATACCGTGGAAAACATCTTAAAATAATCGACCCTCACTGCCGAGTCATTCCGAGATTGATGCAAAAACATGCCTCGGTCGCACCAAATAGGATCATGTTCGGCCGAGTCTTACGACAATCGCTTTGCAAGTTTCTACAACGGTGCAGCTTTTCAGCTAATTGTCACTGCTCACGTCTGTAAATAACCCCAAACGCCAAAACCTTGCTCAAAGCCTTGCGGTATAAGGCCTTCAAGCTACCCGCAATGTCGCCCAATACTTTCACATCCAACAACGCCGCTATAAAGACCAGAGTTTGTTATTAGCAATATTTACAGAAATGAACGTATGGTACGAAATATGCCTAACTCAATGTGTCGAACTAATATGTTATGAATCGTAAGGGTATAAACCATGGCAGATAAAAGCTGGATGCTAAATGCTCAGGCAATCGCCGCAGCAAAGAAATGTATTTCTGTAGTCGAACTGGAACTGGGCATTAAACTTAAACTCTCTCATCCGGACTTTTTACAGCTGCTGGTTGATTATGCCGAACTCAATGACTCGGCAGACCTGCAATCAGCATTGGTAGAGCTATCGGAATACGCTCCCGCTAATATCCAGTTTGATCTGACACACTCCCTCCACCTGCAGAGCAATATCATTGCGTTAGACACTAAAGGCGGCGCGGCCAAATCGATTCAGGCACAGACTAACTCGCCACCGATATTGACCGAAGACGTTGATGCCTCTGTACAGGTGGATTTCAACGGCAAACTATTCCCAAAATTTAAAGATGGGCTGGAGTTCAAGGGCCTTTACCGGGGCCAACCCCGCTACGCCTGACCTCTGGGGGGCTATTGCCCCATATTTGTGCCTCTATTTAATTTTAATTAATTCCTGTTAACGGTTCTGGCTCGGGCCTGGTCACTACTCATTTGTGATGCCCGGCGGCCTAAAACCGAAATTTCCCTGCCTCAGTAGACCAACATACACGCCTACCAAAGAACCCAGCCACACACTTATCCACTAGAAAAAACTTATCGGATTGGACAAACCAGGGTCACCGCCCACCCATAAATTAACTGCCAGATTGACATCAAGCGGTCAAAACCTGACTATTTTGCTGTGGCATGGGTTTTTAGACCTAAAATAGTGCCTGCGGCCATGCGGTTTGACGCTGCAAATGCTAGGCTAAAGCCATATTATCGGGGTTGCTAGATTACGAAGCGTTTCTCCTGAAATTCTTTCTATAACAGGAGCCGACAGAAAAACCGCTTACCTCTCTGTACTTGGCTGCATTTTGCTCTCGTGGCCCCTGTATAAATACGTTGCTATGAATAAGATGATTGTCATGATTCAAAAACTTTTACTCCTTCTGGTCATAGCGGCTTGCACCGTCGGGCATGCCTTCGCCTTCACCTTGCAGGTTGTTGATCAGGATGGGAACCCGATCGAGGGTGCCGTCGTTATGGCAACAGAGCTACCGCCACAAAAACCTGACGTTAAAACAGCGATTGTCGATCAGGTGGATAAACAGTTTTTACCGGTAGTGCAAACCGTTCAGGTGGGCACGCTGGTGAGCTTTCCCAATAGCGATTCTATTCGCCATCATGTCTATTCTT
Source organism: Oceanicoccus sp. (assembly GCA_965661375.1). GTDB lineage: Bacteria > Pseudomonadota > Gammaproteobacteria > Pseudomonadales > Dasaniaceae > Oceanicoccus. The sequence goes on along the minus strand of CBFIDJ010000022.1, from coordinate 41,773 downwards.
TTTCAAAACCTAAACCCTTTGAAATTAAACTGTATAGCGGTGTTCCCACACAACCAATCCTGTTTGATAAACCCGGGCTGGTGGTAATGGGCTGCAATATCCACGATGGCATGGTGGGTTATCTGGTGATTGCCGATCAGCATTTTATCGATAAAACCGACGAAAAGGGTGAACTGACCTTGGCTGAAGCCCCCGACAAGCTGATGGTTTGGCACCCTAAACTACTGCAAGGAATCGACTCCACGGAGGAAATCAGTATCGCTCAGGGAACCACTTCATTGGTTCACCCTCTGCAGCTAAAAGCAACCCCAAAAGAGCAAACTTCACGCTTTGGAAGCGGTATCAATCGCTATGCCAAGTAAAACCCTAAGCTTCAGGTTGGCGATATTAATTGCCAGCCTGTTACTGGCCACCACTATTGCACTGTTAGCCAGCATGTGGCTGGCCATTAGTGATCACGCCAATAATCAGGTAGATGCCAATCTCGATGTAGGCGTCAATATTTTTGAAGAAGTTCGCTCCAGCAAGCAAATCCAGTTACTCAACACCGCCGAGGTTCTAACGGCTGACTTTGGTTTCAGGCAGGCCGTAGCGAGTAACGATGTCGGCACCATAGAAAGCGCCCTGATCAATCAAGCCAACCGTATCAATGCGGATATGATGGCGATTACCTCGCTGGAGGGAGAGATAATATCCACCACTCTGCCGGAGATTTCTTCTCGCTCAATGGTGGTTTCCCCCTCCATCGTCCAGCAAATTCTGGCTGAGGGTATTGCCTCTTCAATGACTACCATTGATGGCACAATTTATCAGGTGGTATGGACAACCGTTGATGCTCCCATCCCCATTGCCGTTGCTGCTCTGGGTTTTGCCATGGACCTGAACCTGGCAAGGGAGCTGCAACAAATTACCAACCTGGATATATCCTTTGTCGATAATGCTACCTCGGTCATGCTACCCCGGGTTTCAACACTGCAAGATGATGACTACCCCCTGCTCGCCGCTAGTACGCAGGATGAGATAATGACATGGCATTCGCCCTTCGACAGTTATCCACACTATAAATCCAGGTTGCATACCCTCTATCAGGGCGATAACACATTAATACAGGCTTATCTAACGGATGATATTAACCGCGTATTTTCCGAATTCGCCCCACTGCAGTTACAAGTTGGCTCCATTGCCGCACTGGCCATTTCGATTGCACTGGTCATGGGGGTGTTATTCTCCCGCGGACTGACTCGGCCCTTATTTCAACTGATCGCTATTGCCCGGGATATTGCCAAGGGCAATTACGAGCGACGTCTTGAGATTGCCTCTTCAACCCAGGAGATCAATGAGCTGGCCAGTGCCGTCTCCTCCATGCAGGAAGACATTCGGGAACGGGAGGACCGCATCAGCTATCAAGCCACCCACGATACGCTAACCGGCCTGTTTAATCGCAGCCTGTTGACCGAATTTATCAGTGAGAAAATTGAGCAACAGAAGGAGTTTCACCTGATTGCCGTGAATGCGGCTAATCTGCGGGCAACCAACGACACCTTTGGGCACGCCATTGGTGACGAGTGCCTGAAAAAAATCGGCGAGCGACTGAACCACTTTTACACCCTCAATGCCCACCTTGGCAGCGGGCACTTCATCAGTATTTCCGAAGGCCCACTGGAAGATACCGCCATCGAGTTACTGCAAAAAGAATTGGTTTTACCCTATGAGGTTTCCAAGGTTCAGATCAGTTTGCAAATCAATATTGGCGTTGTCAGCTTTCCCTATCAGGCGGATAACACAGAAGACCTGATTCGCCGTCTTGAAATCGCTGCCGATTACGCCCACCAATCCTCTAATGGTATCCAATACTATCGCGATGGCCAGGAAGAAGAATACATCCTGCGCTTGCAGCTGGCCGATGAATTGCGTCAGGAGCTAGCCGCAGAAGAATCCACCATGCAAATGTACTATCAACCAAAGCTGAACTTGCCGACGGGTAAGGTCACGCGTATGGAGGCCCTGATTCGATGGATTCATCCCGATAGAGGATTTATTTCACCGGAGTTATTTATTCCACTGGCCGAGCAATCCGGACTGATCAACCGGCTCACCGAATGGGTCATTATTCAGGTCATCAAACAAATTGCCGAATGGAATGTGCAGCATGTGCGATTTCAGGTGGCCATCAACCTCTCTGCACAGGATATTGCCCGACCGGAACTACTCGATTTTATTGATCTGAATCGCAAACAATACAGTGTCGATACAGATCAACTGGCCTTTGAAATTACCGAAAGCGAATTAATGGCTGACCCGAAACACGCCATCGTCCTGCTTACCCGCTTTCGAGATGCCGGCTTTGATCTGGCGATCGATGATTTCGGCACCGGCTATTCCTCCCTGTCCCAGCTTAAACTGATGCCAGTCTCCGAGTTGAAAATTGACCGGGAATTTGTGATGCAACTGGCCCGGGAAAAAGATGACCAGACCATCGTCAAATCTACTATTGATCTCGCCCACAGCTTCAATTTGAAAATCGTCGCTGAAGGTGTTGAAGACGAGGCCAGCCTGGCACTTTTGAAAGCATGGGGCTGTGAATGGATGCAAGGTTACTGGCTCGCCCGCCCCATGCCCGGCCATGAACTGCTACCATGGTTAGAAGCCCTGGAATTACCCGAAGAACTCACAGCATCCTGACCGGAGTAATAATGAACCTGCAAAGCTACACCTTGAAATTACGAATGCCCGTATTATTTTTATTAGTATCAGCCCTGACGCTTTCATCACCTGCCTTTGCCGGAGAGGGCAAGTTGATCGCCACGGCTGGCACCTCGCAATTTGAAGGCAGTGCCGGAGGCGGCATTGTCCCCTGGGCAGTACTGGCAGGCTATGATTCACGCGACGAAGTATCGGCATCGGTGTTTGCCACCAAAGTCAGCGTCGATGATTATCGACTTAGCGCTTACGGCGCAGCACTCAGTTTTTATGACCGGCTCGAACTCAGTGCCGCCCAACATACCTTTGATATACGCGCCAACGGAGCCGAAATCGAACAGAAAGTCTACGGCGCGAAGGTTCGCCTTTATGGCGATGCCATTTACTCCAAGTGGCCACAGATCAGCGCGGGTGTATTGCATAAAACACTGGAGGACGGCGCTATCGCGGCTGCCGTCGGTGCCAGGGATAACGACAGCGGCAATGACTTTTATATCGCTATGACCAAGGTCGAACTGGGCGCTATTGGTGGCTATAACTTTCTCTGGAATATCACCGCTCGACGTACTCGGGCCAACCAGGCTGGTTTACTGGGCTTTGGCGGCGATGACAATAGTAGTTACGACGTTGTGCTTGAAGGCTCCATAGCACTCCTGTTATCACGAAACCTCGCCATTGGTATGGATTACCGACAAAAACCCGATAACTTAACAGCCTTTGAGGAGGATGACTGGGTTGATGTGTTTGTTGCCTGGTTCCCCAGTAAAAACTTTAATTTTACCGCAGCATGGGCCGATCTCGGCAGTATCGCCGGTCAGGACGATCAACAGGGGCTGTACTTTTCTCTAACCGGATACCTATGGTGAACCCATGAACCCATCGACACGACCAAAGCCCCTCAACCTTGCGCTTTTACTGTCCTTCATTCTTCTAACTGTTTTACTACAGTCCTGTGCAACACCGGACAAACAAACCTTGTATGAAGAGTTAGGTGGCGCTCAGGGCGTAGAACGAATTGTGGATAATTTTATTGTAGAGATCAGCTACGACAAGAAAATCTTTCACTTTTTCGAGCAAACCAACACCGACCGCTTCAGAGAAAAGATGAACGAGCATATTTGCCATGTTGCCAGCGGTCCCTGTGAATATACCGGTGACTCGATGGTTGATGTACACACCAATATGGGAGTCACTGAAGACGACTTTAACCACACAGTTGATCTGTTATTCAATGCTATGGATCAGGTTGGTGTACCCCACCCGGTACAAAATAAACTGATCAGCCGATTGGCTCCCATGAGATCGGACATTATTTATCGATAAAAACCGGACTGATGATAACTTAATCAATTAAAATATTGAGCATTAGCTTCTTCCAATCACAGAAAAAACGCTAAAAAGGAATTTACTATGAAAAATAAATGGAGCCTGGTGATACATGATGTAGGCGCCGATTACGCCAACATCTGGGTCGGTACTTTATTCCCCAACGAAAGAAAATTTGAGACCTATTCCGTCAAACTGTTTAAGGCTGGCGTACTGGTCAGTGAGCAGGCGATTCCCAAGGCCGATCTTGAACGCCCTTTTCCGGATCTGGAACAACGCTTTTACAAATATCTCAGGTTTGATAATCTGGAGCCGGCCACCGATTACGAGGTTATTTTTGCCCGCGAGCAACAAACCATTGCCGACATAGCGCTGACAGCAAGGGTGTTGTCTCAGGGTAGTTTAAGAACCCTGCCTGCATCGCTCAACACGGACAAAAAACCCTTTGTAGTGGCACTGGGAAGTTGTTATTACGATGAATCCGATGGCGGCAAAACTGCCGGCGCCTATAACGCCCTGTTAGCCTCGGGCATTGACGCCATCAAGCCTGACGTCAAGTTTTTAACCGGTGATCAGGTTTATCTGGATATCGGCCTGGACTCCCTATCACCGGTTAACAGTGAAATATCAAACCGCATTGCCGATGATTATGCCGTCTCCTGGCAATCACTCCGCGGAATGCTGAGGCACGGCGGCACCTGGATGCTAGCCGATGACCATGAGTTTTGGAATAACTACCCTAATGTCTCAGGCCGCAATCCCTACCTGTGGATGATCACTGCCTCGGATAGCGTCAAAAAATTGTGGCAGAAAACCGCCATCGACGGTATTCGCAATGTACAAAAAATTGAAACGATTCGCACATTTACTATCGGCGATGACCTCTCCTTTTGCTTTGCCGATGTACGTTGCCACCGAACCGACAAAACCTTTTTACCGCCGGCTGACTTTGACCAGTTGATTAACTGGGCGCAGTCACTGACCTCTCCTGGCGTACTGACCATAGGGCAACCATTGATGGTTCGCCCCGGCTCCAATGAAGATAAAAATCTGGCCAATTATCGCAAGCAATACGCCGCTCTGCTGAATGCCCTGGCCTCAACCGGACATGATATTTTAATCCTTTCAGGTGACGTTCACTTTGGCCGGGTAGGCTCGGCACCACTGGGGAATAACGGCACCATTTTGCATGAAGTCATCTCCTCACCGCTATCCAACCTGACCGGGATAGACGGTAAAATTGCCTCCGACTCCGCCAAAAAAATTAAGCAGTTTCCAGCGTTCGAGATTGAGGGTATTCCCACCGTGGCCACCGCCTACCCCAGTGAATGGCGAGTCTCAGCCGAGAAAATCAAATCCTGGTTTTTCCCAACTAACCACAAAAAAACCAGGGAGCACTTTTTTACCCTGAGCTTTTCCAAAAACAGGCAAATGCAGGTCAAGGTTGACCTTCAGGCTTGGCAGTTGCGTTATACCAGCCGCGACGGACTACCACGTAAGCAGTTTAAAAACACAAACCGAATCATATTGAAATAATCCTCTGTTGCCTCTGGCTTTCTTTTCCCTGGAGACTCCAGAGGCGACCAAAAAAACCCACACTACATAAATATGCAGCTTTCTATTTTCATAAAGCGAATAGCTTTATTGAAAAAAATTTATATTTTAAATTATGCTAAAAACACCTGCCTATTAATCAACCAAAAACTTTACTTCTACGTCCATAAACTTCATTATTTTCACTTAACCGCAGTCGAAATAACCACACAAAAAACACTTCTTTTCTATCGGTAAAGAATGGAAAAATAGTAATCTGATTACTAAACATAAATGCAAATAGTTAACTACACTTCTAAATAGTTAACGACACTTCTAAACACCTCCGCATTGGCGCCTATCTTGCTCAAGCAGACATAAGCAAGCCACTGGGCAGAGTTTTACAGTTGAAGCAAAGCGTAATAAATCTAGTGAAGACAGGCGTGCTATGGACATAGACAGGAAGTTTGTTATTCAATTTTGCATCACTTTTTTACCCTTCCTATTAGTTTTATCACTGGTAACAGCCCTTATATTTTATCTGGAGCGTAAAGCTACAATTACGCTGGTTCAGACGCAGGATACCAGCAGAATTCAATTAAGCCTCAAGGTCATCGAAACTAAACTACACTCGCTTGAGGCGGATACGCTCTTTTTGGCCAACCAGCAATACTTCAGGCAGTGGATAGCATCCGGTAGCAAGGGTACTAAAGAAAGTGCTATCAAAGATTTTGCCTTGTTTAGCAACCGTTATCCCGACTATGACCAGATACGTTTCCTTAATGCCGACGGCGTAGAGGCAATTCGTATTGAACGGCGTCAAGCCAGTGCCAAAGCCATTCCGGAAGATCAACTGCAGGACAAATCAAGCCGCTACTACCTGAATGCCATTGATGACTTAAAACAAGGTGAACTTTATATTTCGGCCTTTGACCTCAACGTGGAACATGGCGAGGTGGAAATACCATACAAACCCATTATTCGCATAGGTACGCCAATCTACAATCACGCCGACGAGTACACCGGCAGCTTAATTCTGAACTATCTTGGTGCACAGCTGCTGCAGGACTTGCAAAGTCTTAATATGCCCGGTGATCGTCAACTCTGGCTGTTAAACAACGAGGGCTACTGGTTATTGGGCCCTTCCCCCCAACAGGAATGGGGGTTTATGTGGTCAGAACAGAGCACCCAAAACCTGCCAACCCACTACCCTAACTTGTGGTCCGAGCTGACAACAGCCACGGATACTAAAACTATTCAGACCGAACGCGGCTATTTCAGTATCACTCCAATTAACACCCGCAACTTTCTACCTAATGCCAATAACCTCCGACTGTATGCTGTTGCCTTCACACCTAAACACTATATTGATAATCAGATCTCCCTTTTTGGCAGCAACCTCCTGCTGCTCTACGGCCTGATTACCGTCATTATCCTTGTCAGCTGCTGGATTATTACTCGCAAGGAAACAGCCAGGCTAAACAGTGAGCAGCAATTACAGACAAGTGAAAAGCAATATCGCAACTTGCTGGAGGGCGCCCCCGATGCCATTGTCATTATTGATCAGCAGGGACTTATTCAACTGGTAAACGATAAAACACTGGATATGTTTGGCTATAAACAAGAGGAATTAATCCAACAGTCGGTAGACATACTACTGCCGGAGCGTTTCAGGGAACGGCACCTGCATCACCGCCAGACTTATATCCAGCAGCCAACGGTGAGGCCCATGGGAGAAAGCAGCGAGTTATTTGCGCGCTGTAAAGATGGCCGGGAACTACCCGTCGAGATCAGCCTTAGCCCTTTAATACAGAATGGAAAAATGCTGGTGACGGCTATTATACGGGACATAACGGTTCGCAAAGAGCGCAACAACCAAATCAAGCAGCTGAACTATCACCTCATTAACCGCTCGACCGAACTGGAAGCCATCAATAAAGAACTGGAAGCCTTCAGTTATTCCGTTTCCCATGATTTAAGAGCACCGTTACGAGCAATAGATGGTTTTAGCCAAACCCTGCTTAAGAACTATGCCGAACAGCTCGATGATAAGGGACGCGACCGCTTGGAACGTATTCGTGCTGCGGCCAAGCGGATGGGGCGGCTCATTGATGATCTGTTAAACCTGTCGCGCATCAGTCGTACCGAAGTTGTCAAAGAACCTCTGGATATATCAAAACTTGCCCTTGAGGTGATCACCGAATTGGAGTCTCAAAACCCGCTGCGCAAGGTGTCCATAGAAATACAGCCAGAGCTCTATGCATTAGCTGATTCAGGGTTACTGAGGGTGGTAATGACCAACCTGATCTCGAATGCCTGGAAATTTACCTCCCGCATGGATCAGCCATTAATCAAGGTCTATGGCCTTGAGCAGAACAGCCAGGTTACCTATGTCGTAGAGGATAATGGCGCCGGCTTTAATATGAGTTATGCCAATAAGCTTTTCGGTGCCTTCCAGCGCCTGCACGATAGTGATGAGTTTCCCGGTACCGGCATCGGCCTGGCCACCGTACAACGTGTGATTCACAAACATGGCGGCAAGATTTGGGCAGAGGCAGAAGAAGGAAAAGGTGCAAAATTTTATTTCACCCTCAGCCAGGAATAAATACAGGAGTAAAGCTATATGAACAATGGTATGAATGATAAAGTAATTCTGCTAGTCGAGGATAACCCCGATGACGAGCTACTCACACTGGAGGCGCTGGAGGCTAACAATATCGGTAACCCCGTCGTCGTCGCGCGCAATGGCGTGGAAGCCCTCAATTACATGTTTGGTACCGGCGAGTTCCAAGGTCGCGATGTGCGCAACCTGCCTGCTATCGTCTTGCTTGACCTAAAGCTGCCCAAAATTGATGGCCTGGAAGTGCTACGCCAAATTCGGGAAGATCCGCGTACCAGTTTACAACCCGTCGCCATACTTACCTCCTCCAATGAAGATGAAGATCGCATCAAGGGTTATGCACTGGGTGCCAATAGCTATGTCCGCAAGCCCGTCGATTTCGATGAATTTATCAATGCTGCAGGTCAACTGGGGTTGTATTGGCTACTACTCAATGAAGCGCCTCCGGTAAACAAATCACAGCATTGAACAAGGAGAAGTAAATGCCCCTTAGCTTAACTGACATTGCTCAACTCCGCGCCTTAGTGATCGAAGATAACATCGACGACTACACCCTGTTAATCGATCACCTTGAATCCTACGACGTTAAAGTTATTGCTCAGCGTGTCGACAACGAGGCCGCATTAACCACTGCCCTGTCCCAGCCATGGAATGTTATCTTCTCCGATTTTTCCATGCCGAAACTCAATGGCTTAAAAGCGCTGCAGATTGTGCGCGAGCATGATCTGGATATCCCCTTTATTTATTTTTCCGGGACTATTGGCGAAGCAACTGCAGTCGAAGCCATGCGGGCTGGTGCTCAAGACTATGTGATGAAATCTGATATAGCCAGATTAGTCCCTACCATAGAGCGGGAATTGCAAGAAGTTATCAACCGCCGAGAGCAACGCGAAGTCAACAAAATGCTGCGCAAGATGTCACTGGCGATAACCCAGGCGGCGGACAGTGTGCTGATTATGGATGCCGATGGCAAAATTGAATACGCCAATCCGGCCTTTGAGCGACTGACCGGCTACACCATGGAGGAAATCATCGGAAAACGCCCTTCGCAGTTTAGTCTGGATGATTTTGACCAAACCGAACGAGACAAACTATGGAAATTCATCAGCGAGGGTAATGTCTTCTCCGGAATTTTAATTAATCAACGAAAGGACGGTTCAGCTTTCCAGGAAGAGAAAGTGATCTCTCCACTCTATGATGAAAATGGTTGTGTCACCCACTATGTAGCCACCGGTAGGGATATAACCGAGCGCATGCAAGCCGAAGCGTCTCGCAACAGGCTCAATAACGTTATCGAATCCACTTCTGATTTAGTAGCGATAGTCAGAACCGACGGTAGTTTTCTACATCTTAATCGGGCCGGCTATGAAATGCTGGGGCTGGACCCGGATGACTCACTCAAAAAAGAAACATTAGGCCTCGTAATTCCTGACACTTTGGCCGAGCAACTGGAATTACAGATTTTTCCTAACGCTTTATCCGAGGGTCATTGGCAGGGTGAGGTTTGGCTGAAACAGGAAACTATCACTTCGGCGGGCTTACCGGTATCACTGGTCGTACTAGCCCATACCGAGAATAATAGCGCCCCCTATTTATCATTAATTGCCCGTGACATTTCTGAACGCAAGAAATTTGAGGCACAACTTCAGCATCAGGCAACCCATGACAGTTTAACTCAGCTGCCCAATCGGTATTTCCTGATTGATCGTTTGCAAACCGCCATACATATAGCCCATCGGCGCAAGACCTCACTCGCCATACTATTTTTGGATATTGATAAGTTCAAACGCGTCAATGACAATCTGGGACATACCGCCGGTGATAGCTTATTGAGAAAAGTTGCGCATAGCCTCCAGGGTTGTCTACGTCCCAGTGACACTATCGCTCGACTGGGTGGTGATGAATTCACCGTTTTAATCGAAGATATCAAGGATCCAGAAGATACCTTTATCGTATTAAAGAAAATTTTCGAGGTTTTCAAGCATCCCATTAACATTGAAACTCAGGAAATCTTTGCCAGCTTCAGTGTGGGTATTGCACTCTATCCTCAGGACGCCTCTAACGAAATTGATCTTTTGCGACTGGCTGATATAGCCATGTACCGTGCCAAACACAAGGGATCCAACCAATACCAATTTTATACCGAGGATATGGATACCCGCGGTCGCGAACTACTGGCGATCGATACTGAGTTGCGATACGCCATCGCCAATAATGAGCTATGCCTGTTTTATCAGCCTAAAATTGATATTACCACCGGCGCAATGATAGGCGTGGAGTCACTGCTGCGTTGGCGCAGCCCCAAGCGAGGCCTGGTCTCACCACTGGACTTTGTACCCCTGCTGGAATCCTCGGGACTGATCGTCAGTGTCGGTGAATGGATACTGCAAGAAGCCTGCTTACAGTATCAACACTTCTGCGAAATTGGCCGTCCGGATATCAGTATCAGTGTGAATGTGTCTGCCGTCCAGTTACAGGATGCAGCGTTTCAGGACAAGGTGGCTGCCATCGTTCAGCAATTCAATATCCCCCCCGCCATGCTGGAACTGGAAATCACGGAAAATATTGTGATGCAGGACCCGGTGCGAGCCGCAGCTGTTTTGGTCGCATTGAGTAAAATCGGTGTGCATACCGCCATTGATGATTTCGGCACCGGTTATTCATCGCTCGCTTATCTCAAGCGTTTCCCGGTTAACACCCTGAAAATTGACAAGAGTTTTATCGATGACATCCTGAAAGATTCCAGTGATGCCGCAATTGTTGAAGCCAGTATCACCATTGCTCATAAGCTGGGCATGAAAGTTGTAGCTGAGGGGGTAGAAACTCTCGAACAGCTGGTATTCCTCGACAATCAAAATTGCGATATTGCCCAGGGGTATTTTTTCAGCAAGCCAATACCAGCCAATGAGATACTGGATTTTGAGCCGCAATCATGATGATTCGTTGATTCGCTATCTAAAAGCTCATGCCAACCGCTTGAGCTTGTCAGGGGTTCGAATCAGATAGATTGCGACAATTTGATCCTGTTCAACGGATAGCGTATACATCTGGTCCAAAACCTCATCAATATAAACGAGCAGGATTGGCATACCATTCAACGTTGCAAAGTGCGCAGAAAGTGTTTTGTTATCAATTACATATTTTTGACAGCGCCGTAGATAATACCCAGGGCTGCCGGCTTGACCCCACCACCATCCTGATATAAATCGGCATCCTCGCGAATCAGTGCACTTAGTTGTAACACTTCGTCCTCGCCGATAACCTGCATAAAAGTAGCCAACAGTTTTTTAAAGGAGCAATCAATCACAGAGGCAATAAGCGCTATATCGACGTCTACGCTTATATGCTACTGTCAAACACCAGAGCCAATAGTGCTCGTTTCTTTATGGTGTGCCAGCACACCCGTTATGCCCTACTATGAAGCGTTTTAAAATCATTCATCACACCGAGTATAAATTCCCTGACCCGGTGCAACTGCTTCCCCATACACTACGCCTGCGCCCGCGTGAAGGGCATGAATTGCGCATAGAAAGCTCAACCCTGGATATCAGCCCCACCGCCACGTTACGCTGGCGGCGGGATGTAGAGGGTAACTCCGTAGCAGCGGCAACCTTTGCCGATAGCACACAGCTGCTAAGCATTAAAAGCGAGATTATCATTCAGCAGTACGACCACTCGCCACTGGACTTTCTGGTGGCCGACTATGCGGTGAACTATCCCTTTACTTATACTGATGAAGATCAGCTACTGTTATCGCCCTATCGAAATAGATCTTCCGCTGAGCCTGGCCCAGCACTGAGTAACTGGGTCAACCAACAATGGCAACCACAGGAAAGCATCCAAACGTTTAGCCTGCTTCTGCGCTTAAATAAGCGTATCAAGGAAAGTCTGCGCTACTGTATTCGAGAAGAAGAAGGCGTACAGAACGCAGAGCAAACGCTTGCCAGCGGATCTGGCTCTTGTCGTGATTTTGCCTATTTATTTATGGCCACGGCTCGTGAGCTTGGCTTTGCCGCCCGCTTTGTCAGTGGTTATTTATATACCGGCGCTAATAGTAATCAGCCGGGCTCAACCCACGCCTGGGTTGAAATATTTATCCCCGGTGCTGGCTGGAAGGGATTTGATCCAACTACCGGCAATGTTGTCGGGGCAGAACATATTGCTGTCGCCGTAGCAAGACGACCGGAGTCGATTCCCCCGGTCTCTGGCTCTTATCATGGCGGCCCTGATAGTCGAATGTTTGTCTATGTTTGGGTTAGTGAACTCAGTTAAACCATGCCATCACTGGAAAAGTTATGTGGTTACAAACAAGCTGTGAGTTGAAATTTATTATCGATATTCCCACTCCTTTCATCCTGATGTTGCGGCCTCGCAGTGGTGCTCAGCAGTGGGTGGCAAAGGAGGAATATTTACTCTACCCCAGTGTGCCCGTTTTCGAGTTTACTGATGACTACGGTAATCTCTGCCAACGCCTAATTGCACCCCCGGGTGACTTCACGATCTACACCTCAGCTCATATTATGACCTCGGACTATATTGACAGAGAACCAGGCGGTGCCTTTGTCGATATTCAAAACCTGCCCGATACTGTGTTGAAATATTTACTACCCAGCCGCTACTGTGAATCCGACCGTTTTGGTGAAATGACCACCGCTATTACTGCTCACCGTTTACCGGGATACGACCAGGTGGAGGAAATAGAAAGCTGGCTTCACCAAAATATTCCCTTTCGCCCGGGCAGCAGCGTAGTGCCACTGTCCGCGACTGAAGTAAACCAGCAGGGTTCTGGTGTTTGCAGGGATTTATCGCATTTAGGTGTTGCCATGTGTCGCAGCATTAGTATTCCCGCTCGCATGGTCGTGGGCTATTTATACGGATTGCAGCCGATGGAATTACACGCCTGGTTTGAGGCCTTTGTCGCGGGTCGCTGGTATACCTTTGACGCAACCCAGCCAAACAAACGCGCTGGCTATATCGCCATTGGCTATGGCCGGGACGCCGCCGACGTAGCTGTTTATAATCAATTTGGCCCAGCGGTGTTTCCCGTATCTCAACAGGTATTTGTGAACGCAACCTCACCGAAGCAATGAGATAACTCAATAACGATTCAATAAGCACATGATAATAAGGCGACCGGAATGCCAGCAAGTATTGCCGTTATAACCCCCTACAAAAACGAAACTGAAAAAACCGTTTGGCGCTGTATTGAAACCGTTCAAGCACAAAGCTTTGCCGCCAGCCTGCATATTTTTATTTGCGATGGTGATGAGTTTCCTATCGACAAAAATAGGCTACCCGAGTCGGTACAGATTATGACGCTGCCCAAAGCTACCAACGATACCGGCGCGACGCCACGAGCCATCGGCACCATCTATGCCCATGCGCATTTTTGTAATGCTGCAGCTTATCTTGATGTTGATAACACTTGGACCACCGATCACCTGGCCTGCGCGATAAAAGCTTACCAGTCCGGCGCGCATATTGTGTTTAGTCATCGCCGCATCTGTCATTACAGTACCCATGAACCAATAGGTGTCGATACCTTTGATAGTGGCACCGACTTTGTCGATACTAATTGCATAACACTTTTTGATCTCGCCATGAACCCCGGCACACAGTGGTGGCGAATCCCTAAATACGCAGGAGAGCGGGTAGCCGGTGTGGACCGTTATTTATGGCGTAATCTCAAAAAGTTTGCTCAGGCCCATCAACTGACTATCGCCAGAATAGACAAGGCTACGGTCAACTATAATTCACGCTGGCTGGGGCATTATCAAACTCTGGGGATTGAGCCACCAAAGCCCGCCAAGCAACTGATCGAAAAAAATGGTTATTTTGTCGCCGCCTGGGTTTAGTGATTTTTGCGAAGAAAGCTCGGAGCATGACGCCATGCCTCCCTCCTGAAACGCTTTAAACGCATTAACAGGAAAAAATTAAAACATGCACGATAAAACTATGCACTAATCTCGACGGCTTGGGCCTTAAACCCACTCTTTGGTTCCAGACGCAACTGGGTCATCAGCAACAGGGTGAACAGCAACATCACTATATAACCAATAAAAGCATTATCGTAACTACCGGTCACATCGTAAACCCAACCAAAAATCGGTGGTGAACATAACGTAAAAGGCATAATAACCATCGTCATACTGCCCATCATTTTCCCAATCTGCTCAGGCCCATAGACTTTAGCAATAGTCACGCTCCACAGGGGCGATCCCATACCACTGGATAAGCCACTGAATACCGCAGCAAGGGCAAGCAGATTAAAGGTGTTAGCCTGCAAGAATAAAAACATCCCCAGAGCTAGTACCACCAACATTGCCATCATCACCAGTCGAAGATTTAAACGATCCAGCAGCGCCGCGCTTAAAAGTTTGCCAACAAAGCCCGCGCCAGAAATGATTGACAGCAGCAAAGCGCCCTGACTGGCCTCAACACCTTTATCAGTCACAAACTGAATCAAGTTACTGACTACCGCCATCGGACCGCAAAATACGGTGCCTAATAGCAGCGCAATTAACCAAAATTTGGGATCTTTTATAGCGCTGGCCATGGAGAAGGTTACAGCAGCGGCAGTATCAACTGAAACCGCCGGTGATGGGGGTTCATTTTCAACGGTCAAGCCCCGATCGGAGGGTCTGTCGGAGATCAACAGAGCAATAGCAGGGCCAGTAAGTACAAAAATGATGGCAGCAAAGATTCGCAGTGCCTCTCGCCATTCATAGGTATCAATCAGCCACTGCAACAGAGGTGGTAACACCAGGCCACCCATTGCGCTGCCACTGGCCGCCAAGCCAATAGCCATACCCCGCCTTCGACTAAACCACCTGGCCAATAAAGTTGAAGCCGCCAGCGGGCCCAGCAATACTGCCGAGGCGGCCATAAAGGCCCCATAAATAATAATGACCTGTACCATCGACGTGGCAAAGGACATCAGCAAAAATCCTAGTGAAACCAGACAACTCGCAGCAAACATCAGCCAGCGCACAGAAAATTTATCCAGTGCCGCACCCAGTGGCGGACTTAACACTCCAGAGGCAAGCGTTGTGACCGTAATCCCCAGCATTAGCACAAGATTACTGGGGCCAAACTCAGCTTTTAACGGGGCAGCCACAATACTGTAAGCGGTGAAAATACTGGCGGCACTGACGGCTTGAATCATTGTCGCGACAGCAACCTGCCACCAACCTGGATATATAGCTGTTTTCACAGAAACCTCATTTGTACTTATAATCGAGTTTATTTCATTTGAACGGGTTTACATCGAACAAATGTGCCCATGATTCGGGCAGGATTATTGGATGAATACCGAATCATAGAATGTGCAGGAGGCTGTACCTTAGCAACACCACGGGAGCAGATGAAGTGAAGGATTGCTAATGTTCGGACATCATAGGAGAAAATCTATCCATTGGCTGGTAAAATATATCTAGATGTCCGGCTATCATTCAAACTTGTCGGGCGGAGTAAGGTTTTCGCTGTTATAAACTTTTTGCTTGACCGTTAATAAGCCTGGAGCTGAACGAAAGTCAGCCTCAATTATTCGCTGCAGGTCCTGACACCAAAACTCAGCGAGGAATTTAACTGTCCGTTTTCCCCGCAAATTCGAACGCTGACAGCGCTTATAAACCTAAACTATTGATTAACCTTCAAAACACAAACGAGGATCAACGATGACAAAAACAGCATTAGTGACTGGCGCTGCTGCCGGTATTGGTAAAGCCTGTGCCGTGCGCCTGGCTCGAGAAGGTATCGCCGTTGGGGTTCTGGACCTTAACATTGAAGGCTGCGAAGAAGTAGCCGCAGAGATTCAGGCCGCTGGCGGAAAAGCCATTGCCTTGAAAGCCAGCATTTGTGATCGTGAAGAGGTAACCGCCGCCGTAAACAAACTCCGCGAAACCTTTGGCCCGGTCACCATCGTAGTTAACAATGCCGGTATCTCCAACTTTATTCCCTTTGAAGAATTAACCGATGATGATTGGGATGTTATGTTTACCATCAATACCAAAGGAACCTTTGTGGTAACTCAGGTGGTATTGCCCGATATGAAACAGGCAGGCTGGGGACGCGTCGTCAATATTTCTTCTTCCAGCGCGCAAACCGGTAGCGTTGAACAGGTTCACTACTCTGCCTCCAAAGGCGCAGTCGTATCGATGACCCGCTCTCTGGCGCAGGCGCTTGGCCCCTATGGCATCACGGTTAACAATATCCCTCCGGGAGCAGTAATGGGCACGGTTATGTCCGAAGAAAACAAGCACCGATTCAAAATGCCGATGGAAAACCTCACCAAGATGATCCCTGTTGGACGAACTGGTGTAGCTGACGATATTGCCAATGCCTGCTCATGGCTGGTATCCGAGGACTCCGGTTACGTGACAGGCCAAACCATAGGTGTTAATGGTGGACGGGTTGTTTCTTAACTAATAAATATAGCTTCTTAACATAGCCTCTTTATATTATTGATTAAATAGTCTGTTCAGGTACCCCTGCTTTGCCTCGGGCGCCTGAACCTCTACGATACTCGCTACACTCTCTATACATCCACTTACTCTCCCTCCTGCTCGTCGTTTTGCAACACCTTGTTTCTCTTACTATCTTGTAACCTAAAGCCAGATAAAGCACTGTAATATAGTCGCCGTCATTGTCATTATTAACGCCTGCTGAACAGACCGATCAAATAATAAATACTGGAGATACGCTATGAGTGAAGCCAATAAACAGCTTGTACTGAAATTTATCGAAGCAATGGGCAAAGGAGACGCCAAAGCAGCTGCACCCTGTATTACCGATGATGCATTTACGATGGCTAAGGGCTTTGGCAAGTTTGCCGGTAAACGCACCCGCGAAACTATTCTCGGTACCATTGACGCCTTTAGTCGTTTAATGCCAAAGGGTATGGAACCCAATATTTTAACTATGATCGCAGAAGGCGATCGCGTAGTGGTTGAGTTTGAGGGCAATGGCACGTTGATCAATGGCGAAACCTATGCCAATGAATACTGTATGGTGTTCACTTTAAGAGACGGAAAAATCTGCCAAGTTAATGAATACTTTTGTACTATTTTGGCAGACGAAAAGCTCTGGCCACTGGCTCAGGATTTGTAGGTGGTTTCTTTTTCTTGTAGGCGGCCTTTAACGTTTGTAAAAACCCCGTGATCTATACACGATCACCCTGCTAATAACTAACCCCTGTCATCCGCACTGACAATTCCCAGAGATCGGTTGCTGTCTGGCGATCTCTGGACGGCGCACTCGCCACAACTTTAACTGGCGCCCCCTTCATTTCCTGCTTGCCGCCGGGACCAAAAAAATCACCCGGCTGAGCCTGTGAATCAATGGCCGCTCGTAAAGTCGGCAATGCTCCGGCTGCGGTATTCTGTGCCATGAAAAAACCCATCAGGCGGTATTTAAAAGCGTGACGCTGTAAATCAGTTTTAGTCCAGCCAGGATGCGCCGCGGTAACCATTGGATTATTACCCAGCCCGGTCAGCTTATCCGCTAAAGCGAAGGTGAAAACCATATTGGCCAGCTTGCTGTCGCAGTAGGCCTGTCCAGTATTGTATTCGCGCTGAGCCCAGTTGGCGTCGGTTAAATTCAGCTTACCGCTGTGATGTGCCAGGCTCGACACATTTACCACCCTCGAGTTTTCGGTTTGCTGCAGCATAGGGAGTAACAATCCAGTCAGGGCAAAATGACCCAAATGATTGGTTCCAAATTGTATTTCAAAACCATCTGCAGTGTTGGCGAAGGGGCACATCATAATACCGGCATTATTGATCAATACATCAAGACGATCATGATTCGCCAGAAAACCCGCAGCAAAATCCTTCACAGACTTCAGCTCCGCCAGGTCCAGTATTTGCAGATCGACATTCGCTCTGGGTTTGTGCTTCAAAATAGTCTCAACCGCGCGCTTGCCTTTGTCTGCGTCCCTAACAGCAAGAATCAGTTCGGCATTTTTTTCAGCAAAAGCCTTTGCCGCCTCCAAGCCGATACCACTACTAGCTCCGGTTATGATCACTACCCGCCCGGATTGATCGGGTATATCGGCCGTGCTCCACGCTGTTTCTGACATACATCCTCCAGTTGAATTATTGTTATGGGGGCCAGCAAACCTTTTATAACATGTTAACGCGTCGATTGAACATCTTAGACTCAAATGTCTGTATATAGCATGCCATAGAGCATGCCTGATCCAGCCTAGTCCAATCCGGCCAGAGCCAACTGCTTACGCGCGCCAGCCACTATATGCTGAACGCGTTGCAGTGCAGGCAAATCGGAAACCTGTGGCACCTCGAGCTCAACGGTAAGCCCTTCCGGCAAAGCCTGTAAAAAACTCTGAATAGGAAACACACCATCGCCGGGGGCCATTCGATTAAAACTGGCTTCCTCAACATAATCGTTAGAAACATTGATATGACTACCATCACAGAGTTGAGCATGACTGATCAGACTTGGATCGATGGCTTTTAACGCTTCCGGACTACCCCCAGAACGAACCAGATGCAGTAAGTCCACCCCAATGCCCAGATTCAGATCTTGAAGCTGCATCACCAACGAAGCTGTCTCCTGCAAATTTTTCCAGCCCGCTGCCAGCGGCATAAATTCAATCCCAATACGTATGCCCAGACTTTTAGTCAACTCGGCCAAGGCAGACAGATTATCAACGATACGATTTTTATCGGCATCATAGAGCAAGGCCGTTGCGCCGCGCGCGCCCAGCTCAGCACCTAATTCCAAAGCTGCTTCAAATTCATCAACACGAGTATTAGGTGTGAGCATAAAGCATTCAATATTCGCAACCTGCAGGTCGTTAGCTGAAAGCCCCGAACGCAATTCTTGCAGATTCTCTT
The DNA here is from genome assembly GCA_965661375.1 of Oceanicoccus sp. GTDB lineage: Bacteria > Pseudomonadota > Gammaproteobacteria > Pseudomonadales > Dasaniaceae > Oceanicoccus. The sequence goes on along the minus strand of CBFIDJ010000022.1, from coordinate 22,738 downwards.
TAGTGACCAGAGGAAATTGCGAGCCGCCAATAGGTTGCGAGAACAGAGAGACTTTCTGACAGTTTGTTTTAGCAGCGATTTCAATTAATTCAACCGGGCTGATATCCAGTACGGTTAATTGGTGTACACCTAATTTGATTGTCATACATCTTGCCTCTTGTCATCAGTTTTTGAAGCTGCCATTAAGTCAGCGTTAATAGTCCAGCCCCAGGTCAGCTTCAAGAAAGTCATTTACCTTGCTACGAAGTAACGCACCCAACTCCTCTACGCTATTTTCAATTCGAGAGATAGGCGCGCCTATCACAATAGAGCAGCGACGATGATGGAAGGGAAACGGCACCGCCACACCAGCCAGCCCCTCCGCATAACTGCCCAAATTAATATACCAGCCGTCCTTCATGCTTTTTTGAATATCTTCCTCCACGGCTACAGCAGACATAAAAGCCGCCTTCTCATAAGGCTCGTAATCAATCCGTTTAAGTACCGCTGCCCGCTCCGATGGTGAATACTGTGACAAAATCGCCCGTCCCGCCGCCGTGACATGGATGGGGTTGCGCTGGCCATTACTGGCCGTGAAGCGAATGACCGCCGGAGACTCCACCACATCCAGAAAAACCACACTGCTACCCTCGGCAGCGGCAAGCACAACCGTCTCTCCCGTTAACTTCACCAACTCCACCAGCAGCTTATGGACAGCCGGCGGAAAGGGCTGGAATTCCAGCAAATCCTTAGCCAATTCCATCCATTTCGAACTGGGATAATAACCACCTCGCGGTACCGGCTGGTAGAGGTAACCCTCCTCAACCATAGTGGAGACAATATTGAACACACTGGAGCGGGGCCAGGAGAATTCATCGACAACCTCCTTTACCGAGAGCGGTTTTTTGGCGCGCACAAAAAATGCCATCAACTCAAAAAGATTGGATATCTGCTTGACTCGCATAATTATGCCGCCGTATATTGTCCATTAAATTGAACCTATATGTCCAATATATTGGACTTTATAGAAAAAGGCAAACCAATTTTATCCAAACACTATTCACTAAAGCCTGAACATTTAAACAGCCCCTGAATTGCCCTGATCATTAATTACTGATGATGACTGACTGATAATTAAAGCTCCGGGATAACTATCTGGAAGGAGAAATAGCATGAGCATAGGTAAGGTACTTGACCCTAAAGCGCTACGTACCGATGACATTACCTCGCCCGGCCCCGACGCGGGCCCACTGGCTGGTAAAACCGTCGGCTTTCGCCTGGATGAAATCTGGCGCGCCTGGGATTGGATCGCAGAGGAATGGGCGGAAGAATTTCGCAAAGCCGGCGCCGAAGTTAAATTCTGGCGCTCGCATCAGGGCCGTACCGGTGCCGAGGGCGAGCGTGTCGCCAAAGCGATGGAAGAATTCCTCAATTCAATCGATATTGCCATCGTTGGACTGGGTAACTGTGGCTCCTGTACTGGCTGGACGATTCGCGATGCTTTAGCCGCTGCCGCCAAGGGTTTGCCTACCACAGCCGTGTGTACCGAAGTCTTCGAAACACTGGGCAAGCAGTTGGCTAAGCATGGCGGTCGTTCGGGCCTTCGTATTCATATATTGCCCTATCCATTAAATGAGAAACTCCGTGAAGAAGTTGAGCCTGTTGCACACGCTCACTACCTTCCAATGATTGAAACCATGGGCGCCCTGTTAAGTGATAAAGACATTAATGTAGCTGTGGAGGCCGCAGGATGAGCAGAAGTATCAGTTTAGAATCAAGCAAAGGCCAGGCCCCCAAGGAAGTTAACCTGCGTGACTGCGGCCCGGAAGGCTGTGATATCGACTGGCTGTCCAGCCAGCAACACGAGACCGAGATTGACGATGTTATGGAGTTCACCCGCTACGCTATGCAGCAGGGCTGGGGCGATGGTCTACCACTGATCCCGCCAACGGAAGCGCGTGTTCGTCAATTTTTGGGTAAAAATAATCGCTACGCCGATGAAGTGATTTGCAAATTACCGCCTTCGGATGCCGATTGTACCGTCGAGAAAATTGCGATTAATGCAGTAATGGCTGGCGCACCGGCTGAATCGCTTCCCCTGATTATTGCATCGCTTGAGGCAATGGCTGATCCCAACTTTGAACTGTTTGGCCTCAACGCCACCACCGCCCCGGTGGTTCCGCTGACCGTGGTAAACGGACCAATCCGGAATCAGCTGAATATTCCCTACGAGCATGGCTGTCTCGGCGGCGCACCCTCCCTGTCGGTGGCCGCGGGCCGTGCAATTCGTTTGATTATTAAAAATGTCGGCGGCCAGGAAGTCGCCGTGAGCTGTGAGACGACCTTTGGTTCACCCGGCCGTATTCCCGGCATACTGTTTGGTGAGTGGGAAGAGCGTTCTCCCTGGGCACCTTTTGCCGAGCGGCGTGGCATAAAGGGCGATGCGGTTTCCGTGTACGGTACGATGGGCACGCAAAATATTCTGGATACCACCTCACAAAAAGGGCCCGAGTTTCTGGAAATGATTGGTAAATCCCTGGCCTATCCCGGTGCTAACGGTTTCTCACCTGCCATGCCCTATGCGGAAATGATGATAGCGATTAACCCTGTATGGGCCGACATCATTCACCGTGATGTGCCCAAGCTGGAAGATGTTCAGGCGCTAATCTGGAAGCACGCCAGTATCGCAGCCGATCATTTAACGCCCAAGCACCGCGAGCAACTCGAGAAACAAGACCGTGTGATTGGAGGACGAGTGTACGTTGCTGTTGAGCCCAAAGATGTGTTGGTGCTTTGCTGCGGTGGTACCGGCGGTCTGCATGCCACAGGCTTCCACAGCTTTGGTAGCTGCATCACTCAAACCCGCGCGATTGTACCCGGCCCTGATCAGGCTTAAGCTGAAAGAGGGCCCGTAACACTAATACCCCTGCAACCAGTCCCATTAACTGGCCGCAAGGTTTTGTTTTTCAACTGACTCTCCACAGCAAAACAGTGAATAGATACAGTAAGAATGCAAATGGCTTACCGTAACGGATTAATCTCAAATCCACGCATAGCCTACAACCTCAAACATCAAAGCATCACCGTTCTCTGCAAATGCTTTTAAGGGAGACACCTCCATGTCAGTACATGTTTATGAACGCGTCCTGCAATTACTCGAAGCAGAGGGTATAAAAACCCTGTTCGGCATTCCCGATCCCAGTTTCTTCCATATGTTTGTTACCGCCGAACAACGCGGCTGGGATGTCATCGCGCCTCACCACGAAGAAGCTGGTGCTTTTATGGCAGAAGCCATGTGGCGTATGACAGGCACCCCCGGTGTGGTAGTCGGCAATCAGGGCCCAGGTGTTGCCAATTTGGTCCCTGCCGCGATTAATGCCGCCAAAGAAAACGCCCCGGTGATTTTTATCGGCGGCCAGCGCGCGCAAATTGCCGCGCGCCGTGTGCGTCGCGGTCGTATTCAGTACACCCCGCAATACCGCTATTTTGAAGAGGCGATGAAATACACGGCGGTGATTGAGTACCCGGAGCAAACCGACGAGATTATTCAGGAGGCTTTTCGTCAGGCACTGTCGGGAACACCGGGGCCGATTTATATCGAAATCCCGATGAACTCGATGCAGGCCGAACTGGACCTGCCACCGCCACCCGCTCCTGAGAAATACCGATTGATGCATCAACCCGCTTCGGCGCAGGGTATTGATGCTGCCGCTGAGCTTATTCGTCAGGCAGTAAACCCCATTATGCTGGTTGGTCAGGGGGCTTTTACTGCTCGCGCCCACGGCACGCTGGCGGCCCTGGCTAACAACCTGCAATGCCCGGTGATTCACACCTATCCCATCAGCTCATTTCTGGATGGCGCAGAAAATAGAACTTTTCCCTGCGGATTTTCTCCAGCGGGTGCCACCGCCGTTTCCAATTCCGATCTGGTTATTGCCATTGGCACTGAAATTGGGGAACCGGTGCATCATGGTGTAGGCGGCCACTGGGCCAAGGGAAAAACGGATCGCAAATGGATTTATGTCGAGCGCGACCCCTTGGCAATTGGCGTCAACCGCTTTATCGATGTGCCGTTAATCGGCGACCTGCGCGATGTCGTCCCGCAGTTAGTGGATGCATTGAAAGACGAACCCCGCGAGCGCTCAGTCTATGTGAAAGAATTGATCGATATGCATGAGCAGCACCGCGAAGAGTATCGTGCCAAGGCGCCCAGCGGTCAGGACAACATTCATCCGGGCCGCCTGATGATTGAAGCCACCAAAGCCATGCCCGAAGATGCCGTCTTTGTTCGCGATGGCGGCGCCACCAGTATTTACACCTGGACCTACGCGCAAGTCACGCCTCGCGACTCGATCTGGAACCAGAACTTCGGCCATCTTGGTACCGGCCTGCCCTATGCCATCGGTGCACAGAAAGCTGTTGGCAATGATCGCCGCGTGGTATTGATTTCAGGTGACTCTGCCTTTTTATTTCACACCTCCGAACTGGAAACCGCCGTGCGTAAAAACCTGCCGGTGATTTGTATCGTTGCCTGCGACTATGCCTGGGGCGTTGAGGTACGAGGCTATCGCGGCATGATGGGCGACGGCACCCCCGAAACCGAAGCGCACTGGGGCCGTCAATTACGCCTCGATAAAGTGGCCGAAGGCTATGGCGCCCACGGCGAATATGTGGAGCGGGAAGAAGATATTGGCCCTGCCATTGCCCGCGCACTGGCCAGTGGTAAACCCGCCGTGGTACAGATTCCGGTGGATGGTGATGCCAATGCACGCGATGTGCCTGGGCACGAAGAGTATTCAACCTGGTATAACGATTTTTGGTATTAAAGCTGTCAGCACAAAGTTTACAACCAAACAATATCATTCCAATCGCACACAATTTTATTGGGATGAATTCGGAGTTTACCGCTGAGACCGTCGCCAGCAAGGATGCTGGCGTCGAGCCCCCACGGATGGGTTCACGGCGTGTCTCAGCGGTAAACTCGGAATTTATACCTAGCACAGATCTACAAGCAGCAATAACACAAGATTAAAGAGTGATACAAATGAAACTACAGAATAAAGTCGCCATCGTCACCGGGGGTGGCAGAGGTATCGGCAAGGGTATTTCCCTAAAGCTGGCAGAGGAAGGTGCTCATATTATCGTCGCAGGAACCACACTGGAACCATTAGAGTCTGCGGTGGCTGAAATCACCGCAATGGGCGGTAAAGCACTCGCCATTCAGATGGACGTAAGCGATTTTTCCAGCGTTAAACACATGGTCGCCAAGGTACTGGAAGCATTCGGCCAAATCGATATTTTGGTCAACAACGCCGGCGGCAGTGCTCGCGGTAAAATGAGTTTGTTTTGCGACTCCGAGGAAGAAACCTGGGACTATGTCCTCAACACTAACCTGAAAGGCGTGTTCTACACCTGCCGCAGTGTGATCAATCATATGCTGGAACGGGGCACGGGCAATATCATCAATATCGGCTCCGTAGCTGGCATGATGGGCTTAGCAAGCCAAGTGGATTACTCCGCCGCTAAAGGCGCTGTAATTGCCTTTACCCAGGCGCTGGCCAAAGAAACCTCCATGCAGGGCGTGCGCGTTAACTGTGTCTCTCCCGGCCCGATTACCAGCGAAGCCGGACGCGATATCCCCCCTGAAAAACGCAAACTCCTTGCTGGCAGTGCACTGGGTAAAGCCACCGGCTTTGGCCGATTTGGAGAACCAAGCGATATTGCCAACCTGGTATCCTTTCTGGCTTCAGAGGATTCAGCTTTTATCACCGGGCAGAACTACGCAGTATGCGGCGTGATGAATCATGGTCTCAATGAAAAGCTGGGGGGTTAAATTCGTCACTTCAAGGATAGGCGTTAAACCAGTTCAAAATCGTATTCGGTGAACTTGGAAACCACTCATGGCCACCAAACAACTCTGTTAGACGACTGGTTTCAATGCCTTCATACAGCAGTCGATCGTAGTAAAGATCCATCGCAAACCATGGCGCGATGACATCCAGATAACCCTGTACAAATAGCGTCGGCGGGTGATCTTGAGGCATATTAATGGGTAGCACACAAAAACTACTGGCGCAGCTTGCATAGGATGCGGAATGGACGGCCAAAGCCTTAAATTCACCGGGCCAACTCACCGCCATTCGGCTGGTGTTATAACCACCACTCGAAATACCGGTGGCGTATTTTCGGTTGCTGTTAATGGGCCCAAAAATACCCTGTTCTATCGCTGAAAACACATTATTCAAATAGGTATAGTCTGCGCTCAACTCATACAGTAGCTCCGGTGACAGAATATTGGTTTGCCAGGCCAGATCAGCTGCTGCTCGCGGTGCGATGACAGCATAGCCAGCGTCTAACAACGCCTTTATAGTTCGGGCTTCCCAGTAAGCCCCAAAGGAATCATTCTTCTTACGTGAAAATTCAACTTCCAAAAAAGACCCCTGATAAATCAGTACAACCGGCCAACCACCGACAGGCGGAGTTCCCAGTGGAAGCTCCCACAGTACATCGCGCTGTGTCACTCCGCTTGAGGCAATAGGCGTGACGCGATAACTGCAATCAATACGCTCCTGTTTAAAAAAACCACCGGGGGTAATAGTACAACGAGATGCAGCTAAAGCTTCTTGTGTAACAAAAAAACAAATTAATAGTGCTATTATTTTTTTCATAGGATACCCACCATTTTTTATTAATGATAAATTATTGGTTTTGTCATCCCGACATTGCTTTAATACTCAATAACTCCTCGAGTGGTGCAAACATCGCCCCCAGTTTTTTGAGTGCTCCTGCCAATCGTGCAGCACGCTGAAACGCATCTTTATCAATATAACAATGACACTTTATTTCACTATTAATGGACACAATTTCTGTGTTTTAAAAATTGTCCAGCGCATGCCGCATGATACTGGTCAGGGTCAGCTGTTCCGTCATCATCAAGCCATTCATATAAACTCCGTAACGATTAAGTTGATATATCAGTGCCTAAACACTGATATATTCCAGACAGGTTATGCGTTAGTTATGAGTTATATATCCAGACTAAGTCGCAAGGTCCATGTGCGGGGGGCACCATAGAACCCTGTAACAATTGGGAAACCTGAGCCCGTCAGATCGTAACCAGTATTTCGATATTCTTCATCGGTAAGATTTTTACCCTCGAGGGTTAAGGTCCAGCGCTCGGAAACAGGCGTCAACACAAGTGCAGCGTTCCACAGGCCAAAATCATCCTGGCGGAGAATTTCGCTGAGGTCGGTAGTGGGATAAACATCGTCTCGGTAGTTGTAACTTATACGGAGATCTATCGCACCTATATTATCTATTGATTGGCTGAAGTCTGCATTAATGGTATAGGCCAGCTCAGGTGTATTTGTAAATTCCTGCTCATCGGCAACGTTTACTCCTGCCGAAATATATTCATCATAGGACGCATCCAGCCAGGTGGCATTACCGCTTAGCGCAAAATGCTCGCTCGGCACCCAAATATATTCAAGCTCGAATCCTTGAATAACACCAGCACCTGCATTGGTAAAATCACCGAAGAAGCCATCATTGTTACCATCACCATTGGTATCAACACCGGTAAATATGCTGAGCTGAATATCCGTATAATCGCTGTAAAATGCTGCAACATTCAACCTGAAATCGTTCGACAGATCGGCTTTAATACCCAGCTCATAACTCTCAACTCGCTCTGGTTTATAGGGTTCACCGGAATCAGGAACTTGCAACGTGTTAGCTCTAATATTGAAACCACCGCTTTTAAATCCCTCACTGTAGCTGGCATAAACCATCGCATCATCACTGAGTTGATAATCCAGCCCCACCCTGGGAGAAAAGTCTGTCCAGGTTTCCGTCTCATCAAAATCTGCGCTGGGAGGTCCAGCGGGAATCATAAATTCGGCATCTGCGGTCGTTTGATTGAGTACTACAGCCCGTTTTTTCTCCCGATTAAAACGAGCCCCCACGTTCAAAGATAATTTATCATTTATGTCATAAGTAACATCGGCAAAAATAGCGGCAGCATCGGTTTCAACTTCACCGCCACTCAGGCCATAAATTGCAACAGTGGGGCCAAGAATACTTTCAAATCCTGGGGCTACTAACGCGGTAGGTAAGCCAAACCTGTTTCTTACAATCCCTCCAGCATTTGCATCCATATAGTAGAGGCCAAATACTCCATTTAAACGATCTGACCGGTATTGCCATTGAAACTCCTGACTCAATTGATCGTCGCTCTGCACCCCATCAACATCAACGATAGGATAAGGCCCAACATCAAAGTCAATCGCCTGATCAAACTCCCCTTCACGCTGTGCTGTGATCGATTTAAAACTCCAATGCTCCCCACCAGTCCACTCAATGGTGACCGACGCTCCGGTAGTATCCGTATCATTACTCTGGTCTCGAAATCCATTATCGACATCATAACGATCACTACTGACGGGCAAAGGTGCCATGCCTGAAAAAAAAGGTTCAAAAACGTTCACTATCATACGCTGCGCACCCGGCACAGCAGAGCGGTCGTAGACTGCGTCGTAGCTCAACCCAACACTCCAGTCACTATCCGGTCGCCATTCGAGAGCAACACGCCCGGCGTAGAGCTGCTTGTCACTGACATCGGCACCGGTAAATCGATTGACCCCGTAACCATCGCGCTCAAATGAACCGAGGGTAGCACTGGCAAATACCGTATCGGTAATAGGCGTTCTGATCGCCGCCTTATAATCTCTCTGGGAATAACTGCCTGCTGCGACTTGAAAGGACATTTCCGTTTCTTCAGGGATTGGTCGATTGACATATTTAATCGCACCGCCAATAGTGTTGCGCCCATACAGCGTTCCCTGTGGGCCTCGCAGCACTTCAACCCGCTCGACATCAAGCATTTCAAGCAAAGCGCCCTGCGGCCTCGCCAGATACACATCGTCGATATAAATACCGACGCCAGGCTCCACCCCCCAGAGAGGATCGGACTGACCAACACCACGAATATACGCAGTCACCGTGGAGCTGGTGGCGCGGGCTGGATAAACCGTCAAGCCCGGCACCTGCGCCTGCAAGTCAGACAGGTTTGAGACGCCACCGAGTCGCATATCCTCTCGAGTAATGGCGGTTACCGCCTGGGGCACCTGTTGCAAACTCTCTTCCCTTCGACGCGCCAAAACTACAACCTCTTCAAGCAGTTTAGGCGAACCATTCTCCGCGAAAGCCTGCGGCGCCGATAAAACACTCATACAGCTGATACAAGACAAAGCCGCTGGCAGCAAGCGTGGTTTAAATATAGCTGGTACTTTATTGTTATTTAACATGGCGATTACCCTCTCGCAATTTGTTCTCTGTCGCTTAGTGGTTTACTTCTTCCTCAACTTCATGCTTCTTAAAACGATTCTTTGTTACAAAGGAAATGATTTCACTATTGGTTAAATTCGGTTGATCCATAGGTGTAGCGTGACCGGAGTTTTTAATCACGACCAAGGTCGCATGCCTCATATTTGCAATGTAGTCCTGCTTGTAGGAGATCGGGGTATAGTCGTTCTCGGCAGCAATCACCAAGGTAGGTACATCGTGTTTGTCGAGTTCATTCCAAACATTAAAATCGCCGATGGCACGTAAAATACTCAAGTAGGAATTGCGATCCGTCATCCCAATACTCTCCATAAAAGCAGCGCGCAACGCAGCCTGTTGATCCTGCGGAAATAATTTGCGCGTAATCAGTTTAGCCAGCGAATTGAGCCCAACCGTTTTGATCAACACCGTTCTGAACAGGACAGTGGATTGAATTTTCCAACGATCAACATTCAAACCCGGACCGGAATTAATTATTGTCATTGATTGCAAGCGCTCGGGGTGCCTGGCGAAGAGCTGAAAGGCCACCATCCCTCCCAGCGATAACCCAACCAAGTGAACGCGGGATAGCTCAAGACTATCGAGTAAAGCCAGAACCGCATTGCCTAATTCGACCATGGATGTAGCCCCCTTCAAGGCCTCACTTGCCCCATGACCGGCAAAATCAAGGGTTAAAACTCGAAAATGAGCCTTGAGTGCATCCGTTTGCGGCTGCCAATCTTCGCCTCTGGAACCAAGCCCGTGCAGCAACAATACGGCCTCAGCCTGACTCTGTGTGTCGCTGTAGTGCAAACGCCGACCCTGATAAACAATATTTGGCATAGCTTAAAACCCAATAATAAAATATGAATTCCGATTCCCTTTTTGTCTCTACCGCAGGGGATTTCAACCTGTACAGCCAGCGAACTGGCAACTCAGACATCCTTTGTAAAACCCGGTCACATGAAACCAGTGAGGTGAGATCCAGTAACAGCCCGCCCTATCGGAATCGGAGTTTATATTCCGAATATAATGAAAATTACTCCTATAAAATTACAAACGCAAGAACTATTTTAAAATTAAATGGTGTAATTCACAGCCCGACTAACTCAACGTGGACCGCGCAAATACCCCAAAAGTAATCGGGCAATCTCTTCTCGCAGCGTTCCTGTGGGCAAACCATCAAGCGCACCGGTCACGGTATGTTGATTCAGTGCGCCCAGCATCATGTGGACCCCGGAAGCCACTGCTTGCCTGGGATGACTATGCAGGACCTGATCCATAAATGGCGATAGGCACTCGCAAGCCGATTCTGAAATATGCGTATTCAACTGATGGACACGATCACGAAAGCTGGAGCTTCGCGACGCCCTAAGGATGACGGCGCGAAGCACACCTCGCCGCCCCGTATAAACATCCAAATAAGTATCTACGATCAGCAACACGCTTTCTTTAATAGTCTCGCACTGCTTTCCGGCTTGCCCCAGCATTGAGGCAGAGTCAGCCATTTTCTGCATAAATCGCTGAAGCAGTAATAACGAGAGCGTATCCTTATCATTCAATAAACGATAAAACGTCCCCACTGAAGACCCCGCCAATTTAGCTATCTCGGTAACACCGGCCTCTTCGAATTTATTCGTGGCAAGCAACTCCTCTCCAGCACTCAGTAATCGCTCTAAAGCTTGGCGGCTTCTATCCTGAGCAGGTGCCGGGACCTCTACCAATGTAAAATCTATGTGCATTTAATGGTCTCAAAACGATGGTACTAAGCAGATAGGCTTTGTTGTGCTGAAGTAAGAAGCTATCACAAGCCACCAGTAAAACGGAGTTAATATTCCATTTTACTGCTTCACCTCCTCTCTGCCAATGACATAAATACACAAAGACCCAGTAAAGTTCCATAACCACTCATCTGAAATAATAAAAAAGAGTCTTGTAAACCCAACTGCTGATAACGCCACGGAAGGATAAATATCCAGCATCATTTGAGCGCGTATATTTAAAACTCATCTTGCCAAATGCCGAACAACTTAAAACTTAGAAAAATAACACCAATAGTCGAGACAATAAATATTACCCCTAGCATATAAAACAATCCCCTCTGGATACGCCTTTTCATTTTGAACAAGAACGTATCATTTTTTTGGGGGGCTGTAGGAACATAAGGAAACGCTGACACTAATACGAAAAACAAAGCAGACCATAAAGTTCCAACAAGGCTTGGAATTAAATACTCGCCACTTTGAAAATAAGGGATGTCCAGGATTGTTACGATAAACAGGGTAAAAAATAACAGTCCAGCCAGTAACACAAACGGCTTAGACCACTGAAATCTCTTAGAAATAGACCCTATAAACTCAATCATGATGAGACAAAACTTTATCCAGACATATCTTAAAGGTACAGAGTTTAAAAATTCATCAGCGGTAACGCTTTGCTCAGCGTTAACCAAGCATAACAGGATGGTTAGGTACTATTTGGTAAAAATATGATAATGGCCATGCCAAGCAGTGCCACACCTGAGTCGACGACATCCCAAACCGTGGGCCTGATACCATCGACTTTCCACAGCCATATAATCGTCATTAAAATATAGACACAACCCAGGCTCAGGCTATTGTTCCGTGCTTTAAGCTTATCTACAGTATTTTGAGAAGCTCCAAGCAATTATGGGCTACCTCATACCGGCATGACGGACCAGTCTATATCAGCTAAAGACTCGTAGGATGGCCGAGCAAAATAGAAACCTTGCAACAGATGTATCCCCATATCCTGTAAAGAGATGAGCTCAGAGCGAGTCTCTACACCTTCAGCAATCACTCGTATACCCAATTCTTCGCAAGTGGCGGTTATTCCCCGAACGATAGCATGCTTTCGTATATTACTATCGACATCACGAATCAAGCCCATATCCAGCTTCAGCACATCTATTTCCATATCGGCGAGCATATTAAGCCCTGAATAGCCGGCGCCAAAATCGTCTAATGCGGTCGTGAAACCTCGAGTTTTATAGTCATGAAGTATCGATTTAAGATGTGCCATATCACCGACTTGTTCGGTCTCGGTGACTTCAAACATGATCCGCTCAATAGGGAATCCATACTCATCCGCCGCCTTGAGGGTGGTGCGAATACACAGTTCGGGGCGATAAACTGCATTAGGCATAAAATTGATACTGAGCAGGGATTGAACATTCAAGCGAGAAGCCAGATTAACGGCTTTAACTCTGCAGGCTTGATCGAAGGCGTAGCGATTATCATCGTTGACATTTTCAAAAACCGTGCCTGCCGGAGTGTTACCAATACCTCGCACCAAGGCTTCCTGAGCATAAACCGTCCTGGTCGAAATATCGACAATCGGCTGAAATGCCATCGTAAAATCAAAATCCAACGCCTTGCCATTCAGGCATTCGCTACAGCCTAGCTCTCGGAAATTCTTTACAGCATTCATTTCTCAGTCCTTCCGATTTTATCAATAATAAGAATTGTTGCCCCCTGCATGTAGCAGCTTAGTGTATATTTTCTGTTTACGCCGGAGCACCATTCAGGAAGATGGAACAAAATTAAGGTTTTTCACCTACTGCTTCAAGTCAAATAAAATGCGTGGATCTCTGGAGAAGACCCATGACAAACATCAACCTGATAAGCCTACCAGATCGACTGAGAGTTGGAAAATCACTTCATTTACGGGGTTTGGCGCGACTCACCAAGCCAACCATCTATTGTGAGGAAAACCTGGTGATTGGTGCGTTAGATATAGTGATAGAAGAGATAGATTTTTATAAGCGCGGATGCTGCTTACGCAACTCTTCAAAAGCTGTTCCCGAGCCGTCTTCAAGCCGTTGTTCGATCATTTGACACACCGCCTCTGGCTCGTGCTCGACGGTATCTATTTCCAGATCGCTGCATTCGCTTTTGTAAACGGCCTCATAAAACCAAGGGCGAAGACGCTGCAAGCGCTCCTTGGATTTTTTTACCTGTTCACTGGTACTGACACTGTTAAAACGATTGCCAATATCTCGATTAGTCAAACGCTCCATTAGCACGTCATAGTCTGGCTTGAGTGTCACTAACAGAACAGGTAAGCCTTTTAAGCGCCAGATACAATCTTGTAAAATCGGAGGATCCTGCACCAGAATATGATCGACAATTATATTGCAGCCTTGCCGCGAAGCGGCAGCAATCCACTCGTGATAAACCGCAAATCCCTGAGTTCCCTTTTCGCCAAATCCCCAACGCTGATTGCCCTCAGGATCCTGTTCATCTATCGGATAGGCGTAATATCCTTCCCGATTACGTTCACCATGATGACCAAATTTTTTGGGAAAAGCCGAACCCAAAAAGAAGTCGATACCATAGAGCAGCCAGAAATCGTCGGAGCGTTTAACAAACTCTTCACAGGTTGTAGTTTTACCGGAACCGGATGTTCCGTTCACAATAATAATTTGTCCGGCCATTGCTGTTGTCTCTATATTTTTTGTTTAAATTTTTAACCCAATTTTATATCACCACGCGCTATACGACGAAACCGTAAGCTGGGACAAAACTCCTGATTATCACCCCAGTGCGTAGTGCCATCCACATCCCACTCCACCAGTGACCAGACTACCGTGCGATCTGTATAGCCGGTAAATTTAAGCCCTTCATCGATATTACCGACAGCTCTCACCTCACGACCCATTTGATCCCTGGCTTCAAAAATGACGCGTTTAGGCCCATATTGCCCATACTCCTCCACCCTGCGCACACCCGACTCCAGGCTTGCCAATTGACCATCGCGCCATAGAAACCCTCCGATAACATCCTGCTCAGCACCGTCACCCTTGGCAATCGCATGAAAGGCGCTATCGTCAGCAACCCCCCAAAAATAACCACCGAGGGAAGAAGTGTTATACACCCTTGGGCCGTAGGATGTATCGCGCATGGAAAAACAATTGATGTTATGCTCCTGCCCATCACGACAAAGTGTTCCTGTTAGCCTGCCTACTTGCTCCATATGAAATTTCTGTGCCCATTTCTGCCCCGGGTCCTTGCTCTTTAACACATGCATTGGTGCTATCGCCCGCCACTCCAAATCCAGCTTGAAATCTTCATTGTCGTAGCTAATCGAGTAACGCTCTAGTGGCTCTAAGACTTTTACCGATAGGGAGTTATTCGCCGTCATATTAAACTTCTCGGCACCCTCCGGGATCGCCTGTAAATGACTCCAGTTGTAATAGAGGCAATCCCAGACATTGGTACCCGAGGCATCCCACATTGCGGGGCCACCGTTCAACAAATTCATATTAGGCCGAAAGTAATACTGGATTAAGCCATGCTGTCTTAGCTCAGGAATACTGAATGAAAACCAGACGCTTTCATTCCAATAGGGGTGATCATCGATAGGGCCAAACCGGTCTGCCTGGGGTAGCTCACTCATGTTAAATCCTTTATCACTCATACAGGTGTCATTTTTCAAGACTATAAATACTCAGTCGCTTGATGTATCGACCGTAAATGCAGAGCAATCGACATTCAACACCCATACTTACGCGCTTTTTAAATACGCCCACATTTCCGGCGTTGCCCAGATATATTCCAGATAGTGCCCAATCGTATCCCGCGCATCGACATACATAAAACTCAGCCCCTCGGGCATATGATGCTCTACCGCGATAGTCCAGCCATTTTCTTCCAGATAGGCATGAGTCTCATCCCAGTTTTCCGTTGTCATCGCGGCGTGATGAAATCGTGGCGAATCATCCTCAGGCAGAAACTCCGAGTAAATATCGACCGTGCCATCAAGCGGCTGGATCAACTCAATCAGCATCGATGAATCTGCCCAACCCAATGCAGCCTTACACGTAGAATGACGGAGGCCTTGCGGTGTAATCACTTCTATATCCGGATCAATACAGAGAAAATGATCAATACCGTACCGCGCTTTCATTAACTCAATGGATTTATCCAGATCACGGGTGACATAAGCATTCTGAAAATGGTTTTGAAAAATCATAGTGGCTCCGGTTAATTCATGATAATCTCGTTCACATTATAATTTCTTAAGCTATATAGCTTAGCTTGATATGACTTTTATATTTATCCCAACCGGTATGATAACGCCTTTAATCAACACACTTTCCATTATCAAAGTATAGCCAGCAAAATATCATCAGTAAGGCGCCGTCATACCTGCCGCCGCAAAATCAATACAGGCCTGTAGATAATCCTCACGCGTAGAAATAATGTCCTGGGAAAATGCCTTGGACTGATCCCAATCGACTACCGAAACTAGAAACACGGTAAAGGCTGCCAAAAAACGCATATCAACTATCTTGGCCGGGATCTGCTTTAAACTCTCCTGCAGCATCTCATGCAGGTTGCGTGTCATCACCGGTGAATCGGAAATCGTACGCCAGTGAGAAATATCATTAAACACCCTCAATGACAGGAGGAATGCGGCATAGGAGCATTTCCCCCTGGCAGTTTTCTGGGCAGCAATCGGTAGTAGAATGGCTTCAAGAATTGCCCGGGTATCTTTTTCAAAGCCCTTTTTTACCAGGCTTCCCAGAAGAATATTGCGCCGTTCATCAATGGCTTGCGCTCGATTATTAATAATTTCCTTGATTAAGCCATCTTTATTTTTGAAGTAATAATGCACCGCCGAGTGATTGGATGACCCCGCTGCTGCTGCAATCTCCCGCAATGATATTCCCGCATAACCGTGTTTTCCAATCAGGGACTCGGCAACATCCATCAATGACTCTCGCGGTTTTTTCTTGTCTGTGCGGCTACCTTTCATGCCGAATTCTTGCTCCTGTCAGAATCGCTCTCGAATTTTCATGAAAAATTGTAGCATTTTATTTTTAAGTCATGTAGCTTAATATCATTCAACAATAAAAATACATGGATAAGCACTACTGAAAACCCGCTAGATTGCTCACTAGTGGCTTACTCACTTGCACAATATTAACTATTTAGATAGCTCACCAGCACATTGCTCAAGAGGCCTTCACTTATGGCTGACTCTATAACAAAATCAACAGGCACATCATTACAGAACAAGGTCGCTTTGATTACCGGTGCCGGTACCGGAATTGGCAGAGGCATAGCAGAAATGTTAGCTGCGCAGGGAGCAAAGATTGTGATTGCCGCCCGTCGAAAAGAGCCCCTGGAAGAAGTCGCCGCCCAATACCCGAAGCAGATCAGCACAGTACAAATGGATCTGACCAAAGGTCAGGATCGCAGTGCCGCACTCAAGGCCACTATCGAACGCCACGGGCAACTGGACATTCTGATCAACAATGCCGCCTACCAATTGTGGAAGCCCTTTACGGAAACAACAGAAGAGGAAATCACTGATCTGTTTTCAACCAATATGACGTCGATCACCCTGTTGATTAAACAGGCCCTGCCCTATCTCAAAGCCAGTCGAGGCAACATCGTCAATATATCTTCAACGGCCGCGCGCTTTATCGGCACGCCCTCAGAAAATCTCTCGGTCTATGGCGCCTCGAAGGCCGGACTTAACCAACTCACCCGTGCTCTGGCTCCGGAGCTTGGACCAATGGGTATTCGCATCAATGCGGTGGCTCCCGGCGTCACCGCAGGAGAATATGCCATGCAGGAAATATCCAGTATCCCAGGTCATCTGGACGCTCTAATCAACCGCACTCCTCTGGGGCGGGTTGGCACGCCGGAGGACATCGCCAACACCGTACTCTTTCTCGCCTGCGAACAGGCCGGCTGGATAACAGGACAGGTAATTGACGCCAGTGGTGGCTGGCAGATTGCGGCAGGCTGATCAGCCTCGCCATAAAAAATACTAACAGGACTGACTTATGAGCACTTCAAAAGCAGTGATTGTGACGGGAGCTGCAGGCGGGATTGGCCGCGCCGCCTGCGAACAGTTAGCAGCCAGTGGCTGGCAGGTTTTAGCCGTGGATCTCGATCACGAAAAGCTACGCTGGACTGACACCCGGGAAAACGTTGTCGCATTTACAGCCGATATCACCAGCGAAGCTGATAATCTGTCCATGGTCGATCAAGCCGAAGCTCTATTTGGTGGCCTCGATGCCATCATTCTCAACGCCGCCGTTCCCATGGGTGGCACCATAGAAGATATCGTCTGGTCTGATTTTGAAAAGGTTATTCAGATCAACGTACTGGGCACCGCATTGGGTATTCGTAGCACCCTACCTGCACTGCGCCGGCGCGGTGGCGGAGCCATACTGGTGACCTCTTCGGCTCACGGCCTCACTGGCGAAGTAAACAACTGCGCTTATGTTGCCAGCAAACATGCCGTAGTGGGTTTGGTAAAAAGCGTCGCCCGCGATGTGGGGTGGGAAGGCATTCGTGTGAACGCTATCTGCCCCGGGCTCACTCGACAGACCAGCATGACACGTTTTCTGGAAGACGAACAAACACCACCGGAGATATTACAGCAACTGACCAGCAGTATTCCTTTACAGCGCAGTGCCGAACCACAGGAAATGGCACAGGCGATGGAATTTTTAATTTCACCGGCCGCCTCTTATATCACGGGTATTGCCTTACCGGTGGACGGTGGTGCTATGACCGGGTCAGGTTTACTGCCACCCGCCAATGGCCGATAAGCCACTGTTTTTAATATTTCAGGAGTACTCCCTATGCCTGACACTACGGGCACAATGTCTCAGAAAAACTTTGCAGTTCGCTCGAAAAGAAGCGAGCAAGCAGCGGACTTTTCCACTGATGCCAATGCCCTGGCTTATGCCAATCAGCAACTGGATAAACTGGTCGAGGCAATGCGCTATAAACTGGACAAGCATATTACCGGCTGGCCCGGCGATGACCGCGAACTGGATACGCACGAAGCACTGCGTCATTTAATGCGCGATATCAGTTTCGGCCATGCTGCCTATATGGAAGCAGATTATGCCAACCCCAACTTCACCAAAATGAGCGGTACCAGTCGAGTTCAGTTTCAACTGCCTTCACCCGACTGCGTTTACCATTCTGCGATTCTGCACGGTGACTACAGCTACCGCTTAAAAGGCAACCGCGGCTCTGCCAGGGTTTTTCAACTCACGGTTTATCAGGGGCATGCCTGTGATCTGGTGGGCTGGAAAACTCATTCGATGATGAATAACGTCGATCATCCAGAGTTACTCGGCGACGAGCAAGATATCGAAATCATATTGTCACGTCATCGCCCTGACGACCTGGGTAAGGCTCTATGGCTGGAATTACCCGATGGCCCCTGTGAGTTGCACGGTCGTCAATACTATGCCGACTGGGAAAACGAAAAACCCGCCGACCTGATATTAACCGTCGACCAACAACCCTTTCCCGCCAGCTTACTTGATCAGCACACAGCAGAAACTCGCCTTAATCGACTCATAGATTTATTGCGCGTACACACCGACTTTTATCGCGCCGGAGTTCAGGCCCATCTGGATGCCGATCCAGAGCAAGTGGAAGAATTAGTGATACCCGGAGCCTTTGAAGGTACGAATTATTTTCCCGGTCATTTCCGATGCCGTGAAAATGAAGCCGTAATTATCGAAACCGAAGACCCGGGCGCTTATTTCTGGAACACCGCATTGTTCCAGATGCAATACGAACCCGGCGACTGGTGGGCGCGTATGTCCTCACTCAATGGCCAGCAGGTGCATACCGATCAGGATGGAAAAATTCGAATTGTTTGCAGCTGGCAGGATCCCGGCGTACCCAACTGGATGGATGCTTCCGGACGGGTGTTACACCTGTTTGCCTATCGTTTTTTCCGTGCTGAACACACGCCAGCCAAACCAAAAATTAAAACCGTTCCTATTGCCGATTTGCGCCAGCACTTACCGGCTGACACACCAACAACCACTCAACAGGAACGTCAGGCGTTACTTGAACGCCGGCTTATCTCTGTCTATCGACGCCGTTGTGGAGATTTTTAAGCTTGCGAAAGAGGAAAGGCTATAACAATGAACGATATCCAATCACTTAAACAATCGCTGCAACTTGAACCGCTACTTGAAATTGCGTTAAAAGAAGCTCCCGCAAAGGAATTTCGCGATACCTCGTTTATTCCCAATCTGGAAAAAGTACTCGAGATTCCCACTAGGCTGAATATGTCTGCGCGTGGGTTGATGGGAATGCACGCAAACAATGTGCGCTTTCTGGTTAACCGCCTGCGCTACGAAACTGATGTGGAACGTCACCCTGAAATACTTGGCGAAGATGTATCGGACCCGATTGTTGTGCTCGGATTACCCAGAAGCGGCACCACCAAGTTGCAACGTTTTTTATCCGCCGACCCCAATGTACAAAGTACACCGGCCTACAGCATGTTTAATCCAGCGCCCTTTCCCAATGAAAAACCGGGCGATCCAACGCCACGCATTGAATGGACCCAACAGATGATGGCAGCTGTTACCAACACCGGTGAAAGCTATCAAATTATGCATGAGTTCGATGCCTGGGAGGCCGACGAATCCAGTTTTGTCCCGCTGGCCAATTTTGATTATGTGATGCAATACATTACCGCACCTGATCCTGAGTATCTTGCCTGGGCACGAACTGTGGACCGTACATCGCCGCTCAACTGGCTGAAAAAAATGCTGCAATATCTGCAATGGCAGGATGGTGGCAAACGCAATCGCCCCTGGCTGCTGAAAAACCCCGGCCACACCGGTGAAGTCGCCGAGATGTTAGAGGTTTTCCCAAACGCGACCTTTGTTATTTCCCAGCGCGACCTCAGTGCAACGATGGGTTCCAGCATGCGCATGATGGGTGAGATCCTGCAAAATAGTTTTGACCACTACGACCACAGACAAATGGCAGATGAACTGGTGCAATACTGGAGTTACGAACTTAACCGCTATCAGCAACAAATTCGCGAATTAGGCAATAGTCAAAGCGATAAACTGCGTCTGATAAAAGCCCCTTATCAACGCTGTGTGAATGACGCTATTAGTGTCGCGCGTGAAGTGTACCAACTACACAAACTCCCCTGGACTCATGAAGGTGAAGCGGCCATGTGTCAGTGGGATATCGATAACCCTCGTCACAAATTCGGCGCCTATAGTTATCAGTTAGAGGATTACGGCTGGAATCAACAAAAAGTCGAAGCGGCTTTTGGGCAGATTGCCATTGACTGGCGCGATAACTAACCCGTACTTCTAAAGAGTATATAAGCAGGAGAACAACATGTTTTTACAGGGCCATATGCAAAACGCCTATGTCACACACAACCTCGACAAAGCCATGGAGATAATTGCTGACCGTTTCGGCGTGGAAACATTTGATCGCTTTGATCCCGAGATGACAGTCAATACACTTGGGGGAGAAAAACCATTAAGCACCCGTGTGGCTTCCTTTTGGGCAGGTGGATTAAACGTAGAAATCATCGAACCCACTGGCGGCTATGTCGATCACTACGTCACCATGTTACCCGAGAATAAAAGCGATGTTGTACCACGTTTTCACCATATATCACTGCGCCGCGATGACGAAGCCGCCATGCGCGACGAGATCAAAAAACTCGGATTGCCGCTGGCCTTTGAAGGCCCACTCTCTATTAAAGAAGCTATTCCCAGCCTGGTCTTCGTCTACCTTGATGGACGACAAACCCTGGGCCACTATGTTGAATTCACCTGGAAAAGCCCGGAGGCATGGGAGTTTGTTGGCTGGCCGAAAGGACGTCCGGTTTGGTGAGATAAATAACTGCCGAATTCATATTCTAAGAGCAAGAACGCTCACATAAAACTTCAACTACGCAACGATTCCTGTCAACCCTCCCTCAGGGTAGACAAACTGCACTACGCTCGGTGCGGCGAACCCTGACACCAGTTCAATCTTACCCACCAGCGAGCGGTTTAACGCATCAATAGCTGTTACCGGAATCCGGTACTCTTCATGCTCGTGATAGGCCACCGAGCCTCTCTCAAACTGTTGCAGAAAACACGCATATACTCGAAAGCTCACCACAAACCCTGCCTGAAAACTGGCCATTTCCAATTGCCGGGCCAGCATCTCGGCGTATTCGCGATGTAACTTGGGCGCAAAGATACGTTGATCGCCATCAAAGCGAGGAAAGGCGCGCCAGTTCAGCGAAACCACACCCGCCAGTTGTATCGGTGAAAGAGATTTATAGAGCGTGATAACTTCGTCAAGCACAAGATTATTCATAACTAACTCCTAACGCTTTTGGTAGTTGGTAAAGTGGCTAGTGCTCGCGCAATATAACGTAGGGGTCCGCGAGTGCTAATGGCATCGAAGGGGTAGCAGGTGACCAGCCACAGCTCCTGTTGCTCGCTATCTAAAACTGGCTCGATGGCTTCAGTCCGGCTGTCTTTAACGCCTAGTTCGATGACCACAAATTCAGTGATGTGCCCGGTCTGATCAGTTAAAAACAACGAGTCATTGAGTTTTAGATTTTTCATAAACCGAAAGTGGGTATCCCTATGCCCTGCCAGAATCACCGCGCCTGCACTTTTAGAACTGGAACTTGCCGAAAACTGAAGCTGCCCCGGACCAAAGGCCAGCGCGTTGCCACTCAGACCATAGAGGGTATAAAGATCTATCTGCTGCGAGGGAATTTGCAAGCGTCCCGTTGGCCAGGTATCAGCCCAGGGCCAGGGCGTTACCGCAACGCCGGATTGCAGGGTCTGTTGCCAGGCCCCCGCAATCAGCACCTGTGCCAGTTGCGCCTTGGTATAGATCCAGAGACTGTTGCCAAAGCTAAGCAAGCTGAGTACTAACAGCAATACCGTCACACACTTAACTAATAGCTTAGGCAGCATGACCATCAATCTCCTCCCTGCACAGTTCACTAGCTCGCATCCTGCAGGCAAACAGGCAAAACATCGCCAGAAAGGCTATACCCCAGACCAGACTTAGCGATATGCCTGCCGCCGTTTTTGGGTAAGCAAAGCGCTGTGGGCTCTGGCCATGGGGACGCGCATTCAGCACGGATTTGCTGTTAATCGATTCACCATCGGGACGACTTACTACGTCTTCAATGGCGATAAAGCTGGTGTAGGGAGAAAGCAGTTGGTGGGTAAGCGCAACATCCAGCACGGCCTGACGAACTGTTGCTTCTTTTGCTCCCGCCGTTTTTTGATCTAACAAGCTGGCTATTTTCTGCCGTGCCCAGAGCGTCGCGACACCACGATGTTGCTGCACCTGATCCACCTGAATCTGCTGCTGCCAGGGCTGGCCAGCCAAACGACCCCTCACCGTAATTTCACCGCGAATATCACTGAGCTTAACTGCCACCAGTAAAGGTTCGCCGCGATACAGATCGGGAATGCGCTCGGGATAAACCTCCAACCCCTGCTGGCTGGGCCAATCAATCTGAATCGCCGTGGCAACAGGGCTTTCCAGTTTGGTCAGCAGCGCCTGCATTTTGCTGTTTACCTCAGACTGATCACCAATATGGGTAAAGCTACCGCGACCAAATTCAGCAGCCTTGCGCATAAAGT
>CBFIDJ010000021.1:0-68015 GCA_965661375.1 Oceanicoccus sp. | reverse complement strand
GCAGGCGTTGCGACTTATGTTGATGGGCTATTCCAGCCGCCGATTGTTCAAGCCAACAGTTTTTTTGATCTGCAGGGAGTGGAAGTGTTTCGCGGCCCACAGGGAACTTTTGTGGGTGCCAACTCCACGGGCGGTGCGATTTTTATTAATTCGCAGGATCCACTACTGGATGAATTCAGTGGCTACGGAGAGATATCCGCAGGGAATTTTAATCGCCAGGGGGCGGAGGGTGCGATCAATATTCCGCTCACAGATGATTTGGCTATCCGGTTGGCTGCGTTTACGACTGATCGCGACAGTTACTATGATGATGTCAGTGGCCTGAACAGTGATGCCGGCAAGCTGGATGAGTATGCTGCGCGTTTGGGTGTCTATTGGAATCCGGGGCAGGGCCCATTTGAGGTGTTGTTGAAAACTCAAACCAATGATCGAAAAACAGGTGGCTACGCGTATCATCCCGCCGCCGGTACTTTTTTTGCAGCTTTTCAGCCGGGAGGGTTTAGGGATGTGGCCTATAACTCCCCGACAGCGAATCATGAGCAGGCCGATATTACCAGCCTGGAACTGCGTTATGAATTGAATAGCGGCATTGAAATACGATCGCTGACGGGTTATCAGGATAAGAGTATTGATAACCTGAATGATGCAGATGCCACGGCTGGGCCCGTCTCCGTTTTTGAAGATTACTATGCCAATGAAAAACAGCTGTCCCAGGAAATCAACATTATTTCTCCCACGGATGGTCGACTCGACTGGGTGGTGGGTGGCTACTACCAAAAGAACGATATTGATGTGGCGCTGAATGAGGTTCGCTCCGCCGGTGGCTTAACCATCACTGACCTGGGTATTGCGCCCAAAAACGAACGTCGCACTACCGGTGTGTTTGCACAGCTTGATTATGAACTCGTTGCCGGGCTCGAATTGCAGTTGGGCTTTCGGCATACCGAGTACGATACCGATGGTAAAGGTGGTATTACTGCACAGGGAGGCGTAGCCTTTCCACCCTTCTTGCTGGGGCAGCAGATTGATGATCTCTCCGGTAGTTATGACGATGATGCCAATATTGGCAAGGTGGCCATTAACTGGGCCATTGCCGAGGAGCATACGCTATATGCATTAGTATCAAAGGGCTATAAACCCGGTGGCTTTAACTCGTTAACCTCTACCTTTGATAAAGAGGAAGTGATGAGCTACGAAGCGGGTTGGAAGGCGAGTCTTTGGGAAAACCGGATACGCAGTCAGCTAACGGTTTTTTACAACGAATATGAAAACTTTCAGTCATCGATTCTGGAGCCGAGCACCGGATTTATCGGCGTGCAAAACCTGGATGATATGACCATTCAGGGGCTGGAACTTGAAGTCCAGGCTTTCCTGGGTGATTTCTCGATCAATGCCAACCTGGGCTATACGGATTCTGACACCAGTACCTATACGGCAATTAACACTCGTGGTTTACCCCCAGGTCAGCTTGGTGGCCAGTGTGCTTCCGGTCAAATACCTGCACCGGGAGTGTGTTTCGACTATACCCCGTTCCAGCAGATTTTGGGTGGCGGTGACGCCTTATACGCACCGGAACTGACCTATAGTGTGGGCATGCAATACGACTTTTATCATGGTGACTATACCGTGACGCCACGTATCAATTACGCCTACGTCGATGATCAGTTCACCCGTTTTTCCTACGATACAAGCTCTGACTTGATAGATAGCTATGGTTTGCTATCGGCTTCTCTTGTTATCACCAATGATGAGTGGAAAGCAGAGCTCTATGGCACCAACCTGGCTGATGAGGAATATGTGTCTGGTCAGTTCAACAATAATGAGTTCTATGGTGCGCCACGCGAATACGGTGTTCGTCTTGGTTATAAATTTTAGGAGGCGCCTGAATAGCACTTACTCCTCATCACAGACGACCATATTGCGTCCAGCCTCTTTAGCACGATAGAGCAACTCATAGGCATACTTCAATTGGTCATCTAGACTTTGCCGTCTGATATTGGTAACGCCCACACTGAGTGTAATATCCAGATATTCGCCATCGTCGGCATCAATATCAACCGGCATCGATGCGGTGATACTGCGAAATTTATCCAGTAGCGAGTAGGCCTGCTCGTTGTTCAGGCCGGGCATAATGATGGCAAATTCCTCAGCCATACGGGCGACCACAAAGCGCGAGAAGGTCTGCTCCAGTTCGTCCGCTAGTATGGTTAGCACGCGGTCGCCGGCCATATGGCCGTAATTATCATTGATCTGTTTGAAGTGATCGATATCGAGCACGGCCACGGCCAGCGGTGAGTTTTTCCTAACGGAATGGCTATGCAGGACAGTGCCGCGCTCAAAGAAGTAACGGCGATTATGCAGTTTGGTCAGGTAATCGCGGTTGGCGGCGTCGCGAATTTCATCAATCAGTTCCAGCTCTTCGATGTTATGCATCACCCGGCAATACAATTCTTCGTGGCAAAAGGGTTTTTGCAAAAAATCATTGGCGCCGTTTTTGATAAACTTGGCTGACAGGCTGCCTTTGCCCTCTCCCGACAGACCGATAATGACCAGCCCCGATTTGTCGACACTCTGGCGGATGGTTCTCACCAGCTCAAAGCCATCCATTTCCGGCATATGGTAATCGGTAATCAGCAACTTTATATCGGGGTGTTGAGTAAGCATCTGCAGCGCTTCGATACCGTGCTCTGCTTCCAGTACCTGATAGAGGTGCTTTTCCAGCAGGGCTTTTATAAAGTGGCGGGCGGGTTTCGAATCTTCGGCTACCAGAATCTTGATGTGCTGGTTTTTAACTAATCGCTGTACCAGGTTCAGGGCATAGTTATAGGAGTAGCGCCCCTCCTTGATAATATAATCCACAATGCCCTTGCCGAGTAACCGCTCGCGCTTATCCTCCTGATAATTGGCCGTGAGAACGATAACGGGCAGATTGTTGCTCAATAGATAATCAATCATTTCGCCGTCGGGGGCATCGGGTAAACTCAGGTCGATGATACCTGCGAAAATTTCCTGCTGATGCTGTTCGTACAGCGCTTTTCCCTCGGTAAAACTGGCGGCAAAGATGGCTTTAATATCCGCGTGCTGCTTGAGTATATGCTTGAGAATCTTGGTGACGGTGGAGCTGTCTTCGACGATCAGGATGGTTCTCATAAAACGTAAGACTTCTTTCATGTAATTATAGTTATTTCAGACGCTGGCCTGGATCTGGGCTGTCCCTTAATTCAAGCATAGTTCCTCTGAATTGCCAGCGCTGTTTCCTCCCGGCAAAGTGTGTAATATGTGTTTAAGCGAAAAACGAATCGCAATAGAATAATCGCCTCATAGAGAGAGGAGCCTTTGCAACATGACTACCAGTGTTAAACAGTTATTGTCCGGCGATATTGCTGAAAACAGTCAAGTGACGGTGCGTGGCTGGCTGCGCAGCCGGCGGGATTCAAAGGCCGGTATTTCATTTCTTGCGATCCATGATGGCAGCTGCTTTGATGCGATTCAGGCGGTGGTGCCAGCCGGGTTGGATAATTATCAGTCAGAGGTCCTGCACGCCGGTGCCGGTTGCTCCGTGTGTGTCAGCGGTAAACTGGTTGAGTCGCAGGGCAAGGGACAGGCCTTTGAAATTCAGGCCGAGAGGGTCGTTATCATCGGTATCGTTGATGATCCTGAAACCTACCCCATTGCAAAAAAGCGTCACAGCTTTGAATACCTTCGCACCATGGCCCACCTGCGGCCACGGACCAATACCTTTGGTGCTATTACCCGGGTGCGAACGGTACTGGCCAATGCGATTCACAATTATTTCTTTGAGCGGGATTTTCAGTGGATCAACACCCCAATTATTACCGCCAGTGATTGCGAAGGGGCGGGTGAATTGTTTCGTGTCAGTACACTGGATGCTGCAAACCTGCCAAGAAATGAGCAGGGGCTGGTGGATTACAGCGAGGATTTTTTTGCCAGGGAATCCTTTCTCACGGTATCAGGGCAGCTCAACGCCGAGGCCTATTGTCTGGCCATGTCGAAGGTGTATACCTTTGGGCCGACCTTTCGCGCAGAGAATTCCAACACCAGCAGACATCTGGCCGAGTTCTGGATGGTCGAGCCGGAGATTGCCTTTGCTGACCTGAACGATGATGCAACACTGGCGGAAGATTTTTTGCGTTACTTATTCAATACTGTGTTAAATCGCTGCGAAGATGATCTGGCCTTCTTTAATCAGTTTGTGGATAAGACTTGTCTTGAGCGTTTACACAATGTCGCCAATAAAAAATTCGTCCGGATGGATTACACCGAGGCGGTGACTATTCTGCAAAGTTGCAAGAAAAAATTCGAGTTTCCTGTGAGCTGGGGGGTGGACTTACAATCGGAGCACGAACGTTATTTATGTGAAGAACATGTGGGCGCGCCGGTGATTGTGATGAATTATCCCAAGGACATAAAGGCCTTTTATATGCGTATGAATAACGACGAAAAAACCGTCGCCGCAATGGATGTGTTAGCACCGGGCATAGGAGAAATTATTGGGGGTAGCCAGCGTGAGGAACGGTTGGATGTGCTCGATGCCAGAATGGCTGAACAAGACATTGGCGATGAGTTGTGGTGGTATCGAGATTTGCGCCGCTACGGTACTGTGCCCCATGCCGGGTTTGGTTTGGGCTTTGAACGCTTAATCAGTTATGTCACCGGTATGGAAAATATTCGCGATGTGATTCCCTTTCCGCGGACACCGGGCAGTGCGCAGTTTTGAGCAGGGTGGATCTAATGCCCTCTCGATGCAAGGCTGATCTGGTCGTTGCTGTTGTTAGCTAATGCTGCCCGCTTATAATGCTACATAGAATCTGGCTAAGCTTTTTCGTTATCGCTTTTTTATCGGCGCTGTTCCAATGGCTGTGGCTGGGCGATAGCGAGGTATTTCAGCGCATTATGTCAGCCAGTTTTGAAATGGCCTCACTGTCAGTAGAGTTGGCCATCGGCTTAATTGGTGTGTTAAGTCTGTGGCTGGGTATTGCCGCGCTGGGCGAAGCCAGTGGCCTGATGGCGAAGCTGGCCAATCTTTTATCGCCCTTATTTACTCGCTTGATGCCAGAGGTGCCGAAGGGTCACCCGGCCATCAGCTCCATGACCTTGAATTTGTCCGCCAATGTGATGGGGCTGGATAATGCAGCAACGCCTTTAGGGTTAAAGGCGATGAAAGATCTGCAGAGCCTGAACCCAACGCCTGATACCGCCAGCAATGCCCAGATTTTGTTTCTGGTTTTAAATACCTCGTCAGTGACCTTATTTCCAATAACGGTTTTGTTGTATCGCGCGCAACTCGGTGCGGAAGATCCTGCCTCGGTGTTTATGCCCATTCTGTTTGCCACCAGTTGCTCCACCCTGGTAGGTCTGTTGGTGACTGCCTGGGTACAGAAAATCAATTTACGCGATACCGTGGTGATGGCTTATCTGGCGATGATCGTCGCAGCAGTGCTATCGCTGATGGCCTATTGTATGTCGCTCGGTGTTGAACAGTTACAGCAACAATCCAGCCTGATCAGCAATCTATTAATTTTCTCGGTCATTATGATTTTTCTACTGGCTGCGCACTGGAAAAAGCTTAACGTCTACGAACATTTTATTGAGGGCGCCAAGCAGGGCTTTCAGGTAGCGATAGACATTATTCCCTTTTTGTTAGCCATGCTGGTGGCGATTGGCGTATTCCGTGCCAGCGGTGCATTGGAGATTGTGCTTGAGGCTGTACGTAGCCTGGTGACTTTATTGGGCATGGATACCCGCTTTGTGGATGCATTACCCACTGCGCTGATGAAGCCTTTAAGCGGTTCCGGTGCTCGAGCGATGATGGTAGAAACCATGAACACTTTTGGGGTGGATTCTTTTCAAGGACGGTTGGCGGCTACCATTCAGGGCTCGACCGAAACCACACTTTATGTGTTAGCCGTTTATTTTGGCAGTGTGGGTATTCGTCATGGTCGCCATGCGCTGGCCTGCGGTATAACGGCTGACCTTGCAGGTATTATTGCCGCGATTGCTGCCGCTTACTGGTTCTATGGTTAAGTGAGGGACTAAATGAGGGCTTTAATGAGGAGTAACTGGCGAAATGGCAACTGCCACAGATATTAAGCAGGGTTAATCGCCCGAATGGTTTTTACCACATCCAGATAAATATTTTCGACCTCCACAATTTCAAAGCCAGCGGCGCGCACATTATTAACGGTGGGGCGATTCATGGCTGGCCCCAGTTTGCTGGTCAGTGGTGTCATCAGGTTCAGCATTACATTAAATGGAAAGAAACGGCTGCCGGTATGTTCAAACATCAATAATTCACCGCCGGGGCACAGTACCCGCTTCAGGGATTTGAGGCCGGCTATCGGATCGGGAACGGAGCAAAAGGTGCAGGAGGTAAAAATCTGGTCAAAGTGATGATCGGGGAAGGCCAACTCATGCACATCCATCACTTTGATTTCAAGTGAACCCTCATAGCGTTCGGCCCGAGGTTGGGCAAATTTCAGCATTTCCGGACTGATATCAATGGCTGTGATGTTTTTGTGTAAAGGAAAGCAGGGAATATCAAGCCCGGTTCCCAATGCCAGAAACAATATTTTGCCATCGCCCATCTGATGAAATAGTTTTTGCTTGGCCGGTTTCCAGCGCCGTTCAGCACCCTCGCCGGCCATTACATCAAAGGTCGGCGCAGCCCGGTCCCATTTTCTACGGGTTTCTTCAGCGCGTTGCTCAACGCTGTTTGTAGTTTCCGTCATGCTTATCCCTCCATCGAAGGATTGCTTTGGGGGGGCTTTTCCTGGCGCAGGTGGGTATTCAATGCCCAGCACAGACTCAGCACCAGCAGAGCAAACAGAATGCCATAGACACAGGCATCCAGTAAGGCAAGATGCCCCATCGAAGCACGCATAGCTACGATCATACCGACCCCCATTCCACCCAGCATGGTGGGTAACATAATTTCCATAGCACCAAAAAAACGCATAAAAATGGCGACTGCTAACACCATGGCGATAACCATACCTAATACCATACCCAGTAGCATGGCAGGGAACATACTCCAGGATGGAGTAAAAATGTGAAAGGTGCAGAGTGCGACGATAAGGCCAGTGGTGGCGTTGGCCAGTAAATCACCCAGCAGAAAATAGCGTGTATCAGGCATGGTCATATCCAGTGCATGTGTTTTATCGTCAAAAGTAGGGCAAGAGTGATGCAATGTGAAGAACTATTGGATGATTTTTGTACCTTTTTTGTGCCTTTCCAGATTTTGGTCCATACTTGAGTCAAACGCTTGGGTTTTTTACTCATTAATCCAGACAATCATTTACGCTATGAAATAGGTCATGAAGCAGCACAAGGGTAACGACACGTCAACCGAATTGATGGATGAGATGGCCATCGTCGGTGTATTTACGCGGCTGATCTTTGATCCGGATGCGGAACTGGATGACACCGAGCTGTTGGTAGTTGAGCTGTTAGCTCAGCAGGAGCCCGGCTTAAGTGCAGCGACCCGGCGTGAGTTAAGCGAGCATCTGCGAGCGATGGGAGTTGATGAAATGATAACTGTTGTGGCGCGAATCAAACAGAGCATTGAGCAGCGTGGCTTGCTGGCTGCAACGTTAAATCCCGCTAATCCCTATTTGTATCGTTAACAGCCGTTTTAATTAGTTGCTGCTTGTTCCTCTTACTAAAAGATCGCCTTCTCTCTGGCTGGCAGTTTGTGAACCGAAGCTGTTTTGAGCCGATTAGTATTTGCCATTTGCTGTAGTCCCAGTATCATTTCCCCTAATAATAACATTGTGCAATTATTCTTCTTTCATTTTGGATTCCTCACTATGACCGCTTCTGAACAGCCTGAATACTCGTCTGCTACCTATACTGTCTTTGTGACGGGGGAATTGGCTGAGGGAGCTAATCTGGATCAGGTGAAAGCATCGCTGGCGAAGCTTTTTAAGCTTGCCCCTGAGCGTGTCGAGAAAATTATGTGCGGCAAGCCGGTTGCTATTCGGCGTGGAGTCGATAAGTCGCAGGCCAGTAAATTGGTGACCGCCTTAATGAAAGCCGGAGCGATGGCCGCGGCAAAAAAAGCAGTAGCCGTTGGTGAACAAGCACGGAGTCAACAGGGGCAGGGTCAACAATCACCGGGTAAAAAAAACGTACAGCGCCATAATATACAGACACCGGATAATCTCCCCCCTAACATGCAATCCCAGGACGCGGTTGCTCAAAACAAGCCGCCAGAATCGGTAAAGGCGCTAAATTCCGAGACAGAAAAATCGAGCATCACCTGCCCCCGTTGTGGGCATGAACAGGCATTCACGACAGCCTGTGCTTTGTGCAAAATGGATTTACAGTTGCACATAAAGCGACTGACACGGAAAGAAAAAATCAGGGCCTTTCAGCAGCAAGTCTAGGCAGATCAAAGGCTTAGCCTGGGGTCTGTTCCTCAGCGACCTCGCTGGTTTCTTTGTTCTCTTCCTTCGGTGCGGCGGGCAGGGTATAACGAATACTACGGCGGTTGCAGTCAACTTCCTGCACTACGATGCTGATTGCCTGTTCCAGTTGAATCGTTCGGGATTTACTGGTCAGTTTCAGTCGCATGGGGTCAAAGCTGTATTTCTCTGGCAGCTGCCGTGTTTCAACAAAACCTTCAACCAGTAGATCGTTGATGCGCACGGTAAAGCCATTGCTGTTGATTTGCGAAACAGTACCTTCAAAGGTCTGGCCGACTCGCTCTTCCATATACTGACACTTCAGCCACTGTTCCAACTGCGATTTGGCTTGGCGTGCGTTGTCCTGCGCTTGTTGCAGTGCCTGCACAGCATCCTGCTCGATAGCGGGGATACTCGGTTGTTGTGCATTCTGTTCTTGTTGTGGCTTTTGTTCTTGATGTAGCTTTGCTTTAATAATGCGGTGAATCAGCAGGTCACTGAATTTTCTGATCGGAGAGGTAAAGGTGGTGTAGGCTGCCAGCCCCATGCCGTAATGCGGCTGCGCTGTTGTGCTGAATCGGCTGCGCTCCAACAGGCGGCTCAGTACCGGGCGTAGAGGAAAATCAAGCGCTTCATCATCAATAGCCTTCATCAGCTGGCGATACCCCTCCGGAGTGGAGAAGTCCACATCGGTGAGCCCCAGTTGTTCTTCTGCCAGCTTGCGTACATCGGCCATACGCTCACTACGAAACCCCGGATGCACAATAAACAGGCCTTGCTCACCTAACATATTCGCTGAGCAGCGATTGGCGGCTACCATGCATTCTTCGATAAGCTGATGGGCGCTGGTTTTCGTCTGTGGCTCAATGCGTTCCAGTCTGCGACGCTCATTGAGGAGCATCCGGTAATCCTGACGGTTGGGTATCACCAGACAGTGCTCGCGGCGATAGTCGAGTAGCGCTGTGCTCAGATCCTTTAGTACGCCAAGCACATCGGCATAGGCTTGACAGGGATTATCATCACTCGCGGTACCCTCCAGCAGTTGCGCCACATCGCTATAGCTCAATTTGGCCCGTGAGCAAATGATGGCTTCCTTCATCTGATAGTGACTAATGTTGCCGGATTTATCGATCTGCATCTGGCAAACCAGCGACGGACGCTTCTCACCGGGTGCCAGCGAGCAGCGGTCATTGGCTAACTCAGGTGGCAACATGGGCACGGCCTGGCCTGGTAGGTAAGCGGAGTTGGCGCGTTGCGCCGCTATCTTGTCCAGTTCGGAACCCGCGGCGATAAGGGCGCTAGGGTCGGCAATCGCGACCTGCAGCTCCCAGCCTGTTTCCGTGACTGAGGCATAAATCGCGTCATCCATATCCTGGGTTGACGGTGCATCAATCGTGATAAAGCTGGTACCAGTAAGATCTTCACGTTGCGACTCATCGATTTCCGTCAGAGACTGCTGCCAGTCTTTGGGCCAGTTGGGAGCCAGCTGGAACTTGTTGACGATATAATCGGCTTCGATGCCAACGGTGTCAGGCGAGCCAATTACTTGAAGGATTCTGGCCTGTGGCTTGGCGCTGGGGTAAGGGTGGCGGCTGATCTTGCAGCGTATAAAATCCCCCGGTGACGCGTTATTACGCGCCTGTGGAGGAATAAATATCCAGCGGCTCAGGTTGGGTAGGTCGGGTTCCACAAAGTGACCCTGTCCCCGCACAATATAGCGGCCGGTAAATTCTTTCAGTGGCGAATCCAGTAGCTTTTCCAGCTGCCCACTGACTTTAGGCTTGGCCTCTTTGTTTTGCTTATTTTGATTGTTTTGCTTGTTCGGTTCGGTAATGATCAGCAGTTTCACCTTATCCCCGGGCAGTACCTTTTCCATCTGGTCGGGTGCCAGATAGATCTCGCGTCCATCATCAACGACCACAAAGCCGAACTTTCGCTGCGTACCCTTGACGATACCCACAGCGTATTCCTTGCTGTCTTTGATTTCTTTTTTGAGTTGTTTGAGTTGCGAAAGGGAGCTTTTATCTAACATGCTTTTGACTGCCGGAGGGTGGTGCCTGATATATAGAGCTGGTGAAACCACGGTGTTGTGGAGAGGGTTAAGCGGCGTAGCCTAACCCAAAATGCGGGAAAAGTCAGTGCAAGATTGAAGCTATTAATCTGGAATTAATTGATCAGGTCGACAGTTTATTGGATTTTATATACCTCGATGGTTCAGGCGTGCGAGGCTAATGTTTAACTATTCTAAGCAGTGGACAATATTTGGTTGACAAGCCGGGTCACTGTTTTAATATCAAAGCTACATGCACCAGCTACGGATTCTTCGCTTTTGCCCCGATCGCAACAGCATAGCAGCGTGGTGCTTGCGATGTGTTTATGCCGACGCAAGACAAATCGCCGGACAGTCAATCAGTGGGCTATTAGCCGCTCTGGTTTAAGTAGGTTGTTTGGATTAAGCAGGCTGTCTGGATTGGTAAGCCTCGGTATTAATAAGCACCCAGTGGTCGCAACACCATGTTTTCGCTTGGCTCCGCCAAGTGGAGTTCATCTGTCTCCAATTTCCTCGTTGATCAAACTTTGTTCGCTTGCGCGCTGCGTCATTAAATGCTGCCTATGCGATGTTTCTTTTTCCAATCCCCGCATCTTTGTTTCTCAGGTTTTTACCATACACATTTTAATCTGGCTTTTTCTTAAATCCCCTTGGAGTAATGATTGATGGAAAAAATTTATGTCCTGGATACCAATGTATTACTGCACGACCCCATCGCGCTTTATGCGTTCAATGAACATCAGGTAGTCATACCGATGACAGTGCTGGAAGAACTGGACACAATCAAGGACAGAAAGGATAAGGATGTCAGCCGGGAGGCCAGAATTGCGATTAACACTATCGACAATGTGTTGACCAATGCGTCACCGCGGGAAATTCAGGAGGGAGTAAAAATTCCGGATACCAGTCCCGATGGCAATGGCCCGGTGGGAACGCTGGCGATTTTTCCGGATCAGCTCATAAGCCACGATAACGAAGCGCCCTATCTGGATGGTTCTCCACAGCAGGCTAATGACAACCGGATTATTAATGTCGCCCTGCATTTGCAGACTAAAAACCCCGGCACCTATGTCTGTCTGGTCACTAAAGACATCAATATGCGCTTAAAGGCCAAGGGCTCGGGCCTGGTGCATGTCGAGGACTATCGCAAGGATCGGGTTATTGATGATATTGATCTGATGTCCAAGGGTTACGATACCGTTGAGGGTGACTTCTGGGATCAGGTGGAATCGGTAAATTCTGTCCAGAAAGCCGATGTCACCATGCATGTGATTGATCGCAGTGTGTTGCCTAATGCCTACCCGCAAATGTTTGTCTGTGACGATGGTGACTTTGTCGGCTTGGTTCGGGAAGTGAGCGAAACCAGCGTGCACCTTCAGCAGTTGAGTCGTGACCGACTGATGTCACAAACCCTGTGGGGGCTGGCGCCGAGAAATCTCGAGCAGGCAATGGCCTTCTTTTTAGTGCAGTGTGATGATATTGATATGACCGTGTTAACCGGTCCTGCTGGTTCCGGTAAAACCCTGATTGCATTGGCCTATGGCTTACATGCCATCATGGAAGAAAAGCGCTATGACAAATTAATTGTGGCGCGATCCACGCCGCCCATAGCCGAGGATATTGGGTTTCTTCCAGGTACCGAGGAAGAAAAAATGGCACCCTGGCTGGCGGCCTTTGATGACAATCTGGAAGTTTTGCACGGTAGCGATGAATCCCCCTATGGAAGCATTGAGTACATCAAAGAGCGGGCTAACATTCAGTTCAAGTCGCTGAATTTTATGCGCGGGCGTTCTTTTAATAACGCCTACATCGTGATCGACGAGTGTCAGGGCTTAACACAGTTTCAGCTCAAGTCGATTGTGACGCGAGTAGGGGTAAATTCTAAAATTGTGGTGTTAGGAAATCTGGCCCAGATTGATAACAAATATATTACACCGCTAACCTCGGGGCTGACGTATCTGGTGGAGAAAAGTAAGCATTTTGATCACGCCGGTATTATGTATATCAATGGTATTGAACGTTCGCGGTTGGCGGCTTTTGCAGAAGAAAATTTGTAATTACTGTTCCCGCTCAAACTGTTTGTGAGGTTTCGGTATTTATTGCTGAGACCGTCGCCAGCAAGGATGCTGGCGTCGAGCCCCCATGGATGGGTTTACGGCGTGTCTTAGCAGTAACTGCCGAAGCCTGGCTTGGCACGTTCGCGTTATAGATCCCAAGGTTGATCGAGACCAACTGACAGAGACCTTTTAGGGTGGCCGTTAGAGGTTGTCAGTCTTCAGGTTTTTCTCGAGCGCTAATAAAGCGCCCAAAGAAAATACCCAATTCAAATAACAGCCACATGGGGAATGCCAGCAGCGCCTGAGAAATAATATCGGGCGGTGTTAGTAGCATGCCAAAGACAAAACAGGCGACAATAATATAGGGGCGTTTGGCTGTAAGGGCCTGTGGAGTAGTAATGCCTGCCCAAATCATCAGGACGGTGGCAATGGGTATTTCAAAGGCAATACCAAAGGCAAAAAATAATTTCAGAGTGATGTCGAGAAACTTGGCGATATCGGGGGTGTAGCTAATACCTTCCGGCCCCACCGATGAGAAAAAACCAAACACCAGTGGAAAAACAACATAGTAGGCAAAGGCCAGCCCGGCATAGAATAAAAGAATGCTTGAGAGTAATAAGGGAATCGCAATACGCTTTTCCGATTGATACATGCCGGGGGCAATGAACCCCCAGATTTGGTACAGCAAAAAAGGCATGGCAAAAACAATCGATGCGACCAGGGTTAATTTAAACGGTGTTAAAAAAGGAGAGGCGACTTCAGTGGCAATCATGCCGCTGCCTTCGGGCAATAATGTACGCAGCGGTTGCGATACAAACTCGTAGATGTCGTTGGCGAAGTAAAACAGGCCGAGAAAGATAATCAGAATTGCCAGGACACATCGCAGCAAACGATCACGCAACTCCGTGAGATGTGCAATCAGGGGTTGAGCTTCATCCTGTTGCGTCTTTGGGTCGTGGTTCATTGTGAATTATCAGCCTTATTGCTATCGGGGACAATCTGTTTGGCTGGGGTATGGGGTTCGGCTGAGCTGCTGTTGGGTGATGTGGAATCTTGAATTTTGTCCAATTCCGGTTGCAGTTCTCTGGTTAAATCCTGCATCTGGTTTTCCAGATCCTGCTGCGTTTTCTTCAGGTCTTTCATAATAGATTCGTTGTGAATTTGCTGACGAATCTCGTCGGCGCCGACCTCCCGTTCTATCTCAGATTTGATCTGTTGGAAACTGCGGCGCAGGCGACCCATCCATAGCGCTCCGGTGCGTATTGCTTCTGGCAGGCGTTCGGGGCCCATAACAAGCAGGGCGATAACACCAATGACGAGCAGTTCAAGAAAGCCGATATCAAACATGGAGTGACTCGACTCTATTTATCGCTTTTGTCAGTGGTGTCTTCTGTTGCAGCTTTTTCTTCTGCTTGTTCTTCAGTGTTTTCTTCATTTTTCGCATCATCGTCACTGACGCTTTTACGGAAGCCTTTTATCGCAGCGCCCAGATCGCCGCCGATATTGCGTAGTCGCTTAGTGCCAAACAGCATGACCACAATCGCCAGAATAATAAGAAGTTGCCAAATACTGATTCCGCCCAAACCCATAGCTATTCTCCAGTGTATAAATTGAAATTATGATTGTTTGCGGGACGCTTTTTCTTCCAGGCCGGAAATATCAAAGCGCCGTGCTAATTCTTCGAGTACAGCATCGCTGCTCTCGCCTAATTCTGACAGCATCACCAGAGTGTGAAACCAGAGATCAGCTGTTTCATAGATAACTTTGCTATTGTCGCCATCACGCTGGGCATCCTTGGCGGCAATAATGGTTTCGGTAGACTCTTCGCCTACTTTCTCCAGTATTTTATTAAGGCCGCTGTGGTGCAGGCTGGCAACATAGGATGATTCGGGGTCAGCATCAGCTTTGCGCTGTTGCAGAATAGCGGCCAGTTGTGTCAGTACATCGCTCATAAAGTCAGGGGTTCCGGGAGTTTATCTATCTATGTGCACTTAGCTGTCTTCATAGAGTTCATTCGGATCAATAATCACCTGCTCTATAGTTTGCCACTCGCCCTGTTCCAGTTTGCGGAAAAAACAGCTGCGGCGCCCGGTATGGCAGGCAATGCCTCCAACCTGCTCAACCTTCAGCATGATGACATCTTCGTCACAGTCGAGGCGGATTTCCTTTATTGCCTGTACATTGCCGGACTCTTCTCCCTTGCGCCACAATTTCTGCCGTGAGCGTGACCAGTAAACGGCACGCTGCTCGGTAACCGTCAGTGCCAGAGATTCACGGTTCATCCAGGCGACCATCAGGACTTCATCGGTTTCGTAATCCTGGGCGATGGCAGGAACGAGACCATCGCTGGTCCAGCGAATCTGGTCCAGAAACGATTCTTTCAAAGGGGCGTTACTCGTTTGCATGACTACTCAAGTGACGTGGTTTTTGATTCAGTTAATTGCTTCATTTAATCAGTAGAGCATTATGACATAGAAGGTGACTGTGAAGGTACCAGGCAAGCTGTCAGAGGGTTCAGCGCTTCAGCCAGACCAGTGCAGCCACAGCAATAAAGGCCCAGCCAATTTCAGGCAACTGCTGCCAGTCTGCGGGGAATGACGGGCTGGCAGCGGCCAATATCAGTAGCGCAAGAATCAGGATGCCTTTGCCTGTTTTCAGGCCCATGCGTGACATATCCGTGTTGCGTCGTGTTATCTGGTCCAGTTGCGCTTGCTGCTGAGCGAGGCTGGTTTGCATCTGTCGGGAGTGTTGCAGGCCGTCCAGTATCAGATCGGGCAAGTGGGGTAGTTGCTCCAGCCAGCCCGGTGCATGTTTTTTTAGTCGTCGGTAAAGTCCTGTGGGGGCATAGCGATCTTTGATCCACTGCTCCAGATAGGGTTGGGCGGTGTTCCACAGGTTCAGTTCCGGGTAAAGTTCGCGCCCCAGCCCTTCGATATTCAACAGGGTTTTTTGCAATAACACCAGAGAGGGCTGCACTTCCATGTCAAAGCGGCGCGCGGTCTGGAATAAATACAGCAGCAGCTGGCCAAAAGAAATTTCGCCCAGAGGTTTTTCAAAGATCGGTTCGCAGACACTGCGAATAGCTGACTCGAATTCATGGACCTTGGTATTGGCAGGTACCCAGCCACATTCCACATGCAGTTCCGACACCAGCCGATAGTCACGCTGAAAAATAGCCAGCAGGTTACGCGCCAGATAATATTGGTCAGAGTCGCTCAGAGTGCCAATGATGGCGCAGTCAATGCCGATGTACTGTGGCGCTTCCGGGTGTTCTCGGGAGACGAAAATATTGCCCGGGTGCATATCGGCATGGAAAAAGCTATCGCGAAATACCTGGGTAAAGAAAATTTCCACGCCGCGCTCGGCCAGCATCGGCAGGTTGACTTTGTGCGCCTTCAATTCTGCCATATGGGTCACTGGAATGCCGTGGATGCGTTCCATGGTCAGTACCTGGCGATGGGTATAATCCCAATGCACCTCCGGCACATAGAGCAAGTCCGAACCTTCAAAATTGCGCCGCAGTTGCGAGGTATTAGCGCCTTCGCGTTTTAAATCCAGCTCGTCGAGGATGGTGTGTTGGTAGTCATCCACCACTTCCACCGGGCGCAGGCGTTTGCCATCGGCAAGGTATTTCTGCACCAGCTTCGCCAGCGTAAAGAGCAGGCTGATGTCCTGTCGAATGACTTTTTCGATACCTGGCCGAATGACCTTTACCACTACCTCTTCACCCGAGTGCAGGGTGGCAGCATGTACCTGCGCCACCGAGGCGGATGCCATCGGCTCGGGGTTAAAGCTGGCAAACAGCTCGTTCACCGGTTTGCCCAGTGCCGTTTCGATAATGGCGATGGCCTGCACGGAGGGGAACGGGGGAACCCGGTCCTGTAATTTGGCCAGCTCCTCAATAATATCTTCAGGTAACAGGTCCCTGCGGGTGGATAAGACCTGGCCGAATTTAACGAAAATGGGGCCAAGCTCTTCCAGGCTAAGTCGTAGCCGCTCGCCTCTGGATAGCGCTGGCACCGGTTTTAAACGCCAGGGCGCCAGTTTCGCCAGCAGCGCCAGGCCGCCCGGTAGTTGTTCGGTATCGACTAAGTCATCCAGCCGGTAACGAATGGCGACACGAAGAATTTTGCTGAGGCGCTGTAAGCGGGACACGGGGCTGTTCGCAATCAGTTGGCTGGAGTGGGTTTGGTTTGGGACGTTTGCAGCCGCTGACGGAGCCGCTGCAATTTAGCTTCGAGGCGTTCGCTGCGGGTGGCCAGTTGATCGACTTCGTTAAAGAATTTATCGACCTGCCAGCGCGGTGGCACAAGTTCGCTTTCCTCGACAATGTAGTCATCAAACTGGCGCTTGAGATTGCTCAATGCCTGTTTGCCAAAGCTGAAGCCTTTACGTAGCCCCTGTCCCAGTTGATGGCCCACTACATCGCCAAACAGTCGGGTCAGCGGTGCCTCCCAGTCGAGATCCAGTTGTTTCAGTATCTTCTGCAATTCAATCAGTGCCTGACTGTTGCCATGCAGCTCGACCTTGCCGTTGATCAGTGCACTGGCAGGGTCTTCGGAGGAGGCGAGTTTGGCAAACTCTTTGGCGCTGCCGGCCAGGGTGGTGTCGGCAGTACCCTCAAAAAAGCCGCACAGGCGCAGGCCATCCAGGCCGGGAATCAGGTAGAACTGAAGCTCCGGTGCGGTACAATCCAATAAAAACACATGGCCGTCGAGCTGTTGCAGGCGTTGTTGAGTTGCCGGGTCGAGCGTCAGCGCCTTATTGATGGCCTGTTCAAGGCCTCCCAATGCCGCCGTGTGCAAAGTATGACTGATTATCATCAGGGCTTCAGGCCCTTGTGTACGGCGACAATCCCGCCGGTCATATTGTAGTACTCACAGCGGGCAAAACCGGCGTCTTGCATCATGTCTTTCAGCGTTTCCTGATTCGGGTGCATACGAATACTCTCTGCCAGATAGCGGTAGCTGTCCTCGTCATTGGTTACCAGTTTGCCGATTTTTGGCAGGATATTGAAGGAGTAGCTGTCATAAATTTTGCTGAGGGTTGCGCTGGTGGGCTTGGAAAACTCCAGTACCAACAGGCGGCCACCGGGTTTTAACACGCGTAGCATGGAGCGCAGCGCAGCGTCTTTATCAGTGACATTGCGCAGGCCAAAGGCAATGGTGATGCAGTCGAAACTGTTGTCGGGGAAAGGCAGCGCCTCAGCATTGGCCTGAGTGTATTCAATATTGCCGACAATGCCCTGGTCGGTGAGTTTGTCCCGGCCGACGCGGAGCATGGATTCGTTGATGTCAGCTAGCACGACGCGCCCTTCCGGCCCGACGATGCGAGCAAATTTGGCCGCAAGATCGCCGGTGCCGCCGGCGATATCCAGTACTTGATGGCCTTTGCGAACGCCTGATAACTCAATGGTAAAGCGCTTCCAGACGCGATGAACACCAGCGGACATCAGGTCGTTCATTAAATCGTATTTGGCGGCGACAGAGTGAAACACCCCGGCCACCAGCCCCGCTTTCTGCTCGCGATCAACGGTTTTATAGCCAAAATGGGTACGCTTGGCGTCGGTCTCGGCCTGGGTTGTTGCAGATTGGGAGGAGGGCTCAGTCATGGAAATGTGCTTACGGTTAATGATCAGAAAGGCGCTTATTGTAGCGGTTCTCCCTGTAAAAGCCATCCGCTGATAGGGTGATGAATAAGGTCGGTTGCAAAGAGCTAGTACATTTAGAGCTTATATATTGAGTTCTCTACGCAGCTGCTGCAGGCGTTGCTTGCGCTCAGTGTTGCTAAGCGGGGTGCTGATTTCCTCGGGCAGGGCCTTGTGGCTGGGTATACTCAGTTGTTCGCCGCTGGCAACGCGTTCGCAGAGTCGTTCATAGTGGCGTTTAAATACCGGGAAGGCCTTGGCCTCGGCATTGCTGGCCAGAAAAAACCAATCCGAGGCGCAGCCAGCCAGATAGACGGCGGGGTGTGACCAGCGCTGCTCGACTTTGGGCGAGGACTTCTGACAGGCCTCGACGTAGGCGTCATGGGCGTCGGGCAGTGCGTAGGTGCCATCCACATATTTCAACAGCCCCTTGATAGTGGGCAGGAATTCGGAGTGTCGGATCGCCTGATGCGCGGCGGATAAAATCTGCTCCGCATTGAGGTGGTTTAGGTTGTTGTACCAGATGCGCTTGGCGTAGATCAGTTTCTCTTCGCTGGGAAAGGCTTTGTGGTATTGGTTGTGGTAGACCAGCTCAAACTCGGCAAAGGTCTGGTCGATGGCGTCCATCACCGCATTTTTATGTTGAAGTTGCATCGTCGTGCTGCCTTATAAGCTCCAGTGTCAACAGGCTCTAACCTAAAATCCTACAAACCATCGCGCCAGCTTTTATCGGTATGTTTTTCCACGAAGCTGCGTTGGTCTTTTCCATCGTTTCGCTGATTGGATTTCCCAAAGTTGTTTTTGTGACCGTAGACATTCCAGCCGTTGTTAATCCATTTTTTAAATTGTTGATCCCAGTTGGGATTGTATTGCCCATGAAAGTGACTGGTAAAGCTGATCAGTTGAGCTTTAAGGTAATCCATATTGGGGCAGATGGTTGCCAGAATCAGCTCGACCATAGTGGGGCTGGGGCGCCAGTCATCGCTCATGGCTTCGTGGCGATTATTGCTCGCCGTCGCACCGGGCGAGCGACTGGTTGTGCTTGCCGTCGCGGGCGCCGTGCGTTGAGCGGGGGGCTGTGTTTTTGCTGGTAGCTTTTGCAGAGCAAAGGCTTTAAACAGCGCATCCCAGTTACCGCGTCGAGTGTCCTGTTGCTGGTGGGCAAGAATAAACTGCGTGCGCAGTTCGCCCTTGATCAAATAGCGGTTCAGGCCTTGTTCCTCCAGCCATCGGCAGAGCTGGGCTGACGGTTGCCAGCTATCCGCGATAGAGTCCCCCTGTTCGAGAACATTGGTGAGAAATGGTGAGCGCTCTTTGGCCATAAATTGGGAGTTCTGGGTGTCTTGCTGGTGGTGAATGAAGCTCGGAAGCTGGGTTTATTGTACGGAACTCAGATAGGCGAAACCAGCGTTTTGCCTTTAATATAATTTACTGTTATTTTATACAGTATTTTCATTTTTTCTTGGTGAGCGATCGACATGGCGAAAGCAAAAACTGCCTATGTGTGTAATGACTGTGGCTCCGACTATGCCAACTGGCAGGGGCAGTGTAAGGACTGTGGTGCCTGGAATACCCTGACTGAAATCAAGCTGGCCGCTTCACCGACCGCCGCTAAGGAGGCTCGCTTTCAGGGTTATGCCGGGGCGGCAAAGGGGCAAAAGCTACAAACACTCGATCAGATCAACCTCGATAAACTGCCTCGTTTTAGCAGTGGTGCCAGCGAGTTTGATCGGGTGTTGGGTGGTGGTTTGGTACATGGCTCGGCTATATTGATCGGCGGTCACCCTGGTGCGGGAAAAAGTACCCTGCTGTTGCAGACCATGTGTCATCTGGCAAAAACCCTGGATGCTTTATATGTTACGGGTGAGGAATCGCTGCAACAGGTGGCAATGCGCGCCCGGCGCTTGGGGCTGCCTACGGATAGGTTGCAGATGCTGTCGGAAACCAATGTTGAAACCATCTGTGCGCAGGCCGAATCATTAAAGCCCAAGGTGCTGGTGGTGGACTCGATTCAGGTGGTGCACAGCTCGGATATTACCTCCGCGCCAGGAAGCGTGTCGCAGGTGCGTGAATGCGCTGCGTACCTGACTCGCTATGCCAAGCAGACTGGCACGGTGTTGTTTTTGGTTGGGCATGTTACCAAGGATGGCAGTCTGGCCGGGCCCAAGGTGCTGGAGCATATGATTGACTGTTCGATTTTGCTGGAGGGCAGTGAAGACAGCCGCTTTCGAACCCTGCGCGGCCAGAAGAATCGCTTTGGTGCCGTCAATGAGCTGGGCGTTTTTGCCATGACCGAGCATGGTTTGAAGGAAGTCAAAAACCCTTCGGCCATTTTTCTGTCCCGCACCGATGAGCCTTCCTCAGGTAGCGTGGTGATGGTGGTATGGGAGGGAACCCGGCCCTTGCTGGTGGAGATTCAGGCGCTGGTCGATGATTCGCAACTGGGTAATCCTCGGCGCGTGGCGGTGGGCCTGGAACAAAATCGTCTGGCCATGTTACTGGCGGTGCTGCATCGCCACGGTGGTTTGCAGGTGGGGGATCAGGATGTCTTTGTCAATGTGGTCGGTGGAGTCAAAGTGTTGGAAACCAGCGCGGATTTGGCCCTGCTGCTGGCGATTGTCTCCAGTTTTCGGGATCGGGCCCTGCCGCAGGATCTGGTGGTATTTGGGGAGGTGGGGCTGGCGGGCGAAATCAGGCCGGTGCCCAGCGGCCAGGAGCGGATACAGGAGGCAGCTAAACACGGCTTCAAGCGCGCTATCGTACCGCAGTCCAATGTGCCTAAACACGGTGTAAAGGGGATGGAAATTATCGGGGTAAAAAAGCTGGTAGAGGCGCTGGAGGCTATTTAGTGGCTCTTTTGATAGTGATCTATAGATAGTTTCGATAACTCAAAAATAGTGCCTTGTGCGGCCTTTTCAGTCCGCTCCTCGCAAGCACCTTGGCCTTCCTTTATTCGTGGGCTGTGGTGAGCTTTGTTGTGATAGGGACGAATTAGAAAATATCCTCCGTGGTGACCTCCTCTTCCTCCAGTTGATCAATGGTGGATTCATTTTCTACCATTTCCTGAGGAGCCAGTTCCTCCTGAAAGATTTCAAAAATCGCGTTGCTCTGACCGGGTTTGGCCAGCAAACCGGTGCCCGGGTCAATTTTGACTGTGACGATGCCGGGGGGCTGTTTGAGGCGGGTAACAGGGCGGCCTTCCAGTGCGACGCGCATATAGTCTATCCAGATGGGCAGGGCGGCGGAGCCACCGTATTCGCGACGGCCGAGCACCCCATTTTTATCAAAACCCAGCCAGGCGGTAGTTGCAATTCTGCCGCCGTAGCCTGAAAACCAGGCGTCGGTCGGACCGTTGGTGGTGCCAGTTTTTCCAGCCAGATCATCCCGGTTCAGGACTCTGGCGCGACGCCCGGTACCCTTGGTGATGACATCGCGCAGGATG
The DNA here is from genome assembly GCA_965661375.1 of Oceanicoccus sp. Lineage (GTDB taxonomy): Bacteria > Pseudomonadota > Gammaproteobacteria > Pseudomonadales > Dasaniaceae > Oceanicoccus. Next base: position 46,396 of record CBFIDJ010000021.1, on the reverse strand, counting down.
CTGTCAATAATATAGGCGACACGAGGTTCAATAACCCGCTCGGCCTGAGGTAAAGGCGGTTTGGCTTCAAGGTCGGTTTGGTTAAGAATGTCTTCTAGGGTGGCCAGTTCTTCGACGGCTTGAGGCTTATTATCTTCTGTTTTTGCTGGTTGATCGCAGACCCTGCAGACGGTGTTGGGGGTGGCGGTGTAGAGAATTTCGTCGTCCAGGCTGGTAATTTGCTGAATCAGGTAAGGTTCTACTTTATAGCCGCCGTTGGCTAAAACCGAGTAGGCGCCGACAATGGTGAGTGGTGTCACTGAATGGCTGCCCAGCGCCAGTGAAAGATCCCGTGGTAGTTGACTGGAGTCAAAGCCGAAGCGGCCAACATAGTTGATAGCTTGGGGAATACCCATGCTGCGCAGCAGGCGAATGGAGACCAGATTTCTGGATTTATAGAGGGCTTGTCGCAAGCGAGTCGGCCCATAAAACTTGCCGCTGTCGTTAGTGGGGCGCCAGGTACTTTCCAGGCTGACATCGTCAAACACGATAGGGGCATCGTTAATGATGCTGGCGGCGGTATAGCCATTAGCCAGGGCTGCGGTATAGACAAAAGGTTTAAAGTTGGAGCCCGGCTGCCGGGTTGCCTGGGTGATGCGGTTGAATTTGCTTTTACTGTAATTGAAACCGCCAACCAGCGACAGGATGGCGCCATTGTCGGCGTCTACAGACACCAGCGCCGCCTCTGCTGCTGGTAGTTGAGTCAGATGCCAGCTGCTATTGGCTTGTTGTTGCAGTCTGATCAGGTCACCAACCTGAACCAGGTCCTTGGCTGTTTGAGGCTTGGTGCTCAAGGCGTCCACAGTAATATAGCGACGCAGATCCTTCAGGCCATTGGGCCAGTCCACCAGTACTTCTCTACCATCCGCCAGCAGGGCGTTGAAGGCTTGCTCGTGCAGGGTGGTGACAATAGCCGGTTCAAAATTATCCGGGCTGCTGGTCTTGGTCAGGGTTTCCATCCAGAGTTCACGCAGTTCTGCTTCACTCTCCAGCCCCGTGCTTTTCAGCGTCAGACTGCGCTCAGGGCCCCGATAGCCATGACGCTGGTCATAGGCGAGCAAGCCGCTACGAACGGCTTCCTGAGCAGCTTCCTGCAAGCGACTGTCGATGGTGGTATAGACTTTAAAGCCCGCGGTGTAGGTACTGTTGCCATAGCGGTCCAGCATGTCCCGGCGTACCATTTCGGCGATATGAGGGGCGTTTAGAGCCAGCCGGGAGCCGTGATAGCTGGCAGTCACTGGGCTGTTTATGGCTTGCTGATAGCTGGCTTGATCGATGTATTCCAGCTCGTGCATACGGCCCAGAATCCAGTTGCGCCGCAACAGTGCTCTGGCCGGATTGGCGATGGGGTTATAGCTGGAGGGGGCTTTGGGTAGGCCTGCGATCATGGCCAGTTGGGCTAAGTTGAGTTCGCCAATGGATTTGCCGTAGTACACCTGTGCTGCGGCCTCAATGCCGTAGGCACGGTTGCCTAGAAAGATTTTATTGACGTACAGCTCCATAATTTCTTGCTTGGATAATTCGCGCTCAATCTGTAGCGAGAGCAGAATTTCGTTAAATTTTCGGGAAAAGGTCCTTTCGAAGCTCAGAAAATAGTTTCTCGCCACCTGCATGGTGATGGTGCTGCCACCGCCCTGTTTCTCGCCGGTTATCACCAATTGTGACACCGCTCGCAGCAAGCCTTTGATATCTACGCCATGATGTTCAAAGAAGCGAGTGTCCTCGGTTGCCGTAATGGCTTTTATAAAGGCGTCGGGTATTTGGTCAAAGCTAATTGGGCTTCGTCGTTTTTCTCCAAATTCGCCAATCAGTTGCTGATCTGCAGTAAAGATTCGCAAAGGTGTTTGTAGCTGAACGTCCTTCAGTACATCGACAGATGGCAAATTCGGGCTAAGGTATAGATAGGCACTGGCCGATATGAGTAAAACGGCGGTGATACCTGAAAGCGACAGCCAGAGGCTGATTTTGGCAAATTGTGTGATGCGGGACATGGTTTTCCGGTTGTTTTCTTGGCGAGTCGATACTTTACTTTAAGTGAGTTTGCCAAAGTGAGAAATTATAAGCACTTTTTTCTTCTGATTAATTTGCGTAATCCCGATACGTGATATTTAATGTAAGTTATAAAAAATGGCTCTAAGTTACGGATGCAAATAGGAAAATTACTGTGTTAGGCAGTCTATTCGGAAAAAAACGATCAGTGCCTGTGCTGGGAGTGGACATCAGTTCCTCCTCGGTTAAGTTACTTGAGATCAGCAAAAGTGGTGATCAGTTCAAAGTGGAAAGCTATTCTGTGGCATCGCTTCCTCCCAATGCGGTGGTCGAAAAGAATATTGCTGAACTGGAAGGTGTAGCTGATTCGGTAGCTAAAGCCTACGCCAAATCCAGTACCAAGCTGAAGACCGCCGCTGTTGCGGTGGCGGGCTCTGCGGTCATTACCAAGCTGATTGATATGCCGGCTGGGCTGAACGATGACAATATGGAAACCCAGATCACACTGGAGGCCGATCAGTATATTCCCTACCCGCTGGATGAGGTGGCCATCGATTTCGAGGTGCAGGGTGAATCCGATAACGGCCCCGAGCAGGTTGAAGTGTTACTGGCCGCCTGCCGACGTGAAAATGTTGAATTGAGAGTTGATGCGCTGGAAATGGCCGATATTACCGCCAAAATTGTCGATGTCGAAGCCTATGCCATAGAGCGCAGCTTTGAACTGTTAAAGCCGCAGCTGGATTGCGATGAGGACAGCGCCATAGCCATTGTGGATATTGGTTCGACCATGACCACGCTCAGTGTGCTGGTGGGCGGGCAAACGGTCTATACTCGGGAGCAGTTATTTGGCGGTCGTCAGCTGACAGAGGAAATTCAACGCCGTTATGGATTGTCCCAGGATGAAGCTGGGCTGGCCAAAAAGCAGGGCGGACTACCCGATGATTACGAGCCTGAAGTGCTGGAGCCCTTCAAGGATGCAGTTGTTCAGCAGGTTACCCGCTCATTGCAGTTTTTCTTCTCTTCAAGCCAATACAACGATGTCGATCATATCGTGCTGGCCGGTGGGGTTGCCTCCATGCCGGGACTGGCGGAGCTGGTTCAGGATAAATTAGGTACCGCTACCACTCTCGCTAATCCCTTTGCCAATATGACGGTGGCTTCCAGAGTGGATGCCATGGCCCTTAGCAATGATGCTCCTGCCTTGATGATTGCCTGCGGTCTGGCGCTAAGGAGTTTCGATTAATGGCTAATATCAACTTACTGCCCTGGCGTGAAGAACGACGCCAGGAACTAAAGCAGGCGTTTCTGGTGGTTCTGGGATTGGTAGCTGGCCTGGCTGCCGTGTTGGTGGTGCTAGTGCACATGGCCTTTAATGGTGCCATCGAAGGGCAGCAAGATCGCAATCGCTATATGCAGAGCCAGATAGCCGAGCTCGACCAACAGGTTAAAGAAATCAAAGAGCTGGAGAATAAAAAACGGGAATTGTTGGAGCGGATGAAGGTGATCCAGGAGTTGCAGGGGAATCGACCGATCATCGTGCGTATCTTTGATGAAATGGTCCGAACTCTGCCCGATGGGGTGTTCTACAATGAGTTAACCCGCAAGCAAAATCTTATCCAGCTCAAGGGTATTGCAGAATCTAATAACCGAATCTCCAGTTTAATGCGCAAGGTGGATAAATCGGATTGGTTTGCCAATCCCAACCTCACCGCAGTCAAGGCGGAGCCTAATTTTGGGGAGCAGGCCAGTGCCTTTAGCCTGTCATTTAACATCAGTACCCCAGCAGCAGATGTGGAGGAGTAGCCGGTGGATTTAAAAGCTGCGTTACAGGAACTTCAGGAGTTCGATATCAATGATCTCGATGTCGAGAACATTGGTTCCTGGCCCATGCCAATCAAGATCATTATTTGGACTGCCGTGTTCGTGGCCGTATTGGTCCTGGGCTATATCTATGATGTCTCCACCCTGCAGGATGACTTGTCCTACGAGCAACAGCAGGAGCAGGAGTTAAAGCGGCAATTTGAAAATAAGGCCTTTCAGGCGGCTAACCTCGACGCTTACCGCAAACAGATGGTAGAAATGGAAGAGTCCTTTGGCGCCTTGGTCAGTCAGTTACCCAGCGATACTGAAGTACCTGGCTTACTGGAAGATATTACTAATCGGGGGCTTGCCAGCGGGCTGGATATCAGCAGCATAACGCTGGGCAATGAGCGCTCCGAAGAATTTTATATCGAGCTGCCTATTGATATCGAAGTGGCAGGCAGCTACCACGACATGGGGAGTTTTGTCAGCGGCATCGCCGGGCTACCCAGAATTGTGACCTTACATGACTTTCAAATTAATAAAACTGAAGCTTCAGCGCTGAAAATGAAAATCACGGCTAAAACTTATCGTTATAAAGATTTGGAGGGGAGCTAGTGACTAGACGTTTCTCTCTGGGTTTGATCATCGCCTCTGGTTGTTTATTAACGGCCTGCGGAGGAGGTGATTTTCAGGACCTCGACGATTTTATGGCCGAGAAAAAATCGCGGCCGGCTGGCATCATTAAACCGATTCCCGTGTTCAAGGCTTATAAGGCATTTACCTACAGTGCTTCCGGCCTAAGAGCACCCTTTGATCGGCCTATTGAAGTGACTGAGATCACTCGCCTGCAAATGGCCAGTAACGTCAAGCCAGATCCCAATCGAACAAAAGAATATTTAGAACAGTTTAATCTTGATTCGTTGACCATGGTCGGAACTTTGGAACAGGGGGGAACACTATGGGCACTGTTACAAGATGAGGACGGTGGTGTCCACCGGACTAAGAAAGGTAATTATCTGGGGCGAAATCATGGGCGCATTATTGATGCCACCGAAACCTATCTATCGATTATAGAAATCGTGCCGAATGGTGTTGATGGTTGGGTTGAGCGTCCCCGCACAATTAAATTAAAGACTTTAGAAGATCAGTGAGAGTGGAGAGTTCCATGGAAATTGCAAACAGACAAATGAACTCGGCAAGAGGAGGGCATATTCGGTTTATGCCGCTTCCAGTGTTGAAGGTTCTGTCTATGGTACTGTGCGCATTAATGGTGAATGTGGCATCGGCGGCAGTCAATTTGACCGATGTCGAATTTAGCTCTCAGCCCGGCGGGCGTTTCGAAGTGCGTTTGGACTTTGATGATATACCGCCTGAACCTAAGGGTTACAACATTGAAAAGCCAGCTCGGATCGCACTGGACCTTGATGGCGTTTCCAGTCAATTGCAGCAGAAGAAATTTCCCTTGTCTTACGGTAACGCCAATAGTGCTGTCATCCTGGAAGCGGGTGGCCGTACCCGAATGATTTTGAACCTGGTGCAATTGGCACCCTATCAAACGCGTATCGAGGGCAATAGCCTCTATGTTGAAGTCGGGGATTCCGGTGTCCGCGATTACTTAAAACCAACTAAGGAAAACCCGGCGTTGTCGGCGGTGACTCAGGAAAAGTCGCTGTCTTCAAGCTCTGCAGGTAACGAAATTGTCGCCGTTGATTTTAAGCGCGGCGATGAAGGTGAGGGCCGCCTGGTTATTAATCTCGCAAATCCCAAGGTTGGCATCAATGTTTTTGTTGAAGGGGGTTTTATCAAGGTTGATTTTGATCAGATCTCTCTGCCCGAACGTTTGCAGCGTCGCTATGATGTCAGCGACTTTGCCACGCCTGTGCAATCGGTTGAAGCATTGCCCAGCGAAGATGGTGCGCTGTTTTCTCTCAAGGCCACGGGTGATTACGATTATCTGGCTTACCAGACGGATAATGAATATGTTGTCAGCGTTAAGCCACTGACTCCCGAGGAGCTGGAACTTAAGAAGAAAGAGTTTGCTTATGTCGGTGAAAAACTCTCACTGAATTTTCAGGATATTGAAGTCCGTGCAGTACTACAGCTGATTGCTGATTTTACCAGTCTCAATCTGGTAGCCAGTGACACAGTGGATGGCCGCATTACCCTGCGATTACAAAATGTACCCTGGGATCAGGCTTTGGATCTGGTGTTGAAAACCAAGGGGCTGGATAAGCGTCAAAACGGTAATGTCTTGATGGTCGCGCCGGCTGAAGAAATTGCCGAGCGGGAACGTCAGGAAATTGAAAATAATAAACAGATTGAAGAGTTGGCGCCTCTGCAGACCGAGTATATTCGCATCCGTTATGCCAATGCCCGCGATATGTATAAGTTATTTGGCAATGGTGGCGGTAGTGGTGGCGCAGGAGGAGAAGTCTCCACAGCTAGCATGCTCTCGGCGCGTGGTAGCGTGATTGTTGATGAGCGTACTAACTCACTACTGGTAACGGAAACTGCGCAAAAACTGGAAGACTTCCGTCGAGTAGTACGGCTGCTGGATGTGCCGGTTCGTCAGGTGCTTGTTGAAGCGCGTATTGTGATTGCTAACTCCAGCTTTGATGAAGAGTTGGGTGTGCAGTGGGGTGTTGCTGGGATCAATGCGGTTAATAGTGGCGATGACCTGCTGTTTTTCGGAGGTAACACTAACTCAGTGATCGACAGTATTAATTCGGTGGCTCAGGCGCGGCTGGATATTCAGCAGGGTAATGATATTTCTGAGCCGATCCTGATTCCCGATGCCTTAAATGTGGATCTCGGCGTTGCCAACCCCACGGGCAGTATGGCTGTAGGTTTCGTGAACGATGATGTGCAGTTGCAGATGGAGCTGAATGCGCTGGAGTCACAGGGTCGAGGTGAAATTGTTTCACAGCCGAAAGTTATTACCGGAGACAAGCAGGAAGCGATAATCAAGTCCGGTTCCGAGGTGCCTTATCAGGAATCTTCAGCTAATGGTGAAACCACCATTTCCTTTAAAGAAGCTGTACTGAAATTGCAGGTTACACCCAGTATTACCCCGGATGACCGCATCATTATGACGCTGGCGATTAATCAGGATTCTATCGGTGACCTGGTGCCCTCAGGGAATGGCGGTACGGTGCCCACCATCGATACCACCGAGCTGACAACACAGGTACTGGTTGGTAACGGCGAAACCGTTGTTCTAGGTGGTGTGTTCCGTACCGTGGATGTTGAGTCTGAATCCAAGGTGCCAGTATTGGGTGATATTCCCTACCTAGGGCGACTCTTCACTAATACCTCGGTGACGCAGGAAAAAACTGAAACGCTGATCTTTATTACCCCGCGTATTCTTGCTGATACCCTGATTGACTAACACGGATCGATTAATACTGATCGATAAGTTTTAATTTGTAGCTGTATGAAGTCTTCAAGCAACGTCTTTCTTGTCGGCCCCATGGGGGCCGGTAAATCAACCATTGGTCGCCTGCTGGCGGCCGATTTGCGTCTGGAATTTAAAGATACCGATAAAGAGATCGAAGATCGCAGCGGGGTGGATATTCCATGGATTTTCGATTGTGAGGGTGAAGAGGGTTTTCGCAATCGGGAGTCGGCCATGCTCGACGAATTAAGCCAGCTGGATAAAACCTTGCTGGCTACCGGTGGTGGCATTGTTATCAAACCGGAAAATCGCAAAATGTTGAGCAGTCGCGGCCGAGTGGTGTATTTGATGACGTCGATTGACGAACAAGTTCGCCGGACAGCCAGGGATAAAAAGCGCCCACTGCTGAATAATGAAAACCCCCGTCGCGTGCTGACCAGTCTTATGGCCGAACGCCATCCTTTCTATCAGGAAATAGCTGATTACGTGATTGACACCGATGGCCGGAGCCCCAAATCAGTGGCCCAGGAACTTACCCGTCTACTGACCGAGTAGCCTTTCCCCATTTTCAGTTTATTCATCGCTTCATGTCTGTGATATAAAGTCTTTTCCGGTGGTGTCTTTCATGGCGCCAGAAACTTCAGCCTACAGAGTTTTCCCTTTTTGCATGCAAGTTCTTAATGTTGACCTGGGTGATCGCAGTTACCCGATATTTATTGGCGAGAAATTATTAGCACAGGCTGAATTGTTGCGGCGACATATCAGTGGGCAGCAGGTTTTAGTGGTAAGCAATGAAACCGTGGCCCCGCTTTATCTGCCGCAGGTGCGCGAAAGTTTGCAGGGCCTGCACTATTCTGAAGTTATCCTGCCAGATGGTGAGCAGTTTAAAACGCTGGAGGTCCTGAGCCGTATCTACGATCGTTTATTGGAGGATCGTCATAATCGCACGACGACTTTGATCGCGCTGGGGGGGGGTGTGGTTGGCGATATGACCGGTTTCGCGGCGGCCAGTTATCAGCGCGGGGTTAACTTTATCCAGATTCCTACCACTTTGCTATCGCAGGTGGATTCCTCGGTGGGCGGTAAGACCGGTGTTAACCACCCGCTGGGCAAAAATATGATTGGCGCCTTTCACCAGCCCCAATGTGTAATTGCCGATACCGATACGCTATTAACGCTACCATCCCGAGAGTTTTCAGCGGGGGTGGCGGAAGTGGTTAAGTACGGTTTAATCTGTGATGAGGACTTTTATCGTTGGCTGAATCAATCTATTGATGGCTTGATGGAGCGGGACCGAAGTCTGCTAACGGAGGCCATTTACCGCTCCTGTGCCAATAAGGCCAAAGTGGTCGCCAGTGATGAAAAGGAGTCCGGCATTCGGGCTATTTTGAACCTTGGTCATACATTTGGTCACGCCATTGAAACAGCTCAGGGCTATGGCAACTGGCTGCATGGCGAGGCCGTTGCCGCGGGCATGGTAATGGCAGCTGATTTGTCGGCGCGGTTGGGCTGGATTACTGAACAGGAAGCACGGGCAGTCGGCGGTTTACTGAAAAAAGCGCAACTCCCTATCGCGCCGCCGACTATGAGTAGCGAACAGTTTTTGTCACTCATGGCGGTGGATAAAAAAGTGCTGGATGGTCGTCTGCGCCTGGTCTTGCTGGAGGAGATAGGTAAAGCTATTGTTACCAGTGATGTCCCGGAATCGATGGTGCGAGCGACACTGGAGCACACATTTATTGTGTGAGCCATTTATTGAGTAAGCTCACAGTTGAGAGGCCGGAGTCATATCAGCACGTTTGATCGAGTCTTGTCCCTGTTAACTCGAGGGATTTTTCAGGGGTTTTGGAGAGCGCAATGACGGAAACCATGATCAGTTATGACGCCGATCATTATGTGCAGCGCCTGGATTTAGGCGAAGACCCCTTCACGGCGGATTTCGAGCCAGATTATTTCTATGTCGGTGCCAATCGTCAGGTTCTGGTCGATCAGCTCATTCATTTCAGTCGCTTCAGTAAACAGACGGTTTTATTGCTGGGGGCGACCGGCAGTGGTAGTTCCTGCCTGCTTGATAAAGCCTTTTTTGAGCTCAAAGAGGCGATGGACTGTTGCTTTCTTGACGCAGAAGTCATCAAACAGGAGCGGGAGATTATCGAATCTCTTTCCAGCCAGCTGCAACTGGGCTTGAGTGATGAGGCTTCGGTTTCAGAGTTGGTCAGGGGAATACAGGCTATCGCTTTAGTTGACGGTGAGCCGGAACCGATTTTACTGGCTGTGGACCAAGCGCATTTCCTGTCTCTGGAAAGTTATGCGCTGTTGCGCGAAGTGATTAACGCTGGAGACAACCTGATTCGTCTAGTGATGGCAGGAGAATATCAGGTTGAGCAACTGGCCATGTTATCGGGTTTTAATCGTGACAGTTTTAAACGTTTTGAGTTGGAGCCGCTCAGCAAGCAAGAGACCGGAGAATATCTGCTTGGCCTGTTGCAGTCCGTAGGTTATGCCGGAGAGCTACCACTAACGGGGGATCAGTTGGCGGTGTTGCACGAGCAATCCGGTGGCAATATCGCTGATATCAATCAGTTGGCACCCAAGTTGCTAGTATCTCAGGGTGACGAGGTGCGCGGTACTCCCCGATTGGCAATCCCGGTTGCCCATATTGCGGCGATAACGGTTTTGGTGGTGGCGGTTGCCGGGGCTTGGATCTATCAGGGGCAAAATAAGCCCACAACTGAAGATGAAGAATCCGTAGCAATGAACAAACTGGTCCAGTCGAAACCGGCTGAGCCAGAACGCAGCAGTCAACCGATAGCCCTACCTGCTTTAACCGACAGGCAGTCTGAGTCGACAGAGGGATTGCGTGATGACCGGGTGGGGAAAATTGAGCGCCAGTTACCGGCAGATATCGACCAGCCTCGCCTCACCGGCACTTCTGAGGCCGAGGTTAGCAGCTCAAGCACTACCTCGGCTCAGGCTTCCGCAACCGGTCAGCAGCCAGAGCGGGAGACATTGGTTCAGGAGGGAGCGGAGTCTCTTCCTGCCTCGTCGGTGGCAGTACCGTCTAGTAAAGCTGTTAAAGATGGTCCCAGGCTTGCTGAAGTTGAGGCTGAAGTTGAGGCTGAAGTTGAGGCTGGAGTTGAGGTTGAAGTTGAGGCTGATTCGAAAGCGGATAAAATTAAAGAAAGCAGTACAAAAGTAAGTGGCACTGAAAACGAGGCGGAAGCCGTAAAAGCTCTGCAAAGTCCGGCTTCGAGGGCATTGGAAACGCCACCAGCAAGCATTCCAGGAAGGGAGGAGAAGTTGTTGGCCTTCCCGGAGGATGGTTACGTACTGCAATTAATGGGTGCGTTGGAAGAACAGCGTGCCAAAAACTTTGTGCAGAAATATGCAGGCCAATTCCCTGTTACCTATTTTGAGACGCGCTTAAAGGGCAAGCCCTGGTTTGTCGCGGTGACTGGTCCCTATGATGATAAGGATCAGGCTCTGGCGGGGATAAAACAGCTGCCGGACAGCTTACAGAAACAACGCCCCTGGGCAAGAACCGTGGCGAGTGTACAGAGTGATATCCGAGGTAATCGGCAGTGAGCTCCTGATAGTCAGCAAGGTCGCTTAATTGGCACCTATTTGTTCCGTTCAGGACTTACGTGTAGAATGTCCTCCCTTTTTTCCTGCGCAAGCTGAAAAAATGCGTAGTGATCGTTGTATCTTTTTGATTTTACAAAAGATTTTTTAGCGGGAATCGTTATATGAGTACAGGCCTGTATAGACCTGAGGACGTCCGTGACAATTGTGGGTTCGGACTTATTGCCGATATGTCAGGCAAATCCAGCCACGAATTGCTACAGACAGCCATTGAGTCGCTGACATGCATGACACACCGTGGTGGTATTGCCGCCGATGGTAAAACCGGCGATGGCTGTGGGTTATTGATCAAAAAGCCCGATGACTTTCTGCGGACGGTTGCCCGCGAAACCTGTGGTGTTGAATTGTCCGACCTGTATGGGGTTGGGCAGATCTTTTTAAGCCGCAATCAAGAGCTAGCCGATACTGCCCGCCAAACCGTTGAGACCATACTTCAACGCGAAGGCCTGCAAGCTGCAGGCTGGCGCGAAGTGCCAACCGATAGCCAATACTGTGGTGAGATAGCACTGGCAAGTCTACCTGCTATTGAGCAGCTCTTTATCAATAGTGATGAAGAGAACGAGCAGGCACTGGCAACCAAGCTATATATTGCGCGCCGTAAAATCGAACTGGCGCTGGCGAAGGATAAAGACTTCTATATCTGTAGTTTTTCGGCCTCGGTGATTGCCTATAAAGGGCTGGTTATGCCCGTTGATTTGCCCAAGTTTTATCTTGATCTGGGTGACGCGCGTTTAGAAACGGCAATCTGCGTATTCCACCAGCGCTTCTCCACTAACACTTTACCGCGCTGGCCACTGGCTCAGCCCTTCCGTCTGTTAGCGCACAATGGCGAAATCAATACCATTGAAGGCAATCGCAACTGGGCCGATGCTCGAGAGAGTAAGTTTGAAACCAGTCTGCTGCCCGATATTAGTGCAATCAGCCCGCTAGTGAACCGCACTGGCTCCGATTCTTCCAGTATGGACAATATGCTGGAGGTTTTGCTGGCTGGTGGTATGGATTTATTCCGTGCGGTACGCCTGCTGGTGCCCCCGGCCTGGCAAAATATCGAGCACATGGATGCCGACCTGAAGGCCTTCTATGAATACAACTCCATGCATATGGAGCCCTGGGATGGCCCGGCCGGTATCGTGCTGACCGATGGCCGCTATGCGGTGTGTATGCTGGACCGCAATGGTCTGCGCCCCGCACGCTGGGTGATCACCAAAAATGGCTTTATTACTCTGGCTTCGGAAATCGGTACCTATGGCTATAGGCCCGAGGACGTAGTTGCCAAGGGGCGGGTTGGACCTGGACAGATGTTGGCGATCGATACCCAAACCGGTGAGCTGATGCACACCAAAGATATCGATGAGAAATTGAAAGCCCGTCAACCCTACAAACAGTGGTTGAAGGACAACGCAACCCGTATTGAGTCCTCCTTTGAGCCGGTGAGCGAGCCTGAGCTGGTCAAGCCGGAGGAGTTACCGGTTTACCAGAAGATGTTTCAGGTCAGTTTCGAGGAGCGCGAGCAGGTATTACGTCCGCTCGCCGAGGCGGGCAATGAAGCCGTTGGTTCCATGGGTGATGATACGCCTATGGCGGTGCTCTCTCGCCAGCAGCGGCCCCTGTACGATTTCTTTCGTCAGAAATTTGCTCAGGTAACCAATCCACCCATTGATCCGCTGCGCGAAGCGATAGTCATGAGTCTGGAAACCTGTATTGGCGCTGAAAAAAATATCTTCGAAGAAGATGCCAGTCATGCAGACCGGATTATTCTGACTACGCCGGTGTTATCGCCGGAGAAATTTGAGCGCTTGATGGCCGTACCTAAGCCGGGCTATGAGAGTGTCACGATCGACCTGAATTACGATCCTGAGCAGCAAAGTCTTAAACAGGCGGTGGAAAGTATTGTGCAGCAGGCTGAGCAGGCTGCCCGTGCGGACAAAGCACTGTTGGTATTGTCCGATCGCAAGCTGGAAAAGGGCAAACTACCGGTTCACAGCTTGCTGGCGACCGGGGCGGTACATCACCACCTGATTCGTCAGGGTTTGCGCTGTAACTCCAACCTGATTATTGAAACCGGCTCGGCCAGGGATTCTCATCAGCTGGCTTGCTTATTTGGTTTTGGCGCGACGGCGGTTTACCCCTATGTGTCCTACAGTGTGCTGAATGACATGATTCGCACCGGCGAGTTACTGGGTGACCCGGTACAGGCGCATGTGAATTATCGCAAGGGTCTGAATAAGGGCCTGCTGAAAATCATGTCTAAAATGGGCATCTCCACCATTGCCTCCTATCGCGGCGCGCAGTTGTTTGAAGCCGTGGGTCTGGCCGATGAAGTGGTGGACCTGTGTTTCTGTGGTGTTGCCAGCCGTATTCAGGGTGCCAGTTTTGATAACTTGCAAACGGATCAAGCCAAGCTGGCTAAAAATGCCTGGATTACGCGCAAATCTATCGATCAGGGCGGCCTGCTGAAATATGTGCACGGCAAGGAGTATCACGCCTTTAACCCGGATGTGGTGACAGGTTTGCAAGAGGCCGTGACCTCTGGCGATTACAGCAAATGGAAGCGTTATGCCGGGCTGGTCAATGATCGTCCGGTAGCGACTCTGCGTGATTTGCTGGCCTTTAAAGGTGATTTAAAATCCATACCTCTGGATGAGGTCGAACCGATCGAGTCAATCCTGCTGCGCTTTGACTCAGCAGGCATGTCGCTGGGGGCGCTAAGCCCGGAGGCGCACGAAGCGTTGGCCACGGCCATGAACCGTTTAGGCGGTCGCTCCAATTCCGGTGAGGGGGGGGAAGACCCGGAACGATACGGCACCGAACGCACCTCCAAGATCAAGCAGGTCGCCTCCGGCCGCTTTGGGGTTACCCCACATTATCTGGTGAATGCTGAAGTACTACAGATTAAAGTGGCTCAGGGCGCTAAGCCCGGCGAAGGTGGTCAGCTGCCCGGTGGTAAGGTCAATAAACTGATTGCGCGGCTTCGTTATTCGGTGCCGGGTGTGACTTTGATTTCACCGCCACCCCATCACGATATTTACTCCATCGAGGATCTGGCGCAGCTGATTTATGACCTGAAACAGGTTAATCCCGAAGCGCAAGTCTCGGTCAAGCTGGTATCAGAGCCCGGTGTTGGCACTATTGCTGCCGGTGTTGCCAAAGCCTATGCGGATTTGATCACCATCTCCGGTTATGACGGCGGTACCGCAGCCAGCCCCTTGACCTCCATCCGCTATGCCGGCTCGCCCTGGGAGCTTGGGCTCTCCGAAGCGCAGCAGACCCTGCGCGGCAATGGCCTGCGCGGCATGGTGAGAGTGCAGACTGATGGCGGCTTGAAAACTGGCCTGGACGTAGTGAAAGCAGCAGTTCTCGGTGCGGAGAGCTTCGGCTTTGGTACCACACCGATGGTGGCGCTGGGCTGTAAGTACCTGCGAATCTGTCACCTCAATAACTGTGCGACAGGCGTTGCCACGCAAAACGATCAGCTACGAGACGAGCACTTTATCGGCACCGTTGAAATGGTGATGAACTTCTTCCGTTTCGTCGCCATGGAGACCCGCGAGTGGCTGGCACAGATCGGCGTACGTTCGCTTGAGGAGTTAATTGGTCGTACAGAATTGCTGGAAGTATTGCCTGGCGCTACCGACAAGCAGCGTAATCTTGATTTTGCTCCGATTCTGTTTAAAGACCCGGAGGCTGATGGCCAGCCTGAGTTCTGTCGGGTGAAGTCCAATGACCCCTTCGATAAAGGCGAAAAGGCCGAGATGATGGTCGCGGCGACAATTGATGCGATTAGCAACAAAACCGGCGGCGAATTCAGTTTTAAAGTCACCAACTGTGATCGCTCGATTGGCGCTCGCTTGTCGGGTGAAATTGCCAAGCGTTATGGCAATCTGGGCATGTCTGACAATCCGATCAAGCTGCAACTGACAGGAACCGCCGGTCAGAGTTTTGGTGTCTGGAACGCGGGTGGCCTGGATATGTATCTGGAAGGCGATGCCAACGACTATGTCGGTAAAGGTATGGCTGGCGGTAAACTGGTTATCTACCCGCCGAAGGTGAGCGAGTTTGCCTCTCAGGATACGTCAATTATCGGTAATACCTGTTTATACGGTGCCACAGGCGGTCAGTTGTTTGCTGCAGGTTGTGCCGGTGAGCGTTTTGGTGTCCGTAACTCCGGTGCCTTCGCGGTTGTTGAAGGGGCGGGTGATCACTGCTGTGAATACATGACTGGTGGTAACATCACGGTACTGGGTGATACCGGGGTGAACTTTGGTGCCGGTATGACCGGCGGCTTTGCCTATGTGTTAGACCAGAAAAACCGTTTTGTCGATCGCTACAACAGTGAGCTTGTGGAAATTCAGCGGATTAACAATGAGTCGCTGGAATCCTATCGGAATCACCTGCGCACCAATATTCAAACCTTTATTAATGAAACTGGCTCGCTTTGGGGTCAGCATATTCTCGATCACTGGGCTGATTTTGTCGGCAAGTTCTGGTTGGTCAAGCCCAAGGCGGCCAGTTTGAATTCGCTGCTGAACAATATCACCAGACGACCCGAGTAACGGCAAGGTAACGTACGAGACCGCTATATGTCAGAACGTTTAAGAAATAATTTCCAGTTTGTTGAAGTGGGGCGTCAGGACCCGACAAAAAAGTCGATGCAGGCGCGCACCACCGAGTATGTGGAAATCTATCAGCCCTATGAGCAGGAAGAAGTTCAGGGGCAGGCTCATCGCTGCCTGGAATGTGGTAACCCATACTGTGAGTGGAAATGCCCGGTTCATAATTTTATTCCCAACTGGTTAAAGTTGGTGGCAGAGGGCAATTTGTTTGAAGCCGCTGAGCTATCGCATCAGACTAACACCTTGCCTGAGGTTTGCGGCCGGGTCTGTCCGCAGGATCGTCTCTGCGAAGGTGCCTGTACGTTGAATGACGGTTTTGGTGCGGTCACCATCGGCTCCACCGAGAAATATATTACCGATACTGCACTGGCCATGGGTTGGCGCCCGGATCTGTCCAAACGTGTCTGGACCGATAAAAAAGTCGCCATCATTGGGGCGGGGCCTGCCGGTCTGGGTTGTGCGGATGTGTTGGTGCGTGCGGGTGTTAAGCCCGTCGTATTTGACAGTTATCCCGAAATCGGTGGCCTGCTGACCTTTGGTATTCCCGAATTCAAGCTGGAAAAATCAGTCATGTCGCGCCGTCGCGAAGTGTTTGAAGAAATGGGTATTGAGTTTCGCTTGAACACAACGGTTGGCAAAGATATTTCTGTGCAGGACTTGATGGATAACTACGATGCTGTATTTATGGGTATGGGTACCTATAAATATATGAAGGGTGGTTTCCCGGGTGAAGAATTGGCCGGTGTTTACGATGCGTTGCCGTTTTTAGTCTCTAGTGTTAATCGTAATCTGGGTTTTGAAAAAGATCCTGCCGATTACATCAGCGTTAAAGACAAGAGAGTGGTTGTATTAGGTGGCGGTGATACCGCCATGGACTGTAACCGCACCTCGATTCGTCAGGGCGCAACTAGCGTCGTTTGTGCTTACCGTCGCGACGAAGAAAACATGCCGGGTTCACGCCGGGAAGTGGCCAACGCCAAGGAAGAGGGGGTTGAGTTTCTGTTTAACCGTCAGCCGATTGCCATTGTTGGCAGTGACCGGGTTGAAGGTATCAAGATGATTACCACTCAGCTCGGCGAGCCCGATGAAAATGGTCGCCGTCGTCCTGAACCCATCCCCGGCAGTGAGGAAATCATTGAAGCCGATGTGGTGTTGGTTGCCTTTGGCTTCCAGCCTAACCCTCCGGCATGGCTGGTGGATCTGTCGGTCGAAACCAATGACTGGGATGGCGTCGTCGCCGAAGAGCAGCAAGCCTTTAAATTCCAGACCAGCAATCCGAAAATTTTTGCCGGTGGCGATATGGTTCGCGGTTCCGATCTGGTGGTAACAGCAATCTGGGAAGGTCGTCAGGCTGCCGAAGGCATTCTTGATTACCTGGAAGTTTAGCAAATCAAGAATACCTAAACTTTGTGCCAATCCAGTCAGACGATATTGCCGTAACCGTTATTTGATAATGATAGCGCATTGATTAATATCAAGTGCTCGTTTCATTCAATGAGCACTTAACCAATAATAGCTGCCAGCTTTTAAAAGGGTCAGGGAATCACACCGTGTCAGAGTTAAAAAACGATCGTTTTCTTCGTGCATTACTGAAACAACCCGTCGATGTGACTCCTGTGTGGATGATGCGGCAGGCGGGTCGTTATCTTCCTGAATACCGTGCCAGTCGCAGTCGGGCCGGTGATTTTATGTCGCTGTGTATGAATCCTGAACTGGCCTGTGAAGTCACCATGCAACCGCTGGATCGCTATCCACTGGATGCTGCTATTTTATTTTCAGATATTTTAACCATTCCCGATGCCATGGGCCTGGGCTTGTATTTCGAGACAGGAGAAGGCCCAAAATTTAAAAAGACGATTAAAAGTGCCGCCGATGTAGATGCCCTTCCTATCCCCGACCCGCAAAAAGATTTGGGCTACGTGATGGATGCTGTTAGCACTATTCGTCGTGAGTTGAATGGTCGCGTGCCGCTGATTGGATTTTCCGGCAGCCCCTGGACGCTGGCCACTTATATGGTTGAAGGGGGTTCTTCCAAGGATTTTCGTCAGGCCAAAGCCCTGGCCTTTAATGAACCGCAGACCATGCATGCCCTGCTCGACAAACTGGCGCAAAGTGTCACCACTTATCTCAATGGTCAGATTCAGGCTGGTGCGCAGGCGGTGCAAATTTTTGATACCTGGGGTGGCGCTTTGAGCCATGCTGCCTACAGAGAATTTTCTCTGAATTATATGCAGAAAATCATTGATGGATTAATTCGTGAACGTGAAGGCCGCGAAGTCCCCGTCATTCTGTTTACCAAAAATGGTGGACAGTGGTTGGAATCAATTGCTGCGACGGGCACTACAGCGGTGGGTCTGGACTGGACTACAGATATCGCCAATGCGCGTCAGCGCATTGGTGAGCAAGTGGCTTTGCAGGGCAATATGGATCCAACCATGTTGTATGCATCACCGCAGCGAATCCGTGAAGAAGTGGCGACTATTTTAGCCGGTTACGGTAACGGTAGTGGCCATGTTTTCAATCTTGGACATGGCATTACGCCTGAAGTAGACCCAGAGCATGCGCGGGTATTTATTGAGTCAGTGCATGAGTTGTCTGCGCCCTATCATCAATAGCAAGTCAATAATAAAACATCGCTAAAATATACAGACCTGATTACCGGCAGCAGATCAGTGAGCGGTAGTTTATTAATTGGCCGGTGGATAGAAGCTCAAAATCTCGCGCACCGCCGCGTCGATACTGCCGCTGACCTTATCCGGGTCATCGGTACTGATCTCCAGCTTTTTGCTGCCACGCCATTGCAGTTTTTCAGCCTGGTTGAGAAAGTCGATAATAATTTCGACGTCTTTGACTACACGGTCGCCCCCTAGCGGAAAGCTGAAACCAACACCCACTCCGGTACTACGGCCGCTGCTGCCAAAACCTATGCTGGCTCCTGAACTGGGCTCTTTGCTGCGAACTTCAGCAGTCACGGAATATCGAACTAACAAATCCGCCGCCCCAGCCTCATCAGTTTTAGTCAAGGGCTTCTTACTTAACTCTGTCAGTAGGGCTTTGTGCACCCGTTGCATAATTAAAGGGTCGGACTGCGTCTCACTGGAATCTTGCTTAGTCACTACATGGTATTGTTCAACGTCGGAAAAATTGGTGGTGGTATCGTAGTCAACCACTACGTTACTGGTCTGGCAGCCTGCCAATAGAAGGAGTAATGTGGTTGTGATCAGGCCGTTCAGGCATTTGCTTTTCATGGTTATCATTCTCAACATCCCAGCGCTTGATAAAACATCTTCTTACATGAAGACCCGGCGCAACGCTAATTGTTCCGTTAGCAGACGTAGGGCGATTGTAAAACACTGTTAGAAAAAATTCTGTGTAGCTCGGTTGTTTAATTCATAACAGAGTGCCATCAGCAGTAATTGTTGCTCGGTGCTGATCTCTATGAAGGAAATGCCATAAAGAAAGGCTTTACTACCCGCTTTGGTATCCTGATCGAGGCTGCGTTTAACCTCGGCCGATAGGGTCAGTGTTTGTTCGATACCACCAATGGTGACCTCGGTAGTGATTTGCAAGCTGCTCACAATATCCGCCAATTTTTTGGGTAGAGCGATGCGGGCACCCTTAAGGCTTAAATCGCAAAACCGGCCTTGCATATCATCCATCCGCATACCCAGGGAGGTTATCCCGGTGACGGTGAGTGGCGAATCAAACTTAAAGCGAGCCTCACTGCGAAGCGGTTTCAGATTGATCGTCTCGGGGTAGCTGAGGTGCAGGTAGCGATAGGGTGTTTCGCAGATTTGTTCAATGCTGCTTTTAAAGTCGACCAGGCCCGATGCAACCGCCAGTCTGGCTATGACATCGATATCCTCTGACAATACAACCTGCGGCGGCTTTTCCATCAGTGTAACCAGTATCGACCCACCGGGTTTAAAGCCAAGGTGGCGAGTCTCACAGTTATGCGGTTTATAATCAGTGCCCTGAATTTGCAATTGAATTCTGGTACCGACTTTTAGATTGAGGTCTGAGAAATTCATGCTCATAAAATGCTGTTAAAGGTAGCCATAGATTAGTCGAAATCTCCACGTTTTACACAATTCTTTACCGCTTTCCCGCTTGGTCACTCCGCGGTGGTAAAGAGGGAGAATTCTACGATCTAATATTTAGATTAAAGATATAGAATTAATCAATTATATTTATTTATGATAATGCTGAATACTGGATCTGTCCATTCATTGAAACAGGAGTAAAGTCATGCAACGAGTTACTATCTTTGGAAAACAGAGTTGTGGTTATTGCCGCAGAGCAAAAGAGGTGTGTGAAATCCGTGGAATCGAGTACCGCTATGTGGATATTGAACAGGAGAATATCAGCAAGGCCGACCTGGAAAAAACGATCGGCAAACCAGTTTTGACTGTGCCACAGATATTCCATGGTCAACAACATATCGGCGGCTATGAGGCCTTTATGGCGTTTTTAGAGTTACAGACAGCGTAATGGGTATCTATGGCAGGCTGGCCGGGTTTCTATTGCGCAGGTAATGACTCTGGTTTTGGCTGTCGGGGTATTGGCCCAAAACATGATGCAATGGCTGTATACAGCGGTGCCTCAGCGAAGGCGGCAGCCTATTACTTTGTACGGTCTTCTTAAGTCGGACCATAGCCAGCCACGTTTCTACTAGTCTCTCAATAGATTGATTGTTCTTTAGAATCGGTCCCGATACACTTTGTTGATAATGTCATCACCGTGCTTCTGTGTGATGATTGAATTGGCTATGACCCGTCGGAATCACTCCCATGAAAAAAATTGCTGTGCTGCTGCTTGTCCCCATTCTGATTATTGCCTGTGCAACCTCTCCCACCGGTCGATCTCAATTGATCCTGATGCCTGCTGCTGAAATGGATCAGATGGGGGTGGCTGCCTTTGCCGATATGAAGTCGGAAGGCAAGGTGGACAAGTCTTCTGCCACCAATGCCTATGTCAGCTGTGTCGCCAATGCGATTACTGCGGTGCTGGATTCAGGTTACCAAAGCCAGTGGGAGGTGGTGGTATTCAATGATGATAGCGCTAATGCCTTCGCCTTGCCGGGTGGAAAGATCGGGGTGCATACCGGTATTTTGAAAGTAGCCTCCGACCAAAACCAACTGGCGTCGGTGATTGGTCACGAGGTGGGGCATGTTATGGCGCAACACGGCAATGAGCGGATGTCTCTGCAATTTGCTTCGCAATCCGGTCAACAGTTGCTGGGCGTAATGCTGGAAGGTACTGAGCAGAAGCCACTGCTGATGGCAGCATTGGGCATGGGTGCACAATTTGGATTGCAGTTGCCCTATAGTCGCACCCATGAATCTGAGGCGGATCTGATTGGCCTGGATTTGATGGCGCGAGCGGGCTTCGATCCACGGGCCAGTGTTGTCCTGTGGCAGAATATGGGTAGAAACTCTCAGGGTGAGCCGCTGGAATTTATGTCTACCCACCCCTCCAACAGCACGCGCATCAATAATCTACAGGCCAATATGGATTCGGCGATGCAAAAATATCAGGCTGCTCGACAGCAGGGCCGAAAGCCAAGCTGCTAATCGCTTTACTTAATTGCGGTCTTCGCCGTCCATATCGCAGCTGATGCCGTGGTTCATATCCAACGCCGGCTGATCGCAGCTGGGACGACCGACAACTTTGGCGGGCACGCCAGCAACGGTGGTGTGAGGTGGAACATCCTGTAATACCACACTGCCGGCACCCACTTTGGCGCCGTTGCCAATGGAAATGTTACCCAGAATGATGGCGCCGGCACTGATCAGTACACCGTCGCCTACTTTGGGGTGACGGTCACCATCTTCCTTGCCGGTACCGCCCAGCGTAACGGATTGCAGGATGGAGACGTTATTGCCTACCACTGCTGTCTCACCAATGACTAAACCCGTGGCGTGATCCAGCATAATGCCATGACCGATTTGCGCGGCGGGGTGGATGTCCACGGCAAATTCAGTGGTGATACAATTCTGGAAAAACAGCGCCAATTCCTGTCGCCCCTGCTGCCACAGCCAGTGAGCGATTCGGTAGGATTGCAGAGCATGGAATCCCTTGAAGTAAAGAAAGGGGATCGAGTAGCTATTGCAGGCAGAGTCGCGCTCCATCACGGCGCGCAGATCGCAGCGAATAGCTTTGCCGATGTTGTCATCGGCAATCAGTGCTTCTTCAATCACTTCGCGCAGCAAGAGCGCCGAGGCAATCGGGCTATCCAGCTTATGGGCCAGGTGAAAGCTGAGTGCGGTTTCCAATGTATGGTGATTTAAAATCGTGGAATGCAGGAAGCTGGCCAGTACCGGTTCCTTGCTCAGGGCCTCCTGGGTTTCCTCGCGAATGCATTGCCATAAAGGATCATTCACGTTTTTGAGAGATAAAGGTTGTGTCGCCATCGCTCTAATCCGTTGCCAGTAAAGTTTGCCTCGCGAGGCTGGCAGGTGTTTCAGCAGCCTTGCGTGATAAAAGAGTATACGCGCTTCCTGGCGCTATCTCATCCCCGGTAAAGTATGACAGCCCGAGGCGTCGGATTGCTTAAGCTATTTGGCTATTTAGTTGGCAAATACAACGCCACAAAGGCTGCCCGGAGGATTGATATTTACGCTCGAAGGGGGTTATGGGCCTTTCTGGCAGGTAGGGTTCGGCCTGGCCTGCTTGCCCGGCGATACGCAATGCCTCGTTGAATTCCTCGACATAAATATGCCAGTTGCTGCGTAATTCAAGCGCTCCGCCCAACTCCAGCAATGCTGGAAAGACCGCCGAACCATGCACCCGGCGTTTAAGCTGCGCCGATTTTGGCCAGGGGTTGGGATACAGCACATAGTGACGGAAAAGTTGCCAGCCGGCGTCGACGGCAAGTCGCCAGAAATCCTCTACATCGGCCTGCAATAAATAATAATTGCTTAGTTCACTGTCGGCATAATGTTCGGCATGTTTTTGCAGGCGGTGTTTCGATTTATCGATACCGAAAACCAGCGCTTCGGGAAACTGTCGGGCAATATTGGCCGTGCTTTCGCCGACACCACAAAAAGAATCGAGAATAATAGGGCCGTGATGAAACAGGCGGATTTGCTGGGCCTGCTCAAATGCGCGTAGGTTATGGTCAGCATAGGGGCGCCGAAAACGACTATCCAGGTGACGTTCGACAATATTTTTAAGTCGGTCATGAATACTGGACTGATTACTGCTGATGCTGCGTGACGATTGAGAGGTCATAATAAATCATATGCCGAGGGAGGGCGCTAACGGAATTATACCAGCTATGACTTGGAATGCCTTTCGCAGCATGGTTTACTCGTCAGCTTATTTTTTCTGCACATTTACACTATTGATGTTGTAAGCCTATGCGACATGATCACCGACCGTACTGGTTGAAAAAAATATATCTATGGTTTCGACACCGTTATGCCGAGCATTTTCTGCAGCCTGCCTGTGAATATCTCGGTGAACACCATACCATTATGAAGCCCTGGTATGTTGCCATATCTGGCCCCAATATTCGCATTGGTAAATGTGTCACCATTGTTGCAGATGCCCATCAGCGGGTAAAAATTGCCGTCTGGGGTCGAGCGCCTGGTTCGGGTGAAATACGGATTGGCGACTATGTACTGGTCAGCCCGGGAGTTCGCATATCAGCCTCTGATCAAATCCATATTGGTGATAACACCATGATTGCCAACGGCGTCTATATCAGTGATTCGGACTGGCATGATGTTTATGATAGAACACAGCGCAGTGCTGTGGTGACGCCGGTTATTATCAATAATAATGTCTGGCTGGGTGATCACTGTGCCGTGTTGAAGGGCGTGACAATTGGCGAGAACAGTATCGTGGCCGCCAATGCGGTAGTGACTAAGGATGTGCCAGACAATGTGGTTGTGGCCGGTAATCCAGCCAGAGTCGTGAAAACGCTGGATCCAACTCAAGCTATCGTGACAAGAGAGGCGTTTTTTTCCGACGCCCAGGAAGCTAACCCTAAAGCTCAGGCGCAATATTTTGATGCCATCGACAAAGCGATATTGGCGGACAATACTTTATTGGGCTGGATAAGAGCGCTGCTTTTCCCCACTCGCAGGGATTGATTTCAAAACAGTTGCAGCGCCGGTTCGTTCAACATAGCCAGTTGTTCACGCAGCTCCAGAATATGATCGGACCAGTAGCGCTGGGTATTAAACCAGGGAAAATTATGCGGAAAGGCCGGGTCTTCCCAGCGCCTGGCCAGCCAGGCACTGTAATGCATAATCCTTAGCGTCCGCATGGATTCCACCAGATGTAATTGGCGCGGATCAAAATCGTAAAACTCGTTATAACCCTCCACCACTTCGGAAATTTGTGCGGTTCTTCGCTGCCGATCACCGGACAGGAACATCCACAAATCCTGAATCGCTGGCGCCATTCGGCTATCATCCAGGTCGACAATATGTGGCGATGCACCTCGCCACAAAATATTGCCAGCATGGCAGTCGCCATGCACACGAATGGTTGTAAATTTGGTTTCGGAAAAGCGCAGCTTGATGATTTTGATCAGATCTTCGCATAACGTGGTGTAGGAGATTTTTAATTCCGCAGGAATAAAATGCTCACGGATTAAGTCATAACTGTCTTCGGCGAAGGTTTTAATATCCAGCTCAGGTCGGGTTTTAAAGGGGCGTTGGGCGCCAATGGCATGTATGCGGCCGACCAGTCGTCCCAGAATCAACAGGTTGTCCAGATCATCCAGTTCAGGCGCGTGACCGCCCTTGCGTGGATACAGGGAAAAGCGATAGCCCTTAAAAGTAAACAGCGTTTCACCCGCTTCGTTGGCAAGCGGTGGTACCACCGGAATTTCAGCCTCAAACAATTCGGCACTGAAGTCGTGTTCCTCCTGAATCTGTTCATCGCTCCAGCGATGGGGGCGGTAAAACTTGGCGATAATCGGGTCGCCGTCCTCCATGCCCACCTGGTAGACACGGTTTTCATAGCTGTTAAGTGGGAATATCCGCAGATCACTCAGGCGACCGATGCTCTCTACAGCATCGACGACTAACTCAGGGGTAAGCAAATTGTAGGGGTGTTGTTTATCCATGGTGTTGATCCATATTAGCGCTCGCTAAGGCCGCGGTTGTGTAGGGCCACCGTTTTAATCTGGGCGTAAATCTGTTGGCCGGTTTGCAGTTGCAGGCGCTCAACGGATTTTTGTGTGACGCGCGCCAACAGATATTGTTTGCCGACTAACAGCCGTATTAAGACGCGAGCACCGGGGCTGGTTTCTATTTCATCAATGGTAGCGGGAATAATATTCAATATACTGCTGTCCTCGGCTTTATTCAGACAAAGACTGACATCGCGGGCGGGTATTCGAACCGTTATCTGCTCGCCAGCCTGACCATTCAACTGAGTCAGGTACAGCGGATGCTGATCGTCAATCAGTAACTCTGTCAGATGATAGTGCTCGTCATGTTGTCTGATGGAGGTAGTGATAAAACTGGATGCATTTTCCTCGTGGCTTAAGGGCACGTCCAGCCGGGTCATCAACTCCATTGTGGGGCCCTGGGCACTGAGTTGCCCATTGTCCAGCAATAACAAATGCGTTGATAGTCGGCTGACTTCTTCGATGCTGTGACTGACGTAGAGGATTGGAATGGATAAATGCTGCTGCAATCGTTCCAGATGAAAAAGAATCTGCTGCTTGCTGTGATGATCCAGCGATGCCAGCGGCTCATCCATAAACAGTAGCTGCGGACTACTTAAGAGAGCTCGGCCAATGGCAACTCGCTGTTGCTCGCCGCCAGAGAGTTCGGTGCTGTATTTGTTTAGTAAAGGAGTAAGTTTTAGCCAGTCGCAGACCTGAGGTAGTGTTGGCCCGTCGTCGTTAAAGCGGCGCTTAAAGGCGAAGTGCAGATTGCCTTGTACGCTCAGGTGTGGAAAGAGTCGAGGGTCCTGAAAGACATAGCCGACTTTTCGATCCTGAGTGGCCAAACACTGCTGTTCATCCTGCCAGACCTGGCCGTTAAATTTCAGCAGGCCTTTGCCATTTGGCTCCAGTCCGGCCAGCCAGCGCAGCAACGTTGTTTTACCCGCGCCACTGGGGCCATAGATGGCCGTGACACCGCTGTGGCTGATGCTGGTATCGACCGCAAGGGAAAAATCCCTTCGCTGTAAATGCAGGTTTATCGTCAGGCTCATGAGCGAGCGCCCGTCAGCCATGCAAAGGAATGGGCGCGATTCAGGCGATAAATCAGCGACAGTAATAACAGCGAAAAAACCACCAGCCCAGCGGCCAGCCAGTGGGCTTCGGTGTATTGCAGGTTTTCCACTTTGTCATAGAGCGCGATGGACAGTACCTGAGTCTCGCCGGGGATATTGCCGCCAATCATCAACACTACGCCAAATTCACCGATGGTATGGGCAAAGCCGAGGCTGGCGGCGGTGATAAAGCTGCGGCGGCTAAGCGGCAGGATAATCGAGAGAAACTGGTCGACGCGCTTTGCCCCCATGGTTGCGGCAGCTTCCAGCAGCGAGCGGGGCAGTTGCTCAAAACAGGCCTGCAGGGGTTGAGTGACAAAGGGTAGTGAATACAGCGTCGAGCCAATCACCAGTGCGCTGAAGCTAAAGGCCAGCGGTTGTCCGGTTGCCGATAACCAAAACTGGCCAAAGGCGCTATTGGGTGAAAAGGCCAATAATAGATAAAAGCCTAGTACCGTCGGCGGCAGCACCAGCGGCAGGGCGATTACCGCTTCAATCAAGGGCTTGCTGCGCCAGCGGCTGTGGGCCAGCCACCATGCGAGCGGTGTGCCGATCAGCAGCAGCACGAGGGTAGTTACTGTGGCCAGCTTGACGGTGAGAAAGATCGCAGCGAGATCTTGCGCTGGTAGCATAACGGCCCAATTACCTTAGAAATAAATCAGATGTGTTAATAATAAGTGGCCGGGATTGTAGCAGGAACACTCAGTGCTGTGTTGCTCGTAGTACGACGCTGAGCAAATCCTGTTGGTCGGTATGCAACTGCAGCGGCTTGGGATTTTCGAGATGGCTTAATGAGGGGTACGGGCCAGCACCCAGACATGCACCTCGCTGGCACCGGCATTGATCAGCAGTTTGCTGAGTTCCCGGGCGGTGGCGCCCGTAGTCATTACATCGTCGACCAGGGTCAGTCGCTTCCCCTGAATTTTTTGCATCCCGGTCGCTGTGAGCGCAAATGCGCGCTTGAGATTTTGCTTGCGCTCAGCAGCATTCAGGCTTTGTTGCGATGCGGTGAATTGATGGCGTTTGATGACGTGCTCGATAGTCAGGCCAAGCGGTTGTCCCATCCTTTGGGCAAGTAGCTCACTGTGGTTGAAGCCGCGCCGGATACGGCGGAACCAGTGCATGGGTACAGGGATAAGCGCGTCCGGATAACCGTGAGAGGAGTCTGTATCGCTTTGAGTGTAAGCGCTTACTATCGATTTTTCAGCCAGCTGGCAAAGACTTTGGCCGTAAGCGTAGCGGCGACGGTACTTAAATTGACTAATCAGCTGGGCGACCGGGGTTTCGTAACGCCAGCATGCGACAGTACGACTAAAGGCTGGCGGCGCACTTAAACATTCCCCGCAGACAGGCTGGTTGGAGTCTGTTAGTGGCAGGGCGCAAATCTGGCAGCAATGGCCTATCCAGGGTAGATCTGCCACGCAGGCTTCGCAGATATCAGGCTCTTGTCTTAGCGATTGCTGGCAGAGAACACACCTGCCAGCGAGCAGGCGATTTAACAAACGGGTCGAGCAGTTAACCATGGGCGTCCTTGCAGGTTGACAGGTGAGGCATAATCCTTATGATGCTGGTAACTGTAAAGGACAGTATGGCGTAAAGCTATTATCAATCATCGTCCCTTAGCTAACCACCTATTACGCCATCACCATAACCTGGCCCGATCATCATTTACCCGATGGAAATGTAACCATGACCCCTCAACTAGCTGCCACTGCGACAGAACTTCGCCACA
The DNA here is from genome assembly GCA_965661375.1 of Oceanicoccus sp. Lineage (GTDB taxonomy): Bacteria > Pseudomonadota > Gammaproteobacteria > Pseudomonadales > Dasaniaceae > Oceanicoccus. The sequence goes on along the minus strand of CBFIDJ010000021.1, from coordinate 18,942 downwards.
ACTGGACTCACCAGGAAGTACAAGCCCTGTTTGAACTGCCCTTTAATGACCTGTTGTTTCAGGCGCAAACAGTCCATCGCCAGCATTTTGACCAGAATGCCGTGCAGGTCAGCACCCTGCTATCGATTAAAACCGGCGCCTGCCCGGAGGATTGCAAATATTGTCCACAGAGCAACCGCTACGATACCGGGCTGGAAAATGAAAAGTTGATGGAAGTGGAAAAGGTTCTGCAGGAAGCCAAAGCGGCCAAAGACACTGGCGCTACCCGGTTCTGCATGGGCGCAGCCTGGCGTTCACCCAAGAAAAAAGACATGCCCTATGTCACCGCGATGGTAAAAGGCGTGAAGGAAATGGGGCTGGAAACCTGCATGACGCTGGGTATGTTGACCGCCGATCAGGCCAGCGAATTACAAGAGGCTGGGCTGGATTACTACAACCACAACCTCGATACCTCGCCTGAATTCTATGGCGACATTATTACCACCCGCACCTATGCAGATCGTTTGAACACTCTGGCCAATGTGCGCGATGCTGGCATCAAAGTTTGCAGCGGCGGTATTGTTGGTATGGGGGAAACCGTCAAAGACCGCGCGGGTTTACTGATTCAATTGGCGAATATGCCGCAGCATCCTGAGTCGGTGCCAATCAATATGCTGGTTAAGGTTGAGGGTACACCGCTGGCCGATCAGGCTGAGCTGGACCCCTTCGACTTTATTCGTACCATTGCTGTCGCCCGCATCCTGATGCCGCAATCCCATGTGCGTTTATCTGCCGGTCGTGAAGCAATGAACGACGAGATGCACGCACTGGCCTATTTTGCCGGCGCCAACTCGATTTTCTACGGTGAGAAGTTGCTGACCACCGCCAACCCCGAAGCCAACAAAGATCTGCAGTTATTTGATCGGCTGGGGATCAAGCCCGAGCAGCGTGATGTCGAGCGTTGCGATGACGGTGAAGAAGATCGTTTGCGTGAGCAAATGCAACAGGCGGAAAACGACAAGTTTTTCTACGATGCGGCGCAAGCCTGAGTCTTATTCTTCTCGCACAATATTCTTCTCGCACAATGTTGAACCACCATGGCCGATCTCAGCGACCTACATTCAGCCCTGTCTGAACGCAAAGCGAATCACCTCTATCGCCAGCGCCGCGTGTTGGAATCCGCACAGGGCGCCGAGGTGGTTGTGGATGGCAAACCCTATCTCAACTTCTGCAGCAATGATTATTTAGGTTTGGCGAATCACCCAGAAGTGATTGCCGCCTTTAAACAAGCCGCCGACGATTACGGTGTTGGTAGTGGAGCCTCTCACTTGGTTTGTGGCCACAGCCATTTACATCATCAGTTAGAAGAAGAGCTGGCTGATTTTGTGGGGCGGGACCGGGCCTTGTTATTTTCCACCGGCTATATGGCTAATCTCGGCGTGGTGAATGCCCTCGCAGGAAAAAATGATTTCGTTTTTGAAGATAAATTAAACCACGCTTCACTATTGGATGCGGGCTTGCTTAGCGGCGCGCGCTTTCAACGTTATTTACATAACGATGTCGCCAGTCTTGAACGTAAGCTGAATAAAGCTGGAGACGGCCGCAAACTGATTGTTGTAGACAGCGTTTTCAGTATGGATGGCGATCTTGCCCCGCTGGATGAATTGGCCTCGTTGGCAAAACAATATGATGCCTGGTTGATGGCGGATGATGCGCACGGTATCGGTGTGTTAGGTAAAAACGGTGCCGGCAGTGCAGAGTATTTTCAGCTTGATCAACAACAGCTGCCGATTTTAATGGGCACATTGGGAAAAGGTTTTGGTAGCTTCGGAGCCTTTGTTGCAGGCAGTGAAGAGCTGATTGAAACCCTGATCCAGTTTGCCCGCCCCTATATTTACACCACAGCAATGCCGCCTGCGGTTGCCGCAGCCTCGTTGGCCAGTTTGAATATTATTCGAAAAGATCAGGCTCGACGGCTGCATCTGCAACAACTGATCGCACACTTTAAAGCTGCGATGGCCGAGCTGAACGTTAAACAGGGTATTGAAATGATGCCTTCGGATTCTGCTATTCAGCCTATCTTAATCGGTGAAAGTGATATAGCGCTATCAATCAGTGAACAGTTAGCCAAAAGAGGTTTCTGGGTCGGGGCTATTCGTCCGCCCACCGTGCCAGCAGGATCAGCGCGATTACGCATTACGCTAACAGCTTCTCATAGTATTGAGCAGATCGATCAATTAGTTGCCGCGTTGGCTGAGGTGTTGGCCTGATGTTATACCGCAGACGCAAAGCGGCTTTAACGAATGCCTCAATCGCACCCGAGTTAGTGCTGCTGCATGGCTGGGGGCGCTCAAGCATTGTCTGGGACGAAATGCTGCCCTTTTTGCGCGAGTCATTTAACCTAACCTTGATTGATCTGCCCGGATTTGGTGGCAGTCAACACGAGGCCGTCTCCGATTTATCTACAAGCTTAATCGCTATCGCTGAAGTTGCGCCACCACAGGCTATTTATCTGGGATATTCCCTTGGTGGCATGCTGGCAGTCAAAATGGCTGAGCAGTTTCCTGAAAGAGTGAGTGCGCTTATCACCGTTGCGTCTAACGCTCGTTTTGTGGCGACGGAAGATTGGTCGCAAGCCATGCCGAAAAAGACTTATCAGCAGTTTTATCAGCGTGTGGCAAAAAACCATCTGGCAGGTTTAAAGCGTTTTAGTGCGCTGGAAATATTGGGTGCGGAACTGCCTCAGGCATTAAATGTTTTGCCGGTGATTGAAGAGGACTTCAATCCAGAGTCCCTGTTAGCCTCGCTCGATCTGTTAGCCAGTATTGATAACACCGAAACGCTGCAAACACTTACGCTTCCTGCCTTGCATATTTTAGGCGAAAAGGATCAGCTGGTACCGGCGCTCGTTGCTGAGAAATTGGCACAGTTGAATAATGCAAATATCGAGGTGCTGCCGGGAGCGCCACATGGCATACCTGTTAGCAGCCCGTTGCAATTGGTCGAAGAGGTCAGTAGATTTCTGCAAAAAATAGCGATGTTGGCTGGCGCAGGCGGGATTGATCATTTTCAGGCCAGCTCACAGGTCCGCGACAAAACCGACGTGGCTAAATCCTTTAGTCGTGCGGCGTCGAGTTACGACAGCGTGGCGGCCTTGCAGCGACAAGTGGGTGAGCGGCTGTTGTCCCTGCTGCCAGCCACTGGGGCCGAGCTTGTGTTGGATATGGGCGCAGGTACGGGGCATTTCTATCCGCACCTGCAGCAGCTGTTTCCTTCTGCCTCAATAGTCGGTTTGGATTTGGCCGAGGGCATGGCCCGTTATGCTCGACAGCAGCACAGTCTTGCCAGTTGGCTCTGCGGTGATGCCGAAGCCTTGCCCTTTGCTGATCAGTCCATCGATATTATTTATTCCAGCCTGGCCGTGCAGTGGTGTGACGATTACCACGCTGTCTGCGCAGAAGCCTTGCGAGTGTTAAAGCCCGGTGGACGGTTTGTGTTTTCCACGCTCGGCCCTAACACATTAATAGAGCTGCGAAGGGCCTGGGAAGTTGTCGATCATTATGTCCACGTTAATCGTTTCTCCGAGCAGTCTGTCTTGGAGCATGCGATCGCTGACGTGGGTTTTGCCGCGGGAAGCCCAAACGCCCTGGTCGAAGGCACTCTGGTTAAAGGCTCTCTGGTCGAAGGCGCTCTAATTGAAGATGCTCTCATTGAAGAGACGGTGACAATGGAATACCCCGAGTTGCGTGGCTTAACCCGGGAACTCAAATCTCTGGGTGCGCACAATGTCAATAACGGCCGTCCGATGGGCTTGACGGGCAAGCGCCGTATTCAGGCTTTTAAAGCGGCCTACGAGCAACAGCGCAATGAGAACGGTATGTTGCCCGCCAGTTATCAGGTTTGGTATGTCAGCCTGCAAAAACCAGTAGTGGAAAAACCTGTCGTGCAAAATCGAATGCTGCAAGCCGCTACCGCTCGATAATTCAGTCTTAGAGGATTGCCTTCAATACATGGCCAAGCACACTTTTTTTATTGCCGGAACCGACACTGATGCGGGTAAAACGCTAGTGGCAACCGCACTGTTGCAGGCGGCTAATATGCAAGGCTTGTCGACGCTGGCGATTAAACCGGTAGCGGCAGGATGCCAACAAACAGCAGAGGGACTGCGTAATGATGATGCCCTGTTGTTGCAGCAAACCATGTCCTGCGACTTACCCTATGAGCAGGTCAATCCGGTGGCCTTTGAACCGCCGATAGCACCACATATCGCAGCAGAGCAGGCGGGAAAACGTTTGCTGGTCTCTCAATTAGCGGGCTACTGCCGGGGCGGCTTGCTGCAGCGCGCAGACCTGGCTCTGATAGAAGGCGCCGGCGGTTGGCGGGTGCCCTTAAACCGGGGTGAGACACTGGCAGATTTGGTGAAGGAGCTTAACCTGCCTGTTATTCTGGTGGTGGGTATGAAGCTGGGCTGTATTAATCATGCCCTGCTAACGGCCGAAGCCATCGCCCGGGATGGACTAACTCTCGCTGGCTGGGTTGCCAACCGAATAGACCCTGAGATGGACTGTTATTCAGACAATGTCATGGCGCTCAAGGATCGCCTGCACGCCCCTTGTCTGGGTGAAGTCCCTCATCTGGATTCGCCTGATGCCAGCAGTGCCAGCCAATTTTTGAACCTCGATTTGCTTATAAACCCCTGATGCTTATAACTAAAATATCTTGGGTAATAGTACCTCTTCGGCCGCTTAGGATAGAACTTTAAGCGCTTTTTTGCTTAAATAATAATCAAACATTATCAGCGGCTGTCATTCCTGTAAGCTTTATAAGCGAGTTTCAGTAATGGCCGTCGTTAGTGCGTGTCCACAAAGCTCTCAGGTAGAGTTCAGTGGAGCGGTACGCAACCGAGGATTGGAGAATGATTGATTCACTGTTATCGACTGGTGTGCAAGGTATTCAAAGTGGTCTCAACCGTGCACAGCAGGCGGCGGAAGATATTGCCAGCGCTACCACAGCGCCTACGGTAGAAGACAGCGCCACCGTTGCCTCGACTACTGACGTCACTCAGAACATTGCCGAAGCGGCCGTCGATCTTAAAATTGGTGAAAGACAGGTGCAGGCCTCAGCGGCGGTGGTGAAAACAGCCGATGAAGTTTTAGGTACCCTGGTTAACACTGAGGCATAGGTTAACACCGAGGCATAAGTTAACACCGAGGTATAAGTTACACAGGTAGTGTTAGTTAGCTTTGGGGCAATAAGGTAATCTCAGGGCCTGACAAAACGGGCAAGTGAGTGAGCTGACAGCGAAAGAAAAACGGAATGTACAACGCAAATGTACAGCGTAGCAGTCAATACATCGGCTTTTGCCAATATAGTGACCCCCTTCAGTCCAGTGGGGAAGCAGGCCGTCGGTCTGGAAACCGCTGAAGCTAAAGAGGAAGTGTTCGCTCCAGTAGAAGAGCCCACTTCCAACTCTCCCACTTTTGATAAAGAAGATACTTCCAAAACTGAGCAACAGGCACGGGAGCAAATCGAAGAGCGCCAGCAACGTGAACAGCAGCGACGCGATCAGCAACTCATTCAGGAGCTGGCTAACCGCGATCGCGAGGTGCGAGCTCATGAGCAGGCTCATGCCTCTGTGGGTGGTCAGTATGCCGGCGCTCCTTCCTTTAACTTTGAGCGTGGCCCCGATGGCGTTAATTATGCCGTCGGGGGTGAAGTTCCTATCTCATTGCCAACGGGCACCAATAACCCCGAGGAGAAATTGGCAGCAGCGGAACAGGTGCGCCGGGCAGCGCTGGCGCCTGCCGAGCCATCGCCACAGGATCGCAGTGTCGCGGCTAACGCCAGTCAGCTGGCGGTAGAGGCCAGGGCAGAAATTGCTGCGCAGCAGGCCGAAGAAACGGCTGAAGCGCGGGAACAGAGCGAACTGCAACGCCAGCAAGAGGAGGAAAAAGAACAACAGTTGGCCGAAGAGCGCGAGGAGGCTGAAGCTCGGGAGGCACGATTGGAAGAATTGCGTGCACTCTCCCGTCGCTCAACCCAGCTCAGCGAACAACTGGTTACCCTCGACAGTATTTCTCGAGACCAGAATGTGGGTTCCGTGCTGGATCAGTTGGCCTGATTTCTTCTGTTAACTTTTATTCGACAGAGTGCGATAATCCCCGCAAATCACTTTCCCCAGTTTCCTATACGCAGTGTTTCGTCATGGATCAAGAAAATAAACTATACCCCGAAGATCAGGCCAAGGTGGATGAGTTCCTGTCCAAAGGGGTCAACTCCGTAGAGCGCAAGCCCTTCAGACCTTTTCGCCTGTTAATCATTTTATTGATCATAGTCAGTGGTCTCAGTATTTTCAGTATCAGCCTCGCCCGTATGGCCGGGATCTATTAGGTTGCTTTTTTCGGGCATTGGCGCAGTCTGGTAGCGCACTTCGTTCGGGACGAAGGGGTCGCAGGTTCAAATCCTGCATGCCCGACCAATCTCTTTATGACTCTTGTTGCATGATATAAGCAAGCGCTTTTTTAGCATCGAAAAATCTATCACACACTTTAAACCGGTTGTTTATTTTCCGGCTTTCATCATAGGATAAGAATCCACCATCGCAGTTAAAGCTTCGCTATATTAAGCCGATAACCGCTATAGATTTTATCGGTTTTGTTTCAGGTTCTTCAGCGACAGCTTGGTAGTTTGTTGGGAGTGTTTTTATGATCAGTGCTTTACTCGAACGTTACAATCCTTTGCGCGGGAGTGGGCCTTTAAGAGGGGCCAGGTCTGCGCCGAAGGTTGATCCCAAATTGAATCACACCTACCTGGCACTGCATCAGGTTCAGCGCAATCACAGTTTTGTTGAGGTTAGCATTCCAGGTGACGATGTCGTCTACCAGAGTATGATTCTGGATCTGGACCCTGAAGAGCGCACGGTGCTGATTGACGAATTGTTTCCCCGAGGTTTTGTCGGTTTATCCGGGCAGCGGGTGGATATTGTGATTCGCCAGCAGGGTGGTAGAAAGCTGACTTTTCGCTCCGAAATTCTTGAAAAGCACGAGCATAAAGATGCCCCGATTTATGTGATCAAAATGCCGGAGGATCTGGCTGCGGATCAACGCCGGGGGGCCTACCGCTTACCCGTGGGCAATGGCGTGTCGATCGCTTCGCGTTTTACCGGCCCGGACCGACAAACCTATCAGGGCCAGCTGCGCAATTTATCCACGAGTGGGCTTGCCCTTGAGCTGAGTGGCGAAGAGGCCAGTGCATTTAACTATAATGATCGCCTGCAGCATTTGCAGTTTGATTTTGCCGGTGCCAGTTTTGACTGCGGCGTTGCGGTGCGAAATGTGGATGTGGATGAGGCGGAGGATAACCGGGTGGTGATTGGTGCCGAATTTCTGGATTTACCACCGATGGAAAAACGTGTGCTGGAGCGGGCGATCACGCGAGTGCAGCGGGACCGGATTCGCCACGCCGGTGACATGGAGTCACAACTTTCTATGTCATAAATCCTGTGCCATGCCGAGGATGTGATGTGTTTGATGTCACCGGACGATCCTCGATTGACCAAAGGTATTAAATAATAAAGCCAGCGAAAGCTGGCTTTATTATTTGGGGGTTATGGTAGTGAGCTTTTGTGGCTAAGACATAGATCTTAAGTCCTGGAGCCTAGGACATCAGCCAATCCGGCACGGGCAGCTTCATGCGCTGCAAAAAGGCCGGATTGAACAGTTTGCTCTGATAACGATGGCCGTAATCACAGAGGATGGTCACGATGGTATGACCGGGCCCCAGCTCTTTTGCCATTTCCACCGCACCGGCGATATTAATCGCTGAGGATCCACCCAGGCAAAGCCCTTCGTGTTTTAGCAGGCGATAGATATAGGGGAGCGCCTCTTCGTCGTGGATCTGGTAGGCCAGATCGACCATCGCCTCGCGAATATTGTCAGTGATGATGCTGATACCAATGCCTTCCGCAATCGACCGGCCTTCATCGACGGTTAAATTGCCGGATTTATAATAGTTGTAAAGGGCTGAACCCATCGGGTCTGCAATACCAATTTTAATATCGGCGTTATGGCTTTTCAGTGCTGTGCTGACACCGGCCAATGTACCACCGGTACCTACCGAGCAGATAAAACCGTCCAGTTTGCCCTCGGTTTGCCGCCAGATTTCTTCCCCGGTCGTGCGATTGTGAATGTCCATATTGGCGAGGTTATCAAACTGGCGTGCCCAGATGGCGCCGTGTTCATTCTCGGTATTAAGCTTTTCGGCCAGCCGTTGTGCCTGATGGGTATAGTGATTGGGGTCGTCGGCACTGGTGGCTTTGACCAGCCTCAGGTCAGCCCCGTATAAATCCAGCAGTTCGATTTTTTCCTTGCTCTGGGTTTGTGGCATCACCACCACGCTTTTATAGCCCAGCGCATTGGCAATTAAGGTCAGGCCGATACCGGTATTGCCCGCCGTGCCTTCGACAATCGTGCCGCCGGGTTGCAGCTCGCCCCTGGCTTCGGCATCGCGAATAATGCCCAGCGCGGTGCGATCTTTAACCGAGCCGCCGGGGTTGAGAAACTCGGCCTTGCCGTAGATGTGGCATCCGGTCTGTTCGGAAACCTCCCGCAAATAAACCAGGGGTGTGTTGCCAATCATATCGGTGAGGGTGGTGTTATCGGGCATGAAATATCCTAGCTTTTGCTGCGGCCAACGCTTATCGACGATCTGGCAGCGTGCGTTGATCCGTAAATTGTCAGTGTTCCTATACTACTATAAGTCAGGATAAAGGTGGCCTGGAAAGCGTTAAATGGTTTTCTGTTTTTACTTAGGCTAGTTTAGTGCTATTGGCTTCGGGTCTCACGCGAAGTGATAACTCGTAAAAAGCGTGTAGCCTCCTCGTCATATGGATATGTCATAACAGGTTTATAAGCATTTCTTGCAGCAAGGCTTAGTCAGGTTGTGTGCAGGATGGCCAATTTCGAGCTAAGCTTATTGGACTCTTTGTCGATTAGGATGACCCGAACGCTCCCCCCGAGTTCTGTCAAGCAAACACAGTGGTAATCAGTGAATAAATAATAGGCTGCATCAATGATACGAAGAGGCCACCATTAGGTAATTTTCACTCTTAATGTAAGGACGGACCAATGCAATTTAAGAAGACATTAATCTCAACCTCAATTAGTGCTGCGGCGATTAGCTTTATGCCAGCACTGGCCCATGCCCAGACTCAGACTATTTCGCAACTGGTGTCAGTCCCCGTCATCCTCTCTGCAGGGGAGAATCTGTCGGTCACTAACACAGGGCAACTCTCGACCTCGGGTACGGCTGTACCCCTGACAGGAGATACTTTTGGTGGGGTAATGATTGATACAGGGGGTGCGATCAATGGTGGCTTTAATGGGATCCACGTCTCCGATGCTCAGGATACCAATGGGCCTGCCACTCTGGGTGGTGGTATCGTTAATGCGGGAACCTTGACGGGTGCCTTTGAGGCTATCCGCGTGGATAGCGGCGGTCAGATTAATAATGGTATCAACAATAGCGGATTGGTTGACAGTCTTGGAGGTTCTTCGGCAGGAATTCTGATATTTGATGGCGGACTGTCTGGTGGGCTTACCAATACAGGAATGATCCGAGGCGCGGCGGGTATTGAAATGACCGGTGACTGGTCGGGTGATCTGGTCAATAGCGGAACCATTCAGGCGGATCAGGAAGATTTTGCTGCGATCGATATTTTTTCCACTGTGGACAGTGGCAGTTTAATAGGCGCTACTTTTGCTGGTGGCATTATCAACCAGGCGGGCGGGAGTATTAGACATGCTGGGTTCACTGCCCCCAATGGCGACCCACTGCCGGCAATATGGTTGAATGGCGTTAACTTGACCCAAGGCATTACTAATCAGGCCGGTGCTCTCATCAGCTCACAGCTTGGTGAGGCTATTTTATTGGATAGCTTAATTTCTCTTAACGGAGTCTCCTTTCCCAGGACGGTTGTCAATGGTATCAACAATGCCGGAACGATCAATAATGTGAGTGACGGTGAAGCGGCTATTGCCAGCTATGGTGCACAGATCACCGGAGGTGTGGTGAATAGCGGGGTTATATCAGGTGCCCAGGCGCTGAGAATTAACGGTATTCGTAGCGAGGAGGTTGAAGGAACGGATGGCACAATTACAGAAACCATCAGTCAGGACATAACCAGTGGTATTACCGGCGGTATTACTAATACCGGCACCATTCGTGGCAATATGCTGGGCGCGAATGTCGGTAATATTCCTCTCTTCAGTACCAGCGCTCGTGACTATGGCGCGATCTCCATCACCCACGGAGCCTCAGTTGATTTTATCGATAACCAAGTGGGAGGCACGATCACCAGTATTGGTGTAGCTCCGGCAATTACGCTTGGCTCAACAAACGATATTGCTAATCTTTGTGTTGTGGATTCCTGTACGGCTCCAGACTTGGTGGTCGGTATTCCGTTGGCCACCGTTGAACCCGGTAGTATTACTGGCAATCTCGATAACAGCGGTACCATATCTTCCACCAATAGTACGGCCATCTTTATCAATAACGGTCAGGTGGGCGGTGCGATCAATAATGACGGTCTGATTGACGGCGCCGATGGCGGTATCGTGGTGATCGGTGGCAGTAGTGTCGGAGCGATCATTAACGATGGCACCATTACCGCCCCCGGCCCCAACGGCCCGATAATGAACAGCGCCTACGCGATTGATATTCAAAATGCCTCGGTCAATTCAATCACCAACGGTAGTGCGGGGACAATTACCGGCGGGGTGATTTTTGAGGATGCCACTGTCTCCACGGGATTCAGTAACATCGGACTGATCGAGTCGGCACCGAATGGTGGCGATGCAATCGTCATTCGTGGTTCTACTAATTTACCGACAATTCTTAACGGCGGCTCAATCATTGGTGAAGGTGGTGTGATTGTTGAGGATGGAGCCAGTGTAAACACCATTTCTAACCAGGGTATTATTACGGGCTCTTCCGGTACTGCGATTGCTGCGCTGAATGGTAGTGATATTGCTATTGTTCAAAACCTTGGGACTATCAATGGCTCGGTAAACTTTGGCTCCGGCGGCGGTGTATATTTCGCCAGCGGCGGTACCTCGGGTCAGATAAATGGTGCCACCACTCTGGCCATTGGCGGCTTCTCTCAAATGGGCACGCTGTCTACCATCAATGGTGATCTGAGCTTCAGTGGCCAGATTTTTGTTGATGCTACGGCAGAGTCAGGCATGGGTTTTACCAGTAATGGTGAACTGGCTGTGACGGGTAATGCCGATGTTTCGGGATCGACGGTTACGGTCGGTGTTGATGGCAGTAGCTTTGTGGCAGAGGGTGATGAGTTCTCCTTCCTGAATGCTGGGGGGACACTGACCTCGGATATAGGCTCTGCTGACGGTTTTGATGTGAATGATCAATCGCAGGTGTCAGTACTGAGTTTCACCATTGAACAGCGCGGTAACCAGCTGTTTGCCATCGCCGGTGCCAGCGACTTTCAGGCGCCAATTGAAGACTTTTTGACAGATAACAACCTACTCAACAAGAAAGAAGGTCAAAACGTTTCTCGGTTGGCCGGCGCGCTCAACAATATTCCCACCGCTGATCTGCCGGTTAATGATGATGGGCTTGGTTTAAGATCCGCTCTGGGTGTACTACAGGGCTCAGGTTTAACCAATGAGCGTCGCTTCCGGGCAGTGAAGTCGCTGGACCCTGAGACCGTTGATGCCAGCTCGGCCGGTGCTCAGGCGGCGGATATTGCCGCTGCGGCGACCGTGGGTAGTCGTCAAACAGCGCTGCGCAATGAGTACGGTTTCAGTGGCGCTACTGCTGGCGATCCGTTTTCTATTCATGGTTTCTGGATTCAGGGCTATGACAATGAAACCGATCAGGATGTTCGCGATGGTGTGGATGGCTTTGATGCAGACACCTATGGTGTCGCTCTGGGTATTGATACGCCGATAAGTGATAGCATGACTGCCGGCCTGGCTCTGAGTTATGCCGATACCGATGTCGAAGGCAAAGAAGAAGCCAACGAAATGGCGATCCAGAGTATTCGTCTGGCGGGTTATGCCAGTTACAACGCGGAAAACTACTATGTCGATGGGCAGATAGCCTATGCGATGAACGACTATGAAACGACTCGCGCGATAGATTCACTGCTGACTGGTGGTACCCAGCGTTATGCGCGCGGTGATCACGATGGTGATCAATACAGTCTGCGGGTCCGTTCAGGTTATCCAATGGCTTTTGACAGTGGCTGGTTTCTTACGCCGGTGGCGGAGTTGAATTACACCTACCTGAAGGAAGACAGTTACACAGAGAAGGGCGTTAACAACCTCGGCCTGGAAGTCTCAACGGACGATGTGGAGGTGTTAGTGTTGGGTTTAGGTGCGCGACTGGCCTATCCGATCACCACACGAAGTGAGATCACCTGGATTCCCGAATTCAGCCTGAGTTATAACTACGACCTGATCGGTGATGAGGTGGAAGTTGACTCTAACTTTATCGGCGTGACCGGTGCGGGCTTTATTACTCAGGGCGCCAACACCGAGCAGGAAATGTATAAAGCAGCGTTACGCTTGCGCGCCTTTAGTCAGGGCAATCTGAGTTTTGCCGGCGGTTTTGAATATATCGCCAAGCAGGACTACGAAAGCCAGTCGATTATGGCGACCGTACGTTACGACTTTTAAATAACGCTTTAAGCTGACCTGTTCCTATTAAAAGCCAGCCGCTAACAGGCTGGCTTTTTTGTTGCTGTTTTTATCTCGCTTCGATGGTGTCGGCGCTATAGCATTCGCTGACAAAAAATGTTTGAATTTCAAGGCATAATAATCCATTCACGGAAGTTATAATGAAAGCGCTTTTTCTCAGTGGTGTGCCTGATTCAGGCAAGGCAAATGTTGTCACCAATGAGCAGGGAGGTATGACCGTTGTTATTTCCGGTTCCAGCAACCTGTTACACAATTTAAAAGATCTCCCTGCTGAAAAGCACCAGTTTATTCTCGCTGGTGCTGGTGGTGATCAACGCTTCGCGTTGAATTTTTTTCCTGACATTATTGTGAATGAAATCAGTGATTGCGATAGCCATCGGCACGCGCTGGCGCGTTGTATTAACTTCTGCCGGCAACAGGCCAAACCGGTGATAAACCAGCCGGAGGCCATACTTAATACCGCCAGAGAAAACGTGGTGGAGTTGTTGCAGGGTATACCGGATTTAACCGTGCCCAAAACCGTGCGCATTCGCCCACTAAAACCTGAAGATATCAATACCGCTATCGAGCAGAGCGGTTTGCAATACCCGATCATCATGCGTGCAGCCGGTGATCATGGTGGCATCAGTACCGTACGACTGGAAAAAGAACAGGGTATCGAGCGAGCCAGCCATTTCTTTGCGTTGGATGGACGGGATTATTATTTAACCCAGTTTGTGGATTATCAATCCTCCGATGGTTACTACCGAAAATACCGTGTGGCGGTGGTGGATGGTAAGCCCTACCTGCGGCATTTAATTATCGCCGACCAGTGGCTGATTCATGCGGATTCACGGGTGAGTGATGGCCACTCGCAAACAGAAGAAGCTGAGGCGTTGGAGAATTTTTCTGCCGGGCTTGGGCAAAAGTTACAGCCAGTGATCACCGCAATTACCCAGCAGATTGGGCTCGATTATTACGGTATTGATTGCAGTATTAATGGCCAGGGCGAGATGTTAGTGTTTGAAGTGAATGCCAATATGAATATTTTGATTAATACTCAAGCTGCGCCAAATATTTGGGAACAACCGATAGCGACTATTGCTGAGCAACTAAAACAATTGATTGTGAGTAAATCCATGCAGGCAGTATCAGGCTTGGCACCAAGTGGAAATCCCGAATGAATATGTTGGAGTCATTAAAGGGCAGCGATTACGATCGTAGCTTTGCTGTACGCGGCCACAGTTATGATATGGCGATGCAGTTATATCCCCATGTCAGGCACAGAGAATTTGCCCAACTGTTTGAGTCGGTTGATTGGCAAGCCATCAATCATGTGTTGGATATCCCCTCCGGCGGTGCCTACCTGCAACGCCATCTGCCCGCGCATTGTCAGTTAGACAGTATTGACCCCTGTCAGAATTTTCGCGCCAAAGCGGCGGGTGGCAGCCTCATTCTGGATACGATGAATTTGCCGCGAAAGCGCTATGAATTAATCGTTAGTCTGGCGGCGCTGCATCATATTGAAAACAAACAAACCGTTATCGATGGCTTGTTTGATGTCCTGTCTGACGATGGTTGTTTGCAAGTGGCTGATGTGATGGCCGGTTCGGTACAGGCGCAGTTTCTGGATGAGTTTGCCGGTCGCTATAATGTGACTGGTCATCAGGGGGCCTATTTAAGTCGGCAAAGCTTTGTGGATTTTTGTGAGGCTCGCAACGATATAGAGCTGATAAGTAATGAATCCAGAAATTGTTTTTGGGTGTTTGCTGATGAATGGGCGATGGTGGATTTCTGCAAACAGTTGTTTGGACTGGTAGGTGTTGATGACAAGCTACTGCGCGCTGAGCTGGATCGTTATATCGGTTTTTATTACGCCAATGGTAAAGTCTATTTGCAGTGGCAATTACTCTATGTAAATTGCCGCAAGCAGTCTCTTTAAGCACTTCTTTAATACCTTTTTCTTTCTCTTGATAGCTGTTGCATCAGTTTCTGACAGAGTATTTCAAACAATATAAATCTTTGTTTCATAATGGGCTCATCCTGTTAGGTTGAGTGGTCAGTCGGGTATTTTCCCATCCCCATTAAGTAAAATCGTCAGTATTTAACACAATGTTCGAGCGGAAACTGATTGTGTTTGTTGTTGGCCGGAGTAGAATCGCCCTTACTGCTTGATACTTTTTAGCACCAGGGTTTGTGCTACCAGTGGTTTGTAGTTGGTCTGTCGTTGTCTTTCTTTCGGTGCCTCTAACCAAAAATAATGGTCGGAATGGATTTAATCATTCCGTGAAATGAGGGATAGACAATGAACTTTAAACGTAATTTACTGGCCTCTTCGGTGGCAGTGGCTTCAGCGGCAATACTGCCCGTTGTTGCCAATGCCGTTACTATCGATACCTTTCATCCAGCGGTTGACCCAACGGTGAGTTTTACCCTGACTACGGGTGATGACTTTACCGTGACCAATACCGGCGCCGTTATACTGAGCGGACTCTCCTTCCCGCCTGATGTGCTCTCTGTGCAATCGGGCATTGTGAATGCCAATGTGACGATAGACCAGGGCGGCCTGATAATAGCTACACCGACCTCGGGCAGTGCGGCGGTGGTTGGCTTTTCCTCTGGCGCGCAAATGACCGGTACTATCAGCAACAGCGGTACACTGGTCTCTAACAACAATGCTATTTTTATGGGCGATGGCGCCAGTCTGGTCGGCAATATTATGAATACCAGTACCGGGGTGATGTCCGGTAATGTCGACGCGGCGGGGCTGGATGGCCACGCGATCCGCATTGAGCAAACCTCCAGCCCCAGCCTTACTGCACCTACGTCAGGTGGATTTGCTAACAGACCGGTATTGAGCGGCTCTATTGTCAATTCAGGTTCGATCCGCGCCACCGGTGCCAATACCAGCGCGATTGAACTGTTGGTGGGGGAGATCACTGGCAGTATCAGCAATGGTATCGGCGGCAGCATAACGTCAGCGGACGATGTGGCGATTAATATCAGTAGTAGCTTACTGGGTGGTGGCATTCAAAATAGCTCGGCCAGCAGTGTGATTCGAGGCTCCAGTGCGATCGTTATTGGCCAGGAAGATACCGTTATTACCCACGCCTCGGTGGTGTCTGGCGGTATTAGTAACAGCGGGATCATTGAGGGTGTCACTGGAGCTGCCATTGATATTGCAACCGGTGGCCAGTTGCAGGGAGGGGTCAGCAATATTCTGGGTGGCACTATCGACGGGTCGAGCGCGGCCATCAATATTTCCGGTGGCGGTTCGGTAACGGGTGGAATTACCAACGCAGGGTTGATCGTCGGCAGTAATGCGCTGTCTACCGGCATTAATGTGCTTGGTGCGGGCAGCTCTGTAACGGGTGGTGTTAACAATAGCGCTGGCGGCACTATTCGAGGTGCTGTTGGGGCTATTACTGTCGATACCGGAAGTCTGGACTCGATTAACAATGCTGGAACCCTATCCCAGACGGGGACTGTTTCAGGCGCGGCGATTGATATCACGGGGGGTACCCTGACTGGCACGTTCACCAACTCAGGGGTTGTTGATGCTCAGGGTGTCGGTGTTTTTGTTCACAATGGTGCGATTATTTCAGGGGCTATCAGCAATAGCGGCTCGATAGGTGGCGGTGTGCTGATTGAAGATGCCACATTAACCGGCGGGCTTAGTAATACGGGGGCGATTGACTCTGCCCTCAATGGTGATGCGGTGGTGATTCGTGGTTCGGGCTCGACTATTTCCGGCATTCAAAACTCGGGGACTATCAGCGGCGTGAGCGGCATCGTCGCCGATAATCTGGCCGTCATTCCTATTATTAACAACGCTGCAGGCGGGGTGATTACTGGCACTGGTGGTGTAGCTATCAGCACGACTAATGGTGGCAGTATTACCGCTATCACTAATGCTGGCACGGTAAATGGCACCATCGATTTCGGTATGGCTGGCGGCAGCTTCACCATTACCGGAGGTGTGGTCGGTGATGTACTCAATGCCACCAACGTAACCATTAGTGGTGGTTCCGTGGGTAATATTCCACTGGCTATGGGCACTACCTTAACCATCACTGGTGGTTCGGTAGGGGCTGTCAGCAATTATCAGGGGGATCTGACCAACGCGGGTACGCTGGGTAGCGTTACCTTTGCGGCTCCCGGCGCGATGGTAACCAACACCGGCACCATAGGTGGCAATCTCAACGATGTCGGCGCGGTGACCAATAGCGGTAATCTGGGCAATGTCACATTGCTTGCCATGGGCGGTACATTCAATAACACCGGTGTAGCCGGCGATGTCAGCAATGTCACCGGTACCAGCTCTAACGATGGCTCCGTGGGGGCTGTTACCTTTGTCGCTGGTGGCGGAATCTTCAATAATACGGGTGATGTCGCGGGTTTGGTTGGGGCAACTGAAATTAATAACAGCGGCACCATCGGTGGCAATATCACCGGTGCCGACTTTGTCTTTAATGATGGCGGTACGCTGGGCAATGTGACCTTTATGAACGGCGGTGTGTATGGTTCCGTCGGCGGTACCTCCGGTAGCCTGATGAACGCCTCTGGCATCGATATTCTGACCGGCAGTAATCCGGGAGTAGTGGTCAGTACCATTAATGGCAACCTGAGCTTTAATGGCGTATTGAAGGTGCAGGCGAGTGGATCAACCACGGGGATTAATAACTATGGGCTGCTGAATGTGACGGGGAATGCTGATGTCACTGGCGCCAGTGTCTTTGTGTTAGCGACCAACATCCAAAGCCTGCGCCGTGGTGACAGCTTTAATTTTCTCACCGCTGGGACTTTAACCAGCGATATCACCAACTTTGCCGCCTGCGATGCAGTGACTGATGTTGACTGTGAGACGCCGGTTACCGGCATTACTGTGCAGGACAGTTCACAGCCCATACAATTCAACGTGATTCAGAATGGCAATACCTTAACCGCAAGAATTGGTGATATTGACTTTACTCCTATCATCCCGCCGGATGGAGGTGGCAGTGGTGGTAGTAATGTCACCAATCTGGCCGGCGCCTTGAATACCATCGTAGGGCGTGGTGATGACCTGACCGGAACCTCTCTGGGGGCCGTCACCACCAGCCTTGCCCAGATTGATGTCACCACACCTCAGGGGCAACAGGCCTACACTGATGCGCTGTCCACGCTGGACCCGGACACCATTGATGGCGCGGCCTCCGGTGCACTGACGGCAGACATCGTGGCGGCCAGTACCATCGTTAGTCGCCTGACAGCACTGCGCGGTTACTATGGATTCAGCGGGGCTATAGCCGGTGATCCGCTGTCAGTGAATGGATTCTGGTTACAGGCTTACGATAATGAGACTGATCAGGATGTGCGCGACGGTGTCGACGGCTTCGATGCCGATACCTATGGTCTGGCCCTGGGTATCGATGCCCCCTGGGGTGAAAACATGATTATCGGCATGGCGCTAAGCTATGCCGACACCGAGGTGGAAATGAAGCAGGCCAGCAATAACGGCCTGGATATCTCCAGTATTCGCCTCAGTGCCTATGGTAGCTATAACGCCGACAACTACTATGTGGATGCCCAGATTGCCTATTCTGCCAATAACTACGAATCGGTGCGGGTGATCGACCCGGTCATTAGCGGTGGCACACCCCTGGTGGCCACGGGTGACCACGATGGCGATCAATTCAGCTTGCGCGTTCGCAATGGCTATCCCATGGTCTTCGATAATGGCTTCTTTGTGACGCCTATGCTGGAGATGAACTACAACCACCTCAGCGAAGACGACTATCGGGAGAAAAATGCCGGTAACGCTGGCCTTAATATGTCCACCGATGATCTGGAGGTGTTAGTGCTTGGGCTGGGTGTCAAAATTGCCTACCCCTGGACCACCGAGAGCGAAGTGACCTGGATTCCTGAGTTCAGTGTGGATTATATGTACGACACCATTGGCGATGAGGTGGAAGTAGTCTCCGATTTTGTCGGCGTAACCGGCGCGGCCTTTATTACCGAGGGCGCCAACGCCGAGCAGGAAGCGGTTAAAGTTGGCTTGAAGGTTCGGGCCTTCAGTCAGGGCAATTTCAGTTTTGCTGGCGGTTATGACTACATTACCAAGCAGGACTATGAGAGCCATTCAATCTCGGCTACCGTGCGTTACGACTTCTAAACAGGGCATAAAGCAAACAGGCCCGGCTGCAAACACTGGGCTGCAGGCGGCTGACAAACCTCCAGAGGGTCATCGCGCACGAAACAAAGTGAAGAGCAGCAATTCATTTCG
>CBFIDJ010000020.1:0-74350 GCA_965661375.1 Oceanicoccus sp. | reverse complement strand
TCTACACTGAAATATATGTTGCTTGTTGCGCTTGCGGCTACTGGTTTAAAGAAGGTCAAGAATACTTGCTCTATTTACATGGGCCAACAGAAGATGGTTACTACAAAGCCAGCACATGTTCACGCACTAAGCCAATAAACAAGGAAACCATGAAGGAAATAGAGTTTTTGCGAAAAACAAGCCTAAAAAGTAATATACGGACCGAAGGGGCCGCTCTATTACGCTGTTAGTGTGAAAGATGAAAATCGAGCTAGTAGAAGCTAAAGAAGAAGATTTCGAGTTTGCTTTTGAAGCAAAGAAACAGGCAATGGGCCCTCACATTATTTCCAAATGGGGTTGGGATAGAGAGTATCAATACTCCGTACATAAGCAACGCTGGGAAGAGAAGCCTTGGTTTCTTATACAATTAAATGGTGAATCTATTGGTACAGTTTCGATTCACCATTTTGAAGACCATACACAATTTGGCGAGTTTTATTTATTAGATAAATTTCGTAATCGGGGAATAGGCACAACGATTCTACGAAAGTTCTTGGCAGATTGCGATCAGGCCTCCAGAAAGGTAGTACTCGAATATCTTAAATGGAATCCAGTGGGTTCTTTATATAGACGGCATGGCTTCGAACTTACCCATGAAAGTGAAATTCACTATTTTATGGTTCGTAATCCGGTATCACACTAACAAACGCAGGCACAGAAGGACAAAATTAACGCTGCGCTTACAAATTTACCCGTGCTGCGGGCATTAGAACTCAATCGAGCATGAAGAAATATATAATCAAAATATTAGCATCAGGCCTCCTCTTATCAGGTTGCAGTAGCTTTGATAAAGTGGAAGAACGTGTCTACCTTAAGTGGAATTATGATTATTCTTCAGACGTAGTGCATGCTGTTACCCTAAGGAATAGGGTTTCCACAACGAATAACGGGAAATGCAATGTTCACTATTCAGAATTTGAGGTTATAGAATCTTTCAAAGGCAAGTTTGAGGCTGGCGACATTATCGAGGCATCAGGAATAACAGCTCACGAATACACCAACGAAGGATCCGAGCAGTTTCTTTTACTAAAACCATTTGTTGCAACTGGTCATCCTGGTTACGGGGAGTGCTCAAATGAGGTGTATGAAGAGTACCTATCCATACATAACTGGTGTTGCTCTATAAATACTGAAGGGGAAAGGTCTCTAGTTATGTACGATATGGTTAATTCTGAACAATCAGGCCCTCGTTATCTTGTCCCAGTAAGGGGTGTATTTAGCGAGTTACGAAAATTCAAACATGAAAAAAGTTCTAAAAACTAATATCCGGACCGCAGGGTCCGTACTATTACACTGTTATACGTGAGTACATATGGAAGTAAGTTGCGTAATTATAGAGTTGAAACCAAATAGTAAGGATCGAGTGAAAGAGTGGTCTTCATTTATCCTTTCTAATAAGGAAATGGCATTGTCCACTCTTAAAAATGAAGGTGTAACCGTAGAAAATTTCTTCCTAACTGAAATCGAAGGGAAGGATTATCTCATTGGGTATATGCGCGCTAAATCAATGTCTGATGCACACAAAGCTGTCAAAGAATCGCTGTCAGAGATTGATGCGTATCATCAAAAATTTAAACAAGATTGTTGGGCCAAGGGCATCAACGCAGACCTTGTTTTGGAATTAGATCGTTTAGTTGGTGAAGAAATTAACATATAAAAACTAATATACGGACCGCAGGGTCCGTACTATTACACTGTTAAATGGATTCTATGAGCGACTACCAAGAGAACCTCGACAAATGGAAATTGCTTGTTGGCGGTTTTATTCTTAGCTTTGGCGATATTGAGATGATTACCTATCGATTGTGGAAAGAGGTATTTCCAGGAAGAGAATTTCCAAAGCAATTCTCAGATCGCACAGGAAAGTTGATCGGAAAGCTTAGCGAGGACAAAGAAAAGAACTCACGTATCATTGAGCTGCTTAAAAAGGCAAATGGGCTATCTCAGAAAAGGCATACAATTGCCCATAATCCTATGGAAGTGCAAGTTTTCAAGCATACTAAAACAGGAAGCCTTTTGGCGCAGTCAGCTATTCGCTCTCCTATTAGCGAAGATTACATAGATGATTCCGAGCTAGAGGAGCTTGTCGCGGAGGCAGATTTTTTAGTATCGGATCTGTATGCTCAAATAGGGGTTGTTACAAATGTGCCAACATCCATTTAACAAACACATCAAAAATCGCTCCACTACGTTCCGCTGGACGCACCTGACGGCGCGCCTTTTATGCAGGCGTTCCTGAATGTCTGCTTTTTTCTTCAGGTACTAAGCTGTTTGTTCCGCTTTTGGCACAACACTGCCGAACAACAGCCATAATTTAGAGCTAACCAGAGGACTGCTTTCGGACTAATAGCAGCCTGTACGATACACTATGAGCTGATTGTAAAATATGTCAGATTAAGTTGGAGGCATCGTTAGGCGAACTAATGCCTATTAATTTGCTTATTAATTAATCTGCCCGAGCTCAAATTGTGACAGATGTCATGTTTTATCGCCGATTTGCGCGGCGAATAGCCCGGTGAACACCTATAATCAGCTATGTTCATCAAATCGGCCACCGTGTTTGTTTTGATGGTATTCATCGCAGTTTTTAACTATCAAGCTTTTAATAGGTACACTTGTGGCAGAGCGCAGGCCATTCACGCAACTCCAGATGGATGTGACCGAACAGGTTAATGTAACCGATGCCCAGTCCGTCTGTAGTGCGGTGGTTGATATTCTGTGCCATAGCTATCCGGACCTGGATTTTGCCTTATTACGCCGGGTCTATCAGGACTTTGATACCCTCTACACCGGCAAACTGCAGGGTTTTCTGGCCTGCGATACCAGTTATCACGATAGTCAACATGTGCTGGATGTCAGTCTGGCTATGGCGCGCTTGTTAGATGGCTATGATCGGGCCAGCCTGTTGCAGGACAAGCTCAGCTCTGAACTGGCCCTCATCGGAATGATCGTGGCACTGTTTCACGATGCCGGTTATATCCGTCGCTACGATGAAAAAGATATAGACAATGGCGCGGCTTATACCCGTATTCATGTTAGCCGCAGTGCGCGCTTTTTGGCTGAGTATTTACCCTCAATCGGTGGTAAACACTGGGTAACTCTGGCCGGTAAGCTAGTGCATTTTACCGGTTACGAATACACCCCGGACCAGATTGAGCTGGATGATAACAAGGCCAGAATGGTGGGCTGTCTGGTGGGAACAGCCGATGTTATCGCACAAATGGCCGACCGGGCCTATTTGCAGAAATGCCGCGATCGGCTGTACCCTGAATTTCAAGCGGGAGGCATGACGCACCAAACGCTTGCCGACGGCACCGTTCAGGTACTCTACCAGTCGGCCGAGGATTTGCTGCTGAAGACCCCCGACTTTATCAAGAGCACCATTGAGAATCGCCTGGAAGGGCATTTTCAAGGGGTTTATCACTATGTTGCCGAGCACTTTGGTGGGCGCAACCTGTATATGGATGCCCTGCTGCATAACTGCCAGCAAATGGAGCAGTTAATTGCCGATGACGCTGTTGATAAGCTGGATAAAATAGCCCTAACCCGTTGATAATAACGTCCCTCTCTCTTCTAACAGATTTTGCTTATTCGTGCCTTCTCCACTTAATTCTCAGATTGCCGTAGCCAATGTTGAAGGTTTTAGCACAGCTTGCCAGCAGTTGGCGCAGCATTTAAACCTTACGTTGATCGAGTCAGCAAACAGTGTGGTCTATCCCTATCTACTAGTCTATTCCGAGTCCGGTCTGGCTTTGCAGCAAACCGGACCGAAAGCGCCGGGCCCCATTCGCATAGACTTCAACACCGGTGCCAGTGAGCACCGTCGAAAACAGGGCGGAGCAGAGCTGGTCATTAAAGCGATAGCCGGTGATAAGCGGCAGCTGCCTACTGTGCTGGATATGACAGCGGGACTTGGTCGCGATAGTTTTGTGCTCGCCAGCCGGGGCTATCGAGTGACGCTCTGCGAGCGATCGCCCATTGTCGCCGCTTTATTACAGAATGGTTTACAGCGGGCGCTTAATGCTGAAGAGCAAGAGGTGGTCACCATTGCGCAGCGAATGCAGTTAATGCCAGTGGATGTGGTTGAGTTTTTACATTCAATTGAGGCGAAGGATGACCAGAATTTTGATGCAGTATTGATTGACCCCATGTTTCCCGCTTCAAAAAAATCGGCGTTGGTCAAAAAAGAGATGCAGGCTTTTCACCAACTGGTGGGTGCCGACGAAGACAGCGATCAATTGCTATCACTTGCATTGTCCGTTGCCCGGCATCGCGTTGTGGTTAAGCGTCCTAAAAAAGCCGAATGGCTGGCAAACCAGAAGCCCAATTTCAGCGTAGAGGGTAAAGCAATACGGTTTGATATTTACAGTTTAAAGGCATATGGCAAATAAACTGCGAATTTAATTCCGTACAAAAAGTACTGGCAGTAAGGGCGCTGACTTAAGACCATATTTCATTTTAACATGGCCGCAGGCTTGGTTCGCAGGCATCTCAGCGGTTGGAACCCCACGCCCTTTGAGGTGCCTGCAAACCAAACCCGATACTCCGTGCAAGCTAATATTCCTAACAGAACTCAGGAGTTCTTATTTTATGAGATGGATCTTTTTACTGGCTGTTTCGCTGATGCTATCCGCTTGCAGCCTTACCTCCTTCACGTTGTGGGTGGCGAATGCTCTGGCCGATACAGGGGAGTATCAACACGCGGTTGATCAGGCCTATGGCGCTGATCCCGAGCAACGGCTGGATATTTACTATCAAAACGTTCCAGTGAATGCGTCAGAGGCAGAGACGAAAAAGCCCGTCATTGTGTTTTTTTACGGTGGCTGCTGGGGTGCCTGTACGGATCTGGCCAAACAGGATTACCGCTTTGTGGCGGAGGCATTAGTCGATCAGGCGGTGGTGGTGATTGCGGATTATCGGCGCTATCCCACTGTGCTGTTTCCCGACATTATGCGGGATGCTGCTGAGGTGGTGAGTTGGGTTGAGCGTTCGGTGGCAGAATATGGCGGCGATGCTGAGCAACTGTTTTTAATGGGGCACTCCTCCGGGGCACATATGGCCGTGATGCTGGCTTTAAACAAACAGTATTTACCGAGGAAAAGCTTGCAGCATATTCAAGGTGTTATCGGCTTGGCCGGTCCCTATGACTTTTTACCCCTGGATAAAACATACCAGCAGATCTTGTTTGGGCCAGAGGAGCGCTATCCCGAGTCACAACCGATTAATTATGCCTCGACAGACCAACCACCATTAATGCTGTTACACGGCACGGCAGATGATACGGTCAAAATGAAAAACCTCGACAACCTCGTGGTAAAAACGCAGCAGTTTCAGGGGCAGGTGGAAGCACATCGTTACGAAGGTGTGGAACATGCGGAGTTGTTGGGTTTGCTTTCTATACCGCTGCGGGGTAGCAGCACAGTGCGCGCCGATATTCAGCGGTTTATCTCGAAATATAGCCTAAAGCCGGGTGTGGTCAGCATGCACTGAAAGTGGTTGAGCAAAATAAAAGCTTTTAACTAAGCGCTATTCTTTTTAGATACCCATTAAAGCCTGGGTAATCAGGATATCGATCAGCCCCAGTATCACCTTATCCAGATTGGAAGGATCTTCACCATTGGCCAGTGCCATGGCTTGGGCTTTTTTCATGATTTGTTGTCGTTCCATCGCATTAAGATTGTCGTAGCGGGCAAAGATATCCCTCAAACCACGCGGGTCCTGACAGTAGTAGACCATGACTTTTTCACAGTCTTTCTGGCTTTTATTATGGCAGTAAAGCTCGGCCTGTTTTTCGCAGTAGTTGCCATATTTGCGTTGTAGAAACTGAGCTATTTTCTTGTCCTGCAAATTATTACGACTGGCGGCGCGATTGGCGATTTTTTGCATTTCGGCAAGGGTGCGCGGGCGGTATTTTTTGTCGAGAAAGGCGGGGTCTTTACAGCGGGAATCATCACCACATTTTTCCAGCGCGTGCCGCTGCCAGTTATTCACCCGGTCGCAGCTTAATCCGTAGACCTGTTGGCACTCGGCTTCGGTCAATGCTTTGCTGGTTTCTTCATCGTCCTCAACCGCGCTTAATTCTGAAAGTGTATCCGGTGTTGCTTCCGATGGGGATGATTTTTCCTGTTTTCTGGCGGGTGCAGTGAAGTAGTTTACTGCTGGGGTGCTGCGGGTGGGTTTGGCGTCTTCAGAGGGTTTTTTATCGCTGTAGACGGTGTTACCGGCCTCATCCTGCCAGCTATAGACCTCGGCCTGTGTGGATACAGATAAAACGCAAAAAATTACAGCAAGACCGATCTGGCCACTGACATTGAATAGTGTATTGTAGAAATGTCTGCTCATAAGCGATGCGATCATCCACTGGGTGTGTGGCTAAGTTAATGACTCCATTATAGTCGGTATTTACTTGTTTACAGGGACATGGGCCACATTCTCTTAATAGCGCGATTTATCGTACAGATTTGCTGTTTGAAGGCAGGGATTCGGTATTGACTGATGAGACCGTCGCCAGCATGGATGCTGGCGTCGAGCCCCCATGGATGGGTTTACGGCGTGTCTCAGCAGTCAATACCGAATTCATGTCTGGCACGGGCTTATAATTCTGCAGCGTTAGTATGTGGTGGGTCATCACCGAAGTTAAACAAATTTATGGGGCAGCAATGATACAGGTTCTAAAAATTGTTTTTCAAAAGGGAAGCATAGCGGGATGGGTACAGTAAACACTTTGCGCTCGATATGTCTGGGGTTTGGATTATGCCTGATAGGTGCCAATCCCTCTGCAGCCACCGAGCGGCTGACGGTGGCGGATTTTGCTGCGGATGGCCTGTCGCACTTCTCCGAAAAGAGCTTTGAGGGGCATACGGATTACAGCCTGATCAAGGATGAAGGGCAAACGGTTCTCAAAGCTGAAACCCAGGCGCAGGCTTCGGCACTCTACCGGGAAATGGAGATTGACTTAACCGCCACGCCGATGCTGAGTTGGCGCTGGCGCATCGAGAATACACATCCAATTACCGAGCCAGAAACCAAGTCGGGAGATGATTTTCCTGCCAGAGTCTATGTGGTGGTGAGGGAAGGGTTCTTCCCCTGGCAGACTCGGGCGTTAAATTATGTGTGGGCGAACAGTCAGGTCGAAAAAACCTATTGGCCCAATCCCTTTACCAAAAAGGCGGTGATGATCCCCCTGCGGTTTGGGCAGCAGGACGTAGGAGTGTGGCAGAGTGAAAAGGTGGATGTGGCAGCGGATTTTTATCGCATTTTCGGGCGTCGTATCCAGCAGGCAGATGGAGTCGCCATTATGACTGATGGCGATAATAGCGGTGGGCAGGTGACGGCTTACTACGGTGATATTTTTTTCAGTGCTGAGTAGATTAGTACTGAATGAATAAAGGCAGCCCGTAGTTACTGCGTGCTGAAATCGCTGAATTCCTGATAGGGTAATGTCTGCTGCAGGATATCGGTAACCTCAGCCAACGGCGGGCCGACTCTGATCTGGTCCATCACTTGGCTGATCTGTTCCTCATTACCGGCTAACATGACTTCCACTCGGCCATCCCTCAGGTTTTTGGCCCAGCCGGTGACATTGGCCGCCAGTGCCTGTTTGCGGGTATAGGCGCGAAACCAAACCCCCTGCACCTTGCCGGATATATAGGCGTGTACGCAGCAGCGTTGTTCATCCATTTCGTGCTCCCCCGCGAGCTTGTTATTTTAGGACCTGTTAGTAGGCCCTGATACGGCATTCAGTTCTCTTTATAGACCGTCTATCAAGGTGAGTAAACTGCTTTCCGTCTGGGGGCCGACCAGGGTGTGAACCAGTTGTCCTTCCGGGTTCAGCAGCAGGGTGGTGGGCAACACACTGGGCCGGGTAATACCAAGGACGTTGGCCGGGTCGTCGGTGAGTACGGTAAAACTAATGCCCATCCTGGCGATATTTTGCGCGCGGGCTTCGCCTTCGGATTGATCATAATCGACCCCCAATACCGTTAGTTTGTCAGCGTGTGAGGCCTGCAGCTGGTTAAGCTCGGGAATTTCTTTAATACAGGGCGTACACCAGGTGGCCCAATAGTTAATCACCAGCCATTTACCGTGATACTGCGACAGGTCCTTGCTGTTGACCTCGCTTCTTTGATCACAGGCAGAGAGAGTCAGTAACAGGATCAAGCTAGCAGCGGTGAAAAAGTGACGATAAAATTTCATAGGGGGAGCCTGAATTTTGCGATTATCTGGATGCATAAAGTGGTTGGATTTAGTGGTTGCTGACTGGATCGGTGGTACTGGCGCTGTCGGCATCAGCTTCCGTTTTTTGGCTATTAAATAACTCTGCCAGCGGAATGGACAGGGTAGATTTATTGTCTCGTTGCGCCTGTTGGAGCTTGGCCACACTTTGCTGAAGCCAGGGAAGGTCCTGCTGATAAATTGGTTTGTCGAGTGGGGTCTCATGTCCCAGTAAACAGGTCAGGTCCCACAGTGTAAATTGGTGTAAATCCTTACCTAAAATAAAGCGCCCCTTATGATCCGTGCGAATCAGCCCGGCGCTGAATAGAATATCCCGAATGCCAATCCAGCGGTCTGCCGACATAGAGTATTTTCCGAACAGCCAGGGGCGTTTGATCAGCTCCCGTTCGGGGACGGATTCGCCGGTCTGGTGTTTGTGCCACAGCAGCTCCAAAACTGCTAGCGAAAGAATGCCATCGCTGAACTCTTCATCGCCCTCCAGATTAAAACCGCTAAGCGCGTAAACCAGCTCAGCTCCGGCCAGTACAATCAACCAGGAGAGGTAGATCCATAACAGAAATAGGGGGATCGCCGCAAAGGTGCCGTAAATTAATTGGTAGCTGGTGTTGGAGACCAGGCTGGTAAACAGCTGTTTGGCGATCTCAAACACCAGTGCGGTGATCAGCCCACCAATCAACGCCTGTTTAATCGGCACGCGGCAGTTGGGGACTGCTGCAAATATCAGAGTGAAGGCTGCGGAGGTCAACAGGTACGGCGTTAGGCGTAGTAGATGAGGGCCAATGCCAATCACGTCGACCTGATTAAAAAACACCTTCAGTGACACCAGGTATGTACTAATCGCCAATGCCAGGCCGATAAAAATGGGGCCCAGGCTGAGAATGGCCCAGTACAGCAAAAAGCTGGAGAGGCCGCTGCGGTTCTCCCGCGTATTCCAGATGGAATTGAAGGTTTTTTCGATGTTTTTTAACATCAGGATGGCGGTGATGCCGAGGAACACAATACCGACGCCAGTCAGGTTGCGTGCCTGTGCCGAAAACTGCTTGAGGTAGCTTTCCACTTCCTGGCCGGCCGAAGGCACAAAATTATTAAACACCAGGCTCTGGATTTGCATACCGACTTCCTGAAAGGAAGGCACAGCGGACAAAATCGCATACATTACCGTAAGTAGTGGGACGACGGCGAAGAGTGTCATATAGGTTAGTGCTGCGGCGCTGTGACTGCAGCCGTCGGCGACATAGCACTGTTGCACGTATCGGATGATTTTCCAGCAGTTTTTGAGTTTGCTTAGTTTTATCGTCGGCATAAAATAAATTCTACAGGTCCAGGTTGGGAATAGATCGCTGCACCTTGTGTATAATGCCGCCAGTATACACGACTGTTATAGCTGTTGAGGAAGATAGAAAACCATGAGCAACATTAGTATTTACCATAATCCCCGCTGTTCAAAATCACGCCAGACCCTGCAGTTGCTGGAAGAGAATGGCATTAGCCCGGAGATCGTGTTGTATCTGGACACTCAGCCCGATGCCGATGAAATTAAATCCCTACTTAAGAAACTGGGCATCGGTGCACGTGAATTGCTGCGCAAAGGTGAGGATGACTACAAGGCTAATAATCTGTCCGACACTAGTCTGAATGATGAGCAATTGATTGCCGCGATGGCGCAATATCCGAAACTGATTGAACGCCCTATCGTGGTCAAAGGCAGTAAAGCCGTATTGGGGCGTCCGCCTGAAAATGTCTTGAACCTGATCTAAAACTGCCATGATGAGCTGAGGGAGTACCATGTCTTCACCTTATATTCTGGTGCTGTACTACAGTCGCTACGGTGCGGTTGCCGATATGGCAAAGCATGTGGTGCGCGGGGTGGAGCAGGTCACCGGTATTGAAGCGCGACTGCGCACGGTGCCGCCGGTGTCGACTAACTGCGAAGCGACGGAGAACGATATTCCGGAAGATGGCCCTTTGTATTGCAGCATGGAGGATTTGCAGCATTGCGCCGGGCTGGTCATGGGCAGCCCGACCCGCTTTGGCAATATGGCGGCCCCGCTCAAATATTTTATTGATGGCAGCTCCAGCCTGTGGATGAGTGGCGCGATGATCAATAAACCGGCGGCGGTATTTACCTCTACGGCGAGTATTCACGGCGGTCAGGAGTCGACTCTACTGACGATGTTATTACCGCTGTTGCATCATGGGATGCTGGCGGTGGGTTTGCCCTACAGCGAATCGGCCTTGATGAAAACCGAGACCGGTGGCACGCCCTACGGGGCCAGCCACCTAGCCGGGCAGTCGAGTGATCGCGCACTGGATGCCGACGAGCAGTCCCTGTGCCAGGCGCTGGGCAAGCGCGTTGCCAGTCTGGCGCTGCAACTTCAATCCGATCACTGATCGCTCTTACCCAGGTTTTTGCCTGATTTTGAAACGCGTTTAATGGAAATGGCAATGACCACGAATTTTCACACATTAGCCCGCTACTCCCGTCAGGCAGTGATTATTAATTATGTGCTGTTACTGATTATCTTTTCGCTAGGCACCTTAGTCTGGCCCAGTTGCAACCGAAGCCCCAATCTGGTGATCTGGGGAATTCATATGTTGTTGATGCTGTCCTTTCTACCGGCGATAATCAAACAGCAGGTTCGCGCCCATGCCTGGATGACCTTTGTCCTGCTGGGCTTTTTTTTAGTGGCAGTGGATAGGGTTTTTGCCTGCACCAGTTGGTTAGCCGTGCTGGAAGTGCTGGTGATTACGGTGTTGTTTATCGCAGCAATGATGTATATCCGCTGGCGCTCCAAAGCTTTGAAGCAGGAATAGCCATTAACCCAACAGCAATAACATCAATCAGTAAGTAGTAACAGGAGTCCCCGATACAATGGAAGAGTCGCGTCCCGGATTTATTCGTCGTAATTTCAACCGTTTGATGAGTTTCATCTCGGCATTGAGGTTGTTAACCATCAACTTGGTTTTTATCCTGATTGTGGTGGTGCTGATTGTGGCCATCACTCAAAGTGATATTCCCACCATCCCTGAAAAAGGCGCGTTGGTGCTTAATATACAGGGCACTCTGGTTGATCAGAAAAATTATATAGACCCCTTCACCCAGATTTTAGGTAAGACTGATCCTGAACAGCGGGAAGTGTTAGTGCAGGATGTGATCGATGCGATCCATTACGCAGAGAAAGACGAGCGGATTACCACGCTGGTGTTACTGCTGGATCACATGCTCTACGGCGGCATTAGTAAAATGCAGGAAATTGCACCAGCGCTGGATGCTTTTCGTCAGAGTGGCAAAAAAATTATCGCTTACGGAGATGGTTATTCGCAGGATCAATACTGGTTAGCAGCGCAGGCCGATGAGGTTTACCTGCACCCAATGGGTGGTGTGCTGTTGCAGGGCTATGGCGTTTATCGCAATTACTTCAAGGATGCGTTGGATAAATTGCAGGTGAATGTACACATCTTCCGTGTCGGTGAATATAAATCGGCAATGGAACCCTTTATTCGCAACGATATGTCCGAAGAGGCCCGGGAGGCCAATCTTGTCTGGCTGGAAGATCTCTGGGGCGTTTTTACTCGGGAGCTGGCCCAGCGCCGAGGAATGCCTGAGTCGGCCGTTGATGACTACATCAATAACATGGATAAAGTGTTAGAGCAAAATCAGGGTGATACGGCTCAGGCGGCGGTTACTACTGGCTTGGTGGATGGCGTGAAAAATCGTGCTGACATCAATGGCTATTTGGTCGAACAAGTGGGTGCGGCGGATAAGGAGGGCTATTTTCAGGGCGTTGGTTTTGAACGCTATCTCTGGCTTAAGCGCCTTGAGCCGGACCCGACAGCCCTGAAAATTGATAAGAAAGTCGGCGTGATCGTTGCGGCTGGGGATATTGTGGATGGTGAACAACCCCCTGGTGATATTGGTGGCGATACTCTGGCGAGCCTGATCCGTCAGGCGCAGCAGGATGAAGAAATACAGGCACTGGTACTACGCGTCGATAGCGGCGGTGGCAGCGCCTTTGCCTCGGATGTGATTCGCAATGAATTGGAACTGTTGCAAAAAGCCGGTAAGCCCGTGGTGATTTCCATGGGAAGTCTGGCCGCATCCGGTGGCTATTGGATTGCAGCCGGTGCCGATGAAATCTGGGCGACCCCGACAACCCTTACGGGTTCTATTGGTATTTTCGGGGCTTTCCCGACGATCGAAAAAAGTCTGTCAAAAATGGGGGTCAGCACCGATGGTGTGGGTACCACGGAATTGTCCGGCGCGATGAGACTGGATCGGCCACTTAGCCCGATGGCGGAGCGGTTCATTCAGCGCAATATTGAGAACCTGTATCAGCGCTTTATTTCGTTGGTGGCCGAGGGTAGGGATCTGCCGATGGATGAAGTAAAGCGAATTGCCGGCGGCCGAGTCTGGTCGGGAGAAGATGCGCTGGAGCTTGGACTGGTTGATCAGCTGGGCGGCTTACAGCAGGCCATTGAGTCTGCCGCTAAACTAGCCGGGCTGGCGCAATATGAAACCAAGGCAATAGAAATTCCGTTGACGCCGCAGGAGCAATTCCTGAAAGAGCTGGCCGGGCAGGCCGCTATCTGGTTTCCTTCAATGGACTTGTCTGTTATGGGTTTGTCAGAACTAGCCGTGCTGAGCAATTTTCAGCAGTGGCTGTTGCCCCTGCAGAATAATCTGAGCTTTCTGGCGACGATGAATGACCCTAACGGCGTCTATTCACACTGCAGTCAGTGTATTGCACCTTAATCGCTGTCGGGCTCCCTACATTATATAGGGAGCCCTCTACAACTGAGTCTTCCAGACTTCATAGCCACCATCGACACTATAAACCTCCTCAAAACCCTGCTCAGCTAAAAACCGGGCAGCTCCCTGACTGCTATTACCGTGGTAGCAATACACCAGCACTGGCGTATCGCTGGAGGTATCAGCTATAAAATCCCGCACGGAATGATTATCCAGCAGCACTGCATTCTCAATATGGCCGGCCTGATAGGACGCCGGATCGCGCACATCGACAATGGCTGGGTTGCCGGATTGGATCAGGGCTTTGGCTTGCTCGATAGAAATGCGTTTAAAGCTCATACTTGGGTCCTGAAAGTGGGGATTAGCAGATTTTAGCTTAGTGGGCGGAGGCTGCTGATTGTGTTTGTGGTCAGAAAGCTTGCTGATATGATAGCGCCAATTTCTTCCATCGTGAAATCATCAGGAGATCGATAGTGCCTCGGGCCAGTGAATTAAAAAAGGGTGAAGTGGTTGGGTATAAAGGCGCACCACATATTATTAAACAGATAGAGGTCAAGTCTCCGTCCTCGCGGGGAGCCAATACGCTCTATAAAATCAGAATGAAACATGCCACCACCGGCCAGAAAGCCGATGAGACTTTCAAGGGCGATGACATGCTGGCGGATATCGATTTTGAACGTCGCAAAATGCAGTACTCCTATATGGATGGGGAGAACTATGTGTTTATGGATGATGAGGATTACAGCCAGCATACTCTGTCGACCGATGATCTGGGTGATGACCGACTGTTTATTTTTGAGGGTATGGAGAGTGTGGTGGGTATGTTGGTCGAAGGCCATTTAGTGGCCATAGAGCTGCCACAATCCGTGGTGATGACTGTGGTTGAAACAGCGCCCGGTATTAAGGGTGCCAGTGCCTCGGCTCGCACCAAGCCCGCAACGATGGCAACCGGATTGGTAGTGCAGGTGCCGGAATATCTGGAGCAGGGCGAAGCGATCAAAATCAATACCGAGAACTGGACGTTTATGTCGCGGGCTTGATCTCTCAGCAGCGTGAATGATAGCAGGGGGTGAAAGCGACATTGCAGTGGCGGTTGGCAAGATGCTTATTAATGGCTGTATTAGTACTGATCCTGAGTGCCTGTGAATCTCTCAGTTACTACAGCCAGGCGGCAAAGGGGCAGTGGTCCGTCTGGTGGCAACGCCAGCCTCTGGATGAGCTGATCGCCTCGTCAGCGACCGAACCCGAATTAAGACAGCAATTACAACAGGTGCAGCAGATTCGGCGTTTCGCTTCGAATCAGCTGAGCTTGCCGGAGAACGACAGCTACCGCTTTTACACCGATCTAGAACGACCCTATGTGGTTTGGAATGTTACCGCCGCTGAGGAATTTTCCGTAGAACCCCTGCGTTGGTGTTTTCCCATTGCCGGTTGTGTCAGCTATCGCGGCTATTTCTCAGAGCAGGCAGCCCGGCAATATGCCGGACAATTAGCAGAGGCTGGCTACGATACGTATGTCAGTGGCGTAGCGGCCTATTCCACCCTGGGTTGGTTTGACGATCCACTACTCAATACCTTTATTCAGCGCGATGCACTGAGTCTGGCTGGTCTGATTTTCCATGAGCTGGCCCACCAACAGCTATATATTCCCGGGGATACGGACTTCAATGAAAGCTTTGCCACGACTGTGGAATTGGTCGGTATCGAGCGCTGGTTAGCAGCAAAGGAGAGTGATCCGGGTCTATTAAATGCCTATCGCCAACACCAGCTGATGCAGCAGGATTTTATCAGGCTACTACTGGAACTACGCCAACAGCTGGCGCTTCTCTACCTTCAGCCCCTGTCGACAGAGGCAAAACGTCAGCGCAAACAACAGATACTGTCAGCGGGTTTGCAGCAGCGTTATGATGAGTTTCAGCGCTGCTGGCCCGACACTAACGTTTTCGATCATTGGCTGCAGCCGCCGCTTAATAATGCGCGTCTGGCTACTATCGCCAGTTATCATTCATGGTTGCCGGCTTTTCAGGCTCTATTGGATGAAGAGTCTGGTAACCTGGGTCGTTTCTATCTGCGAGTAAAAGCCTTATCGCAGCTCAATCCTGAGCAGCGTGAAGCAATTCTGCAACAGTTAAGTGATCAGTGACGGTCCTGAGCTCTGTTTCCGGTGCTCGATAGTGGAAAACTTCTGCTAAACTGGTTTGATAGAAAGTCGGGGTGGCCAGTTTTATAACGCTCAGTTCATCCTGTGAATGAAACCCTTATGTGTTAGTTAACAATGACAAAAGCAGTATCAAAACTACAGCCGGGAAAACCGTGTGAAGCAATTTGAGGACCTCAAACTGACACCGGGAGCCTCAGTGCAATTACTGGTGGTGGGGGTTGATCAACAGAATTACAGTCTGGATACCGTCTATATTGGCACTCTGGCACTGCATTCGCTGCTGGTGGCTATGCCCTCCACGCACCCCGAAATTGTATGGCGCAGTGGTATGCCGCTGGCCATGACTGTGATTGTACCCAGTGGAGTTGCAACGCTGACTACCCGGATCGATGCCATCGGCGAACGCCCCTACAGCTATATGCATCTTTCCTATCCGAGAGAAATCAAGTTTCGCGAAGTGCGCGGAGCGGCCAGAGTAAAGGTCGAGTTGCCGGCTAAAGTAGCTAGTAAAAACAACACTGTCGCGGAACAGACTTTTAAATCACAGGTGCTGGATATCAGTATCTCCGGGCTTAAACTGGCCACTGACAGCAATATAGGCAAAGTAGGGGATGAGCTGGCTATTCATATTGCCATGCACTTTGCCGGTAATGAACGACGGCTCAGTCTTAGGGGGGTAATACGCGCCCGGCTGGGAACCAGTCAGGCGGTTAGTGGCGCTTTACTCAAAGGGCGCGAGCACGACATCGACCTGGATGATGACAGCAGCTATGCCAATATCTACGGCGTTCAGTTCCTGCCAATGGAAGATGAACAGCGTGTATTGTTACATGCCTTTGTGTTGAATGGCCTGCAGGCCAGTAGCCTCGCCGGTATGTGAACCGACAAAGCGCCACCCTTTTTATTATTGCTGATACGTTTTTGATTATGCGCTTCAAAGAGTTAGAACTTCCCATTGGAAAAAAAATGAACCTGCGAATGGTTGGGCTGGATTATAAAAAGCACCAACTGGACACGCAGTTACTGGGGTATTACGACGGCAAAAGCCTGTTAGTGGCGGTGCTCTCAAAACCGGGGCAGATTTTATTACAGCCGGGGCAGGGGGTGAGTCTGGACATGGCACTCCCCACCGGCCAGGTACAATTCGAAACCGATATTGAATATATCGTGGAGTCGCCGTTTTTATATCTGTTGCTCGACTACCCGTTGGGCGTCGACTTCAAACAGCTGCGGAAAAATCCACGCGTGCCCGTCGATACCCCGATCGTGGTCACAGGAAAAACCGCCTTGGGGATGAACACCAGCCCGCTTCATGGTTATATGTTGGATGTTAGTCTGAGTGGCGCGAGAATTGTACTGGAAAAAGAAATCACCAGTATGGTGATAGAGTTGTCCGTCGGCGTAATGCTGGATTCCCTGGGTCTGGAGCGGGATATGGAATTAACCGCTGAACAGCGCAAGCCGGCCGAACTTTCCGAGATGTACCCCGAGTGTGGCTTTGCCTATGGTATTGAATTCAAAGCTCTGGATGAAGTCGACGATTTATTTCTTCGCAGCTTTACTCAGCAGGAAGTAGCGAGGGGACGGGCGCTGATGTGTAAAGCTTAAAAGTCCCGGGGCCTAATATACAATGCCTCGTGCGCATCGCCTGATTAGCTAATACTAGTACCTAGCTCTCTTCAGCAGTGTAAACCGTATTAAAAAACAACGCGCCGCGCTGAATAAAAATAGTCACTTTGATATTGGGATTGCAGTTTTTTATGCTGGCAATCAGATAGCGGCCATCATCGGCTTTAATCGTAGCATGAGATATGGCATTTGATAGACGCGCCTTATTAGTGCCACCTAAAACCGAGCACTTTTGAACCTCGCCTGTCAGCTCTTGCAGCACTTCACCGCGTTTAGCTATTGCGAGCACGATGAAAGCAATAAGTAACAGAGCGGTTCCAGAAATTATCCAACGCATCATTTATGTAGGGCTTGCCTGTTTATCGCCGTTAACTTAACTGTGGTCTGTACCTTGTCTTTTTTGCCCAACATTATGTCGAAGTCATCCAGTATCATTATAGAGGCAGGGCACCAGTAATAGCGTGATAACCGTAGTGAAGATGATGCCAGTCCCAACCTAAAATGCACAGAGTTAAAAAATATGTAGATAGGCTCTATTTGCCTGAAGATTCCTCACACAGAAAAATAGAAAGGCCAGGGATGAAAAGACCGAAAGGTAGCCCTTCCATCTGCGCCAGCTCAGCATAGCAGTGAGTTTACTCAAGATAATCCAGAGATGTTTCTGGATATGCCCTGGGTAGTTGCTGTAGTTTGCTCAACGCGGTTTTATCTTGCTTTAGATAGGCCTCAAAAAAATATAATAAGGCCTTGCGAGTAATGGTCCGCTGCAGAGCAGGGTCAATCAGCCCGCCACGTTGTTTGCAGCCATGAATGACAAGGCTGGGCGCGTATTTTTCAAAGAACAGGCAATCCGGGTTTTTCCCATCCTTCGATTGTTCGTTCCCATCCCGGAACCAGACATGTACGCCACCGGCTATGAGTAATTCATATTTGGGAGGTTCAAGGCGAGAGTAGGCCGCGTAGGGGCGTCCACCAAGGCTGGCAAAAATATCTTTTTCCCCGGTCAGAAATAAGGCAGGAACTGACACCGGTGCATGGGCGACTCCATCAAAACCAAAATTTGAGGCCAGCGCTGCCTGTACTGGATCTCCTGCTCCGAGCATAGCACTGGCTTTGATTTTAGGTATTCTGGTCTGTGCACCAAAGCTGGCAAAGTAACAGGTAATAGCGCCCAGTGAGTGGCCGGAACATCCTATTTTATTGGCGTCAATACGTTGGCCAAAGGTTTTATCTGCCAGTAGTTGCTCAATGACAAAATTAACATCGCCAGGCTGGTTGGGCGTGTCGGTTATCACTGGATGGGTTACCTGAGTGAATGAGGCGCGAGAGGTCAGTGGAAACGTTGGGGCAGCGACTATATAGCCATGCCTGACCAGATGTTCGATGAAATGCGTCGCATTATTTGGATAACCCATCGTACCGTGGTTATAGATAATCAGTGGCCAGGCTGAATCTTTTG
Source organism: Oceanicoccus sp. (assembly GCA_965661375.1). GTDB lineage: Bacteria > Pseudomonadota > Gammaproteobacteria > Pseudomonadales > Dasaniaceae > Oceanicoccus. Next base: position 56,077 of record CBFIDJ010000020.1, on the reverse strand, counting down.
CGATGGGAGTTTTTTCAATGGGGGCAGTGCTCTTATTATCGGCAGGATACCAGAGAATGATATCGATCCTGCGGTCATTGCTACCAGAAAATGTTTCTGCGGCTGCAATCCCGCGGCTGTTATCAACAAAGGTTAATTTTTGAAAACCAATGCCATAAGAAACACTATCAGCAGTCTCACCTGCGGAGCTTGCATGGCTGGTAGCTGCTATAAGCAATAGCGATGAAAAAAACAGTAAGGTATGAAGGCTCAAGTTAGGTTTGTTAAGTATTTTTATCATTATTATTATGCTCCTCGGGCTATTCACTATTCAGTCATTACTATGTGGTATTGTTTAAATCAGCTTATTTTTTTTACATGTTTCCTCTTTGCAAAAAAGACGGAAGTAGCCTGAACGGTGGCAGGATCAAGAGTGCCCCGCTTTTTGCTTTTATACCGGATTGACCTGTTTCTCTCTGTCGTCAATCGACACGGTGGACAGTTGTATTTCCTGTGTTTTATCTTTTTTACCAACGAAGATATCGAAATCATCCAGGATTATATAGAGGCAGGGCACCAGTAACAGCGTGATAACCGTGGCGAAGATTATGCCAAAGCCTAAGGAAACCGCCATGGGGATAACCTGCTGAGCCTGCAGGCTGTGTTCCAGCAGCATCGGCAGCAGACCAAAGAACGTTGTCAGAGAGGTGATCAAAATAGCGCGGAAGCGTTTGCGGCCTGAGTTTAGGATGGCCTCAAATTTCGGCATGCCTTTGGCGGTATTTTTGTTCACAAAATCCACCATGATCAAGCTGTCATTTACCACCACACCGGAGAGGGCCACGATACCAAACAGCGACATCATATCGACGGTGATACCGATAACAATATGACCGATAACCGCACCGATGATACCAAAGGGAATGACGCCCATAATAATCAGCGGCTGCATATAGGACTTCAAGGGTATAGCGAGTAGCGCATAAATGCCGAACAGGGCAATAGCAAAACCGGTAAACAGGCTCGTGAGCAATTTACCGGCCTCTTCACTTTCACCATCCAGTTTGTAGCTGATACCCGGATAGCGCGCCATCATATCCTTCATAAAATGCGCTTCAATATCTGCAACCACCGATGAGGGTTCAGCTACTTGCTTATCCATTTGCGCGGTGACTTTAATGGCACGCTGGGAATTGATGCGGCTCATTTTATCAAAACCGGGTTCGATGCTGACTTCAGCGACTGAAGAGAAGGGGACTTCGTCGCCGTCTTTGGTGCGGATATACATATTCTCAAGATTGGCCATGGTTTCACGGTCGGCCTTGGGGTATCGCACCATCACCTTGATTTCATTATTGCCCCGTTGCAGACGCTGGGCTTCGGCGCCGTAAAAGGCGTGTCTGACCTGGGTGCCGAGATCGGCCAGGCTGATTCCCAAAGCTTCAGCTCCGGGTTTTATTTTGAGTTTGATTTCGTCCTGCACATTGCTGGCGCCATTACGAATATCAAACACACCGTCATAGTTTGCCAGTTTTTCAGCCAGTTGATTGCTGACTGTTTTCAGTTGATCGAAGTCCTGGCCGATAATTTTAAAGGCAATGGCAGGGCCGCCCATTTCTTCAAAGTTGGAGATCGAAAGAATTTTAGCCCCTGCAATATCGCCCACCTTCTCGCGCCAGCGGTTGGCAATTTCGACTGTATTGATCGAGCGCTCTTCTGACTTGGTCAGTTCCAACATGATTCTGGAAAAACGGTTATCCCAGCCCCAGGCAAACTGGTGGTGAACCAGCCCCAGCTCATTACCGCTATCGGCTTTATACTCATCTTCCAGTTCATACAGCGTGTCGAGTAGATGCTGATGAGCTTTATCAGTTTGCTCCTTCGGGGTGCCTTCCATCATCTCTAAACTGGCGCGCAGGAAATCGCCTGGCAAGGAGGGAAAGACCACAACACGCACAATGCCACCTGCCACCATACCCGCAACCAGAATCAGCATGGAGATAAAAACCGCGAGTGTAGTATAGCGATTGCGAATACAACGCAGCAGGAATGGCATATAAAAGTTATCGACAAATGCTTCCAGTCGACGATTATTAGCGGCGGGAAATTTATTCAAATAACCCCAAATTCCATGATTGGAGGAGCGGCTATGGGCAAGATGTGCGGGCAGAATCCACTTCGATTCAACCAGCGAAAAGATCAGGCACAAAATCACTACCCATCCCATGGCTTCCGGGAAGGGCGCAAAAATGCCATCCGCTAAAATGGTCGGCAGAAAGGCAACGATGGTAGTTAATACCCCAAAAGTGGCAGGCGTGGCGACCCTTAATGCACCCTCAATGACATTATCCACCGAGTGTCCTTTTTCTTCAGTGGTACTGTAGGCACTTTCGCCAATAATAATGGCATCATCGACGACGATGCCGAGTATTAATAAAAAGCCAAACAGGCTGATCATATTCAAGCTGATGTCGATAAATTCCAACGGCATAAAAATGAACGTGCCAAGGAAACAGATCGGTAAACCTGCCATCACCCAGAAGGCCAGCTTAATTTCTAAGAACAGCGATAGAATGACAAACACCAGTAGCGCACCCAGAGCAATGTTTTTCAACATCATATCGAGGCGACCTTCGAGGTAGTAAGAGGTGTCGGCCCAGTAATCGATATGCAAGCCGGGTGGCAATTCTGCCTGCTTCTTCTTGACGTACTGTTTAGCTGCACTGGCAACGGCGATCGCATCCTGATTACCAATAGCATCAACCGATAGGTTAAAACTTTTGCGGCCATCAAATTCCGAAAAGACATCGGACTCTACAAAGCCGTCTTTAATGGTGGCGATGTCACCCAGTGTGAGACGAGTACCGTCGGGGTAGGTGAGCAGTACGATCTTTTCAAAGTCATACTGACCATAGGCCTGGCCTTGGGCACGCAGCATAATATCGCCGTTTTGGGTTTTCAGCGAACCACTGGGTAAATCGATGGAGGAGCGGCGAATGGCCTGTGCCACCTGCTCCAGTGTGAGTTGGTATTCGCGCAGGGTGCGCTCGGGTACTTCGATGGCAATCTCAAAATCCCGGTCTCCGAAAATGTCTATTGCGGCAATATCGGGCAGGCTAAGCATTTCGGTTTTAACGGATTCGGCAAAATCCTTTAAGCCAGCCTCGTCTACATCGCCAAAGACCTGCACAATCAAGGCATTAACGCGCATACGCTGGTGTTTGATGATGGGCTTTTCCGCTTCTTCAGGAAAACTGCTGATGGCATCGACGGCGGATTTCACTTCATCCAGTACTTCCAGTACATCGAGATCTTCATAGACCTCTACATTGAGACTGGCGCGGGACTCCTGTGCGGTCGCTTCTATCTTCTTGATTGAGTCGATATCTTTTAAGGCTTCTTCAATTTTGTAAATAATACCCTGCTCGACTTCCTCTGGCGCAGCGCCGGGGTAAACCATATCAATGGTAATGGCATTAATTTCCAGGGCGGGCTGCAGCGAACGCTGAATGTTAAAGGCTGAGAAGCCGCCGACGCCAATGATGATAATCATCAAGAGATTGGCGGCTACTGGGTTTTTGGCAAACCAGGCGATGATGCCCTTGTGTTGTGGGGCTTGCTCGGGAGGGGGGGCAGGTGCGGATTTCATGCGGCGTGCGCCTCATCCCGGTGCTGGCCGGTATCGGACTTTGCAGGAGACGCCGGTGTGTTCAGCGAGCTGGACAAACCTTTATGGCTTACTTCTGTTTCCAGTTGTGGTTTCGGTTTAGTCGCGGGTGCTAACTCCAGCCCTTTATTGGAGGCTGGAGGGCTTTCTGGTAGCGGTGGCCCTTCGTACAGCTCGGAAGTGGGGGTCACCTCAGCAATATTGATTTTGGATCCGGGAGCAACACCTACCACATTGGTTAGACTGATCAACTCGCCATCTTCTATCCCCTGGGTGACGAAAATGAATTTACCATCGGTGCGTAAGATAGAAACTCTGCGATTTTCCAGCCGTTGCTGGCTATTGATTACCCACAGACGATTATCGGAGCGCAGTAGATGCCGGGGTAGCACCACGACATCATTGGCAATTCTGCCTTCAATATTAGCATCCACAAAGGTACCAATTCTGAGCTCTGTCTGATCGCGATGCTGCAGCCCATAGGGATCTTTGATTTCTGCGACAGCGAACAGTACTCGGCTGCGTTCATCGAAGATGCCTTCGGTGCGCACGATATGGCCCTGCCACTGGTGAAGTTCTTCGCCAATTTCGGCATACAGGTCAACGCGGGGTTCGAGTCGAATATCTGAATCGGCCAGCGTTGGCAGTTCCAGATAATTCAGTTTGCTCGGAGGAAGGGCCAGTCTAATTTCCGCCACATCAATAGCAAAGGTTTCACCGATCTCGGTACCGACATTGACGAACTGTCCTATATCCACGGACTTGGTTTTAATGATGCCATCATAGGGCGCCCTGATAATGGTGCGATCCAGTTGGTCGCGGGCATGATCAAGATCAGCCAGCGCTGAGGTCAGTTTCGCCTCGGCGTTATCCAGTTGTGGTTTTCTCAGGGCAAGATTAGTGGCAGCTTCACTGCGTTTAACATCACTGCGGTATTTTACCCAGTCCTGATAGGCAACTTCCGCCTGACCTTTCTCGGTAGCCAATTCACTGCGGGCGCTGGCAACGGCTGCCTCGGCCCGCTTTACATCAGCAATATAGTCACGTTGATCAATGCGTAGTAATTCATCGCCCTGCTGAAAATAGCCCCCTGCTATAAATACATCGGAGACGCTGGTCACTCGGCCCGTCACTTCGGCAACGAGTTGGGTTTGGGTGCGAGGGCTGACCGTGCCCTGTGCCCGAACACGAATGCGTATATCCTGCTTCACCGCTTTGGCGGCATTTATTAACAGAGTTTGTTCGACCACCTCGGCTTCTTTGGGCGCAGGTCGAGTCAAATAAAGCCCGATGGCGATCAGCAGTGCAGTGGCGATGATCAGCACTGGGCGTAAAGTTTTTCCTATGGATAGGGACACGCGTAAAAATCCTTTAAGGTAAATCGATGTGATGGTTGACTGAAGCATCCGTCATTGGTTTGCTGGCTAATATCTGATTCTGAGGCAAGCTGCTGTAAGTGAAAATACTTATGCCAATGATCGGGGTACATCCAAGTGTTGAAGTATATAGCACAGCCTCAGTACAACCACATTAAATGAGGATTAATTATCCCGCTGAGTGTTCGCGGTTTTGAACGCTGTCAGGTTCTTTTCAATTGCTAGAACTTAAAGGCAATATAGCCATAATTTCTAGCTACTTTTTGAATAACACATGGGGTTTCAAACGAATACAGTGACTGAGCTCCCCGTGATGGTAAGTTCTGCTTTCGCAACGGAGTGACTTGTCTATACTGGCTTAGTTAACGAAATGATTGATACAGGTAGTCGATGTCAATGAAGCAATATGTTGTGAAGCCTATGTTTTTGCTGAATTTAAAGGCGATGTTTTCGCTAACCGAAGGATTAATGTCGCTGTTGCTATTAGTTTTGCTATTGGTACTGCTATTAATAGTACCAGTGCAGCAGGTCCATGCCGTCGATGCCAACCGCATCTGGCTGCCAAAAAAATACCAAGAGGTAAAACCCAAGCTGATGAAGGCTGCCCGCGACGCTGAAAGTACCGAGCGTTGTGTGAACGTTGTGGCCGGTGAGATGATCGTGCGCAAGAACACGGCGGAACATTACTATTTTATCGTTACTTGTCGGGATGCAAAATTCAAAACCTATAACCTTACCTATCACTACCCGGTTGCGGGTAGTATCCCGGAGCTGATTGCTGAACAGCTATCCCCGCAAGAGCAGGCCAAACAACAGGATGTTGAAATAGAAGATGGTGTGGATGAGGCGCAGGCTCTGACGCTGTGTCAGAATGAAATGGCGACACTGATTGATGAAATGGATGCCATGACGGTGATTGCGGAGGAGGTTAGCCCGGTGGATGTGCAGCAGGGTTTGTTTCACTACCAGCTTCCCTTCACTACACGTAGTGGTTTGGGCAGTGCGATTTTGTATCGCGGTGACTGTATAGTCAGTCCAGAGGGTGACACGACACTCGATATTGTGCTGGAAGATGCCGGTGCCCTGGCGATTTGCCGTGATAGTTTGCGCTCCGAAGCGATTCTATACGGACGTATTGATATTGTGGATGAGGCGATTGAACAGCAGTCCAAATCAGCCGCGGGAGACTATATTTACCATTTGCCCTTCGATGTAAAAAACCGCATCGGTACGGTGATCCGTTATGGCTCGACCTGCCAGGTAAACCAGCAGGGTGAGAGTGAAGTCCATATTTATTTACAGCAGGCTGGTGCGATGGCAGTGTGTAAAGATGGCCTGCGTTCAGAAACCCTATTGATGCGTGATGTGGTCGTCGCGGAGGAAGCCAGTAAACAATATAGCGAGCAGACCGAGAGCGGCGAACAGTTTGGTTTTGAAATACCCTTTACTGCCAGTGATCCCGATGGCAATACCCGTAACTTCAAAGCCAGTTGCCAGGTGGATGAAGAGGGCGAAGCCGAGGTGGTAACGTCCATCGACAAGGAATCTATTATGGGGGTCTGCATCGCTGACGTGAAACGTCAGACCCAAAAAATGATTGATGTGAAGATGTTAGAAGATCAGTTGCCGCCGCTTAAACAGGGCGCTGATGGTGGTTATGTGGCGACAGTGTATTTTGATGCCCGAAACCCGGGGGGGCGAGCCTTGCACTATCAGGCTGAGTGCATAGTGGATGGTACGGGGCGTACCACCATTAAGTTGGAGGCGCGTCGATAGCGAGAGGGAGCGTTTCAGGTTGAGCCGCTCAGGATAGAGTGATTCAGGGCGAGGGGCAGTGATAATAAAAAGGCCGACAAAATGCCGGCCTTTTTATGGATGGTGCTGTGTAACTAAAAACGACTGCCTTATGCAGCAGGTGCTTCTGGAGCTGCAGCCGCTTTCGCTTTCGCAGGTTTTTTGGCTCTAGCGGCTTTTTTTGCCTTAGGCTTGGCTTTCGCTTTTACCTTGCGAGCCTTGGCTTTTTCTTTGGCGGCGGCTTTTTTGGCGGCTAATTTAGCTTTGGCAGCCGCTTTGCGGGCCTTGGCTTTTTCTTTAGCAGCGGCTTTTTTCGCAGCCAGTTTGGCTCTGGCAGCGGCTTTTTTCGCAGCGGCTTTTTCTCTGACGGCAGCTTTCTTGGCAGCCGCTTTCGCCTTTACAGCGGCTTTTTTCGCAGCAGCAGCGGCTTTTTTCTTCATGGCTTGCTCTGCAGCCTTGCTTGCTTTTGCCAGTGCAGCACTTCTTTTAGCTGCATCTTTAGCGGCAGCAACTGCTGCTTTAGCATCCTTTAGGCTGGCTTTAGCGGTGGCGTTGGCTGTTTTGGCTTTGTCAGCGGCAGCGCGAGCTTTAACCAATTGCTTTTTGGCGGCAGGAGAAGTTTTTGCCTTGCTGCGAGTGGCGGCCAATTTTTTATTGGCAGCGACGAAAGCTTTGTTAGTTTTTTCTACATCTTTAGCGGCTTTAGCTGCTGCTTTTTCTGCATCGGTGACTTGCTTCGCACGTGCTTTGCCTAATTTGGCTTCCAGCTGTGCAATTTCTTTTTCAATTTGTGCAACAGGATCTGCTGCTGTTTTGGCGACTGGCATTATGAATTCCTTGCGTAGAATTTGATGTGGATTTATAAACCGAGCGAATTATAGCCACTTTTTAAAAACTTTCTATAAAGTTGGGGGAAAATCCAGATAAAATCTTAAAAAAGAATCGAAAAAACCGAGGAAGGCGTCAGGAATAAAAGTATTTTTATCGCCAGTGTTTTTTGTACAATCTTCTAAGGACGTTTTTTACCAAAAAAATTGTCCCGTTTATTGATTGATTTCTTGCCTTGAAGGAGTAGATGATGATGGAAAAGCAGAAGCAAACTGAAATAGAAGCGGCAGTTTTCAGGCGTTTATTGGCGCATCTGGATGAAAATAAGGATGTGCAAAATATTGACCTGATGATTCTGGCCAATTTTTGCCGAAATTGTTTATCCAAATGGTATGTGGCTGCGGCGGAACAAGGTGGTGAGCAGATTGACTACGAAGCAGCTCGCGAAATTGTCTATGGCATGCCCTATGCGGAATGGAAAGACAAATATCAGTTAGAGGCAACGCCGGAGCAAATGGAAAAGTTTAATAACCGGAAAAAATGACGAGCGTCAGCGCAAGTCGTCCATTTCCCGCGCTTTCGCTCCTGTGCACTAACGGTGCACTTATTTTGTGCTGTTATATCACGAAGGGTTATTAAGTGAGCCATCTACTGGCGATATCCATAAGACATGGGTAATTATTTATAATAATGGCCCATGGGGCAAAAAGCGGTTGTCGCTATGGTCCTTGATCCACAGGACCAGCGCTTTACTGATTCCAATACCACGCTGCTTTAAAATTTTACCCAACCAGATAACCGGTGAATTGGCACCGGCTTCCCAGCCGGGGAGTTTTTCCGCCACGGTAAAGAAACGCATCAGGTGTTCAATATCTTCATTAGGAATTTCTGCTGCAATGGTTTCCCAGCTCGTTTTATCCTGCTGCATATATTCGGCAAAAAGTTGTTGTTGCCGGGCATCCAACAGTTGCTCTAACTGGTCCAGTTGTTCTTGCCGGCTGTAGCCCACAAATTGTTCTAGAACGGTACGGTCAGGTTTAAAATCCGTCTTGCTTTGCTCGGTGCTTGGATCCCAGCTTCCCAGTGACATATGGTTTCCCCAATCATTGTGCTTGTATGGATAGGTAATGGTATGGATAGAACTGTCACAAAAGTGACTTGTGAGGCAGTGCTTGTATTATAACTTTATCGCCAGGTCGCTGATACCTGGGCCGAAGGCCTGCTGGCGGGAAAGTGGGGCTGGATTGCCATGCCTATAAAAATGCTGTATAAAAAAACAGTTATTATTGTGGGTTTGATGAGTGCATCCGGTGAGTGATTACGGCTCAAGAAAAATTATACATTGCGACGCTGATTGCTTTTTTGCAGCAATAGAAATGCGTGATGATCCCTCGCTTCGCGGGCGACCGATTGCTATTGGTGGTTCCGCTGATCGACGAGGGGTAATCTCTACCTGTAATTACGATGCCAGAATTTTTGGTGTTCGTTCGGCCATGGCCACAGCGACTGCTCAACGACTCTGTCCGGATTTATTGGTGTTGCCGCACAATATGGAGAAGTACAAGCGGGCTGCACAACAGATTCGGGATATCTTTTTTGATTATTCCGATCTGGTGGAGCCATTGTCACTGGATGAGGCATTTATTGATGTGACGGATTCAGAGCTCTGTCATGGCAGTGCGACATTAATCGCCGAGGAAATCAGGCAGCGGGTTTTTGAAACGGTTGGTATTACCGTTTCTGCCGGGGTTGCACCCAATAAGTTTCTCGCTAAGGTAGGTAGTGACTGGAATAAACCCAATGGGATTTGTGTGATTCCACCCGTTAAAGTGGATGAGTTTGTTAGCCAGCTGCCGGTACAGAAACTGTCAGGGGTGGGGCGGGTAACCGCTGAAAAGCTGCACCGATTAGGCATTGAAACCTGTGGTGATTTGCGACGCTTTTCGGTTTTTGAGCTCACAGAAAAGTTTGGCAGTTTTGGTCCCCGCTTGCACCAACTGGCCTATGGGCGTGACCAGCGTCCTGTGAAAACCAGTCGGATTAGAAAGTCACTCAGTGTTGAGCATACCTATGCCGCCGACCTGGCCTCGGTTCAAGGATGCTTGCAGCAATTGCCGGAGTTATTTACCAAACTGAGCGGGCGATTAGAGGCTCTTGATAAAGCTTATCGGGTCCATAAACAGTTTGTAAAAGTGAAATTCAATAATTTCCAGTCGACGACCATGGAATGTATCGCGCAGGGCAGCCCCCGGATGGCGGTGTTCCGCGATTTATGCCAGCAAAGCATCCAGCGCGGTCAGGGCATGCCGGTGCGTTTGCTGGGTATGGGGGTGCGCTTTCAGGAATTACAAACAGATCTTGCAGTGCAGTTACCGCTACCGCTGTTCGAAGATCACCGGTTAGAAGGTGGAACTCCCTCCTGACTGCCTCGATAGCGGGTGGTCACTGAGTAGCAGACCACTGCTTAATGGTGGCGGGTATGGGCAGAATAGTACGGGCACTTTCCAGTTTTAAGCAGGCTTTAATCGGGTAAGTATCTAGGTTGTGCTCTCGGTTATTTTATGCTGATCAATTGAACGCAACACTACTCAACCTCAGGATAAGTTGATGTGATTGTTGGGGTTCGAGGGTGACAAAGTCGGCTGCGGCATTGGCGGTTTCAATACAGAGCATCTTTTGATATGCGTCATCGGCAAAGTTGGACAGGTGTTTGGATTTTTCGATCCAGGGATTCCATAGTACCGCAGAGTTACTGCCTTGACTGGCAATATTGATGGCGCGGTTCCAGCCCTGATCAATAATTGAAATAGGCTGCTCGGTTTCAGTGTTATTGCTCCTGTCATTCAAATAATAGATGCGATCTACTTCCTGATCAATGATAAGGCTTGTCTGCTGTTGTTTACTATGCCAGTTATCCATGCAATCAATGTAGTTACATTGCTCAAGGCCATTAATAACAATGTCGTCAATATCACTGACCGCAAAATAACTGTGCAGGGCTGCACTGTAGCTGAAGGCCTGCATAGACTGGTTGTGCACAGTGAAACAGAGTTCGAGCTGGTCGCCAATATCCAATTGCAGACTGAGTTGACTGGCGAATGGCCATTCACTGTGTTCATCTGCGGTAATAGGCAGGGAAAGCTGCAGGCGGGTGTGTCCCGCATCAACTCTAACGATATCCTCCAGTTGCCATTGGGCCGTGCGGGCAAAGCCGTGAGCCGCAGGATTAATGGTGTTGATCTGGGTCTGTACCTGTTTGTCATTGCGGTTCAGATCGCCAAACCAGGGCCAGCACACCGGAATGCCGCCCCGCAGTGGTTTGCCCGATTGATAATCGCACAGCGGGCTGTTCCAGATGAGCGGTCGCTCGCCCTGGCGTTGATATTGGCTGAGCTGGGCGCCCTGTAAAAATACTGTCGCATTGGCCTGCTCGTTATTGACCTGAATAGCGAGTAACTCTTTATGCAGTTCAATGGTAATACCATCAATATCCCCAAAGCGCTGATAGAGTTGCTGCATTTGTTGTCCTAAATCCATCGATTTTCCTTTGTTAACAGGCTCATAATTTCAAGCATGCAGCTTATCGACTCTGGCTGTCCGATAAAACCTTTGCCGTTGCTTTTTCTATCCCTTATCATCGCGCCGTTTCTTTGGGGCCGCCAGCACTAATAATAGAATTAGTCTCAACAAGCCCTGATCCACAATTTCTGATGAAAAAGAGAGTAGTTTGTGTCTGATACCCCTTTTGTCCCCGGTCAGCGCTGGATAAGTAATACGGAATCTGAGCTAGGGCTTGGCATCGTGGTTGAAGTTGCCAATCGTCGGGTGGAAATCAGTTTTCCGGCCGCTGGAGAGCGTCGCACCTATGCGGTGGATAATGCACCCATCAGCCGCGTTCGCTACGAACCTGGCCAACAGGCAGTCTCCGCTGAGCAGAAAACGATCACGGTGCAGGAGGTGCTGGATAATAGCGGCTGCCTGATTTACAGCGGGGTGGACGAAGACGGCGAGATACTGATTTTACCGGAGCTGAATCTGTGCAGTTTTGTGCAATTCAGCAAACCGCAGGACCGGCTGTTTGCTGGCCAGATCGATAAAAATCGTGCCTTTAAGTTGCGCTGCGATACCCTCGCCAATATCCATCATCAACAGCAGTCACCGGTCAGGGGGTTGCTCGGTGCCAGGGTGCAATTGCTCCCCCACCAGCTCTATATCGCCAGTGAAGCGGGCAGTCGCTATGCACCGCGGGTATTGTTGGCCGATGAGGTAGGGCTGGGTAAAACCATTGAAGCAGGCTTGATACTGCATCAGCAGCTAATCAGTGGTCGGGCTAAGCGAGTGTTAGTGGTGGTGCCCGATAGCCTGCTGCACCAGTGGCTGGTGGAAATGCTGCGTCGGTTTAACCTGTTCTTTACCATTCTCGATGAAGATCGCTGTGAAGGCTTGGCTGAACTGGGTGATGCCGAGGACGAAGATTTTCTGGAAGCGGCAGCGGTAGAAAGCGACAGCTTTAATCCTTTCGAAAGTGCGCAGTTGGTTTTGTGTACCCTGTCATTCCTGCGCGATAACCCTGAGCGCCAGCAGCAGGCTGCGGCGGCAGACTGGGATTTGTTGATTGTCGATGAGGCGCATCACCTGCAGTGGCGTGAGCAGCAACCCAGCCCCGAATATCGCACCATTGAGACGCTCGCCGCGCGTGCCCGAGGTCTGTTACTGCTGACGGCGACACCTGAGCAACTGGGTGTGGAAAGCCACTTTGCCCGGCTGCGTTTATTAGATCCAGACCGCTATTACGACCTGCAACGCTTTATCGAAGAGGAAAAAAATCACCAGCCAGTGAATGAGCTGGTGCAGGAGTTATTGGCCGAGGATAACTTTGATCGGCTTACTGCCAAACCCGAACTGCTAGCGCGCCTGCGCGACTATCTTGGCGATTCCGAGGTTTCGGCTTTGGCTGAGATGCTGGTTCAGAGTGACAGTAAGACACTTCCCGAAGCGTTCCCCAATACCATCGCCAGCCTGATTCGGCAGTTACTGGATCGGCATGGTACCGGGCGCGTGTTGTTTCGCAACACTCGCTCCTCGGTCAGTGGTTTCCCCGAGCGGCAACTAGTGCAGCATTCTCTGATGGCGCCGAGCCGATATGCTCAGGCGGTTGATGAAAACTCAGTAGAGTCGCTATTAACATCGGATTTGGATAAAACGGTCACCTCGGAGCATCTGCTGGCCCCGGAGTTGGCCCTGGGCAGTAGCTGGATTGCCGAAGACCCCCGAGTGGAATGGCTGGGGCAATGGTTAAAACAGCACCGTGAGGATAAGGTTCTGGTGATCTGTGCCCGCGCCGATACCGCGCTGGACTTGGAGTCTCACTTGCGTATACGGGGTGGAGTGCCGTCAGCGGTTTTCCATGAAGGCCTGTCGCTGGTGGCGCGTGATCGCGCCGCGGCCTATTTTGCCGATGAAGAGGACGGGGCACAGGTGTTGATCTGTTCAGAGATTGGCAGCGAAGGCCGCAACTTTCAATTCTCCCATCATTTAGTGCTATTCGATTTACCACTGAACCCTGATTTGCTGGAGCAGCGTATCGGTCGCCTCGACCGCATTGGCCAACGCCATACCGTTGAGATTCATGTGCCTTTTTATCAGCAGTCTGCGCAGGAGGTATTGCTGCGCTGGTACCACGAGGGTATCAATGCCTTTGAACGTACCTGCCCGGCGGGTTTGGCGCTGTATCAACAATTCGAATTGGAATTGGACCAATGTCTACAGAATCCAGCTAATTCAGCCGATCTGGAACGGCTTATCGATAACACCCGTGAGGCGACCGAACAGACACTGGTTGCTCTGCAACAGGGCCGGGACCGGCTGCTGGAGTTGAATTCCTGCAATCATGAACAGGCCGATAAAATTGTGGAAGCGATGGTTGAAGAGGAACGCCGTCAGGAGCTGTCCTCCTATATGGAGCAGGTGTTCGATCAGTTTGGCGTGGAGCAGGAGCATCACAGTGCGGCCAGCGTGATACTGCGTCCCGGTGACCATATGCTGACTTACAGTTTTCCTGCATTGCCTGAAGATGGTTTGACTGCAACATTCTCTCGGGAGCAGGCGCTGTCGCGTGAGGATATGCATTTTCTCAGTTGGGAACATCCAATGGTAACCGGCGCTATGGATATGGTGTTGAGTGGCGAGTTTGGCAACACCGCTTTCTGTACATTGAAGCTGCCGCCCCTTAAGGCCGGCACAGTGTTGTTGGAGGCGATCTTTATTGTACAGTGCAGTGCGCCCGCTGAGTTGCAGCTGCAACGTCATTTGCCTCTAACTACTGTGCGGGTGGTGGTGGACAGCAATCATACTGATTTAAGCAAGGTGCTCACGCCCGCCCATCTGGATAAACTGGGCCAAAAGGTAGCCAAACGCAGTGCGCAAGAGCTGGTGCAACACGCGCGGCCTCAGATCAGCGAAATGATCGAGCGCGCTGAAACAATTGCCTCCAGGGAGCAACAGCGCGTTATTGTCGAGGCAGCGGGTGCTATGCAGGCCGAACAGGTGGTGGAATTGCAAAGGCTGGAGGCGCTGGCGAAAGTAAACCCCAATATTCGTCAGGAAGAAATTGAATACCTGAAGTCGGCAGGTGTTGAGTCACAACGTTACTTGCAAACGGCGCAGCTAAAATTGGATGCAGTGCGAGTGGCTTTAGTGATTGAGTAGTAATGCCTTCATAGGTCTAACTTTAGGTTCTAAAGTTAGACCTTAAAACTGGAGCCTGAAGTTTCAGGCGATGAAAAACCGCTTTGCGGGTTGTGGTAGCTTTCCATGATCCTTTAGTGGCGTGAATCAGGCTCCATATCAGGTGGAAAGATATTGTTCTCCATGTACTGGTGAATAAGTTCAGCCATCGCCAGAGTTTGATCAAAGTACACACTTTTGACCAGGTAGCCGGAAATGCCCAGCGCATAGGCTCGATTCACATCAGATTTGTTTTCCGATGAAGAAAACATAAACACGCAATGTTTTTTAGTGGTTTCCTGTGAGCGGAGTACTTTCAGCACCTCCAGCCCGCTCATTCTGGGCATATTAATATCCATTAATATAACCGTTGATTCTGGACTTTTATCTTTTAATAGTGCCAATGCCGCTTCGCCGGTGGGAGCGACTTCGAGCGGATAGTCGATATGCCTTTGTTTCAGGGCGCGTTTAAAAATCGTCACATCGGTAGGTTCATCTTCTACTAATAGAATTTGTCGATTCGTAGCCATAATTCACATCCTCTCATGACTCGGATGATAAGTATAAATACTTATGCGAGTTTTGTCTGCCGTGAATCTATTGACGAACGCTATGGCCTTGGCTGAACAAAGGTTTCAATCACTACTAATTTTTAATATAAACATTTCCTTGTGTTTTTATTTTAATTAGTAATACTCTTTGGTACTAATGTGTGAAATGTTGATCCCAAATATTTCAGTTTTTTTCACCTTCTTTTTCTACAAACTCTACAAACTCTTGGATTCTGATATTAGGATTCTGATAATGGGTTTCTAAGAATTACAGAGATAGTCGCGAAGCTTGATTTACGAAATGGACCTCATGTCACCCTGTGACACTTAATCATAGAGATGTAACTATGAAAGCTAATGCACTGCTCCGGCCCAATTACATCAGGGCCACAGTACCTACCCATGTGAGTGTGCTGGTGGTGGATGACAGCCCGCACGACTTTCAGCATATTAAATATTTCCTGTCGAAGGTCGATCACTCCAGATACAGCCTGGAGCATGCTGACTCCATGATAGAGGCCAGTAAACTGATTGCTGAGCAAGCATTTGATATTGTGTTGCTGGATTACAAAATTGGTAATGAGTTGGGACTGGGGTTTTTAGGGACGATGAAGCGCCTGGGTATTGATATACCTGTGGTTATGCTATCCCATCTGGATTCTATCGATGTGGATTTACAATCTTTGCATGTAGGATGTATTGAATACATTCCCAAGTCTGAATTATCCCCCGGCAATCTGGAACGCTCGATTCGTTATGGCATGAATAATCACCGGGTTCTGAAAGAATTATTATATGTTGCCAGTCACGATGATATGACGGGCTTGCTAAATAGAACCCTTCTATTTGATCGCATTGAGCACGCACTATCTAAAATTGAACGCACAAAATCCGGCTGTGCACTTTTGTCCTGTGATCTCGATAACTTTAAATCGATCAATGATAATTTTGGCCACCCTGCAGGGGATGAAGTACTGGTTGAGTGTGCCCGTCGTATGCAAACTGTGGTGCGTAAGTCAGACACTCTGGCAAGGCTGGGTGGCGATGAGTTCATGATTCTGCTGGAAGAAGTTGATCAGGATGCGGCCAATCAAGTTGCTCAAAAGTTGGTAAATGAGATTCAAAAACCAATTGCTATCGAATCGACCTTGCTGAACTGTGAATGTTCGGTGGGGATAGTCTATATTCCCTATCAGGAAAATTCGCCGCCTCTGGTCTTGTCTGAAGTCCTAAAGCAGGTGGACCGGGCGCTGTATGAGAACAAGCAGCGGAAATCAGTTTCTGCCAAGCATTAGGTTCGGCGCTTGCTGATCTTTTTTCCTCACTCAAACAGTGAGGCCCCCATCGCAGTGTTCAGCTGTTTACAATTTGTCATTTTCCTCGCCTTGCCAGTCAGCCGGTAAGGTAACGAGAAACGTGGTGCCAGTCTGATCACTACTCTCGACCCTGACTTTGCCGCCATGATTCTGAATGATTTTACTGACGATGGCTAAGCCTGCTCCGCTGCCTTCCGGAAATTCTTTTTTGTCATGATGACGATAAAAGATTTTGAAGATGTCACTGAAATAATCCTCTGGAATACCGATGCCATTATCTCGAATGCGAATTTGATGCTCCGAGGCATTGCTGCTGGTAGTGACCTGAATGGTTTTTTGCGGCTGATGGTTGTATTTAATTGAGTTGTCAAAGATATTGGCAAAGGCCTCGGTTAATATTGTTGGGTCGCACTGAATATAAGTGTCCTGTTTCGGGAGGGTAAAGGTAACGTCCCGTTCGCCATAGAAACGAGCGATCGCATCCTGAAAAATACTGTTCATTGAGCATGTTTCGAAGCAGTGCTCTCTATTACCTAAGCGAGAATAGTCGAGGAGTTTTTGCAGCAGGATATTCATTTTGGTTGCAAGGCTGATAATGCCTTCGAGGTATTTTGTCCCCTCTTCAGGCAGTTTGTCCTGAAAATCTTCCTGAATAAATTCCGCGTAGTTGCTGATGCCGCGCAGGGGTGCTTTCAGGTCGTGGGACGCTATATAAACAAACTCGTTCAGTGCTTTGTTAGCGTCTTCCAGTTCGATGCTTTTCTTTTGTATTTGGGCCTCAATTTTTTTCCTGGCAGAAATATCCCTAATAGTGGTGGAGGCTCCAATAATCGTTTTCTCATTGTTTAATATGGGAGAGACCTGAATTGAGACATCGATTAATTCATCATTGCGTTTTTTTCGCTGAGTATCAAAGGGGGCGATTATGCTGCCAGCTCGAAGGCTTTCTATAATATAGTTTTCTTCTTCACTTTTTTTCTCGGGGATAATTGCCATTATTGAAGCGCCCAACAGCTCCTGTTCCGAGTAGCCAAACATGGCCTCGGCGGCGGGGTTCCAACTAGTGATTCTGGAGTTTAAATCTTTACTGATAATGGCGTCTTGAGAAAATTCTACAATCGAGGCGAGAAAGGCTTTGTTTTGTTGAGCTTCCAAGGCGTCAGTAATATCTCTGGCGATACCCGCCAGTCCAATACATTCATTGTTGTTATCGACCAGCCTGTATTTTTCAATGGTGTAGACTCGCTCAGTCCCGTTGAGATTGAGAGTGGCCTCCTGTTCGACCAGCTCTTTTTCGTTGATGGTTTCGCGGTCGGTGGCCTCATATTTATCGGCCAACTGTTGCGGGAAAATTTCGTGGTTGGTTTTGCCAATAATATCGGCTAACTGAAAACCATAAATATCCAGAAAGGCTTTGTTGGCGTTGACGAGCTTTAAGTCTTTATCTTTTAGAAATATCAGCGAGCGAGTGCCATTCATAATAGCTTCCAGCTGACTTTGCTGGGCATTGACATGTTCGATTTCTAATTGCAGTTTTTGATTGGCAGCTTCTAGTTCTCTGGTGCGTTGCTGTACTGTCTGTTCCAGTGAGTGATTAAGTTCTCGCAGCGATTGTTCGGCATCTTTTCGCAGATGGATCTCGTCTCTTAGCTGAGTATTGGCAAGCTCCATGTCATCGAAGGAAGGGATTTTTAGCGCAATGGGAACCAGTGGCCAGAGCATAATGGCGGTCGCTGCTGACACTGCGGCCGTGGTCACTTTAACCATGCCTTCAATATAATAATAGCCGTGCCAGACGTTGATGGTTTCGACGATATGAGAGGTGCCGCAGGCAAAAATAAAGGAGCTGAACAGCCAGAACAATTTATTGAAACCCAGGTCCTTGCGTTTGTAGGCAATAATGGCCAGGGCTGCTGGTATGCTGAAGTAGGCGAGGGTGATAACTATGTCAGATCCGACATGCATAAATAACAAATCGGGCTGCCATAACAGGCAGTGTCCGTGCGGCATATAATTGCCGTCAAATAGACTACTCAACCATTGGGACATGCTGTTTACCTCACGCTGCGTTCACTGTCAGTTTGAAGGCTCACCTTCCGGTCAAAGCAATGCTGAGCTTTTATGAAGGTCGGGTAACTTGCCGATGTTGCGTATTGTTTTGTTCGTTACAACTTACGGGCAGAAAACAGTCCCTGTTTTTCCGGCTGGGGATCAAGGAACTGAATGTCAGGTGGCAAAAATACTTCGTAAATCAGCAATTTGTTCTTGGGCCTGTAGCAGAATTTCCGTGGTTTGCTCAGTGCTTAGCCGCCGCTTTTTGAGTTTTTCAAAGGCGGGTACAGAGGTTACCGGTGGTAGCGATGGCGGTTGCTCATTCCCTTGCAGGGTATAGAGTATAGCTACCTGTACCAGGTCACAGTAATCAAAATCGGAGCCATCTTCGGCAATTTCACCGTTGCCGCGCAGCCAGTCGTGGCATTCTCGGGCAACGGTAACCAGCTCCTCGGAGAAGTCCCATTTACTCAGCACCATTTCACCCAGGCGACCTCGCAGATTAGCGATGGCCATATCCAGCCGCTCCTGGTCGGTGGATAAATCGTAAAAGCGTTCGGCATAGGTCAGCACGACAATTTCACCGATGCTGTGAATAAGGCCAGCTAACAGAGCTTCCTCTTCATTAAAGCGCGGGAGGTGTTTTGCCAGCACATAGGAGTAGGCGGCAACTTCAACACTTTGCTGCCAGATCTGCTTCATACGTTTGGTGAAGGCCAATGAGTTAGTGTGAAACAGTGAAAGCACTGCGAAACTGGTGACGAGTTGCTTGGTAGTGATCAGGCCGAGTCGGGAAATGGCCTGTAGCGTATCGTCGCAATGATTGACGCCCCGGTACATGACACTATTCGCCACCTTAACCAGCTTGGCGGCAATGGCCGGGTCGGTGTTCACCAGTTTGGCCAGATCGGCCATGCTGCAATCGGGGTTGTCGATCAGTTCGCGAATCCGAAACGCCACTTCAGGCAGACTGGGCAGGACAAATCGACCGGTATTCAGCTCCTGTTCGAATTCATAAAACAGGGAATGGCCCTCATCGCCGGCTCGCTGCTGCATTTCCTGCATGATGACATTGCTATCCATCTTGCGAATACTGCGTTGCAATTCATCCAGTACCGAGGCGCTGATCATAAAATATTTGATCGGTGTGATGGCTTTGGCGGTATACATCCGTGGCCGCAGGCGGGCAACGGGAAAGCGAGCATTATTGTCATTGGCATTAATGGTGTTTTCACGACCGTCGTGAGCGCGAAGCTGAATAGAACCGCTGATCAAATAATACTCTTCGGCGTCATAGGCGCCACTTTCGAATAACAGGAAGCCCTGATCGGCGGACTTGATTTGGATATCTTTTGCCAATGTCGCCAGCAGGCCAGTATCCAGACCGTTAAAGGGGGAAAAGTTAGGAAGCAGTTCCAGTAAGGTATTTTGTTCAGATTCAGTCATTTACAGTACATCTTAGTGTTTATTCCATTGGCCATGGCTGTTGTTAAGTGGCGAATGGGGTCTGATCAATACAGAGTGATTTATTGATTTAATAGTATAGATACAATTAGTCAATCCTGTTTACTTTATTCTGTCTATCTGTTTGCTTAAAAATCCACCTTTCCACGTAAGGCTTTGGTGCTACCGCGCTGGGTTTTCTGGTCCACGCGTTTCCGTTTGGCCGATTTGCTGGGTGCAGTCGGTCTGCGGGCTTTGTTGGTCTGCATGGCTTGCTGGATAAGCAGCCGCAACCGGTCGACAGCGTCTTCGCGATTTTTTTCCTGTGACCGAAAACGTTGCGCCTTGATCACGATAACGCCTTCCTTGCTGATGCGTTGATCCCGGTAACGTAGCAGCCGCTCCTTATAGGTTTCCGGCAGTGAAGAGGCTTTGATATCAAAGCGCAGATGTATTGCTGTGGCTACCTTGTTGACATTTTGACCGCCGGCTCCCTGAGATCGAACAGCGTTAAACTCCAATTCTTCATCAGGTATAGCAGTACTGTTAGATATATAAAACATGTTACTAAAAACAGGCTTAGCCCTGAAACTCCAATATTTTCAGGTTATTGGTCATGCCACCCGAATTACTGATATCGCCACAGGTTACGATCACCCGTTGTCCTTGTTGCAGAATGCCAATTTTGCCTGCCACAGCTAAGGCCTGTTGATAATGATTTGCCGATTCGTCAGCGGTGACATCGTAGTAAATAGGTATAACGCCACGGTAAAGGGCCATTCGTTGACAAGTTGCAAGATGACGGGAGATACCGATAATCGGCAGACCGGAACTCAATCGCGACATGATCAGAGCTGTGGTACCGGACTCGGTCATACAGATGCTGGCTCCGACATTTTGCAGGCGGTTGGCAGCGTAAATAGCTGACAGCGCAATAGATTCTTCAATGGATTCGATCTGTTTATCTACTCGATAACTGGAAGTGCGAGTATTGGGGTGTTGCTCTGCGCCAAGGCAAGCTTCGGCCATGGCCGCCACCACCTTGTCCGGGTATTTCCCAGTGGCCGTTTCAGCCGACAACATCACTGCATCGGTGCCATCCAGTACCGCATTGGCCACATCGAAGACCTCGGCTCTTGTCGGTACCGGTGAGTTAATCATGGATTCCATCATCTGGGTGGCGGTGATCACCGGTCGGTTGGAACGGCGTGCCTGGCGGATGATCTTTTTTTGTACACCGATTAGTTGGGCATCGCCGATCTCTACACCCAGGTCGCCTCGCGCCACCATGACACCGTCAGAGGCCGTAATCAAAGCATTGAGGGTTTCATCGGTGGCTACAGCTTCTGCGCGTTCGATTTTGGCAATAATACGAATGTTGGCGCCTAACGCTTCCAGTTGTTCTCTGACCGGCGTTAAGTCCTCTGCGCAGCTGGGAAATGACACCGCGAGGTAATCCAGCTTCAGCTCTGCAGCCAGTTTAACATCTTCCACATCCTTGCTAGTGATGGCGGGGGCGGAAAGGCCGCCGCCCAATCGGTTGAGGCCCTTGCGTGATTTCAACTGGCCACCCATCAGTACTTCACACAGTACGTCATCAGCGTGAATCGATTTAACGCCAAGTCGAATCAGGCCGTCATCCAAAAGTAGGGTATCGCCCGCTTTGACCGATCGGGGCAGAGGTTTGTAGCCCACACCGATGCAGCTGTCGCTTTTCTCTTTCTGTTCATCGATGGTTAACGTAATCTCAGAGCCATCGTTTAACTCAATAAACTCTTTGTGCAGATCGCCAATGCGGATTTTTGGTCCTTGCAAATCGCCCAAAATGGCAGCGTAAATTTTTTTCTGTTCGCAGACTTCGCGAATAATTTTGGCCTGTTGTCGATGACCTTCTGCGGAGCCGTGAGAGAAATTTAACCGGAAAACATTGACGCCTTTGTCGAGCAATTTGCCAATCATGTGCGGGCTGCCGGAAGCCGGGCCGATAGTGGCGACGATTTTGGTTCTTCTAACCATGGGGGATCCTTCGATGCTACGGGTAAAACAGACTGCGGATGAGATAAGGCGTACACCGCCTCAAACTACGCAGGACTAGTATGACTTAACACTGGCAGATGTCTACCTTTCGACCCGGTAATCCTTAGGGAAAAAGACCGGATTTGATCACTGCGGAGGTGACTCAAACTCCAACACTGCTTACACTAGTTGCTTCTCTATCCTTTGTTTAATGTCGCCTTCAGAGCTGACAATGCTGGCTGCCCTTATGATTGAATTGAGTGACCTGTTGTGGTTGATGTTGTTATTTGGCTTTCTGTGGCTGTGGTGGAATGCGCAGGGGGTGAAGCAGATTGCGCTGGCGGCTACCCGGTCCTATTGCCAGAAGGCAGATGTACAGTTATTGGACGATGGGCTGGTGTTACGGGGCTTTTGGTTTAAGCGTGATGATAAGGGCAGTATGCACCTGTGGCGATCCTATGATTTTGAATTTTCCTCCACTGGAGAGGAGCGTTATAGCGGGCAGATTATCATGCTGGGGCGCAGGGTGGAGTCTATTAGAATGGAGCCGTACCGACTCCACTGAGCTGCTCGGGTCAATGAAGGGTTACGGTCAGCGCTTGGCCGTTTAGTGGCCTGTATTCTTGAGCGGCTGAATAATATTATCCTGGCCGTTAATCTTAATTTCCAGCGTCAGCTGCATAAGCATACCCAGCTTGCCTTCGGGAAAGCCTTTTTTACTAAACCACAGCAAATATTCTTCCGGTAGATCAATCAACGCCCGTCCTTGATACTTGCCAAAGGGCATCGCCATATTGGCGATAGTCACCAGATCCTGTTTTTCAAACATGCTGACTGTCTCTTTTTAGTATGGGCAGATTAAGTCCAGGGGCCTGTTACGCTAGGACGATTTCTGAAATTGCTGTTTCAGGGATTTGGGAATATGTTTGATGGTGAGGGTGCCGGTCTCTTCGTCGTAGACGATTCCTTCACCCAGCATTTCAGCGGCAAAGCTGATGCTGAGATTTTTATCGCGGCCAAAATAGCGCACATAGCGTTTCAGGCTGTTGCGGTCGGTATAGATTTCCGGTTTAGCAACTTCCTGTTGTTGGGCGACAAAGCCGGAAAATTCCTCGGGCTTTTTTTCATCCAGTTGCGCTGAAATGTCGTCAAAGACAACTGGTGCACCAAGCTTGTCCTGCTCTACACAGTAATCCAGGATTTTGCTGCGGTAGTCCTGTACCTTCTCTTCCGGCAGGGTTTCAGTGTAATCATCCAGTATGCTCAGAAATTCGCTGGTTTCCTCTGCCAGATTAAGGCCGTTGGAAAACCCCATAAACAGGTTAAAGGCATCGCTCAGTTTTTTATTGCCGCGAGAGGTAATCATGGCAAGGTATTTCTGTGAGTCCTGCTCCAGCCATTCCTCGACGAACAGGCGGGCGGCATATTGCAGCTTGCCACCGTCCACATAACGGGTGCCACCCACTTCCTGATCGCTGTCGATATAGCTGGCGTCAATGTGATCGATCCAGAAAATGTACAACTGGTCCTGCTCCATCACCGTTTCCAGTGCAATCATGATATGGGCGGAGAAGGCCTCGTCGTTGTCCCCTAATTTTTGTTGCAGTTGTTCCATCAGTCGATGACTGCAGCGGGCAAAGCTGCTTTTGCCCTGCAATTGTTCTTTTAACCAGCCTGGGACGGGGTTGTCATCCAGATCCCGGTCAAAATGGCCATATTGTTTCTGGCTGCTGCGCTGAAAACTTTGCTTTAGCTGTTCGAACAGGGAGTAGGCGGGACCGGAGCAGCTATTCTCTTTCTCGCGCAGGCTGCTGCTTAGGTCGGCTCCGGGTACTGTTCTTTCCAGATGATGAATAATGCAGTGTTTTAACGACATGGATTGGCTATCGGCGATGTGGGTGAATGAATAAGCGCTGTTTAGTGGGCGCTGAATACCTGAATAGAGTAGCCCGTATCCAGCGCTTCTTTCAGTGCTGGGTCAGCAGCGATCAGCTTGGGATCGGTCAGGAATTTGGCGTCGATCAGCTTACGTTTCTCGATGACCGGCTTTTCAAAACCCTGTTGCAGTAAGTACAGACGGCAGAGTTGCTCGGCCCCAAATAAATCCTTGAAGTTGATATAGAGAATAAAGGGGACTTCTTCGCCCTCGGCAAAGCCATCTATGGCATGGCTGGTGCGGGCATTGACTGAAAAGACATACATAGCGTGTTATCAAATTTTTAGCGCAGCCTTGGCTGCTTAGCGTGAGTGTGCAGAAGGAAATAGCGTACGGTTTCTATTTATAGCCGTGGTTCAAAGCATCTGCAGAAGCCGCGCCAATTCTCTAGTAGGCGCATAATAACATAAGCCATGCGCTATGCTCTTCTCGAAAACAGTGACTTGGCCTTGTTGATTGTGTTCGAGTGATTTAGGCGTTTTGTGGAGAGGATGAAGGGGTGGAGGTATTAAGGTTTGGTTAAATCCCAGGATTGCAGCTTGCCTGACTGGAGATTGTCGGCGATATTCCGGTCAAAGGGTAAGCCTTTTCCGTCCTCCAGACATGTGAATAGACCGTGTCAGGGTGGCAGAAAAGGCTTTGCAGCTGAAATAGGTTTTAATCCTGATGTGCTACTCAAACTGACTGAAGTCAAGCGGCTTGGGGCCAGAGTAGTGGAGAAGCTTGTGGCAATGCTGAGCTGCGAATAAAGTATTCGGCCGGGTAACAGTTGCCATCGCTATCGATGGAGGCGGCGTGAACAATGGCCTGAATATCGCCCTGCAAGTCATAGATGGCTGTCTCGTAACCCTTTCCCTTGACTGTTTTAGTGCTGATATCGGCCAGATGCTGGCGAAACTGACGGTAATCCACTTGGGTAAAGATACTGTTACTTGCTTTCATGGTGTTGTCCTCTTGGTGTCGTTGATCAGCATGTCTGAGCTTATTCGGTATTTGACTGTACCCATAATCAGTGCTGTATGCTTATACAGTTTAGTGCTGTATGGACATACAGCAAGTTTTTTTAAAAAATATTTTTATATTTTTTTAGAGGGGTAGTTGTGAGGGATTATTGTGAGGGATTGTTGTAGGGATTGTTGTAGGGATAAATGTGAGGGGTAATTAGAGCTGTTCGAAGAAGGCGTTAAGAATGGCCAGCCCGTCACAGCGGAAGTCCCCGACCGGTATAAGAAACCGGTGATAGGAAAATAAACCCATTTTGCCTGTCATCTTATTCGTATAATGAGCGTTAACCGGTTGATCGAGCTAACTAAGTGATAAACCATCGATATGGCCAATTAAATCTGCAATGGAGAGTGACTGAATGAGCCAGAACTGGCTAAAACCCACCTTGAAGTTTGCCTTGCCTGTGCTGATCGTTGTGGCTGCAGCGGTGGTTGGTAATTTACTGGGCTTGCTGAAAAGCGATCCGCCCAGAAGCCCGAAAACAGCTCCCCGGCCCAATGTGGAGGTGGTCACAGTCTCGCACGGCCCTGTTCGGCTGCAATTGTCGTCACAGGGTACGGTTAGTCCCAGGCGACAAATTGAGTGGGGTAGTGAGGTGGCCGGTCGAGTGATCTGGGTTTCCCCCGCGTTTGTTGAGGGGGGCGCGGTAGTGGCTGGCGACACTCTGTTGAAGTTGGACCCTACCGATTATCGGGTAGCCGTGGCCGAGGCACAGGCGGCGGTTGCTGATGCAAAGCTGACACTGGCCGAGGAACAGAGCGAGTTGCGTCGGGGCAACAGCTATCGGGCCAATAACCAGCAGGAGGCGCTGGCCAATTTACGCCAACCCAAGTTGGAACTGGTGGAGGCGCAGTTAAAAGCGGCTGAAGAAAAACTCCTGCAGGCTCAAAAGGATTTAGCTGCCACCGAGATTAAGGCCCCCTTTGCCGGTGTGATTGATAACAAGCGTATCGATATGGGGCAGTATGTCAGCACCGGCGCGGCGCTATTCAATCTACTGGGTACTGACACGGTCGAAGTTCGTCTGCCCATTACCGCCACTGATATCAGTTATATTCCCGGCCCTGAGGCTAATATTTCCCAAACCGTTAATAATGTTCTGCTGAGCACCCGCTTTGGCCGCTTTCAGCATCAGTGGCGCGGGCGATTGACGCGTATCGAACAGCGGGTTGCCAGTGATACTCGCACATTTTTTGCCGTGGCGGAGGTTGACAGAGCCTATGATCAGACCAGACATAGCGCGCCACTCTCGGTGGGCTTGTTTGTCGAGGCGAGTATCGAGGGGGCTGTTTTGGAGGATAGTGTGCGCTTGCCACGCTCTGCACTGCATGATGATCGCTATGTCTATCTGGTCGTTGAAGGCCATTTGCAGCGGCAGAATGTTGAAGTAGTGCGCAGCGAGCGCGATAGCGTGGTGATCAGTCACGGTCTGGAAAACGGTGATCAACTGGTCACCAGTCGTCTCGATCTGATGGTGGATGGCATGCAGGTCACGGCCATGCCTGCGTCAGGCAGTCAATCCGGTACTGATCTGGTAAAAGCGTCTACAGTGGACCGTGCCGATGGATGATTCGCCCATAAATAATGCCCTGACGGATAACTCCCCCGACAAGGCCAGTGGTCAGCCCCTGCCGGATCGCAGACAGCAAAACGGTATCATCGCCTGGATGGCGCGAAACCCCGTTGCCGCCAATCTGCTCATGTTGGTGGTGATGGTGGCCGGTATACAGGCGCTGTTCGATATTACCAAGGAGGTGTTCCCCACGATTGAGCCGAACTGGATCAATATTATTGTCCCTTATCCGGGTAGCTCGCCGGTTGAAGTGGAGCAGGGCATCCTGATCAAAATTGAAGAAAGCGTGCAGGATATTGTCGGTATTGAAACCATTCGCTCCACGGCCAGCGAGGGTAGTGGCAAGGTGATTGTGGAGTTTGAAGCAGGCACGGATATGGCCGAGGCCATGAATAAAATTCAATTGCGGGTAGATAGTATCAGTTCCTTCCCGGGCGATGCCGAGCCGCCGATTATCGAAGGTGGGGGGCCGATCAGGGCCAGAGTGATAAACCTTTCGTTGTATGGCGATCTGCAAGAGTCGCAACTCAAGGAGCTGGCCGACAGAGCGCGAGATGGCTTGCTTGCTATTCCGGGTATCACGCATGTGGATGTCACCGGTGCCAGAAATTATGAGATCGCCATTGAGGTCTCGAACCTTGCTCTGCAGCAATACGGCTTACAGTTTGACGATGTGGTCAATGCCGTACGCAACCAATCCCGTGACCTGCCTGGTGGCAAGCTGCGAACGGATAGCGGATCAATCAGCTTGCGCTCTATGGGGCAGGCTTATTCCACTCAGGAGTTCTCTTCACTGACCCTGGTGGATCGGCTGGATGGTACTCGTATCACCGTGGGTGATGTTGCCGAGGTGATGGATGGCTTTGAAGACCAGCCCTTGATGAGCCGCATTAATGGCAAGTCGGGCATTACCTTAAAGGTGATGAGAGTAGGGGAGCAGAGCACCCTGGCGATCAGCGAGCAGGTCTACCGATATGCTGACAACTTGCGACAGCAGTTGCCTCAGGGGGTAGAAGTGGATGTGTGGGCGGATCGCACCGAGGTGCTGGAGAGCCGAATCAATCTGCTATTAAAATCGGCTCTTCAGGGCATGTTGCTGGTGATGATTTCGTTGGCAATATTCCTGCAAATCCCGGTCGCTTTCTGGGTGATGATGGGGCTGCCCTTCTGTTTCCTCGGGGCGCTGTTTTTAATGAATCTGCCAGCCGTGGATTTATCGATCAATATCATGTCTCTGTTTGGTTTTATCATGGTGCTGGGCATTTTGGTGGACGATGCCATCGTTACCGGCGAAAGCGCCTATGCCCAGTTGGAGGCCGATAATGACGGTATCGAAAGTATTATCAAAGGCGTCAAGCGTGTTGCCATTCCGACAATTTTTGGTGTGTTGACGACGATTCTGGCCTTTTTCCCACTGTTATTAATGAAAGAAGGGATTGGCCGCTTCTTTGGTTTTATGGCGCCCGTGGTCATTTTTTGTCTGCTGCTCTCGCTGATTGAAACCAAGCTGATTTTGCCCGCGCATTTACGTCACTTGAAAATCTCTGATCCGAACATCAAATCAAGTGGCCTGAAAGCTCGCTGGGAACATTTTCAGGGCCGGGTAAGTCGCGGCCTGAAAAACTTTGCCCAGTATCGCTATTTGCCGCTGTTACAGAAAGCGGTGGATTATCGCTATGTGACGCTGGCCTGTTTTATTGCCACTTTTATTGTGGTCTACGGTTTTCTGCAGGCGGGTATTTTGCGCACGGTGTTTTTCCCAACGGTGCCCTCCAACTCGATCCGGGTGGATTTGCAGATGCCGCAGGGCACTTCATATCAGAAAACCCATGAGTATGCTCTGCATATTGAAGCGGCCGCGCTGGTGGTGAATAAGGCCTACCGCGAAGAGTGGGGGATGAATGTGATCACCTCGCTGGAGGTGGAGTCGACCACGGATAGTGCGGCGGAAATACGCGCTGAATTATTACCAAGTACTGAACGGGAAGTGACATCAATGGAGGTTGCCAAACACTGGCGGCAGGCGATTGGGACCTTGTCGGGTGTGAAGGCAATGTCGGTTAATGCCAATGCCGGCTTTAGCGGCATTCCGGTCAATATTGAATTGCAAAGCAGTGATCTCGAGCAGCTACGTCTGGCGGCGGAGGAGATCAAGCTGGCACTGGTGCCCTACGATGGCGTGTTCGATGTGCGTGACACCTTTGATGCCGGTGGCCCCGAGGTGGATATTCGCATCACCCGTGAGGGGCAGGCGCTAGGGCTGGGGCAGGCCGAGTTGGCGCGGCAGGTGAGGCAGGCATTTTTTGGGGCGGAGATACAGCGGCTGCAACGCAACCGGCATGAAGTCCGGGTATATGTGCGTTTCCCGAAAGAGCAGCGCGAAACGCTGGAGACGCTGCGATCCATGTGGGTGCAGTTGCCCAGTGGTGAAAAAGTCCCCTTCGATGTGGTGGGGGAGATTGTAGAGAGTACCGGGGTGAGTACGATCAACCGTATTAATCGCCATCGGGTGGTGAACGTGCAGGCCGATGTGGATAAAAGCAAAATCTCGCCGGCCGAGGTGGTGGCTGCCATCGAGCGCGATGTGCTACCCGAGGTCTTTGAGCGTCATCCGGCAGTAGGTTATCGTTTGAGTGGTGAGGCTGAGGAACAGGCGGAGAATGTAAACAGTTTGGTCGTTGGTGCCGGAGTGATGTTGATTCTGGTGTATGCGGCGCTGGCGATACCGCTGCGATCCTATGGCCAACCATTGCTTATTATGTCGGTGATTCCCTTTGGCATTATTGGCGCTTTTATCGGGCATCTGTTGTTCGACAAGCCGCTTAGCGTGTTTTCAACGGTGGGTATGGTGGCGCTGTCGGGGGTGGTGGTCAACGATAGTCTGGTGCTGGTCGATTATATTAATCACCGCTGTCGTGAGGGGCTTGCCTGGCGTGCGGCGGTGATGGAGGCTGGGGTACGGCGTTTTCGAGCGGTTATTCTGACGTCGGTGACGACGTTTATGGGGCTGTTACCGATTCAGCTGGAAACGTCTATTCAGTCGGAGTTTCTTAAACCGATGGCAATTTCGGTGGCCTTTGGCGTGTTGTTTGCCACTGTGGTGACGCTGATTCTGGTACCGGTGCTGTGTTTTATTGTGGATGATATAAAGCAGTTGAAGCAGAAAGTTGCTCAGCGTACTGAGCTTGCACTTTCGGAAAAGTCGGTTGGTTGATTGTTGTTCCAAAATAAAAAAGAGCGGACATTCGAAAAGCTTCTGGGGGAATTATTAAGTCCATGTTATAGGAAAGCCGCGGGCTGGGATGACAGGCACCTCTGCGGTTGGAACTCCACGCCCTTTGAAGTAGCTGTCATCCCAGCCCGCTACACTGTGCCACACTATACAGCTAGCGTATTCTGCGACCACGTTTTGCTCAATGGTAGAGAAATGATCTAAATTAATGATCGTTCGTTGCTGTTTCGTTATTCCTCCACCCATTCCCAGCGCAGCGGTTCGCCAAAATCATCGTAGATAAGTTTTTTGCGCGCTCGGCGCCGGCTGCTGGTTTTGGGTTTTGCCGGTTTGGCTTTGCGGCGTGCATCAATAGCAGCCACTACTTCGGGCACATAGGTGCGTTCGGCCCGCGGTTGCTGAAAGGAGGTGTGCTCCGGCTTTAGCGGGCCGTTAGGGTTTTCCCGACCACTCAGTCCTCGTTCAACTTCCACAACCTTACCGCCCTGCTTGAGATAGTCATCGACCTGCTGGGTAATTTCGCTGCGGATTTGAGATTTTGTGATCGGGCGTTTCACTGCGTCGCGTTACCTGTATGGTGCTGTTGAGTGATTGTAGGGGCGTTTGTCGCCAAAGGACTCATAAGCATACCAGAGCTAATGTTATTCTTCAGCGTTTGGACGGGCAGGCGGTTCGATTTTCCGCTCAGACTGTTGCGTGTGCCACAACAGGGCGTAACGTCCATTATGTTGCAGTAGTTGTTGATGGTTGCCCTGTTCCACGACCTCACCCTGTTCCAGCACAATGATGCGATCGGCATCGACAATGGTTGAGAGCCGGTGGGCAATCACCAGGCTGGTGTGGTTTTGCGAAATTTCATTAATCGCTTTCAGGATGGCCTGCTCGGATTTGCTATCCAGCGAGGAGGTGGCTTCATCAAAAACCAATATCGGAGGTCGTTTTAAAATCGTGCGAGCGATGGCTACCCGTTGTTTTTCTCCGCCGGATAATTTTAATCCTCTCTCTCCCACTCGTGTATCGCGGCCCTCGGGTAGTTGCGCAATAAATGTATCCAGATGAGCGAGCCGAATCGCTTCATCAACCTGTTCGTCGCTGGCTTCGGGCAGTCCGTAACGCACATTTTCAAAAATACTGTCATTAAACAATACGGTGTCCTGTGGCACGATGCCGATCAGGCTGCGCAGGGAGTGTTGGCTGACCTGATTGATATCTTGTCCGTCGATCAAAACAGCGCCTTCATTACAGTCGTAAAAACGAAACAGTAATTTGACTAAGGTGGATTTCCCCGCACCGCTGGAACCAACAATGGCCAGCTTTTCTCCGGGCTGAATTTGAAAGCTGACATTTTTCAGAATGGTGCGATCTGCGCGGTAGTGAAAACTGACATGATTAAATTCGATGGCGCCCTGGGTGAGTTGCAAGTCGGGGGCATTTTCGATATCGACCACTTTGGGTTGCACGGCCAGCAGTTCAAACATTTTTTCGATATTGGCCATAGAACCTTTAATTTCCCGATAGACAAAACCGAGAAAATTCAGCGGCATAAATAAAATCATCATATAGGAATTAACGGCGACAAAATCGCCAACGGTCATGCTACCGGTGCTGACTTGATTCGCTGCCAGCCAGATCATCGCCGTAGTTGCGGCGGCAATAATAAACGCCTGGCCGCCGTTTAAGGCAAAAAGGGTCAGGCGGTTTTTGCGTCGAGCCTGCTCCCAGCGTTGTAGATCGACATCGTAGCGACTGGCTTCAAAGGATTCATTGGTAAAATATTTTACCGTTTCGTAATTGAGTAGGCTGTCGATGGCACGGGTATTACTGGCGGAGTCCGCCAGATTGGCTTCGCGAACATATTGCGTACGCCATTCAGTGGCGATAACCGAAAAGGCGATATAGAGTGCGACGGAAATAACGATGATGATCGCAAAATCGGCGCCGTAGTTGTAAAACAAAATGCCAGCGATCATTAGTACTTCGATGATGGTGGGGAAAATATTAAACACAAAAAAGCGCATCAAAAAGCCGATGCCTGTAGTGCCTCTTTCGATATCTCGCGCCAGTCCACCGGTGCGTCGGTTAAGGTGAAAGTCGAGGTCCAAAGCATGCATATGACGAAACACCTGCAGGCCAATGCGGCGCATGGCGTTTTCAGTCACTCGGCCAAAAATCGTGTCGCGAATTTCGCCCATTAATACATTGGAAAAGCGTGCAAGGCCGTAGGCCAGAATTAAAGCCACAGGAACGATAATTAGTGTGGTACTAACGTTTTCGCTATTGAGCGCATCGACAATATGTTTCAGCAGGTAGGGGCCTGCGACATTGGCCAGTTTGGCAAGCACCATACAGAATAATGCCAGCGCTACGCGCTGCTGGTATTGCATCAAGTATGGCCAGATAGTTTTTAAAACGCCCCAGTTGATACTGGTATTGGGTTCGTGATCGAAATTACCGTGTCGCATAATGCCTCTATATATAGAGCCTCTGTATTTTAAGGGGCTCAGCGAATGATAAGTGCGGGCTGCAGGCGGGTTATGGAAGTCGGCTATTGCAGTCCAATCGGCTAGTTTACAGATATATCGTCATTGCGTGTTAGAATGTCCGGCCTTTTATTCAAAGCAAAGTGAGTTTTATGTCTGAGAAATATAGTTCGGTCGAGCAGCGAGTCAGTTATGGTGTTGGTCGACAAATGGGAGAGCAGTTGGCTGGTCAGGCTTTTGATGGGATGGACGTTGCGGCGGTTGCCCAGGGTGTTCAGGATGCGCTGAGTGGCGTGCCCAGTGTGGTTGAGCAATCATTGCTACAAGAGGCCTTCAGTGTCATCAGTCAGCGGATGCAGGAACAGGAAGCGGCCAAAGCGAAGGAAAAAGCGGCTGAGGGCGAGGCGTTTTTGGTAGAGAATGCCAAGCGTGATGAGGTTACCGTAACGGCTAGCGGTTTGCAGTATGAAGTGCTGGTCAGTGGCGAAGGTGCAAAGCCGGTTGCGACGTCAAAGGTGCGCACGCACTACCACGGCACGTTAATTAACGGTGAGGTATTTGACAGTTCGGTGGATCGCGGTGATCCGGCGGAGTTTCCCGTTAATGGCGTTATAGCCGGTTGGACGGAAGCGCTGCAAATGATGGGGGTGGGGTCCAAGTGGCGTTTATTTCTGCCCTATCAATTAGCTTATGGCGAGCGTGGCGCTGGTGGTGCCATCGGTCCCTATGCGGCATTGGTCTTTGAGGTAGAGCTGTTGGCGATTGTAGATTAATAATTGCTAATCCGTTGCGTGACAGGGTTCGGCTATTATTCTCGGCGAACCCTGTTTTTCGTAAATGATCAGGGATAATCAAGCAAGCCAATAAGTAATAATGAAGAGAGGAGACACTGATGATCAAGCATATTTTATTATTCAAAATTAAAGACGATGTGGAAGGTCGCAGCAAGGCTGAGAGTATTGCTATTGCCGTTGAGAAGATCAAAGGCATGCAAGGCAAAATTCCCGGCCTGCTGAAAGCCGAAGCAGGCGCTGATTTTTCTGGCGGTTCTCTGGCTGCGGATATGATCATGTACTCAGAATTTGATAGTAAAGAGTCGTTGGCAAATTATTCCGATCACCCCGCACATCTCGAGGTCGGCGCCTATATGGTTACGATCATGAGTGAATGTCAGTACGTTGATTATGAAGTTTAAGGGTGGTTGTTAGTGGTTGAGGTCGGTCGCTTAAATACATTACCCATAATAAGAGAGACCCGTGCCGGACTTTATCTGGATGGCGGTGTTCTGGGTGAGATTTTATTGCCGGGTGCCAGTCGTGCAGAGCAGGATGGTGCAGGTACTAGGTTGTCGGTGTTTCTCTATCACGGTGCCGATGGCGAGTTGGTGGCCAGTCAGAAGAAACCTTTGGTAATGGTGGGAGAGTTTGCCTGGCTGAGAGTGGCAGAGGTCAATCAGGTGGGGGCTTTTCTGGATTGGGGCTTACCTAAGGATTTGATGCTGCCCTTTGCAGAGCAGAAGTTTGAACCACAGGTTGGCCGGCGCGTGATGGTTCGGGTCTACCTTGACAACAGTGGTCGAATTGCCGCCTCTACCCGGTTGGACCGTTTTCTGGCTGAAGAAAACCTGAGCTTTAAAGCTGGGCAGTCGGTATCCCTATTGGTAGCGGATCGCACCGAGCTGGGTTTTAAGGTTATCGTCGATCATACCCACTGGGGGATGCTTTACAGCAATGAGTTATTTCAAAACATTGCGAAGGGTGAGGCCCATCAGGGTTTTATTAAACGCATTCGCCCCGATAAAAAAATCGATGCCACTTTATATAAGCCTGGCCATGAAAGAGTCCCTGATATTGCCGAGCAGATAATCGCCACCTTAAAACAGCATGATGGCTATATTATGATCACTGATAAAAGCCCGCCGGAAGCCATTTACGCTATTTTTAAGGTCAGCAAGAAAGTCTACAAGCGAGCGGTCGGTGCTTTATACAAGCAGCGTCGTATTGTGATTGAGGATAAAGGTATTCGTTTGAAATCTGAATAACGGGCAGCTGCTGATCTAAATGAAATGCTGGAAACGGCATTAATCTCCCACCTCTTTTCGTGTTCGAAGTTTTACCCTTTCATATTAATTGATGGCTCTGAATCGGTTTGCCATAAGCGATTTTTTTGCTGTGGGGGGAATCTGGGTCTAGACTGGTACCAGTGCCTTTACTAATGATTATGCATTGGCTCAAATCCTACTGATCTTGCGGTAAGTCAGTTCGATGCTTTCACAGCCGTCAGGCGCGCAACTATTTGCCAGAGCTTTCGTGCTCAATGGCCC
Source organism: Oceanicoccus sp. (assembly GCA_965661375.1). Classification (GTDB taxonomy): domain Bacteria; phylum Pseudomonadota; class Gammaproteobacteria; order Pseudomonadales; family Dasaniaceae; genus Oceanicoccus. The sequence continues at coordinate 21,780 of CBFIDJ010000020.1, read as the reverse complement.
ATCTATCGCAGATGTTCGCAATGAAATCTGTGTCAATAAAAAATCGTGTATGTGTTTGCTGGAGTCGCACGATTTAACAAGGAGTCAATGATGAAAAATAACGCTGTGTATCTATTTCAGTATATTAATAGTTCAGTGCTTTCCTCGGGGTTTTTGTGGTCTTTTCTCGCAATACTATTACTGTCAATCTCGCTGCCTCTGCAGGCGCAACGGTCGGTTATGGAGGAGGTGGTGATTACGGCGCAAAAAAGAGAGCAGTCAATGCAGGATGTCTCCATAGCGGTCAGTGCGTTTTCCGGGGATGCCATCAAAAAAATGGGTTTTGAGGAGGGGCTGGATATTACTCAGCAAGTGCCCAACATGAATTTCTTCGCCATTTTTGGCGAGGCCTCAAGTCCTTCCATCAGTTTGCGCGGGGTGAGTCTGGTGAATTATTCAGACTCCTGGGAGGCGCCTATAGCGATGTATGTCGACGATGTTTATCGTGGCAATCCAGCCGGCTCAGCAATTCAGTTATTTGATTTAAAGCGTGTGGAAGTGCTTCGCGGGCCACAGGGTACGCTCTATGGTCGCAATGCAACCGGTGGTTTGGTGCATTACATTTCAAATAATCCCACCGAAGAGTTGGAGTCCTCTGCCAGTGTTGGCATTGGCAGTTATTCTGAGCGAATTGTTGAGGGCATGATCAGCGGGCCCATCAGCCCGGGCGTGCGCGGTCGACTGGCGGTAAAAGTCAATCGGGCAGATGGCTGGCAAACGAATAATGCTGATCCAGTCAACGATTACGGTTTTCCCGTGGATACCAGTCAGGACTTGAATGAGACGGATACCTGGGGCTATCGAACAAAGCTGGCTATTGATCTTAATAGTCGCGCAGAATTGCTACTGGATATTCACGGTAGTCGCGCGGATCAGGCCAGTGTGGGGTTTGCCCACATGGGTTACCAGCAAACACCGGGCGGGGCGACCTGCTCGACGGCACGTATACATCGGGGTGAGTGTACCAGTGCGACCTTTGGAACCACGGGTATCGAACAGGCCGGCGGGGATTTTAATCCAGAGGATGTTTCGTCCAGCGTTAGCGGTGGTCTGGATACCGAAATTGACACCTTTGGTACCTCCATCAAGCTGGACTGGGCGCTAAATAACGGTCTCGATTTCACCTCAGTAACGGCCTATGAAACGCTTGAAAAATACTTGCAGGATGATGGGGATGGTGTGGGCGGTGGCCCAGGTTTTGATGTGTTCTTCGATGAAGAATACACCGTTGATGCCGAGCAGTGGTCTCAGGAATTCAGGCTCAGTCATGCCGATGCAAAAACCAAATGGGTGATGGGTTTGTATTTCTATGATGATGAGCGTGACATGAGGACGCAAAACCCCACTGAAGTTGAATTTGATGCAGCCGCAGCGTTTGATTTTGCTCACCGTGAGGATGTGCTGCTGGAAACACAATCCGTGGCTTTATTTGGTCAGTGGGAGTGGGATTTTGCCGAGCGTCTGACGTTGATACTCGGCGCGCGTTATACCGATGAAGAGCGTGATTTTGATTATGAAAGAAACCTGTCCTACTACAATACACCCACCACGACCACGCCGACATTGGTGAAGGATTCCATCTCTGAGGATAATGTCTCGGGGCGGATTGGCTTGGACTGGCGCCCCCGTAATAATACGCTGGTTTATACCAGTCTCTCCACCGGCTTTCGCAGTGGTGGTTACTCAGCCAGTTACAACAGTGTGCCGGAGGCCTTGCAGCCAGTAGACTCCGAGCAAATGACCAACTTTGAAGTGGGTCTGAAAACGCTGTTTGCAGAGGGTCGTGTTCGATTCAACGCTGCAGCCTTTGTGTATGAGTTGGAGGATTTTCAAGCGCAGTTATTTGATACGCTGGCAAATGGCGGCAGAATTCTCAATGCCGGTGACGTGACTGGTCAGGGATTTGAGGCCGAGCTGACGGCACAGATAACACCTGATTTTGAGCTTATTGGCGGTATCGGTATTTTATCGACGGAAATGGACTCGAATAAATCCAGTCCGGTTGCGGGTGATATCTATGAATATGATGGTGTGGAACTGCCCTCGGCGCCGGAGCTGAGCTACAACATGGTTGCTCGCTATTACATATCCTTGGGGGATGCCGGAGAGCTGACTTTACAGGGGGACTATTCCTGGCAGGATGACCACTTCCTGCAAGTCGAAAATGATCCCTATTCGATGCAGGAGAGCTACGGAATTACCAATGCCAAACTCGCCTGGAGCTCATCTGACGGCCGTTATACGGTGGAGACCTTTGTTAACAATCTGACCGATGAAGAATATTTCACCTACCAGAATACCTTAGGCGATGATTGGGGTTATGGTGTGTGGGGCAAGCCTCGTACCTACGGAGCGCGTTTTTTGTGGCGGCTTTAAGGCGTAAATATTGACTATAGAGTGTTATTTAATCTTCCCGCTATGGTAATGATCTTAAGAGTAATGCCATAGCGGGTGTGGCAAGCTGAAATCCAGATGCGTGCTAAGTCCTAATCCTTCTTTACTGCCTCGTACTGGCTGGGTTCAATAAACATTAATCTGATGGTGATGGTTTTAAGATCGCCCAAATCAAAGCCCAGTACCATGGCATTTAACTGTTCTTTCATCATCACTAGGCCGGGTAGATTCAACAGCATGGAGCGGTTGTCTTCGCTGTACATTACATTTAACTCTGATTTTTGCTGAAACTTCTGGCTGATTTGCGCCAGCATGGTTTTCAGGGCGAGGGTGAATACGTCAAAGTTAAAGCCTGGACCAACAAACTCCGAATAATCCAGTGACAGTTCAATGCCGGGGCTGAGGGTATTAGCAATGGTGACGGAGCCCAGATTGAGTTTGTTACCCTGCTTGAGATCCTTAAAAACCGGCTTGGCTTTTTCCTTCGGGCTCTTTAAGAAAATCTGATCAAGTATCTTGGCCGCCAGGTTAGTCAGTTCGACCATGTTCAGGCTTAGTTCATTACTATTGCTATCTTCAGTTGAGGCTGGGGTGGTTTGGGCATTTTCGTTTGATGTATTTGACATAAAGGGGTCTCTAAAAGCAGCTGCGGGCATGAGGGTGCCGGTTGAATACGGTGATGATAAGATCACCTTCTTATCGTTATTGTTGTAAGGGCTGGCATTCTAGCAAAATTGTGACGAATCAGTCATCGATCTTACTACTTCTATTTACAGGGCTGGCTCTTATAGCGGTTGACCATTTGGGGCAGTATCCCTATAATTCGCCATCTCAAATTTATCACCTTTAAGCGGTGGTCTGTTGTCGAGAGATATGTCGCAAAGGGGCGTATCTCTGTTTGGTTGTAAGCTTTTGAATATTAAAGAAAAGTTGCTACCAAATAGAAGTTTATAGTTGCGGGGTGGAGCAGCCTGGTAGCTCGTCGGGCTCATAACCCGAAGGTCGTCAGTTCAAATCTGGCCCCCGCTACCAATATTAAATGAGGTGTCAGCAGGTAGGTTAGGCCCCATACGGGCTCTATATTTACCTCTGACCGGCATGGCCGAGCGAAAGTCGTCAGTTTATTCTGGCCACCGCTACCAAATTTTATACATGCAGGCATGCATAAAGGCATATCTGGCAGGTAGGACTTTGTAGCCCCTTTTATGGGGCTTTTTAGTAGTTGCAGTATGCGAAATGGCCGTGTGTCATGGCAGAGCTGCTAGATAAGAAGTGGGCCTAGTGCCCATTTTTTGTTGGTGATGATTTTACATTGACGATTGTTGCCCCCTTTTGGGGTGCTGGTGGATAAGTGTTTGGCGGGTAAAGAAACTCAACTAACAGAGCTGGTAGCACCAGTCGCTGAGGCGCTTGGCTTTGAACTATGGGGTATTGAGTATCTGTCCCAGGGTAAGCAAACCGTCGTGCGAATTTATATTGATAGCCCCGAAGGCATTAATGTTGATGATTGCGCGAAAGTTAGTCGACAGGTCAGCGGTGTGTTTGATGTCGAAGACCCCATTCTGGGTGAGTACAATCTGGAAGTGTCATCGCCAGGTATGGAGCGGCCACTGTTTACCCTTGAGCAATTTAAACGCTATGTGGGTGAGCAGGTAAAAGTTCGATTGCGCTCTCCCTTTGAAGGGCGCAGAAAATTCTCCGGTCAGTTAACCGGAGTAGAAGATGATGATGTAGTGGTGGCAGTGGAAGAAAATGAATATCTGCTGCCATTTGATTTAATTGATAAAGCGAATATTGTCCCGACATTCTGACTTGCAGAGCGATCGTAACAATAACGTTTTAATTGAGCGATCCCCTGATTTAGTAACAAAGGGTTTTTTTATCGCATGTTAATTAAAGTGTTGTACAGGTTTTGTTGAAACGAGGCGAACGATGAACAAAGAAATTTTGCTGGTAGCGGAAGCGGTCTCTAACGAAAAAGGCGTATCGCGAGACATCATTTTTGAAGCTATCGAGCAGGCTTTGGCTACTGCAACGAAAAAGCGCTATGACGAAGATGCCGATATTAAAGTTAATATCGATCGTGCCTCGGGTGACTATGAAACCTTCCGTCGGTGGGAGGTCGTGGCTGATGATGAGATGGCGTTGTTGGGTACCCAGTTCACCACGGAAGAGGCAGCAGAAAAAGATACCAACCTGAAAGTGGGTGATGTCTACGAAGAGCAGGTTGAAAACGTTGGTTTTGGTCGTATAGCCGCACAAACCGCCAAACAGGTAATTGTGCAAAAAGTTCGCGAAGCCGAGCGTGCGCAGGTCGTGGAAGAATACGAAGGTCGTGCTGGTGAAATGATCAGCGGTACGGTCAAGAAGGTGACGCGCGACAATATTATTGTTGATCTTGGCAACAATGCTGAAGGTTCCTTGCCCCGTGAAGAACTGGTGGGTCGTGAAGTATTCCGCATGGGGGATCGCGTCCGCGCGATTCTGCAGGATGTTCGCCCTGAAGCGCGTGGTCCACAGTTATTCCTGAGTCGCGCCTGTCCGGAAATGTTGATCGAGTTATTTAAAATTGAAGTGCCGGAGATTTCTGAAGAAGTCATTGAAATTCGTGCTGCCGCTCGCGACCCCGGGTCACGGGCAAAAATCGCCGTGAAAACCAATGATGGACGTATCGATCCGGTTGGTGCCTGTGTGGGCATGCGTGGTTCGCGGGTACAGGCAGTATCCGGTGAGCTGGGCAACGAGCGCGTTGATATTATCCTGTGGGATGATAACCCGGCACAACTGGTAATCAATGCCATGGCGCCGGCTGAAGTTGAATCGATCATTGTTGACGAAGATACCGGTTCAATGGATGTTGCGGTTGCTGAAGATAATCTGGCCCAGGCGATCGGCCGCAGCGGTCAGAACGTTCGCCTGGCTAGTGAATTGACTGGCTGGACGATCAATGTCATGAGCACCGAAGAAGCGGCTGAAAAGCATGAGCAGGAATCCGGCGCTGTTATTACTAGCTTTATGGACAGCCTGGATATCGATCAGGATGTTGCTGAAGTGCTGGTCGATGAAGGTTTTACTTCATTGGAAGAGGTGGCCTATGTGCCACTGGAAGAAATGATGGCTATCGACGGTTTTGATGAAGATATTGCCGAAGAGCTACGTGCCCGGGCTAAAGATGCGCTGTTAACCCAGGCAATCGCCAGTGAAGAGCAATTAGGTGAGTCCGAGCCAGCAGAAGACCTGCTGAGCATGGATGGTATGGACCGCCATTTAGCCTTTGTGTTAGCCAGCAAAGGTATTGTAACTATGGAAGATTTGGCTGAGCAAGGTATTGATGATTTGTTAGAGATTGAAGGCCTTGATGAAGAAAAGGCTGGTGAATTGATTATGACAGCGCGTGCCCCTTGGTTCGCTGAAGCTGAAGAGCAACAAAATCAGTAGTAGCGAGTTGGTATCGAAACGATATCTAGAACGAATCAGTATCTAGGGCGAATATCAGCTTCTAGAGAAAGAGTACTAGAGAAAGGTACGGGAGAAATTTGAATGGCAGAAGTTACTGTAAGTCAGCTCGCGAAAACGGTTGGAGCACCAACTGATCGCCTGCTGAAACAGATGAAGCAAGCTGGCTTGAAGCACACCTCGGCAGAAGAGGCGGTGTCGGATGAAGACAAGCAAACCCTGTTGTCCTTTTTGAAAAGCAGTCACGGGGAGTCGGCGGCTGAGCCACGCAAAATCACGCTGAAAAGAAAAACCCTGAGCACACTGAAAACCAGCAGCAGCCAGGGTAAGAAAACCGTTAATGTTGAAGTGCGCAAGAAGCGTACCTATGTCAAGCGTGACCCGGCTGAACTGGCGGCGGAAGCTGCTGAGGCAGAACGTTTGGCGGCAGAAAAGGCCGAGCAGGAAAACGCTACGCCGGAACAGGCCATGCCTGCGGAGCCAGTTGAAGAAACAAAGCCTGCAGAGTCCGAGTATGTTGAAGAAGTGCCTGCCGTAGAAGCCGAAGTGGCAGCGAGCACTGAATCAGCTGCTGAGCCCGAGTCGGAAGAAGCCAAGCCCGAACCTACTCCGGAATCAGTCGCAGAGCCTGCCGCTGAAGAAGTGCTTGATAAGTCTCAGATGGATCCAGAGATTCTACGTCAGCAAGCTGCGGCTAAGCGCAAAGATAAAGAAGCCAGGGATCGCGAACTGCAGGAAGCGGCGTTGGCGGCCAAGAAAGCCGAGAAAGAGCGCGCTGAAAAAGCCAAACCTACCGAGACGCCCGCGACTAAGGATGAGAAGCCTGTTCGAGGCCGCAAGCATGAAACTGCTGATAAAGACGATGATCGTTCCGATGGTAAAAAAGGTCGCGGTAAATTAGGGCCTAAGACCCGAGGGAAAAATCGCCTTCACAATATCAAGAATGTGGATGATTTCATTGATGGTGATGGTCTGGATTCTCGCGGGCGCCGCAAGTTAAAAGTATTAAAGTTGCCTGAAGGCGCTAAGACACATGGCTTCTCGGCACCTACTGACAAAGCTGTGCATGAAGTGGCTGTGCCGGAGGCGATTACCGTTTCTGAACTGGCCCAGCAAATGAATGTTAAAGGGGCTGTAGTTATTAAAGAGCTGATGAAAATTGGCGTAATGGCGAATATTAATCAAAGCCTGGATCAGGAGACAGCGCAACTGGTGGTCGAAGAGTTAGGCCATAAGGCCAAACTGGTATCTGGTCTGGAAGTGGAAGAGGCGCTGGAAGAATCGCTGAACTTGCAGGGAGGCACCATGACACCGCGTGCACCCGTTGTGACGGTTATGGGTCATGTTGACCACGGTAAAACCTCGTTACTGGATTATATTCGCGAATCGCGTGTTGCCAGTGGCGAAGCCGGTGGTATTACTCAGCATATCGGTGCCTATCATGTGGATACCGATAAAGGCATGATCACCTTCCTGGATACACCTGGACACGCGGCCTTTACCGCCATGCGTGCTCGCGGTGCCAAGAGTACCGATATTGTTATTCTGGTCGTTGCCGCTGACGATGGTGTGATGCCGCAAACCGAAGAAGCGGTGCAACACGCGCGTGCAGCGGGTGTGCCCATAGTCGTTGCGGTTAACAAAATTGATAAAGAGGGTGCTGATCCTGACCGGGTGCGCAATGAGTTAGCGGCCAAGGATGTTATCCCGGAAGATTGGGGCGGCGATACCCAGTTCGTCAATGTCTCTGCCCATAGCGGCGAAGGCATCGATGATCTGTTGGAGGCCTTGTTGCTACAGGCTGAATTGTTAGAGCTGCAGGCTCCTGCGGATATTCCCGGGAAAGGTATCGTGATTGAATCCCGTCTTGATAAAGGTCGCGGTTCGGTTGCTTCGGTACTGGTTCAGGCGGGTACTTTGCGCAAGGGCGATGTGGTGCTGGCCGGTCAGCAGTTTGGTCGTGTTAGAGCGATGACTGATGAAAACGGTCAGCCGATTGAAACCGCGGGGCCATCCATTCCAGTTGAGATTCTTGGTCTCGATGGTACACCTGATGCCGGTGATTCCTTTGTGGTACTGGAAAACGAAAAACGCGCCCGTGAAGTGGCAGAGTTCCGCCAGGTTAAGGATCGTGAAGACAAGCTCAAGCGTCAGCAGGCTGCCAAGTTGGAAAATATGTTTGCCAATATGGGCGAAGCTGAGAGCAAGTCGCTGAATGTTGTGGTCAAGGCGGATGTGCGTGGTTCACTTGAGGCAATTCAAAGCGCCCTGATTGATATGGGTAATGATGAAGTGCAGGTCAATATTGTGTCTGGCGGTGTCGGTGGTATTACCGAAACAGATATTACGCTGGCCGTGACCTCCAGTGCGGTGGTGTTTGGCTTCAATGTTCGTGCTGATAATACCGCGCGTAAAATTGTTGAAGATGAAGGAGTAGATTTGCGCTACTACAGCGTTATTTACGACTTGATCGAAGATGTGAAGCAGGCGCTGTCGGGAATGTTAAGCCCCGAGTTGCGCGAAGAGATTAATGGTACGGCTGAAGTGCGGGATGTGTTTAAGTCGCCGAAATTTGGAGCCATCGCCGGCTGTATGGTTATCGAAGGTACGCTCTACCGTAATAACCCGATCCGTGTACTGCGTGATGACGTGGTTATTTACGAGGGCGAACTGGAGTCCCTGCGTCGTTTTAAAGACGATGTGACCGAAGTTCGCAACGGCGTGGAATGTGGTATCGGGGTGAAGAATTACAACGATGTCAAACCGGGCGATAAGATTGAAGTGTACGAAGTGAAGGAATTTGCACGCACACTATAAATTGTGCGGGTACTTTAAGACGCACGAGGAAACGTTTAAATGGCTAAAGAATATAGCCGTACACAGCGGGTAGGTGATTTCCTCAAACAGGAACTCGCCAGCCTGATTCAGTTTGAGGTGCGCGATCCTCGCGTTGGCATGGTGAGCATTACTGACGTTGAAGTTAGTCGTGATATGTCACATGCCAAGGTGTTTTTAACCGTGCTGGGTAAAGAAAGCGAAGAAGAGGCAGCGGAGTCTCTCGAGGCGCTAAACAAGGCGGCTGGCTTTTTGCGTTCACAGGTTGCGCGTAGCAATAATGCCCGCACAACACCCAGGTTGCGGTTTTATTTTGACAGCAGTGTTGGTCGGGGACGGCATTTGTCCAACCTGATTGATCGGGCAGTATCAGCCGATAAGGCGTTCAGGTCAGCGGATGATACGCCAGAGCAAGACAGTTAGATAATGAAAACGGTTTTAGGGATGCACTGAAACATGTCATTCCCGCGTAGGCGGGAATCCATAACACCCTAATTTTCCTGAACTCCCGCTTGCACGGGAGAGACGAAAACTGAATTATTTAGAAGTGCTTTAGCGCGCAGTTTAGAGAGTTTATAGTGGCAAAGAACCGACGGGGCAGGCCTCTCAATGGCATCCTGATACTGGATAAGCCCGCGGAGCAGAGTTCAAACAAAGCGCTGCAAATTGCCAAGCGTTTTTATAACGCACAGAAAGCGGGGCATACCGGCAGCCTTGATCCATTGGCAACCGGTGTGTTACCGATTTGCTTTGGTGAGGCGACCAAGTTTTCCCAGTTATTACTGGACTCGGATAAGGCCTATCGTAGTACCTTTGCTCTCGGTGTGATTACCGCCACCGGCGATGCCGATGGTGAAGTGCTGGAAAGTCGCGACGCCACGGCAGTTACCGAGGCGGATGTGAAGGCGCAACTGGCAAACTTTCAGGGCGAGATTGAGCAAGTACCTTCGATGTATTCGGCGCTAAAGCATAATGGTCAGCCTCTGTATAAGCTGGCCAGACAGGGCATTGATGTCGAGCGCAAAGCGCGTCAGGTAACCGTGTATGAAATTGCTCTGGAAGCCTTTCGAAGCACCGCCGAGACGGGTGGGCCACCCGAGGCGGATGTGTTTATTCGCTGTAGCAAGGGTACTTATGTGCGCTCAATTGCTGAGGATATGGGGTTGGCGCTGGGTTGTGGTGCGCATGTCAAAGTATTGCGCCGCACACAGGCAGGCCCTTTTGACGAAGCCCAAGTAGTGAGCCAGGAGGCATTGGAAGCGCTGAAAGAGCGCGAAGACTTTGCCGCAATGGATGAGTTATTACAGCCGTTGGATACCGCGTTATTGCAGTTTCCTGCGGTAGAGTTAGTCGAGTCGTCTGCCTTTTATATGTTACAGGGGCAGCCGGTACAGGTGCCAAATGCGCCACTCGATGGTTGGGTCAGAATGTATTCTGAAGCCGGGCAGTTTATCGGCTTGGGAGAAATATTAGACGATGGTCGGGTTGGTCCGAAGCGTTTGATAGCAACTAATTAAACTTATCCTGTGTTTAACCATAGTGTTTAAAATACGGTGAGTTTAATACTGCAGAAGCTCAGTGTTAAGACTGGGTTTTTGTTGATTCAGAGTATCTGTTAGAGCGCTAGCTAGAGTGAAAACAGATACATGAATCGATTAGCCTGTCTGTAAATATGCGCGGTCAGGCTGAATAAATACAGAGTAAATAGGGCGTAAGCGCTTTTTATTCTTATCGCATATTCACATTTAATGAGGAAATGAAAATGGCATTATCAGCCACTGAAAAAGCAGAAGTTGTAAAACAGTATCAAACTGCAGAAGGTGATACCGGTTCTCCAGAGGTACAAGTTGCCCTGTTGACGGCAAACATCGAGAAGCTGCAGGGTCACTTTGGTGATCACAAACACGATCACCACTCTCGTCGTGGTTTGATTCGCATGGTAAACCAGCGTCGTAAATTGCTGGACTATCTGAAAGGCAAAAATGCAGATCGCTATACTGATCTGATCAAGCGTTTAGGTTTACGTCGTTAATATGGTTCGTTGACTCATTGTTTCGGGAGCGGCGGTAGTTGGTCTGTTGATCTTCAGTCTGCTGCTCCTGGAAAATGACTCATGGTAATACTGTTAAAAAGTAAGCAATAAAAAAGTCGTGAAGCTCCGGTGATGTAGGTTTAGGCGAGAAGAAGCAAAGCTCCGGAGCTTTTTATATACATCCCAAAAAGGGAGGATTTCATCAGTGAATCCAGTAACTAAAACATTTCAATTCGGTGGCCATCAGGTCACATTAGAAACCGGTCGCATTGCCCGTCAGGCCACAGGTGCGGTAATGGTGACTATGGGCGACGTACAGGTGTTAACCACTGTCGTTGCAGCCAAATCGGCCAAGCCCGGTCAGGATTTTTTCCCCTTGAGTGTCCACTACCAGGAAAAAGCCTATGCGGTCGGTAAAATTCCAGGTGGTTTTTTCAAACGCGAAGCCCGTCCTTCCGAGAAAGAAACACTGACCTCTCGACTGATTGATCGCCCCATTCGTCCATTGTTTCCCAATGGTTTTATGAACGAAGTACAGGTTGTCTGTACAGTCATGTCGGCAGACCATGACACCGATCCAGATATTGCAGCCATGATTGGTACCTCTGCGGCATTGGCAATTTCAGGTATTCCTTTTAATGGCCCTATCGGTGCAGCCCGTGTCGGTTTTACCGCCGAAGAGGGTTATATCCTCAATCCAGGTTACGCCAAGCTGAAGGAAAGCGCACTGGACATGGTCGTTGCCGGTACCTCAGAAGCCGTTTTGATGGTTGAATCTGAAGCACAGGAACTTAACGAAGACCAGATGCTGGGTGCAGTACTGTTTGCCCATCAGGAATTACAGGCCATTGTGAAGGTTGTCGCTGAGCTGGCCGCTGAAGTTGGCAAGCCTCGTTGGGGCTGGCAGCCAGATGCCGACAACACAGCTCTGCTGGCAGCGGTTGCTAACGGTTTCAAACAGGGTATTGGTGATGCCTACCGTATCACTGATAAAGCCGAGCGTTACAACAAGCTTGATGAGCTGAAAAAACAGGCGGTTGAACAACTGGCTTCCGGCGAAGCGGCTGAATACGACTCTGGCGATGTGCTGGATGTGTTCAAGAAATTGGAAAAATCCATTGTTCGTCAGCGTATCCTGAATGGCGAAGCGCGTATCGACGGTCGTGATAACAGCACGGTTCGTCCAATCAATGTCGAAGTGGGTATTCTTGAGAAAGCACACGGCTCCGCGTTGTTTACTCGCGGCGAAACTCAAGCTATTGGTGTCACCACTCTGGGTAGCACCCGTGATGCACAGTTGATCGATGCGCTGGAAGGCAAGCGCGAAGATAACTTTATGCTGCACTATAACTTCCCTCCCTACTCGGTAGGTGAGTGTGGTCGTATCGGCTTTACTGGCCGTCGTGAGATTGGCCACGGTCGTTTGGCGCGTCGTGGTGTTGCCGCAGTATTACCAAAAGCTGAAGACTTCCCTTACACCATTCGTGTGGTTTCTGAAATCACTGAGTCCAATGGCTCCAGCTCCATGGCTTCGGCTTGTGTAGCGAGTCTGTCGATGATGGAAGCGGGTGTGCCGCTGAAGGCACCGGTTGCCGGTATTGCCATGGGCCTGGTGAAAGAGGGTGAGCGTTTTGCCGTTTTGACCGATATTCTGGGTGATGAAGATCACCTCGGTGATATGGACTTCAAAGTCGCTGGTACCGCCGACGGCATCACTGCGCTGCAGATGGATATCAAAATTGAAGGTATCAATGAGCAGATCATGGATATCGCGCTGGAGCAGGCATTGCAGGCTCGCTTGCACATTCTGGGTCAGATGAATCAGGTGCTGGGAGCGTCACGCGACACCGTTTCTGAAAATGCGCCTTCCATGGCTACGTTCAAAATTGATGCAGACAAAATTCGCGACGTTATCGGTAAGGGCGGTGCTACTATCCGCTCGATCACTGAAGAAACTGGCGCAACTGTGGACATCGACGACGATGGTACTATCCGTATCTACGGGGAGAATCAGGAATCACGCGATGCCGCTGTTGCCAAGGTACAGGAGATCACCGCTGAAGCTGAAGTGGGTGCGATTTACGAAGGTGTTGTTGCTCGTATCGTTGACTTTGGTGCCTTTGTTAACATTCTCCCGGGGAAAGATGGTCTGGTTCACATCTCCCAGATTTCTCAGGAGCGTGTTGAGAAAGTGACCGATTACCTGAGTGAAGGTCAAACCGTTAAAGTTAAAGTGCTGGATGTTGATCAGCGCGGTCGTATCAAACTCTCCATGAAAGAGCTGGAAGAAGCTGCTCCTGCAGAAGAAGCTTCATCAGTTGAGACTGATGCTGACTAAAGCGCTGTAACCCTTCACCTGTTTTTACAGGTATTCCCTTTAGAGGCGAAGCTGATACCAGCTTCGCCTTTTTTATTGCATAGAGAAAAAACAAGGGTATTGAACCCGTTAGGTACCGCTAGAGCTTTGTTATTGCAGGTTGTAGGCATTAACCCCTCAATAATTAGTATGCAAGCTTTGGTAAAGGAGATACTTGGCAATATCTCTGGCCAGCTCTAGTTAAGCCATACCCCCGGCCTTGGCTGCCAACTTTTCGCTTACAGCTCAACATTAATCAAGCATTCCCTTGCCGTTCATCAGCGCATTATTGTAATAGCCCTGACGATATAGATTATTGCTGGGATTGGGGGCGTACTTTACCGGTGATGCTGCGGATACTAGCTGACCGGGGCCTATTCACTAATCTTTGAGTCTCTGCCTCCAAGAGGCATCCCGCTCTTGTATAAAATGCTCTCGAATATTACTATATGCGTCCAAATAAAGAATATAAATTCTAAATAGCGTATTATATTTTACTTTGTCAACTACCCATGCCATTTCCCTTTCCATCACGGTCGATATTGATGGACACCATAATTAGAGAGAGAAACTATGACCGAGATACTTACAGCCCATGACCCTCTGTATGAGGAACTCTACGATGTACGCCGAGAGGCTGAAGAGGCGGGAAATCTGGTTGAGGAGGATATGAGCTCCAAAATGAATGGGCTGCGGGAAAAGGCGCCGGTCCAGAAGGGGTTTCTTAGAGAACTGTTGGGCATACCTGCGTTTCACCGCCATGCTGCCGCCAAGAATCGTCAGGGATTTACCTGTTTCAGCTATGAAACCTGCGATCAGGCATTTCGCGATTTTGACCGCTTTTCCAATGAAATTATGCAGATTCAGCCACCCAAAGAGGGCGTTCCGCCCCGTCTGGGCTTGTTGGAAATGGACGAGCCGATTCACGGCGCCTACCGGCGAACCATTCAGCCCAAATTCTTGCGGCCCGTCGCGTTTAAAATGTGGACCGAACAATGGGTTCAGGAGATTGTCGATGCGCTGATGCTGGCGTTGAAAAATGAAACAAAAGCCGAACTCAATCTGCAGTTGTGCGCCCGTATTCCCGTGCATACAATCACCAAAGCGGTGGGGCTGGAGGGCGACGACGCGCTGACGTTCCGTAATGCCCTTTTGCGTTCCTCTGCGCATGGCCTAATTTCTGCGGAAGAAGCTCAGCGTAACGCCGCTATTGTCCACTGTCTTTTGTTGGAACTGGTGAGCAAGCGCCGTAGTGAACGACGCGAGGATCTCACCAGCCATCTGGTGGATGCCACCTTGAAATTGCCCGACGAACCCTCTCGCCCGCTAACTGATGAAGAAATTGTCATGCACCTGCGGGTGGTGCTGCTGGCCGGTGGAGGTACATCCTGGCGTCAGATGGGGATCACCCTGTGGGCACTACTAGTTGACCGCGAGCAACTCGAAATCGTCCGGGCGGATCGCAGTATGCTGGAGAGGGCGGTGATCGAAAGCGTACGTTGGAATCCCACCGACCCGGTATTTTCCCGCTTGGTTAAGGAGGATACGGAGCTCGGCGGCGTTCACCTGCCTGCTGACTCGGTGCTGGAAATTTGCCTGGGTGCCGCCAACCGCGAGCCCTCACGGTGGGACAACCCAGACGTGTTTGACGTTACCCGGCCGGTTCAGCCTCAACTCGGCTGGGGCATGGGTGTCCATCAATGCATGGGTATGAACGTCGCCAAAGTGGAGATTATTGCAGCCATTAACGGCCTGCTTGATAACTTCCCAAATTTGCGGCTCGACCCGAACCAGCCCGCGCCATTTCTGACTGGCGGGCTTGAGCAGCGAGGTATTTCCGCGCTGCCGGTGCTATTGCGGTAATTATGGACAGCTTAAATGAGATCACAGCCGGTATTATATGAAGATCAGATTGTGCTTATTCGTCAATTTATAGTACATCTGATTAGTGCATCTGCGCAGTAATTTAAACCCGGTGATAGAAGTAAATAATCGAACGAAGCGGGTGTTTGAGCTTTATAAATTCGGCAAAAAAACACCCTTGCAAAAAGCGCTGCTCCATAGCTCACGTAAAGATAAATAGTTAATTTTTCTCGCGTTGCGCGATTTCAATGACGTGAGAGACTACTGCTTAGCAAGCGGCACAGAATAATCCCTACAATTATCCAACCAACGCAGGAAAAGCCGCACTGAAGGACGAGAGTAACCACCATCGCTGCACTGATGTTTAGCTTTTATAGCGCTACAAAGATAAACAAATTTACGCTGAAACGCTACGTCACTTATACCGATCAGGATATTGTCCCGTTGACCGCAAAGGTGTCGGAAGAATTATCTAAAATTGATCGCGGCTTTAGTTTTAGCGTTATTTTAAGCAGCGATAAAAATATTAAGGATAATGGACCTGTGCTGAACTTGGATAAAGCTTGGACAAAGTGGAAGAATTGTAAAAATGACCGAGTGTGGTTCCAAAGGGTTGTGACAATATGATCGCATACATCAAAGCGTTGAGTATCGGTAAAGTTATTCTCTGGTGTTATTTAATCTGGTATCTGGTGTCAGTTTATTATTACTTCGATCCTTCCCCGGCAATTTGGCTCAACTCGGTGGGTATTAGTCTGGTTATTGGTGTTGCCCTGCAGCTGAGTGTGAGCAGCCCCTTGTCCTGGGGTGAAAATAAATGGCAAACCTTTCGATTATTTCTGATGCCCTTTGGGGTATCCAGCTTTTCCTCCCTGATTAAAGGGCAGGGTTATTTTTTAATCATACCCCCGCAGCCGGTAGTTTGCGCAGTCTCTTTAGGCCTGTGCTTAATATTTATTTTGCTGGTTTTGATGGCAAAACGCTTGCTACCAGAACCAAGAGCATAGGGCGTCATAAGATAGAGTTTGTGGCTATATACAGCAATTCAAATATAGCTCGATATTTATAGCCGGTACCAATCCTACTGTGTCAAAGTATGCGCAGAGATCTGTGGCGTAGAACACGGTAATTGTTGGCATTTAACCGTACCCTGAGCGTCTTGATTTTTTCTCCTCGGCTGATCAGGTGGTGTATCCGTAATGCGTAATTCCCCAAGTGAACCCTCTAGTATCGATGATAATATGCTTGATCGATTTAATGGCTTTCGCTTTCTGGATAAAAAAACCAAATCCTTTCTGATTGAAAATGCCCGCCTGCTGGAGTTTTCCACGGGAGAGGTGATTCTTAAAGCCAAAGAGGCTCACAGCACTGCCTCTTATTACCTGATTGGAGGTGAAGTTGAGCTTCGGCATTCCTTTGATCGCAGGGTTCAGATGGCATTCGATGATGATAGCAATACCCGCGCACTGAATGATTGTCTGGGTCAGTCAGGGCAGGTCAAGGCTCTTGAACCTTGCCGTGTGGTAGCGGTTGCTCATGAGGTTGTCGAATCCTCCGTCACTACTGATGGCTATTACAATGTGGTGGAGTTCTCCAGTGTCAATGCACTGTTGGATATGGAGGATATTAATAGCAATTACCAGAAGGAATGGCAGCTTGAGTTTTTAAAAGGACCACTGGCAAAAAATGTACCCGCCAAAATTGTCCATGATCTATTTGCCTCATTGGAGGAGGTGCGACTCAAAGCCGGTGATGTCGTCGTTAAAAGCAAAAGCTACGGTGACTTTTTTTATATCCTGAAAGAGGGTGAAGCCTGTATCAAAACGGAAGCCGAGGGATCCTTCAGCGGGCAGGAATTCCTACTGGGTAAGGGTCAGTATTTTGGCGATGAGGCATTGGTCGCTGATACAGTCCGCAATGCCACGGTGGTAATGGCGACGGATGGCATACTGGGGCGTCTTGATAAGGACAGTTTTCTTCGCCTGGTTAAACGCTATTTGGTCAAAGAGATCAGCAGGGAAGGGCTGTCCCTGAGCTCTGCTGGGTATTTGAAAGTCATCGACATTCGTTACCCCATAGAGATACCCCGCGGAGAAAGCCAGGAAGGCGTGAATATTCCAATCAATAAGCTGCGCAAGGCCTTGCGAGATCTGGAGCAGAAGAGAACTTATCTGGTTGTCCCTGCCAGTGATATACGCAGTGAACTAGCGGCTTATCTGCTACGGCAGCACGGCCTGGAGGCCTATGTGGCGAAGGCCTGAGTCTCGATAAGTCAGGGTCGCTATTTCCCTCCAGTTTTCAAACCGGTAATCTGCAAAATAGTACCGCGAACCGCAGCGTTTTGTGTTATCTCAAGCTATAGTGAGGGGACACTTACGATAAAGAGGTTCCCCGTGCGCTTTCAATTTCCAATCATCATTATTGACGAAGATTTTCGTTCTGAGAACACTTCAGGTCTGGGTATTCGAGCCCTGGTCAAGCCGATAGAAGATCAGGGTATGGAGGTACTGGGGGTTACCAGTTACGGGGATCTTACCTCCTTCGTGCAGCAGCAGAGTCGGGCCTCCTGCTTTATTCTCTCCATTGATGATGATGAATTTGGCGAGGGTTCAGACACCACCTTGCAAAACCTGCGGGCCTTTGTCGCCGAGTTGCGTAACCGTAACCAGGATATCCCGATATTCCTGTACGGTGAAACTCGCACGTCGCACCATATTCCCAATGATATTCTGCGCGAGTTGCACGGCTTTATTCACATGTTTGAAGATACGCCGGAATTTATCGCCCGGTATGTAGTGCGTGAAGCTAAGGCTTATATGGAGTCATTGGCGCCGCCCTTCTTTCGCGCGCTGGTGCAGTATGCTGCCGATGGGTCTTACTCCTGGCATTGTCCCGGCCATTCAGGCGGGGTGGCCTTTCTCAAAAGCCCGGTCGGGCATATGTTCCATCAGTTTTTTGGGGAAAATATGTTGCGGGCGGATGTCTGCAACGCGGTCGATGAACTGGGCCAGTTACTGGATCACACCGGGCCGGTGGCCGCCAGTGAACGCAATGCGGCGCGTATTTTTCATTCCGATCACTTATTTTTCGTCACCAATGGCACCTCGACGTCCAACAAGATTGTGTGGAACTCAACTGTCGCCCCCGGTGACATCGTGGTGGTAGATCGCAACTGCCATAAATCCATTCTGCACTCAATAATTATGACCGGTGCGATTCCGGTATTCCTGATGCCGACACGCAACAATTTTGGCATTATCGGGCCGATTCCCAAAAGTGAATTTAAATGGAAAAATATTCAGGAAAAAATCAAAAAAAATCCCTTTATTACTGACAAGACAGCAAAACCACGAGTGCTGACGATTACTCAAAGCACTTACGATGGCGTACTGTACAACGTCGAAGAAATCAAAGAAGAGCTGGATGGTAAAGTCGATACCCTGCACTTTGATGAGGCCTGGTTACCGCATGCGGCGTTTCATGATTTTTACGGTGACTTTCATGCGATTGGCGAAGACCGCAATCGCTGTGAGGAATCGCTGGTATTCGCCACGCAAAGTACACATAAATTGCTGGCGGGAATTTCTCAAGCCTCTCAGATTCTGGTACAGGATTCCAATAACCGAAAGCTCGATAAGGACCTGTTCAACGAAGCCTATTTAATGCATACCTCCACCTCGCCACAGTACTCGATTATTGCCTCCTGTGATGTGGCCGCAGCGATGATGGAGCCTCCCGGCGGTACTGCTCTGGTTCAGGAATCTATTGCCGAGGCGATGGAGTTTCGCCGCGCTATGCGCAAAGTGGATACTGAGTGGGGCGATGATTGGTGGTTTAAAGTCTGGGGGCCGGATCAGTTAGCTGACGAAGGCATGGGTACCCGCGAAGACTGGACGTTAAAGGCCGGCGATCGCTGGCACGGTTTTGGTAATCTGGCCGAAGGCTTCAATATGCTCGACCCGATTAAAGCGACCGTTATCACTCCAGGTTTGGATGTGGACGGTAGTTTTGCTGAGGCTGGTATCCCGGCAAGCATTCTCACTAAGTACCTCAGTGAGCATGGCATTATTGTCGAGAAGTGTGGGCTGTACTCCTTCTTTATCATGTTTACGATCGGTATTACCAAAGGTCGCTGGAATACCATGGTCACGGAGCTGCAGCAGTTTAAGGATTGTTACGATACCAATATGCCGCTGTGGCGTTGTATGCCGGAATTTGTCGGTAAAAACCCGCGTTATGAAAGCATGGGGCTGCGTGACCTCTGCAATCAAATCCACAATATTTATAAACAATATAATGTGGCGCGTTTGACTACAGACATGTATTTAAGCGATATGATTCCCGCCATGCGCCCCACCGACGCCTGGTCCAAAATGGCACACCGCGAAACTGAACGCGTTGAAATTGACGAGTTAGAGGGGCGGATAACAGCCATGCTGGTTACACCCTATCCGCCGGGTATCCCACTGCTCATTCCCGGTGAGCGCTTTAATAAAACCATTGTGGAGTACCTGCGTTTTGCCAGAACCTTCAATGAACAGTTTCCCGGTTTTGAAACTGATATTCATGGTCTGGTGAAAGAAATTAAAGACGGGGTGGTGAGGTATTGTGTGGATTGTGTGCAGGATTAATGTCGCCAGCTGTTCTGGCTCACCCTTCGCAATTAAAGGAAAGTCTCTATGTTTGCAACAATCCCGGAATGCAGTTTTTATCCCGGAGGTCTGTTAGGTGTCTTGTCTAAAGGTGAGGTTGCCGCCTTGCTCGATAAAAGTCAGGGTGGTTTGTATGAGCAATTTCGTAACTGTGCGCTGGCGGTCTTGAATTGCGGCAGTGAAATTGACGACGGCAAACAGTTGCTCGATCAGTATCAACAATTTGATGTGCAGATTGTTCAGGAGGAGCGCGGCATCAAGCTGCGTTTATTACATGCGCCGGCCAATGCCTTTGTTGATGGTGAGTTGATGCAGGGCATAAAAGAGCATCTGGTAGTCGTGGTGCGAGATATTCTCTATGCAGCAGAATCGCTAAGCCAGTTTAATCTTGAAGAGCCTGAAGATATTACCGATGCGGTATTTCATATGCTGCGTAATGCAGGAGTATTACGACCGGCAACATCGCCCAATATTGTCGTCTGCTGGGGTGGTCATGCGATCTCCCGGGTAGAGTATGATTACAGCAAGGAAGTAGGGTATCAGCTCGGCTTGCGTAATTTAAACGTCTGTACGGGGTGCGGTCCCGGTGCCATGAAGGGGCCGATGAAGGGGGCAACGATTGGCCATGCCAAGCAGCGTCATCGCCGGGGGCGTTATGTGGGCATTAGTGAGCCGGGAATTATCGCCGCTGAGTCACCCAACCCGATTGTGAATGAACTGGTGATTATGCCTGACATTGAAAAGCGCCTTGAGGCATTTGTTAGGTGCGCGCACGGCATTATTGTCTTTCCCGGTGGCGTCGGCACGATGGAGGAAATACTCTATCTGTTAGGTATTCTGTTACATCCTGAAAATAAGGTAGTGCCCTTCCCTTTAGTATTTACCGGCCCGGCTTCCGCCGCAGCTTATTTTAACGAGATTGATCATTTTATTGCGCAGACATTGGGGCCAGAAGCACAGGCGCATTATCAGGTCATTATCGATGATCCTGCCGCAGTTGCAAAAGTGATGGCGGATGGTATGCGTGATATTAAGCGCTTCCGCCGGCGCACTGATGATGCCTATTACTTTAACTGGGTGTTAAAAATCGACCCGATGTTTCAGACAACTTTTGAGCCCAGTCACGCCAATGTTCGCGCCTTGAATTTATACCGGGAGCAGCCACGTCATGAGTTGGCCGCCGATTTGCGGCGGGCCTTTTCTGCTATCGTGGCGGGTAATGTTAAAGCCGAAGGTATTCGCGCCGTAGAGAAAAAAGGGCCTTTTGAAATCAGTGGGGATAAAGAAATGCTGGATGTGTTAGATAAGTTATTGCAAAGCTTTGTACAGCAGTCACGGATGAAAGTACCGGGCAAAGTGTATCAACCCTGTTATCGGATGGTGTAGGTTTTATCCATAGAGGAGAAATTCAAAGTACTGCACTGCAGAAGGCTGGTGATAGGGTTTAAAGCCTTAAGACTTCAAACCCTATCAGGGTTATAGAAACCGCTGGAGAATCAGTAGCGGTAGGTGGCCTGTAGTTTTACAGTGCGGCCGCGGGTGGGCGTGCCAATGACATCGGCAGCTGGTTGACAGTTCATGGCAGATGCAGTGGCGCAGACCGGGTCTGTAGTACCGAAATCACCGCCAGTACCAGTCCGATCAATACCATTCACCAGATTGCGTTTGTCGGTCAGGTTGCGACCAATCAATGCCAGTTCCCATTTTTGGTCATCGGAGAATAAACGAATTGAGGCGTCGACCTTGGTAAAGGCGCTTTGCTTTGTGTAGGGCTGATAATCCGTACCGTAATTGTATTTACCAGAGTAGGATAAATCCGAGGAGAAGCTCATAATCAAATCCGAAGAAATCGGCGTTTCATAGTAGCCGCCCAAAGTTGCTGTGACTTTTGGCGCTTTGCGTAATTGCTCACCAGAAAGATCCTGTGTATTGGGGTTGCCCGTATTCAGGTCAAGACCTTCATCACAACCCAGTGCCTGCGATTGTGATTTATAACACTGGGCAAAAAACTCTTCGAACTTGGCATCGTTAAAGTTAGCTGAAGCGTGGAGTTCCAGGCCTGGGATTTCCTGCGGACGGTATTTGGTTTCAATCTCAATGCCGCGTACCCGAGACTCAGCGGCGTTTCCGGTACCGAAGGAGCGGGCAGCGGT
>CBFIDJ010000019.1:0-96064 GCA_965661375.1 Oceanicoccus sp. | reverse complement strand
AATCTAAAAATAATAATGGTGATAGAGTGCTAATTTAACCTAGGATTAACAGTGCCACTCTTGCCCCTTGGAGAAAAATAAGGTGTTAGACAATACATCTCAACGGCGTGAACTTGCTGAGTTTATAAGGTCGCGCCGAGAAAAATTAGACCCTGAAGACTGCGGTTTTAGTAAGGGGGAAAGGAGGCGTACATCGGGGCTTCGTCGCGAGGAAATTGCCAGCCTTGTCGGTGTGTCGGTTTCTTGGTATACCAAACTTGAACAAGGTCGTGATATTCAAGTATCTACTCGTTGTCTTGATCAGCTTGCTGAGGCCTTAAAACTAAATTTTATTGAAAAAGAACAGCTATTTAGTTTGGGCTTGGCTCGATCCGATACTACTGACTCATCGGTATTAGAGTCTGTTTTGCCTTCGATTCAACGGATGATTGATGCGATGCAAACCTCTCCCGCTGTTATCATGACCGCTCGCATGGATTATCTGGGAAGTAATGCAGCACTGAACATAGCTTTTGGTCGATCCCAAATACCTGAACTACAGATTTATGATAGCGATTATAATAAGGATAGCGATATTGGCCAAAACATCTTGCGTCAGATATTTCTAGATGACAAGGTTAAACATACTTTACCTGCTTGGTATGAATCTGCGCGCTATCAAGTCTCTGTTTTTCGAGCGGCCTTTGGCCGTCACTCCAATGACCCCTCTTTTATAAATTTGGTGGAAGAACTATTATCGAAAAGCGAGGATTTCAAGGAAATTTGGAGCAACTATGAACTTTTTCCTAACCGTCAACGGTCTTTAGTTTATGGTAAATCTTGCGATAAAGAGACTATTTTTGAAGTGTGTACATTCTATGCTGATGTTAATGAAAGTATCAGGCTCGATATTTATACACCCCAAATAACATAAAGCGATCCTTATCAGAGTGTGAATAGCCCCCATGACTGTAGACACTCAGTATGGTAAAAATGGGTCACCTGAGGAAGTATTAATCAACGCTGAAAATTTAAAGAAGAATTCAAGTAAGAGTCTACTCAGCAAGTCATTTAGAAGGAGTATAGGGTTAATATAACTATACAGGGTGTCTACTGGTGGTGGGTAACACGGGACTGTAACGCTGGTTAAAACGGGCTTTTTCAACAGCCCGCCAACTTAACCTTACAGGTCTTAAGCCACGGTCTTTTTCCAAGATAGGTTATTGCAAGATAACTAATGTCCGGTATCAAGGGCTGAAGAGGCTGTAGGTATTGCAGTAGGCTCCCTGGTGTTATTAACATTGTTGTTTGTTCCCATCTCTTAAATATCAGATGTGATAAAACCGATTGCGACCACTAACAAAGAAATGACTAGAAAAAGAAAAGAAAAGAAAAGGATGATTTATTAGTAAAGATCGCCAAACGGACAGAGCTTGGCTATGAAGTAGATGAAGAGCTTAGGAAATTAGCAGACATTGAAGAACATCTATAGAAATGTGTATAACAATTTTAGCGCGCGAGGCGGCCTGTAAGGCCGCCCCATCTAAAGACGTTCTTGAATGTCTGCTTTTTTCTACAGGCCACTAGTTGTTTAGTCCTGTGGCACAAAGCTTCCTTGCTTAAACTAATACTACAAGTAGATCAAGCGTCTGTTTTCAGTTTGATAACGGCCTTAACGATATTATTGGACAAAACATTAAGAAGTATCATAGTTAGGCCATTTTTTAAGAGCGCCTATTCTTTTATTAATTTGTTAACCATAGATAATGCCAAACCCAAGCAGCACTGGTGTTAATACTGTCGCCATGACATTCATCCCCAGATACGGTATTAATTTCTGTTCGGGCGCCGAATGTTTAAATACCCCGAAAAGCACCACAACGGCCATCACTAAGGGTAGCAGGCCAAGAAGGCTTAGTTTGGGTAATAAACCTGAAACTACTGCCATGATGATACTTCCAAATGCTGCCAGGATAAAAGCACCATATAGCAGGGTACTTTTTTTCACCCCATAAGCGATAGGGAAATGTCGCCGCCCCGTGCTGCGATCAGCTTCGATGTCAGGGTATTGATTGAGCAAAAGTAGATTGCTTACTAGAAAAAAGGGCACTAACGACGCATAAAATGACGGTACTGAATACTCACCAGTAAATACTACGTGCGAACCGAGCACCATTAATGGCCCAAAACCGATACCGGGCGCCACTAAACATAAAAAGGGATATCGATTTAACCACGGGGTGTAGGTGATAATTATCAGAACCCCGATGACACCCAAAGGAAGAACTAAAATTCCGAGCTTGATCGTAAAATAAAGACCGATGACCACCGTAAGAACTAAACTGGCAATACCCGCAACTAATACGGTGGTTGCCACTTCCGGGTTTTCTATCAACGCACCACTACCGCCACTAAAAGGTGTTTTCGATGTCTTAAAATCCAGTCCACTGCGAAAGTCATAATATTCATTCAACAGATTCACGCTGATGTGGGCTAACAAAGCACAAATAAGCACAAGCAAAAGCTCTACATTCTGGATGTGCGCTGTCGCCATGGTGGAGGTTGCATAAGCTAAAAAGACGCTTGCTGGTGTCAATATTAGAAACGGAATTCTCATGGACTTAATAAGTGTTTTTATCATTTCTCAAATAGTCTTCGCAGATAAAAGCAGTGCCCTAAATATTTGACGGGGAATTACAGCCCTTTGTTAGCTATCATGATATGAATCAATGCCCCTACTGAAAATACATCGCAAACTGCGACCTTAAATTCTGTAGGCACCGTGGAGGCTATTATGAAAGCAAATGAAGGAACCCTTGATAGAATCATACGTGTAATTATTGGCTTGGCCTTGCTAAGTGTCATCGTGATAGGCCCAAAGTCACTGCTTGGGTTAATTGGGCTCATTCCATTGCTTACTGGTTTAATCGGTTTTTGTCCATTGTATAAAATATTGGGCTTAAATACTTGCCCGCTTAATAGTAATTCGTGAAAAGTAAAAAACCAGACTTCCCCCTTACCTGCTCTTAATTTCTGGATAGGTTAGATGCAAATTGCTTCTACTCGGCTCTTTTGTCCTGACTGCTATCTACTTCAGGTTCCTTTCAGCTCGTTGTGGTTTAATCCAGCCTGATAAAAACGAAGTGGAACTCTGCTTCTGTTTAATTTTTTGATGCTGGCCTGTTGATTGAGGAGAAGCTGGTATGACACCAAAGTTCGCGTCCTTATTTCGAAAATATCATCGAATGATCGGTTTTTTTTTAGCGGGAATGATGACGATTTACGCGTTTACCGGTGTGTTGCTCATCTTTAGAAATACGGATTTTCTCAAGTATGACTATAACATCGAGAAAACATTGCCTGTGGGCCTGACTGCCGTTGAGTTGCAAAAGGTTATGCGATCTCGTGATTTTCGGGTAACCGAGGAAAGTGATACCCATATCTACTTTGAAAACGGCATGTATTCTAAAACCGATGGCGAGGCCAAATTAACTAAAAAGGAATATCCATCAGTTATTAAAAAGATGGTTGGTTTGCATAAGGCGACAACCGACAGCCCCTTGTTTTATATGAACATTATTTTTGGGTCTGGGTTACTGTTTCTGGCACTGTCTTCATTCTTTATGTTTATTCGTCAGGCTCCTTCACTTAAGTCCGGGTTGAAGTTTGCAGTTGCTGGAATAGTGGTTGTCTTTATTATGGTTCTGGTCTCATAGCTGATTAACGGCGTGATCTTACCCTCTAATTGGTCTTTCTCTATTTTTGTGGCGTTGACCATATCATCAGTGTCGGGTATAGGAAGTATAAACACTCTTTTTCCACTGAAAAGCCTTTGATGGCTTACCGACGGATCAGATACTGTTCCAGCAGCGGCTCGCCACTTTAGATCGTGTGACAAGCCGCAAACAGAGCGACCATTCGATTTCGGAGTTGAAACCAAAAGGCCTCATCACCGGTGTTTGGTTAACAGCGGCCGTTGTGGCGCTTCATTTCGGACACCCTCTACTGGAGTGGTTATCGCACGCTATCAATACTAAAAAGGCCATCCGCGTAGATGGCCTCTTCGTCTTCTCGAACTCGCCAGGGCGGCGTGGACGACTACTGCATGGGCTCTTCACCACCGGTTTTGGTTCGACGAAGCAGTCGACCACAGTCCGGATCGTAGGGCCTGGCACGATGCATGGTGCCACTGTTATCCCACATCACAGCGTCTCCAACTTTCCATTCGTGGGCATAGTGATAAGGTTCGCTGGTTGCCAACTCACGAAGACCATTGAGGAGTTTGGCGCTTTCAATCCAATCCATGTCAACCACGTGATGAGCGGTATTGCCTAGAATCAGGGATTTGCGACCAGAACGATGCTTCCAAACAAGCGGGAGCTCGCGGTTGCCAATTGCCATCATCTCCTCCAATTTCGCCTGATCAGGTTCCGGCTCGTAGTTGAAAAGCGTGGTCCAGGTGGAATGCATTGCCGTCAGGTTTTCGATTTTATCCTTAGTCTCCCGGGGCAGGTCATCATAGGCGGCGTAAGTATTGCAAAACTCGGTATTACCACCCCAGGTAGG
This sequence comes from Oceanicoccus sp., assembly GCA_965661375.1. GTDB lineage: Bacteria > Pseudomonadota > Gammaproteobacteria > Pseudomonadales > Dasaniaceae > Oceanicoccus. Next base: position 91,519 of record CBFIDJ010000019.1, on the reverse strand, counting down.
CAGCACCTTACTGGTTAAAATAGCCAATCCGGGTGGTAAGGGATTCATGGTGCCATCGATGTGCCAATACAGCGAACCCTTGAGATATTCAGACTTCGGATTGATTTTTGAGTCCAGTGTAATGTCGTAGACTTTTTGGCCTTCCATCTCAGGCATAAACTCACCCAACGTTTGAGTAAAGGCAACCTGCTCATCATCGGTGAAATTTATTTCCGGGAAAACGAGAATGCCACGCTGCTCAATAAGCTCGCGGATATCATCTGCCAGTTCGCCGCTCAATAGCTGTTCTTTCGAATTTAGAATCCTGGAACCAATCTTCGGTTTAATATCTTCAGTAACAAGTCCGATTTTTTCTGCAACAGTCATTTTAAAATACCCCAAAAGAAACCTGATCCGCCACAGCCATCCAAAAGCCTGCACGAATCCATGATTAAGTATGGGGTTATTGTTGACTAAATCGATACTACGGCGCATTGATCTGAAACAATACAGTTGAGGTTTCGAAAATCCGCCAAGGTAGCCATCAAGCGCTCAATTATGACTGTCTGCCGTCTCCAGGTACACGAGGCCGGGCTGGCCCTCGCAGGCGGGTACTTCACGGAGTCGGAAGATATAACCCTGCCACCAACTGGAATTGGCCCATCTTACGAGCAGATCCACATACTCCTTCCAGTTGCCGTGTTCATGGTTGCAATCCTCGCAACGCACGCGCAAAAAAACCTGTTCCAGGCGACCGCATTGGAGAAAATCCTCAAACTCTCGCTGAATGTAATGGGGCAGAGTTTTTCCCTGGTTTTCCAATGACGCCTTGAAGGTTGGATAGTATTGCTGAACCAGCCGGTAGAGCAACGTTTTTGCGGGTTGGTGGCGTTCGTAGCTTGGTGATCCGTGCGCCCCAGGATTCCTTGCTAGTGACATGAGCATCTCACCTGATACTGTTTTATATACAGTATGCGTCATGATTATCCGATGCCTAACTCTCGACAGAATATGGGGTGCCAGATGTCTGCTTTTGTGAACCTCTAACTTCCATAGATGCCACATAGCGACGATGCATATAACTTGGGAGCTCGTTCGTTCACTGATCCAAAGCCGTCCTTCCTGAAGCTTACCAAAACTAACTCGAGTGCGGACATTGTTTAGAAAAAATGAATCAAGTTCAAGGTCGACTCTATTAAGTTGATTTTATTAAGTTGTTATGAGCTTCCGGCAAGCCTGTTAACTATAACTATTATTATACCCGTCCGGGAGAGATCCCCATCACGCGTTTAAATGCCCGGGAAAATGCTGCTTCTGATGTATAGCCCAGTTCTTCTGCCAAAACGATTAAGGGTACGGTTTTTAATTGGAGGCGTTGATAGGCAATACTCATACGCCACTCGGTGAGATAGTACTTCACACTTTTACCGACGAGTTGAGTAAAGCGTGCGGAGAACCCAGAACGCGACATACCACACTCACTGGCTAGTGAGTCAACAGTCCAACGCTGGGACGGATTATGATGAATTGCTCGTAGTGCAATACCAATGTGCTTATCACGTAATGCACCTACCCAGCCTGTACCCGCTTGTGGTGAATGCTCCATCCAGTGACGAATAAGCTGGATCACCAGAATATCGGCCAGATGTGTAATGATAGTTTCGCCACCCGGTTTTAGGGTAGTGGCTTCACAGGCTATAAAATCCAGTGTGCTGCTTAACCAGTTTTCGCAGCTCTTTTCCAATCGATCAATACTTAGCACGTTTGGTAGTTGATCAATCAGTTGTCGACCTGCAACTTGATCGAACCCCATTACACCGCAGGTCAGTCGTGTCGTTGGACCATCACCATTGATATCCAGTGTTTCATAGCGCTCGCTAATCTTTTTGAGTCCGGCTTCGAATAAGGGTACCGGAGACAGATCGGGGTAGCTGCTGAGGATATGACCTTTACCATGAGGGATGAGGGCGAGTGACTTCGGCTTTAATAACTTTGGAGACTGGCTTTCTATCTGAAGCCAGCATTCACCCTCGGTAATAATGTGGAACATCATTTTGCCAGGAAGAGCAGGCATGGCAAGAGACCAGTCCCCACTGAGGTTCGATTGACAGTATAGGCTGCCGTCCAACCGGAGTTGATGCAGGGTTTCACCCAGAGGGTCATTGGTTTCGGGGAGCGATGGGTGAACGACCATGTTCATTTCTTAAGGTCCCTTTTGATTTCTTCTAGACAAATAATCAATTTTCATGGACTTACTATCATTAAGTATCTGGAACATTTGAAAGATACTACCTCTGTCGTTGAAAAATACAACAGCAAATTATATTAAGGAGTTATCCCATGACATCACAAACTACATTGATTATTGGTAAAAATGCTAAAACCGGCAGCCGCGTTGAGGCATTACTGCAAGACGCGGGCATGAGGACCCGTGCAGTGTCCCGCTCTACCGCCCCGGCTTTTGACTGGCAGAAACCTGAAGAGTGGTCTTTGGTTATGCAGGGTTGTCAATCTGCTTACGTTACCTTCCAGCCGGATCTTGCGATACCAGCTGCACAGGGCTTGATTGCTGAGTTTATCCGCCAGGCCAAAGTGGCAGGCATTGAGCACATAGTGTTATTGTCGGGACGTGGTGAGGAAGGCGCACAACAGGCTGAAGAGCTATTGGTGAAAAGCGGATTGCGTTGGAATGTCGTGAGGGCCAGCTGGTTTGCGCAAAACTTCAGTGAGGGATTTCTGATTGAAGGAGTCCTGCAAGGCCAACTGGCTTTGCCCGCCGGTGAAGTTCCCGAACCCTTTGTAGATGCAGACGATATAGCCGAAGTGGCTTTCGCCTGCTTAACTCGGCCCGATCTGGCGGATCAGTTGTTTGAGGTCACCGGTCCGGAGCTACTGACCTTTCGGGATTGTGCCGCAATAATCAGTGCTGCCATTAAGCGGCCAATCGAGTTTAAACCCATTACTACAGAACAGTTTCTGGAGGGTCTCCAAACACAGGGCTTACCGGAAGAGATGTTGTGGCTAATGAATGAGTTATTTGGTGTTGTAATGGATGGTCGCAATAGTTATATCGCACAAGGTGTCGATAAAGCGCTGGGTAGAACGGCCACGAGCTTCAAGCAGTATGTTGCAAAAACCAAGGCGGCAGGGGTGTGGGGCTTTAGCGGTGACAACTCTGGCGTACAGAAGGAGGCAGGCTAATGATGGGGAGCTGGATTGAGCCGTTACTGTGGTTGGCGATTGTGAGTACCGGCCTTATGGCTGGTATTTACTTTGCTTTCTCGGTTTTTTTGATGACGTCGCTAAAGCGGTTGCCAGTTGATGTGGCCATTACCTGTATGAACAGTATCAATACTGTCATTGTTAAATCCGCCTTTCTGCCACTGTTCTTTGGCTCCAGTCTACTCTCGCTGCTGTTAATAGTAATCAATGATGGTGGGTTTGCGTCTGTCTGGATCAACTGTGCCGGTGTGATTTACCTGTTGGGTATGTTGGGCTGTACGGTGGTATTCAATGTGCCTCTAAATAACCGTTTGCAATCAGTCACTGATGAAAATAAGGCGTTTATTTGGGAGCATTATCTTGTTTACTGGACGCGCTGGAATCACCTGAGAACTATCAGTTGCCTGGTGGCCTGTATTCTTTATCTCTTTGCGATCTCCTAATATTTGTAAAAAGAATTAACAGAAAGACAAAGTGCCTTTTTTGACAGAAATATTGATAATAGTGAGACAAATATACTGAAGTAGTTCATCTCATATTTTCTAATTTATTTTTAAGGCGTGGTGCAGAAAAATCCAGAAATCGACGTAATTTGAGTGGCATCAATCCTCTGGAGGCATGAAGTAAATGGATGGGAGATGGGGCTGGCTCAAAGGCTTTCAGAACAACCTGTAAATCTTCGGAAGCGATGGCATTCGCAACTTGATAATGAAGTAGGCGGGCTACACCGACACCGAGAATTGCAGCTTGGGCAGCTGCCTCCGGTGTGGTTACAGATAGGCGGGAAGGGACTGAAATGGTCTTGGCAATATTAGTTTCTGTAGATTCGTATTGCCAGCCAGTAGCCGGCATGGGTGTATCAACTGTGATGCAGGGCGTTTTTTTCAGTTCGGTGGGGGTTTGCGGAATACCATGACGGGCGAATAAATCCGGTCGTCCACAAGTTACCGTGCGCATTGTTCCAACCTGCGTCGCGACCATGGTGCTGTCCGGTAGATTACCGATTCGCACAGCCATATCTACATTGTCTTCAATAATGTCCATATTACGATCGGCTAGCAACAGCCTGACTGAAATTTCAGGAAAGGTAGCAAGAAACTCGGTAATAACAGGTAGTACGAACATCCGACCAAACATAATGGGCGCGGTAATTATCAGTTCACCTGTGGGGGAAATGTATTCCCCCGCAGCTTCTCTTTCAGCCTGCTTAACCTGTTCGATAATATTTCGGGCGGCTGAAATATACGATGCACCAGAGTCGGTTAAAACGAGTTTTCGAGTCGTACGTTTTAAAAGTCGTGTCCCCAGATGATCTTCAAGGTCTGATATTTTTCGACTAATGGTTGTCAGTGGTATATGCAGAGCTCGGCTTACAGCAGAAAAGCTGCCTTTATCCACGACCTCCACTAGCATCGACATTGCTTCAAGTTTGTTCATAGTTTGTTCCACTGAATGGTAAAGTTCATTCCAATATTGCCGTATTATCTTTTGTCTGCGAAGACCTTAGACTCTTTCTCCAACAATCCAATTCCGGTTTGTTAACTTCAGGAGAAATAACTATGTCTCGTATTAATATTCCATCCCTCAATGATTCTCATGCTGAATCCAAGCCAATCCTTGATGTTGTCCATGACCAACTCGGCGTGGTTCCAAACCTGTTCCGATTGATAGGTAACAGCCCAATCGCACTCAATGCTTTTACCAGCTTCCAAGCAGCCCTGGGTAAAACCTTCGATGTTAAAACACGCGAGCGTATCGCTCTTGCTGTTGCGCAGGTGAACGGTTGTGATTACTGCCTGTCTGCTCATACTTATCTTGGTTTGAATCTCGCTAAGATCAGTCCCGAAGAAATTATTTTGAATCGCAGAGGTACCTCGAGTGATAGAAAGGCTCAGGCCGTGGTTAATTTTGCTGCAAATGTGGCACGGCAGCGCGGCCACGTTAGTAGTGTTGATATCGCTGCGGTACGTGACGCCGGGTATAGCGAGGCACAGATTGTAGAGGTTGTTGCGCTTGTTGCTGAGAACACATTCACCAATTTTCTCAATGAGGTCGCTAAAACTGAGATCGACTTTCCGGAAGTACATGCAGATCAGCTGGCGTAAATTCAGAAGGCGTAAAAATTGCAGGTCGGGATTCATACTCCGGCCTGCTATTAATAAATCAGGAGTTTGACTATGGGCTATGGTTTTCTCGACATTGCGATAACCCCCAGTGTCCTTAAGGTTCAGGAATCTTTGGGTAGCGATCAAATGTATTCCAACTTTCAAGGTGATCGCAGATTTGATCGCTTTACAGAGAAAGAGGCTGATTTCATCGCAGCTCGTGACAGTTTTTATCTGGCAACGGTTTCGGAAACCGGTTGGCCATACGTACAGCATAGGGGAGGGGCAAGCGGATTTCTCAAAGTCATTGACGAACGTACGCTTGCATTTGCAGATTTTCGTGGCAACCGCCAATACCTTAGTGTCGGAAATGTCATGCATAACAATCGAGTTTGTTTGTTTTTGATTGATTATGCTCGCCGCAATCGGCTGAAAATTTACGCACATTGCGAAATTCTTTCTGTAACCAGCGATAAAGAGTTGACCGAAAAGGTAAGCGACCCTGACTATCGAGCGCGTATTGAGCACATTTTCCGGCTTCGTCTTGAGGCTTTTGACTGGAATTGTTCCCAACATATTAACCCCCGTTTTACTGAGTATGAAATTAACCAGGCAATCGCTCCGTTACTACAGCGTATCCACAACCTTGAACTGGAGTTGGAAGACTCTCGTAGTCGTAACAATTGATTGTAATGCCTGTTCGATAGACAGTTTCTTTTGCAACTTCTTTCAAAGTTACAACTGCTTGACAAGGCCCACGTTACTTTTCGGCATCGCAACAAATCCACAGAGTCCTTCGACTTGTTGAAGCCAGTAGCGGATAGCAGGATAGGGCATGAGAGAAACACCTCCCTCTGGCGCGTGAGCGATATAGCTGTAGTTAGCAATATCAGCGATTGTCGGCCTGTCAGTGACCAGCCACCTTCGCTGCATCAGGTGGTCGTCCAGTTGCCCCAATAGATGATGAGCAATTTCAATCGCATTTCGGTGATCCAGTTTCGCGCCAAATAGATTAACCCTGCGCGCTGCAGCAGGACCGTAAGCGACAGGACCTGCTGCCAGGGAAAGAAATCGTTGAACTTCGGCGGCCTGCCTGGCTTCGGTGGGTAACCAACAGCGCATTGGGTCGTATTTAGAGGCCAGGTATACCAAGATGGCATTGGAGTCGGTGATGATAATTTCACCATCCTCAAGAACCGGCACCTGGCCAAATGGATTCTTTAATAGAAATTCTCTCTGTCGATGTTCCCCTTTGGGTATATCCACATCAACCAAAGACGCTTCTATACCTAATAGTGATAACAGTAACTCAACCCGGTGAGAGTGTCCGGATAAGGAAAATCGGTAAAGTGTGATGATATTCATATAACGCTCACGGTTGATGGAGATTGCTGCTTTCTGCAAGATGTAATTTAATCAAATCGGTTAATCCTCCTATAGCCAAACCATTTATCAAAATTTGTGGAACGGTATGTTGTAGCCCTCGGCTGTACATTTCACTCAGTTTTTCTGGTTGACGGAATATGTCGTACTCGGTATAAGTATTTCCTCGCTGATTAAGTAATTTCTTTGCATTAGTGCAATAGGGGCAACCTGGCTTAGTATAAATTTCAATTTTCTTCATGGTTTATCTCTCTTTGATAGATCTGGTTACAGTTTTCGTTGTTGGTAAGTGATTTCAATATCGTTAATACTGGCGATTCTTCGCTGCATCAAGCCATTGCTGGCAAACTCCCATAGTTCGTTTCCATAAGAGCGAAACCACTTGTGCTCTGCATCGTGCCACTCGTATTCAAAGGTTACGGCAATACGGTTATCAGTAAAGCTCCACAATTCTTTGCGCAGTCGATAGTCCAGTTCGCGGTTCCATTTCTTGGTCAAAAAATCTTCAATCTGGCTGCGCCCCGAAATTAATTCGGAACGGTTTCGCCACTGCGAGTCTGGGGTATAAGCGCGGGCGACATGTTTGGGATCGCGGGTATTCCAGGCATCTTCCGCTGCTTGCACTTTAGCTATTGCGGTTTCCATTGTGAATGGAGGTAGGGGTGGGCGTTGTTCAGTTAATGGTGCGCGGTTATCGATACTCATAACTGTTACTCCTATGGTTCGAAACGAAATGCTCTATTAGGAAATCTGTTTGGTTACTTTGGTCTGGAAATACTTTTTTAATAAGCAATCGATTGACAGAAACCCTCCACCATATATAGAAAGCTGGACTAAAAGTACTCCCCAAATTACGTGTAGATATAGCGCAGCTGGAGCAATTTCCGCGAGACTGATAACTGCAACGATATTGACGAAGAAAAGCGCCAATGCTGATATCCTTGTGAATAGTCCAGCTATTAGGAGGGCCGGTATAAGCAGCTCACTGAAAGTGCCAAGATAGGCTGCCATTTCGAAGGAAAGTAATGGAACATGATATTCCTCTTCAAATAAAAATAGCGTTGTATCCCAATCACGAAGTTTGGTTAAACCAGCTAAGAAAAAGACTTTAGCTATATAAAGTCGAGCAACCGCTGTGGCGATAGTGTGAAGCTTTTCCAGGCCATAATCTGCTGTCCGGGAAAGTTGATACGTCTGTTGAATATAAGATGGCATGATATTTCTCCTTTAAGTTTTTAAATTGTTAAATATATTGAGGTTAAAAAATGGTGTAGATTACTTTGGACTACCAATAGTCATTCCATTTCTCTATAAGCTGGCTTCAGGCCAGAAATCCAATTTAGTTCAATAGCTTTGGCAAGCCAGTTAATAAAGTCCAGTTGTGGGTACTTGTCGATTAGTTCTCCTACAACAAACTGATTTGAAACGTCACTAAGCCAGTGATATTCCAGTTCAGTTAATTTGGCTATTTGTGGGAGTTGATTATGCTGGTAGACAATTAGTCGGCATGTCCCTTGGTGGCGCGCGATTGCGCTAGCAAGTAAGGCTTCGTCCAACTCAGCAGTCTCACTGCGCGTCTGATGGGCGCGCCAGATGTCGTCGACCGGGTAGCTACTTTTTAACAATTTCACACAGGGAGAAAGTTGAATGCTTGTGTTTAGCAAGCGATCCCCTTGCATCACAGTGAGACTCTGCATGTCCATAGGTTGCACAAGACATCGCCCGCTTTGGTGCAATGCCCATTCAAGTAGGGCGATGTCTTGTAAAAATGGATAATCCTCTGCCAACGTAGAGGCCGCTACCGATTCATTAACTCCTTGACCCCAATCTCCCCAATCGCCAGTACTGGGGGGTTCGGTGCGGAGTAGGCGGCTAGCAAGATACCTGATGGAAACTTCCCCTAGCAGTTTAGTTAGTACTGGATAGGTAACTAAAAGAGATCGGGTGGCAGTGGACAGTAAATTACTTTGGTAAATGGCTATTCCGTCTTTCTTGGGGCTATTCAGGCTAGAACCTGATACATCAGAAAAATAAATTCTTTCGATAAGTGCCTGCTGATCTCTTACTAAAGACTTACGTGCTGATTGCATGATCTTGTCCTTTATGGTCTGGGCTATTAGATTGAATAATATGACGAGCTTTTCTGGCCTGCTCTAGAAGTTCCTCCCACGTGGGAAGGTTGTTATCCCATTCAATCAAGGTGGGAATTGAACCAAATTTTTCGATTGCGAACTGATAAAGGCTCCAACACTCTTCAGAGACTGCTTCGGCATGATCATCAATCATGAGCGATAGCGGTTTGGCTGGTGTGCATCCAGCCAAATGAAATTCGCCTATGGCTTCTGCTGGAATATTTTCCAGCCAGTATTGAGCGTCATTTAATGGCAACTCACTACCAAAATTGTGCGCGTTGACCAGTAGGTTGTTCAGGTCAATGAGTAATCGGCACTGAGTGCGTTCCACTAGTGAGCACAGAAATTCTGTTTCCCTCATAGTGGTGAAATCCGGAGCGATATAGCTGGAAATATTTTCAATTAGCATAGAGCGTCCAAGTAGTTGCTGGATGCGATCGACATTCTGAACAAGGGTATCGAGCCCCTGCTGATTAAATTCCAGAGGCAGCAGGTCACCGGCATGGATGCTGTTACCATTTTCGTCATGACCCCAGCTGAAACAGGCGTGATCGGAAATCAACCATGGGTCGATAGTATCAACCAGTTGTTTTAGGCGACGCAGATACGCTTGTGATATTTCGACTGCAGAGCCTGGTCCCATTGAGGTGGCGTGCAGACTAACGTTATAAATGCTATTGATTTCTTCCAGAAAGATGGGAGCGAGACCTCCTTCAGAAAAAAAGTTCTCAGCATGAACTTCCACAAAATCAATCAGGGGTGTCCCGAGCAAAGCATCGCGGTAGTGGCTATGACGAAGCCCCACACCTACTAACCCAGAATTATCAATGCCACTGGCAGACGGTTGGCTAACTTGTCGGGACATCCTGAAACTCCTTTTGTTTAGTTAAATTGCCGCTCATTACGAGGCTTGGCTTTCCGCGAAACGCTTTTTGGCCTCTGCTTTAAGTAGGCCGCCCAGATTTTCGCAGGTCCCTTTAGCCACCAATTTCCATTCGCCTGGGTCGTTATCCACTGTAGATTGACCTGCACAGGAGTGTGTTCCTGCCAGATTCCCACAGTCGTTTTGCCCTGCTGCTGAGATTCCGTAGCATTTTTCCTTTCCACCGGCATAAGCTGGTGCTGTAGCGATTGTGCTAAGCGCTAATGCGATTGCAGCGGTAGCTATACGTTGTTTGTTGGTCATTTCTTTCTCCTCAAAAAATTATCGATTTATAGTCAGGGGTACCGGTGTTCGCAAAGATGTCTGTCATCTAGCGAACACCGTTGTGACAACTTAGTCCTCAGCATTAACAAGAGCGACTGGTAGCTCTTCAATGCCATCCCAAATGCGAGTGGCACTTTTTACATGCCCGTCAACATCGGTTAACCATTTTTTCTGAACAGTTTTGTTTAGGTTCAGGAATAGTTTGTTGTCGGTGATATAGAATGCGTCGGGGTCTACATCAAGCTTCTTGTTTAAAGCCACGCCCATTGCACAGTAACCCCCAAACTGAGGTGCATAATGCTCGGGGTCGGATTTAAAAAGGTCCCGGTTTTCTTCACTTGAAAAGTGATAAATCGCACCTTCGTAAGTGGCTGTATATTGGTTTGATCCAACAACAGGCTTGTTTGCGTTAAAATAAGCTACTGGGTCGTAACCGTGGATTGCGACGTCATTTTCTCCAACATTAGATGCAGCGCCAAAGCTCAAGCTACTCATAAAGATTGCTCCAGCTAGGCTGGCAAGTTTCAGGGTTTTGGTAAGTTTCATGGGTGTTTCTCCTTTACAATGATGTGATGGGAATTCAACGCTCCCGATTTTGTGAGTTGCTGTTTATTCAACACCGGTAGAGCTGGTGCTGGTTCATTCTTGAAGAAGCAACACTATCTTCAAAAAAAGGTTTTAGTGGTTGTTTTATTAGATTGCTCAGCCACCTTATTTTTGCTGTGATTGCAGGAATGATTTCGGTAGACGGATAAGGGTTTGGACATCAATCTGTGACGGTAGCAGAGCTGCGTGCTATCACTTGTGCTTTTGCTAACGCTCCGCTTTGTGTTATCTCGTGAGATTTTGCTTGCGCCATTTTGTTTTTGGCCGTAGTGCTTTACCCCTGAGTTAAGGTTGAAGTAAGCAAGCTGGTAAGAAGTACCCACCTGAGTATCTAAAGAGTGCGAGAAATTTGCGAAGGAGCTGTTGGCGCCGATGATGAAGACCCCTGTGGTTACTACCACTTTGATCCAGGTTTTTAGTGCGTTCATTTTGATTTCCTTGTTAGCTGTTAATAATTGTCGTGTTGGTTTTAGGCTCTGAAGTTCGGGTGAGGCTAACCTTGTTCCCCAAATTAATATTCGAATTCAGATAGAGTCCCCTCACACTTATCACTAATCATGCCAACTTATAAATTCAATATATTTCAATGGGTTACGATTTTTTTGACATAGCAAAAATTTGCGTATATCAAAATCTTGTGACATTAATCGCAATATTTTGATATTGTTGATTGCCATCTTCGGTCTTCAGGAGAAAACCAATAGCCATGAGTGCATCGAGAACTTTACCCAGGGGTGTTCCGAGCCTGCTTCACCTCCATCAACTGATCCTGAAAGCAGCGGGTGAAGGCGTTTATGGATTGGACTGTGAGGGTAAAGCCACTTTCGCGAATGAAGCCGCAGTAAAGATTCTCGGATGGCATGAGGATGAGGTGATTGGTACTTCATTGCATGATCTTCATCACCACACTCACATAGATGGACGACATTATCCGCAGGAGGAATGTCCGATCTATGCGGCTCTTAAAGATGGGGAGGTACATCAAGTCGATGATGAAGTGTTCTGGCATTCTGATGGACATCCAGTTCGGGTTGAATACACCAGCACGCCGATTTGGGAAGAGAACAAATTAAAAGGTGCTGTTGTGGTATTTCGTGATATTTCTGAGCGAGTGAAAATAGAGGAAGAGCGCGAGAAGGCATTTGCTGAAATCAGCAACTTGAAGGAGCAGCTGGAGCAGGAGAGGGATTACCTGCGAGATGAAATCAATATCACCGCCAACTTTGGTGAGATTATTGGTGAGAGCCAGGCCCTGAAGAGAACTCTTTCGCAAATAGAGGCGGTGGCCAGTACCCCGACCAGCGTACTCATCCTTGGTGAGTCAGGGGTCGGTAAGGAAATGGTTGCGCGAGCTATTCATATGCACAGTGATCGAGCTGAGCAGCCTTTGGTGAAAGTCAATTGTGCTTCGATTCCTAAAGATTTATTTGAAAGTGAATTCTTTGGCCATGTTCGGGGCTCGTTTACCGGTGCTCACCGTGATCGAGTAGGAAAGATGCAGCTAGCCAATCATGGAACCTTATTTCTTGACGAAGTGGGTGAGATTCCTCTAGACCTACAAGGTAAATTACTGCGCGCATTACAGGAGAGTGAATTCGAGCGGGTAGGGGATGAAAAAACACAGAAAGTGAATGTGCGTATAATTGCAGCAACCAATAGAGATCTGGCAGAGGATGTTCGCAAAGGGCAGTTCCGTGAAGATTTGTACTACCGATTGTCAGTATTCCCGGTCGAGGTACCACCCTTACGCGAGCGTGTGGCAGATATTCCTCCCATTGCTCAGCATTTTCTTAACAGTTTTTGCCAACACCTGGGGAGAAAACCTATCGCGCTCAGCCAAGCGCAAGTAGCTCGATTAAAGCAGCATCGCTGGCCTGGTAACATACGGGAATTGAAAAATGTTATTGAACGTGCTGTCATTCTTTCTACGGGGGGTAGTAGGCTCAAGCTGGAGATGGCATTACCTTCGGCCCTTGCCTCAAATAATTTTGAGCCCGAAGCTTCCTTCGCAAATGTTGAAATTTTGACGGAGAGCGAGTTTCGTCAACTGGAGAAGGCAAACCTTCGCAAGGCAATGCAAAAGACAGGGTGGAAGATTTCTGGCGACAATGGCGCGGCAGAACTGTTAGGGCTAAAGGCTTCCACTCTAGCCTATCGTCTTTCACAGTTTGGGTTAAAGAAGTCGTCATGAGCCACTTCTACATGCGCCTAAAGTGACTTGCTGAGAATAAAGCCTCCCCAGAGCATGGTTCGATCACCTTTTCCCTTTCTAATTTCTGATGAGTGGGCGCGTACCACATAACTTAGCTTGAAATCCTCCCCGAAACTTCGTGTGTAACCTAGCCAGCCCTCAATAATAAGGAGGCGTAGGTCGCTACCTCTCAGTGTGTGGTCGCTATTACGAAATTGACCCTGCAAATACACATTGTACAGACGAGCCTTGAGTGCAATGCCCCCCCAAAAATAGTTTTCTTTTCCTGTATAGGGCGTGGCTAGTGTTTCATTCGCTCGCTCGCTGTAAGCAATCAACTCTGGGTTAAAGCGGTAGTCCGGGGATGCAATTTTACCTCGTCGAGTGGAGATGGCGAGACCTGCTTCGGTCAGATATCCCACAGAGCCGAAGAATGTGGTCTTGTATTGGGCGGAGTGAGTGCTTAGCTGCCAGTAATCGTGATAAGCGGCTTGGTAGCGAAAAGTTGGTTCGCCACCATCTGCAATCTGGTGGTTCCAGCCTTCGGCTTTATTACTTCCTACTAACCCGTGCACTGTATTTTGCGTCGTCTCAAATATGCCAAGGCCGAGAAAGCCGATGCTCAGGGTAGAGGTCCATGCGTTATTACTATTGCTGGTCTTATATGCGCGACTGGTTGAAAAATAGACCAGGCTAGCATAAGGCCTATCATCATCCTGAACCTCCCTGCTGGCGATATTGTCAGGAGTAAAGCCATAACCTCCGATTTCAACAGAGGGAACGTAGCTGTGATTGTTACTGGTTGAAGGAGGCAGGTTCAAGGCGCGGTCAATCACTCCGATTAGATTATCGAAACTACGCCAATGTTTTAGTACGGACCGACCTGAGTGAGTAAGAGCGATACCCGCCGTAAAATCCCGATCGGTAGTCCTGGGAACAAATACGTCATTATCGATCGAGAGAGTAATCACTTCTCTCTCCTGGTATGGGCTGGGCTTGTTGTCTGGTGTGTTGGCGTAGCTAACCGGGCAAAGAATGAGCGCGAGCGTCAGTGCAAAGCATCTAATTTTCCAATTTTTTGTGGTCATCTCTCTTTATCTCGTCAGTGGGGTGACCAACCCTTTACAGTTTTTATGCCAAATAAAAACTCTATAAATATTAATAAGATAGAATTATTTCTAAATATCAGAAATTTGTGAATATCAAAAAAATGCGAAGGGATCTCAAAAAGTTGAGTATTGTTGTGTGCCGCTTAGCGACGGAGAGCAGTAAGTTGTGCTGGGCAAACGGAGCAAGAAGGTTGGATTCAGTCCGGAATTAGTATTCACAGCTTGAAACGTTACTGTCGATTCAGCAGAGACACTGCTGGGGGAAAAGGGATGAGTTTGAGGCACGGTGCTATAGCTCCTTCAGAGTCGTGCCTGACTAGTTGAAGCAAGCCTATGATTATAAGCTGAAGCATTATGTCTACTAGTTATTGCAGGTCATATATTTTCAAGTTGATATGTAAGTTGCTTTTCCAGCGTGATTAATCTGTTCATGGTTATTCCCACTGTAGCCAGGGTAATCCAAGTTTCAACGCAGCAATTAAGTGGGCGCTTGAACGTTGCTGGTATCCGTAAATGCCCAGGCCAAAAAGCTGCATCATAAGGCTGCTTGCATACTCAGATGCCAGCTTGGGTGGGTGTTCCCGTCTCAGATAGCTGGCGTAGAGTTCCTCTATCTGGGCTAGGTAAGTAGTAATAATGGGGCGCAGAGAATCGTTACCGAGTGCGGCCAGCTCGAGCTGGCTCTTGATCAAAAAACAGCTGCAATAATCGCGTTGCTGGGATTCCTCAACTTTCTGGAGGAGTATCTGACAGATGCCAGTACCTACGGATGGTGCTGATTCAAGGGTCTGCCGAATGGTATCTTTTGACTGTTGGGCATAATGCCCGAGAGTTTCTTCAAACAACCTTTCTTTATTGCCGAATGCAAGATAGAGACTGCCGGGATTGAGGCCGGTTGCCTTTACTACCTGCTGCATCGAAGCACCATTGAATCCTTGCTGCCAAAACAATCGTGTGGCTTCGCCAAGCACTTGCTCGCGGTCAAATTGCGCTCTTGCCATAAGTGGGTCACCTACTGTAATTATCGGCAGTATAGCGCCAACTTGAATAAATGTTCAAAATTATCTTGAATGATTGTTCAATGAGTGGTTGAATGATCATTCAATTTTACGATTCTTATCAATGAGTAAGTTTTGAACAAGTTCTATTACCATGCTACATCCAACCCTATGAAGGTAACGCTATTTCTCGAGGAGGCTGGCCTGCCCTAAGTGCACTGGAGTCACACACCAATTTGAAGCGCTGCTCCAGGTTGTTGATGATAGTCCGGCTGTAACGCAAGTACGGAGTGTTGGGCGAGGTATGACTTTTAAATCAGAACAGGGTGAGACGGCTCTCCGTGCACTGTTTCCTCTAAATTATCTATAAGGAGAATTTACAATGATTGATCTCCACTATTGGCCAACACCCAATGGCCACAAAATCACCCTCTTTTTGGAAGAGGCTGGCTTCGAGTACAGCATAAAGCCGGTAGATATCAGCGCAGGAGACCAGTTTAAAGCGGAATTTTTGGCATTCTCTCCCAATAATCGTATGCCGGCCATTGTAGATCATGCCCCGCTTGATGGCGGCGAGGCAATAACGGTGTTCGAGTCAGCGGCCATACTGATTTATCTCGCAGAGAAGGCCCGACGTTTCCTGCCCTCAGGCATTAGGCAGCGGAAAACGGTTTTAGAATGGTTAAGTTGGCAGATAGGAGGTCTTGGTCCAATGGCGGGCCAGAATCACCATTTTGTAATGTACGCGCCCGAGCAGATTCCCTATGCAATGGATCGTTATATTGACGAAACCAATCGTCTCTATGGAGTGCTCAACAAGCGGCTAGAGGAACGGGAGTGGGTTGCTGATGATTACTCGATCGCGGATATGGCGATCTACCCCTGGATCGTGCCTTATCGAAACCAGCGTCAGAATCTAGATGACTTTCCAAATATAGAGCGTTGGTTTTCTACAATGTCGAACAGACCTGCAGTTGTGTCTGCGTACAAGAAGGGAGAGCGCTGGAGTAGTCGCTCCGCAGTTACTGACGAAGGTAAGCAGATTCTTTTTGGACAAACAGCACGGTAATAAAAGCGGCGACCGTTTCTTCGCTGGCGATTGTAGAGATAGGGGGCATCGCCACTACTTTACCAGAGTTTAACCATGATAAGTGGTGCTGGATACTAAGCGTATGAATCATTTGAACACAAGAAAAACACCTAGAGATTTTGTGCATATCGATGAATTTTGGGAAGCAGATAATCACTGGTCACACTATTATTTCAACAATACTATTTGGATTTATGTTGATGAATACCGGGCGGAACTGACAGGTGACGCAGATTATGCCAGGATAATTATCCACTCAGGAAATAATAGAGGTTGGATTTTTAGTCGCCGCCTACATGAAAAATCAATAGTACTTAACGTTCTCTCTGAGATAGATATTCCTGTTTCTGAGAAGCAGCTGAAGGGGTTGGGTTTTAATATATGGCAAGGTGAATAAATGACGTGGTAGTCGCGACGGCTTACCCCGTATTCATTAAGTAAGTGCACCACTTTGTACTGAAAAAAAGTTCTGCAGCAGGCGTCATTCAGTAAACCTTTTTAAAGCAATTATCGCAAGATGGTGCTTTCTAAACTTACAATTAATGAAAGGTTGATACTACTACTATTAATCACTCACTTGATTTTGGCTAACTGGAATGGGAGCAATTTCCTGTCATTATCTAGCGTCACAACCTCGAGCTCATGAAAGAAGCTGGCATTGAAATACTTGTAAGTCCATAGATAATCGAACCCGTGTTTTTTCGCCTCATATCTATCCGATACGATAATAACCTTCATAATCTCCGCCATACGAATTGCCATATAACAGAGGGCGCAAGGCTCTCCTGAAGCAATTAATGTCGTTCCTTTTAAAGAAAAGTTTTTTTCATTCCGTGAAGCTTCTCTTATCGCCTGGATTTCAGCGTGTGCGGTACAATCCAGATGCTTGGCGACTTGATTTACCCCTTTGCCAATAATTTCTCCATTCTGATTAACGATAATAGCTGCAAACGGCAGTCCACCTAACTTGACATTGCTAATAGCCAAATCAATAACATTTTCACCAAAACGTATGAGTTTTTTTTCAGTAGTATGGTTACACATTGGCGAAATCACTTTTTGACGATACAGTCAGGGCTGGAATAGTAAGTTCTGTTGCAATACCTTCTGCTCGTTCTTTTGCATTAGCTACTGACATGCGGTGTCTCTCGTCACCAAATTCCTGGTATTCAGAGGCAATCTCATACATTGTGTCCACCCCTAAATATTTACTCAGTGTCCGTAGGTGCGGTGCCAGGTGACCAGAATCTTCTCTTATGCCTCCTTTTTCAAAGCCAAACTCTCCGCTGGATGTCACCATGATCAATGTCTTACCTGAGAGTAGAGGCTGTAATGGGAAATCCCCTCGTGAGAGATCGAAATCAAACGTTTTGTTTATGCGTACAATTTGATCGAACCACGCTTTTAGCTGAGCCGGCATACCGTAGTTATACATTGGTGAGGAAATCAAAATAACATCGGCTGCTGCCACCTCAGCTATCAGTTTATCTGATAGTGCCAATCTCTCTTTCTGTGCAGGGGTCCTTTTTTCCTCAGGGGTAAACACTGCGCCAATCCAATCCTGTGTAATGAAATCAGGTGGATTCATTCCAACATCACGATAGATATACTCATCTTCAGGCCGATTATGTATCCATGTATCAATAAATCTGTTAGCGATTTTTTTCGATATGGAATCATGATCCGGACTAGGGTTTTTCGCAGCTCTTACGCTTGAATCTATGTGTAATAATGTACTCATGTTCATTGCCTCAGTTGATTAATGACAGGAGCTATTCTGTGGCTCTGAATAGACTAGTACAAACGAAAAAGCTACACTAATAGATGAGTATAATTCATCTATGATGTCGACGAGCTAATTGTGAATTTGGAGTTTTGGTATGCAGGTATCGTTACAGGCGCTGAAAGCCTTTGAGTCGGCTGCCCGTCGGGGAAGTTTTAAGTTGGCTGCAGAAGAACTTTCGCTGACGCCTACAGCCATTTCACACCACATTAGCAACCTGGAAAGTCGGTTAAATGTAAATTTGTTTCATCGACTGGGAAGGAGGATATCACTAACTGGAGCAGGCAAAAGATTAGCTAAAGCAACCTCTGAGGGATTTCGAAAAATTGACAGTGCTTTGGATGAAGTGATGAAGGCTGGCAGTGTGGTTAGGGTAACGACGACATCATCATTAGCCGCTATGGTACTGATACCTTCCCAGCATGAATTTGAACAAGCCAACCCCGATATTTCGATGGAAATATCGACCGGCGAGTCGGTCGATAACCAGTCATATATTATGCCAATTCGGTTCGGTGATGTCTCAATCACTGAGGATTCTGATGTCATTAGATCTGAGTCATTCAATGTATTTGGTGCTTATGGAATGACGCCTCCTGCTTGGTCAAATGAACCTATAACCCTTTTTACAACGGAGTGGAAAAATAAATTGTTACCGGAACCTCCACTAACCGCCTGGTTGGAGGAAAATGGATTGGATGGGTCTAATATTAAACTCAAAAAATTTGATCAAGAACTTTTCGGGATCCAACAAGCCATGGCACAAAATGGACTTGTGTTCTGTTCTACGACGCTCACAAAAAGGCTGCTAAAATCTAACCTTCTACAACAATTTAACACTCGACCAGTCAAATCAGACTTGTGCTACTACGTACCCGATAAAGACAGCTTCGAAACTAGAAGTTCAGCCATATTTATAAATTGGATCGAAGATATTTTAAATCAATAATTCGTACGGTCGCTACTTGCTAACTGTATATTCTCAATGCAAAATACCTGCATAACATACCGACCGCGGTGTCCAAACCCCTAATTAATTCTTAGTAAGCCCAGACAACGCCGTCTCATACCATGGCGTTCAACATGCCAATATCCTTTCGCTAACAGTCAAGAAACGCCACTTTTATATGTTTACATGTAGCGAACAAGCTGATGTAAAATGTTTTAATGATGGGGCTCCCAATATAGCACTCATCGTTACCATATTATGGGTAAACTAATAGTTTTTATCAGCCCCCAATGCATACATAAAAACTAATATATGAATCGCAGGGGTAATTTTACTCGATAAAAGATACACGCTATTTAATCTCTTCTTTTATTCAAATCTCTTGGCAGCTAAGGTCCTCTATTGTCACTTTCTTCACTCTTAAAATTTAGTTTCGCCTAAATTAAAGGTCCTCTTTCGTGCAGAGAACTGACTGTAAGATCTTCTATTAGCTAATAATCAATTGTGTCGGATCGAGTCTAGCCCGATGCAATGTATTTGTACTAAAGTGTGGTAGCTCTGAATTTAGTATGAGAGTTTCTTCTGTTTGGTCAGACCCTGTTGGACCCACAGCCAAAAGCATCCCCAGTCACATTACTGCCAGCTCACAGAGGATAGCGGATGTATCGAAATAAAGGAGTGCACATTTTAAAGTAACTGGTCTAACCAAATAGAGGGTAGTGATTTTGAAACTCATCGACTATCTGCTACTCTATGCCCTCTCAGCATACTGACTCTGACTGCCAACAAGAAGCCCTAAGCGATGCTACGTCGAACCCTTATCTACTTTCTAACCACATTGATTGCAGTGCAATCAATGATGGCGATGGCAGATGCGCATCAACTACATCAATCAGGGTTGGATCATCTGAACTTTAATCATGACCACGTGGCCAATAATGTTGACCTGCAATTATCAGACGGACAACCTTTGGATATAATAAACAGTGCGGTAGGTCATGATTGCCATCATTGTTGCCACTGTCATGGTATGAGTCCGGCTTTTCTTGCCGGCCCTGTACACACCATATCCGTTGATCCAGCGGTCAGTAGTGTCTCATTTTACCCGGCAAAATACGCTTCGATTTATAAAACGCCCGACAATCCACCTCCCATTTAATTCAGCGAACCCAAGTCCCTTTAAAAAAGCCGTGTCGTGGTCTGTCTGCGAAATCTGTTCACATCCGCACGGCTGTTCGTTCATGAATTAGTTGGGAGTATCCCATAATGGAATATCTTGTACCCGGGTGGCGACTGGTGCTAAGCCTGGTTGCGATCTGCTTTGCTGTGGCAGTTGAGGCTTCTTCTCCAATGACCCTGCAAACAGCGATTCAAAAAACCCTGCAACACAATCCGCAGCTGCATCAATTCACCTTTACGAAGAAGCGCCTCCTGGCGGAACGGAAATTGTCGGCCCTGAAACCCGCCTATAGCCTCGGTCTGGAAGTTGAGAATTTTTCCGGCAGTGGCGAAGTCGAGGGGTTGGACCGTGCCGAAATCACGGTTGCGTTGTCTTCGGTGATTGAGCTGGGCGATAAGCAGCGATCACGTACCTCAGTTGCACAGGCCAGACTGAACCGGTTTGCCCTTGACCAACAGGCTAAAACTCTCGATGTTCTGGGCGCACTGACCCGTACATTCGTTCAGTTACTCGCCACACAGGCCGAGATCCAACTGGCAGATGAGGCTCTGGCGCTGTCTAAAGAGTTGCTGAGCGCAGTCTCGAATCGAGCCCAACGTGGTGCCGCGTCAGATGCAGAAGTAATGCGTACGCAAGCCATGCTTACGCAGTCCATTATGCATCGAGACAATCTTCGCCGACGCTTAGAGCGGGAGCGGGTCGCTCTTGCTCGATTCTGGAGTGAACGCTCTCCACAATTTTCCTTCGTCGATGGCGACTTGTTTACATTTGGCTCAACTCAAAGCTTTGAACAGCTATATGAACGTGTACAGGTTTCGCCCGCGATGATGATATTTGCCAGTGAATTGCGTTTAAAAGACGCAGAAGTTCAGTTAGCAAAAACTCAAAGTCGTGCAAATCTGAGTTGGCAATTTGGCGTCAAGTATCTGGAAGACAGTAATGACACAGGGCTGACGATGGGTGTTTCCATGCCCTTGTTTTCCTCCGGCCGTAATCGTTCCTCAGTCAATGCAGCATTATCTGAACGCAATGCTATGGAGTTTCAGCAAGCCGACCAGGCACTCTTACTTCATGAGCAGCTGTTCAATGCATTTTCGCAACGGCAGCAGTTTATTGCATCACATCGACAGTTACAGCAACAGGTGATCCCACAATTGGAAGAATCACTTCAAATTACACGAAAAGCCTATGACCGAGGTGCACTTCGATTCCAGGATTGGGTTGCAGCCCAACGTGAATTAATAACTGCCAAACAACAGCGAATTGAAACTGCCTCCGCTGCGCTTATCAACCAGTCCACGATAGAACAACTTATTGCAGAGCCACTCGCCATTTCACGCTGAGAGATTCTAACCCGTGAGAAAACCACAGGATTTTAAACATGAAACCACTCTCAATGATTTCAATATTACTACTCGGGTGTTTGTTGTATTTCCCCGTTCAGGCAGCAGAAGATCATAGCTACGAGAATGACCACAAACATGACGTCAACAATCAAGAGGCAATTAGTGACACGCATGACGATGATCAGCACGATCATGATGGAACGCTAGGTACGCGTATCAAAGCCTCAATGGCTGCTGAGGTAGGTATCAAAACGGATCGTGCAGATTCAAAGGTTTTGCGTCAAAGCATCGTGGCCTATGGCAGTCTTGGCAGCGGCCCAGAACAGGTCAGTCATGTCCGCGCCCGTTATACCGGTATGATCAAATCAGTCAAAGCTACGATTGGCGACATCATCAAACGCGGTGATTTACTCGCAGAGGTCGAATCCAATGAGAGCCTGAAAACCTATGCCATGCTAGCCCCTATCGAGGGTACGGTTATTCAACGTCATGCCAATACCGGTGAGGTAACTCAGGATCAGGTACTGTTTTCCATTGCCAATTTTGACACGCTATGGGCGGAGTTTCGCATTTACCCAAGCCACCGTTCACAGATCAGAGCCGGCCAGGTTGTTTATATCAATCAGAATGGCTGGGACTTTGATGGGCCGATAGAACACCTGATTCCCGTACTGGATAAACCCTATCAACTTGCCCGAGTGAAGCTCGACAATTATACCAAAGGGCTGGCACCAGGCTTGTTGGTGGAAGGCAACATTATTGTGTCTGAGTTTTCCGTTGATCTGGCCGTACAAAAAAAGGCTGTGCAGACCCTGGGTGAGCAGCGGGGGGTTTTTGTCAAAAACGGTGATGAATATATGTTTGTGCCGCTTCGTCTAGGTCGTGGCGATGGCCGTTATGTAGAGGTGTTAGCCGGTTTGTCACAGGGGCAGGACTACGTCAGTGAAAACAGTTACCTGATCAAAGCCGATATCGAAAAATCCGCAGCCGAACACGAGCACTAATACTAAAGAGCACGCCATGATTAAGTCCCCCATGATCGAAACTATTGTGCGTCTCGCTATTGAGCGGCGCTATTTATTGTTAAGCCTGACTCTGGTCATTATCGGCATTGGCAGTTGGAGTTATCAACAGCTGCCCATTGATGCGGTACCAGACATCACCAATGTACAGGTGCAAATCAACACTGCTGCACCGGGCTATTCACCGCTGGAATCTGAGCAGCGCATTACCTATCCGGTGGAAACCGCACTCTACGGTCTGCCTAATCTTGCCTATACCCGTTCGCTATCCCGTTATGGTTTGTCGCAAGTTACGGTCGTATTTGAAGAAGGCACAGACATTTATTTTGCCCGCAATCTTATCAATACCCGGCTAGGTGCGATTAAGAATGTGCTGCCGCAGGGAATCGAACCCGAGATGGGGCCTATCTCCACAGGGCTGGGTGAAATTTTTATGTACACCGTACGCGCAGAGGAGGGCGCTAGCCAAAAAAGCGGCGAGCCGTTTGATTCAACAGCGTTGCGTGAAATCCAGGACTGGATCATAAAACCGCAATTGGCTCGAGTGAAAGGAGTTATTGAAGTTAATAGTATTGGTGGCTACAACAAACAGTACCATGTGCTCCCCGATCCTAAGAAACTGTTGTACTACAAAGTCAGTATCGACGACCTGGTGCAGGCATTACTGGCCAACAATGACAACCGTGGTGCTGGCTATATCGAACGTAATGGTCAGCAATTATTGGTTCGTTCTCCTGGGCAACTGACCAGTATGGAAGATATTGGCAACGTCATTATCACGAATCACGACAACGTGCCGATCAAAATCTACGATGTCGCTGATATTGCCATCGGTAAAGAGTTACGCACCGGTGCCGCCACGCAGAATGGTAAAGAGACCGTACTGGGTACCGCCATGATGTTGATCGGTGAAAACTCGCGTACCGTCGCCCGTGATGTGGCTATCAAGCTGGAGGATATCCAGGCATCGCTACCTGATGGTGTCGTGGCCGAAGCGGTTTATGATCGTACCGCATTGGTTGATAAAGCAATTGCCACGGTCACCAAAAACCTCTTGGAAGGGGCGCTGTTGGTTATCGTGGTACTTTTTTTATTGTTAGGTAATTTACGCGCGGCGGTCATTACGGCCGCCGTTATTCCGCTCTCGATGTTAATGACAATCACCGGCATGGTCAGGACGGGTGTATCGGCGAACCTGATGAGTCTTGGCGCCCTGGATTTTGGCTTGATTGTCGATGGCGCTGTGATCATTGTTGAAAATGCCGTGCGACGATTGGCCGAGGCACAATTTAACGGCAAAGTGCAGTCACTCAAAGAACGACTGAATACGGTTTATGAAGCCACGTCGGAAGTAATTCGCCCCAGCTTGTTTGGCGTGGCCATTATTACTGTGGTGTACATTCCCATTTTCACCCTGACCGGCGTTGAAGGAAAAATGTTTCACCCCATGGCTGCCACGGTAGTGATGGCTTTGTTGGCCGCCATGTTTCTGTCATTGACTCTGGTGCCTGCCGCCGTTGCCGTGTTCCTGAATGGTAAAATCAGCGAAAAAGAAAGTGTGGCGGTCAGCTCCGCCAAAAAACTTTATCAGCCGCTCTTGTTGCTTGCTTTGAAGTTTCGTTGGTGGGTGGTCAGCCTGGCAGCGGTGCTTGTGGCCTTCTGTGTGTGGTTGGCCTCCACACTGGGTTCGGAATTTATTCCTCAACTCAACGAAGGTGATATTGCTTTGCATGCCATGCGCATTCCGGGCACTGGTCTGGAACAAGCAGTTAAGATGCAGGAAATTCTGGAGCAGCGTATTCAATCCTTCCCCGAGGTGGATAAAGTTTTTGCTCGCATCGGTACTGCTGAAGTGGCCACGGATCCAATGCCGCCCAATGTTGCGGACAATTTTGTGATTTTGAAACCTCGCAATGAGTGGCCGGATCCCGAAAAAACCAAATCCCAGTTGGTGGTGGAAATGGAGCAATCCCTGGAGGAACTTCCTGGCAATAACTACGAGTTCACTCAGCCGATTCAGATGCGTTTTAATGAACTAATCTCGGGTGTACGCGCGGATGTTGGGATCAAAGTTTTCGGG
Source organism: Oceanicoccus sp. (assembly GCA_965661375.1). Lineage (GTDB taxonomy): Bacteria > Pseudomonadota > Gammaproteobacteria > Pseudomonadales > Dasaniaceae > Oceanicoccus. The sequence continues at coordinate 67,137 of CBFIDJ010000019.1, read as the reverse complement.
GATGACCTGGATCAGTTGCTGCTGACCGCTAATAACGTATTGAACACCGTCAATAAAATACCGGGCGCGGCCGATGCGCGAGTGGAGCAGGTGACCGGACTACCCACGCTGTCCGTGATACCAGATCGCACGGCCTTGGGCCGATACGGGTTGAATGTTGTAGAGTTACAGGATTGGGTGTCAGCCGCTATCGGTGGTGAATCAGCGGGCATTCTTTATGAAGGTGATCGTCGATTCGAATTGGTGGTACGTCTCCCGGAAACTCTGCGACGTGATCTGGAAAAACTTGCCTTTCTGCCAGTGCCATTAGTCAATGGTGACTATGTACCCTTGTCGGAAGTGGCTCAGTTGAATTTATCACCGGCACCGGCACAAATTAGTCGGGAAAACGGCAAACGCCGTGTGGTGGTAACCGCCAATGTGCGCGGACGTGACTTGGGCAGTTTTGTTGAGGAGGTAAAAGTGAAGATTGCCAGTGATGTCGATCTGCCCGCGGGTTACTGGTTGGATTATGGAGGGACCTTTGAGCAACTGGAATCGGCTAGTCAGCGGCTGGCCATTGTCGTACCCGTCACACTGCTAATCATTTTGGCTATTCTGGTGATGGCGTTTGGCTCGCTCAAAGATGCGCTGATAATTTTCAGCGGCGTGCCACTGGCGCTCACTGGAGGCGTGCTCGCTTTGTCGTTGCGCGATATGCCTTTATCCATCTCGGCAGGGGTAGGATTTATAGCTCTCTCGGGTGTGGCTGTGCTTAACGGCTTGGTGATGGTCGCGTTTATCCGGGACCTGTGGCATGAAAAAGGTGACTTAATGCTCGCTATCACGGATGGCGCATTAACACGTTTGAGGCCTGTGTTAATGACAGCTTTGGTTGCCAGCCTAGGATTTGTGCCCATGGCTCTTAACAGCGGTACCGGCGCAGAGGTACAACGGCCACTGGCAACTGTAGTGATTGGTGGCATAATTTCTTCCACGCTACTGACTTTGTTAGTACTTCCGGTCTTGTATCACTGGGTATACCACAATAGTAAAAAATAATGTTAAAGGAGGTCTATCTCGTTAGAAAGGAACGCATAATGCATCTTTAAAACGCTTTCTATTCTTGCTCTTGATGACATCTATTATTCATAGATCTAATCTACGTACTTTAGGAAAGAATTGATCTGACAAAGTGACAGGTTTTAAATGTTATTTTAATTTTATACAGCCAATGTCGGTTTTTGACACACAACATGAGCAACCGGATGTTTTGATCGCCGGTTCTTCCCGTGAAGCGCAAATAGGAGCTACAACGATGACCAGAAAAACCTTATGCAATGCCGTGGTTAGTGATTTGAGATCAATACAATCTAATAAAAATGGGTTGATGGATAAACAATTTTGCGGAAATATTTTCTACAGCCTGGTCAGGTGAAAAGCCGTGTCGAAAGAATCGCTATTAATATTTTTGGCTGATATGATTTTAATCGTACATGTGACGGTTGTTTTCTTTGTGGTATTTGGACTTTTATCAATTTATGTGGGGTATTTCCTGACCTGGCAATGGGTCAGAAACAGGGCTTTCCGATTATTCCACTTAATAACAATTGGCATAGTGGTTGCTCAGTCGTGGGCTGGTGTTATTTGTCCTTTAACGGTATGGGAAATGGCACTACGAGAAGATGCTCATTCAGAAACGTATTCCGGATCGTTTATCCAGCACTGGCTGCATAGTTTGCTCTATTATACTGCTCCAGAATGGGTGTTCATGGTTTTATACACAGGCTTTGGTAGTCTGGTTTGCGTAAGTTGGTTTATAGTGCCACCGAAAGCACGAGCAAGGTAGTATGCTTCTATCACCTGTTAATAAATATACGAACTGAAGAGGGAGGTTGCCCCGATATAAATGACACGCAATGTATTGTCTGCTCTTATTCTAGTCTCAAGGTGTCTAATTCCCGCCCGCTATTGGCACACTGTAGAATTCACCATGAAGGTATCAGTCATCTACTCCTGTCGGATGAATTTTCAACAACGCGTCAATCATCGCCTGAGCCGCCGCTGAATGTGGATTTTTTTTACGGTAGATAATACCAATATCACGCTGGATAACTGGATTTTTTAACGGCTTGCAAACTGCTCCCAGTGCCTCCATCTGTTCTACGCAGAGGGTAGGGATAATACTGACCCCTATGCCGTTAGCGACCAATTTCCCCAGTGTCGCCAATTGATGTGCTTCCATTTCAACGGTGGCATCCAGTTTGTGTGTGGTCAGTGTGTTTTCAATCATCCTGCGGATAGAAGAAGGTTGTTGAAGCAGTAACAGTGGGTACTGGGATATCGTTTTCCAGGTGAGTGATTTTTTCCCAGCGAGTTCATGTCCCGCGGGTAGGGTGGCTACAAACCTGTCTTTAAACAGAGATATAAACTCAAGGTCGGTAAGGTCATCAGGTTTAAAGGTAATGCCGATTTCGGCGCGGCCGGTGCGCACGCGTTCGTTGACCTGTTCGGCGACTATGTCGTCAATCAGCACATTGATATTTGGATAGTGCTTTTTAAAATGAGCCAAAAACTCAGGCAACTTAGTGGCGGCGAAGGAGGGCATAGCGGCTATAGTCAGTTTGCCTCGCTGCTTGGCGAACAGATTATGCAAATCATTGAAGGCCATATCCCAGTCAGTTAAAAGCCTTTTCGCCACGGGTAAAAATGCCTTGCCCTCGGGAGACAGCGAAATGGAGCGGGTGGTACGAATTAGCAGTTTGCCACCCACTGCCAGCTCCAGATTTTTAATCGCCATACTAAGCGCGGGTTGCGACAGATGAACTATCACACAGGCATCGGCAAAGCTGCGGCTTTCAGATACTGCGATAAAGGCTTTTACTTGCTTGGGGGTTACATTGAGCATAGGCATATGGCAAAAGGGTTATTTTGTTTAATAAATGAATCAATCAAAAATATCTATTTGATAAATATATGTAAATTGATAACACTAGGCAAACATTTACTTTAACGATAACTATCAGGAGGCTCCATGGCCGGATTTGATAAAGTAGTGAGCAGCTACGAAGAGGCTTTAGCCGGGCTGGAAAACGGCATGAGTATGGCCGTGGGCGGCTTTGGTTTATGCGGTATCCCCGAAAACCTGATTGCCCAGGTTAAAACTATGGGCACTAAGGAGTTAACGGTTTTTTCCAATAACTGTGGTGTTGATGGTTTTGGGCTCGGTATTTTGCTGGAAGATAAGCAAATCTCCCGCATTTACGCCTCCTATGTGGGCGAGAACAAACTCTTTGAACGGCAAATGCTGGATGGTGAGCTGGAAGTAATACTCACGCCTCAGGGTACTCTGGCTGAAAAAATGCGGGCGGGCGGAGCGGGTATTCCAGCGTTCTATACCGCTACCGGTTACGGCACACCCATCGCCGAAGGAAAAGAAACCCGAGAATTTAACGGTCGTCACTTTGTGCTGGAAGAAGCTATCAATGCCGATTTTGCGCTGGTTAAAGCCTGGAAGGCGGATCGTTATGGCAATGCTATCTATCGCCACACTGCGCAGAACTTTAACCCTATGGCAGCGACCTGCGGCAAGATTACAGTGATGGAAGTTGAAGAGATTGTAGAGCCCGGTGAGCTGGAGCCATCACAGATTCAAACCCCCGGTATTTACGTTAATCGCCTGATTCAGGGCACCTTTGAAAAGCGCGTAGAAAAACGCACTGTTCGCGAAGCCTAAGGAGGATTTAACAATGGCATTAACAAGAGAACAAATGGCCATGCGTGTGGCCCGTGAACTGGAAGATGGTTACTACGTTAATCTGGGTATTGGTATGCCAACACTGGTTGCCAATTACGTCCCCGACGGGGTGGATGTCATGCTGCAATCAGAGAATGGTATCCTGGGTATGGGCCGATATCCAACCGAGGCCGAGCTGGACCCTGATATGATCAATGCCGGCAAAGAAACCGTGACCACTATCACCGGTGCGGCGATTTTTTCATCGGCTGCTTCCTTTGAAATGATTCGCGGTGGTCATGTGGATTTCACCGTGCTGGGCGCCTTTGAGGTGGATGTGCAGGGTAATATCGCCTCCTGGATGGTGCCCGGAAAACTCATCAAAGGTATGGGTGGTGCGATGGATCTGGTGGCAGCGGCGCGCAATATTATTGTGATGATGACCCATGCCGACAAGCATGGTAATTCCAAGCTGTTGAAGCAGTGTGCGCTACCGTTGACTGGCACACAGTGTATTCGTCAGGTGATTACTGATCTTGCGTTTATTGAAATTAAAGACGGTGCCTTTGTATTAAAAGAGCGTGCACCAGGTGTGTCTGTTGAGGAAATTATCAGTAAAACCGAGGGGGAATTAATCGTTCCGGATAATGTGCCTGAAATGCAATTTTCCTAAGACAGGTTATCTTAAGCGGTGGCTAAAAAGGCGAAGGGTAATCTTCGCCTTTTTTTTGGTCAGTTTTCTGGCCCATCAGTGTTTATGTTAATAAAATGCTGAAAAATTCGAATGGCTGTCTTACAAATTCATACAATTCGCATAATACGTAACACTGGCCGGCCAATCGGAAAAAACACCAATAACTCCGACATCGTTGGCTAACACATGCAGAGCGTCGTACATATCGCCATCGTTGTTAATAAAGCCAGGCTCTGGGTTTATGTGGCTTGGGTTCAAGGGGTTTGGGTTCATGCCATTCAGAGTTTGAAAATACCAGCCGCCGCCATAGTTGAGTGGTCCATCACGTTCAAAAGTCCAGGTGATAATATCCATCCCAGCGGTTATTGCTGCTTGTGCATATTCCGAGGCGACGATAGATCCGTTATCGACTTCCAACAACATCCACATCGGCGGCGCGATAACGGTTACCCCCTCGGCAACCAGTTGCTCCATACTCGGTGTCCAGCTATCCGGATCGCGATGATCAAAATTTGCAAGGTCATAGCGACCATCCAGATAAACAGCCTGTTGCCCAAAACTCGGCTCATTATTGATCCAATAAAGTACGTCCTGTAGATCAAAGGATTGCGGCCATACGTCACGGGGGCGAACGCCTTCGGCTTTATATTCATTAAGCATTTTTTGTGCATAGACTTGCTGACTGAATCCATCAAAGGGCATTTCGACGTTAGGAGATTTTAATTCCGGCGTCATTTTCACGCCGAGTTTTTTAAACAGTTTGATGCTTTCACGATGGGTCATCAGCGTGCCGCGTGTGACATACAAATCCGTTCGCCAGTCAGCTGTGCCTTGTATATAGCCCTCAACGGTTGTTGCCCGTGGGTTGGCTGCATCCATTTTACCCTGCAGAGTTTTAAACTCTGCCAGGGTGATATCGCTGGTGCAGCATTGCGCGCTGGCGGGCTGAATCAAGTTGTCGGCGGCGTCATAAAGCGCTGGCTGAAATGGTGTTGAACATTTGGCGGCCAGGGGTGTTGCCAGAATATTGGTGGTGGTATGCAAATCACATTGCGAATGTCGGCAAACCAACTCCTTATCGGCGGTAAAGGTAACATCGCATTCAACAATACCCGCACCCATTGTGGCTGCAGCCTCATAGGACTCTTTGGTGTGCTCTGGGAATTGCAGTGCGGCGCCGCGATGGCCAATGGAAAAGTCGGTCTTTTTAAACGGGCCCTTACCACAGCTTTCCAGTTTTTTCTTAAGCGGGCTACTGTCCATGTCATCGACCAAAAAGAATGGTCTCGGGCCTAGCTCTACTGCTGAATTATTAGGGTTTTTATTATGATTTCTGCTGTTTTTGTAAGAGTAGTTTTTATCAGAGCCATAGTGGAAACCGTGATCCTGATGCTGGGAACTTTTCCCGGCGGCCATTACCGGCGCTAAAAACAAGGTTGCAAGCAGTGTCATGTTTATGACCCAGTAGATGCTAGTTCGGCGCAAAGTAACTCGGTACATGCCAACTCTCCTTTTTGATGTGTTGGTGGGAAGGGGTGTTCGATTACCACGCTATCTCTTCCATATTGCTGTTGTGTGGAGCTTGTATGGCGCTTTGTTGACAGTAATAAAGTTAAACCCGAACAAAAGCCGTTTGACGGAAATTGCATAACAGGATTTAATTAACAACCTTTTGTTGCGTTTTTGGAACGACGAGAATTATGGATCATACTCCGCCTTTTGACCTTGATGCCGTGCTAATTTTTGGCAAGGTCGTTGAATGCCGCAGCCTGTCGCGTGCTGCTGAATTGCTGGGTATGACCAAGTCTACCGTCAGCCGTAAAATCAGTAAGCTTGAGGCTGATGTTGGGGTAAAACTATTACGCAAAAATACTCATCAGATCAGCGTGACTGATCTTGGTCAAAAAATGTATAGCCATAGCCTCAATATTCTCGCCGAGGCCAATGATATTCGAGCACTACTGGAAGGAAGTAAGCACGAACCTCAGGGAAAGTTGCGCGTAGCTATTCCCGTGTTTGTGGGCATTGACTTTGCTGCCAGAGTTGGGACTAGCTTCCTTAAACGTTATCCAAAATCCCAGCTGGATATTCGGTTGGTGGATAATATGGTGCACCCGGTTAAAGACGGTTTTGATGTCGTATTTGGTATTGGTCCGCTCCAGGATTCATCGCTAATTGCTAAAAAGCTGTTTAGCCTTGAGTGCTTTTTAGCCGCAAGCCCTACCTTTCTTGCACAACTGGCAGAACCGATCAACCATCCCTCGCAAATAAGCACCCAACCCTTTATAGATTCGGGGTTTTACAGTGGCCAGCGTAAATTAGCCCTCTCCAAGGGAAAGAAGCGCTATGAATTTTCACCTATGGTGCGGGCTCAGGCGAATAACTTTCACATTACCAAAGAATATATTTTGAATGGCCTGGGCATAGGGGCCATGCCAAAACAGATTATTTGTTCTGGCGAACTGAAAGAGGGAACCATCGTGCCGGTATTAGCGGATTGGCGCCTCACAGCCGTTGATGTTCATATGATTTACCCTTTTCAGATGTCGTTTTCCAACCTTATTAGTGCCTTCTATGAAATAGCCCGCGATGTGACATCCGAAAACTCAGCACTGGCGCCACTCACTTAGCCTCGCATTCGTTTGTTGCAATTATGCAACAGCCTTTCCATTTATTAATCCTGTTTTACATCTTTGTTCAAGCGGATAATGTATTTGTTGTTTCTGTTAAGTCCGGAGATTTTGCGGCTTACAGCGACTGTTTATGACTATGACGCTTATTAGAAATGTCTTTGGAGGTACTTTGTGGATCAAGCAACATTGCTTTCCAAGCCGGAGTCCGGTTACTGGACTGATAATTACCCGGAGTTAGGCCGTGGACCTATCCCCACTACTGATAGTGTTTGCCCCGATTTTTATAAAAAAGAACGTGAGCATGTGTTTAAAAAGAACTGGCTATACATAGGCAGAGGGGAGCAGCTGCCTAAAAAAGGTAGTTATTTCACGCGTGAATTAAATGTGCTGGACACCTCAGTGCTTGTAGTACGCGGGAAGGACGATGTTATTCGTGCCTTTCATAATATTTGTCCACATCGTGGTAATAAACTGGTATGGCAGGATGATCCCTTTGAAGAAACTGCGGGTACCGCCCCAATGCTGTATTGCCGATTTCATGGATGGCGTTATGACCATGAAGGGAAATTAATAAAACCATCCCGACAAGATTTACTTTTGGATTTTGACAAAGACGGCTGTAGCGTACCCAATATTCAATGTGAAGTCTGGCAGGGTTTTATTTTTATCAACCTTGACCCTAACAATACTCAATCCGTTACTGACTTTTTGGGCAGATTCGGCGAAGGACTGGATGGGTATGAATTTTCGGGGCCGCATCAAGTTTATAAATTCAAGACCGAACTGCAATGCAACTGGAAGATTTTTATGGATGGCTTTGCGGAAAGCTATCATGGCCCATACCTGCATGCTGGTTCCTTCGGAGCTTTGACTGAAGTGGCTAAAATGGATGCGCCCAATCCCTATACCGACGCCTTAGCCTTTGACATCGATGGTTTGCATCGTATGTTTTCCTTTTACGGTGAACCTTCACAAAAAACGCCTTTTTCAAGGCCTATCGAATGTCTTACCGAGTCCAGTCCGGCTGGTCCCTGGAATAAAAAAATTAATACGGGGTCATTGCCAAAGGGTTTGAACCCGACACGATCAGACAAATACGGCTTTGATTCTTTTCAGTTTTTCCCGAATTTTGTGATTATATTTTCCTCCTCTGGTTTCACCACACACGCCCATTGGCCAACTGGGCCGCATTCCCATATTGTGGAGGTGGATATGTACTTCCGGCCACCAACAACTCACAAAGAACGCATCGCGCAGGAACTCACAGTGTCTTTTTTGAACGATGTGGTGCTAGAAGATGCCAGTCCACTTGAAGGAATGCAGGCGATGCTGAATAGCGGAGCGATCAAGGAATTTCATTGTAACGATGAAGAAATTCTGGTGCGGCATTTGCACAAAGTGATTAACGATGTTGTCGATAAAGGTGAGCGGGAAAAATTAATTTTCAAGGAGGCTTCCTTATGAATATGACTCTTCCTGCGGATTTTAAAGACCTGGAGTGCCTGGTTACCGATTGGTCTATCGAAGATGGACATCAGCGTTATTTGAAGCGTGTTAATAGCTCAATGGAGCAGCTGAAAACCTTTTATGACCAGATGTTTCCAAGGGGAAAGGCAGCAATCGAGTATGTTAATCAATTTGATTACCAGCAGGATTTACCCGAGGATGTAACCAATTTACGTAATCTGATCTACTCCCTTATTACTGTGGCAATGGCAGTGGAGGTATGGAAACAGCCGCGGGTAAAGAATTCTGCTGAAACCGTATTAACTCGCTTAAGTTAATAGCGCTTTTTAAGCTAAGAAACGGATTTCGATCTGTCTAGGCGTCGTGTCGAGTTCTGCGGATAGTTGTGCTTTAATATTCGCTGAATTTCTGTTCGCAGTCCGGGTTTTGGAAGTTTCACAATTACACGCTCAACTCTGGTCCAAACGCATTGCTATTTCCAGCGCACCAAATGCAATTTGTATTTCGTTTAATGATTATCTGCTCAGCGTAACAAGTTCTGGAATTGATCGGATACCCGCACCGTGATAACAACGATCAGCAATTAATGTGAGGGGCTAAATGGCTTCACTGACAGGTAAAGTGGCTATTGTAACCGGTGCCAGCCGGGGTATGGGCAAAGGTATTGCGCTGGCACTGGCGGAGCAGGGTGCCACGGTTTATGTCACCGGACGAACCATCACCGAGGGTAGCTCTTCACTCCCGGGTACATTGGGCGCCACGGTTGTTGAGTGCGAGCAGCGTGGTGGCAAAGCGATTGCTGTGCAGGTTGATCACGCCGATGACAGCCAGATTGAAAAACTGTTTCAGCAAGTGCAGGAAGAGCAGGGTCGGCTGGACCTGCTGGTCAACAATGCTATTGCCATCCCTGAGGAGATGACCCAACCGGGTGGCTTCTGGGATAAACCAATTGCCAACTGGGAAATGTTCGATATTGGTGTGCGTGCCGCTTTTGTCGCCGCCTGGCATGCCGCTAAAATTATGGTCCCACAGCAATCCGGGTTGATTGTCGCTATCTCTGGTTACGTCGGCGTAACCTACACCTACGGTACTATTTTCGGCACCACCAAATCTGCCACAGACCGGATGGCGCGTGATTTGGCCATCGAATTAAAACCTCACAATATTGCCTCATTGTCATTATGGCAGGGCTTTACCTATACCGAGCGAGCGCAGGAAAACCTTAAAAAAGTCGAAGGCATGGCCTCGCAACTTAGCAGTGTAGTCGGTAGCTCGGTGGAATTTCCGGGTCGGGTGATTGCGGCCATGCTGAATGATAAAGCTATTATGCAGCGCTCTGGCGGTACTTTTATTAGTGCTGAACTGGCCGAGGAGTACGGTGTGACTGATATTGACGGCAAAGTGATTCCATCCCTGAGGGAGGAGCGCGGTGCCCCTATCTGGCCACCTGTTTAGACTAGGGCAACACTAACCTGCATCTAGAAGCGTGTCGGGAGAGGAAGCTATGACTGAGAGAAGATTTGATTATCGTGTGGCTATTGTCACTGGGGCGGGCAGGGGGTTGGGGCGTGCCTATGCCTTAATGCTGGCCTCTAAAGGAGCGAAGGTCGTCGTTAATGATCTGGGTGGCAGTATGGATGGCCTCGGGATGGATGCCTGTCCGGCACAGAGCGTTGTCGACGAAATCAAAGCGGCCGGTGGTGAGGCTGTCGCCAATACCGATTCTGTGGCGACGCCCGAAGGTGGCAAGCAGATCATTGCAGCAGCGATGGATCACTTCGGAGCATTGGATATTCTGGTTCACAATGCTGGAAATGTTCGTTATGGCTCACTGGAGGATTTGTCACAGGAGGATTTTGATGCGGTGCTTGATGTTCATTTAAAGGGCGCCTTTCATGTGGTGCGCCCGGCCTTTCCGGCAATGAGTAAAGCCAAGTATGGTCGAGTGATTTTGACTTCTTCCATCAGTGGTCTCTATGGCCTCAGCACCTCTATCAACTACGGAGCCTCCAAAGCTGGCATTATCGGCCTGAACAATGTCATTGCTCTGGAGGGGGCCGACAAAGGTATCAAGAGCAATATTATTTTACCCGGCGCAGTAACCCGTATGGCCGAGGGCATTGATACCTCCCAATTCCCGCCGATGGATCCGGAGCTGGTCGCGCCCGTCGTCGGCTGGCTAGCTCATGAGTCCTGCAGTATCAGTGGTGAGATGCTGGTTTCCATGGCAGGGCGTGTTGCTCGCGCGCTGTTTGCCGAAACCCCGGGCGTGTATCAGCCGGAATGGTCGATTGACGATGTGGCGAATCGTATTGATGAAATTCGCGACCAAACTAATCTGTGGACCTTACCTGTACTGCCTTCAGGCTTTTCTGATCATATGCAGCGAAGTTTTGAAATGGCTTATGAAGGCTCATCAAAAAAATAATTATATTACAAAACAATATGATATGGAGGTTTCTTAATAATGATATGAATTATACAGGAGCTCTTTTACAGGTTCTTTTTTTACAGTTTAAATGAGGCAGCTATGAGTCAATCAACACCTTCTTTGGCAGGTAAAGTGGCGGTAGTCACCGGCGCTAGTCGTGGTATCGGCAAGGGTATTGCGCTGGCTTTGGCCAGCGAAGGAGCAACGGTTTATATCACTGGGCGCACGGTCACAGAGGGTTCTTATCCTTTGCCGGGGACAGTGGGAGAGACTGCAGAAGAGTGTACAAAGCGCGGTGGCAAGGGTATTGCGGTGCAGGTTGATCATGCTAATGACGAGCAGGTTGCGGCGCTGTTTGAGCAGGTTAAACATGAGCAGGGCAAGCTGGATATTCTGGTAAACAATGCCTTTGCATTACCCGACGACCTGACAAGTCCTGAGCCATTTTGGGAAAAACCGCTTAGCAACTGGCAGATGGTTGATGTGGGTGTGCGTTCAAACTTTGTCGCGGCCTGGCATGCATCTCAAATCATGGTGCCACAAAAGTCAGGGCTGATTGTAGAAATATCTGGCTATACCGGTGTCAGCTACACCTATGGCGTTATCTTTGGTACCAGCAAGTCAGCGGTTGATCGTATGGCTCGCGATATGGCTATCGAATTGCAACCCCATAACATCACCTCCATTTCTCTGTGGCAGGGGCTGACCATGACCGAGCGGGCACAGCGTAACCTGGCCGAAATCCAGGGTTTGAAGGAGGGAGCGGCAACGCGTCCAGCCGATGGCTGTTCGCCTGAATTTCCCGGCATGGTGATCAGCGCGCTGGCCAAGGACACTGAAATGATGCGGCATTCCGGTGGTACTTTTATTACTGCTGAGTTGGCCCAGCAATATGGCATTAAGGATATTGACGGCCGGGAAATTCCTTCTCTCAGAGAAACACGTGGTGCACCTATCTGGCAACCGATCTGAATAACTAACAATCAAATTTAGCCCTCATACCAGGACGCTGAAATCAAGCCACTAAAAACTGCGTAACAGCATCAAAACAGGATCCACCATGTCAATCTTCGATAGTGATCGACTTGCTCGTTTAAACACTCTGCTGGAACGTCAGGATATTCATGATTGCCAGCTTCGCTTTAGTCGCGGTATGGATCGGTTTGATCGTGAATGCTTTTTATCGGCCTTCCACAGCGATGCCATCATTTCGGCCGGTGAATTCGTTGGTGGTCCGGTCGACCTCTATGATTGGGCCAGCAAAGTACATGACCAGGGACAGGTTGCCACCCAGCATAATCTGCTGAATCACCACTGTGATATTGATGGCGATACCGCTCACACGGAAACCTATTACCTGTTTGTCGGGCGCAACCGCGATGACAGTAACTGGATAGCCGGTGGCCGCTATCTTGACCGGATGGAGAGGCGGGACGCACACTGGAAAATCGCCTTTCGTACCAATGTTATCGAGTGGTCGGGCATGGCACCGACTATGCCTATTCCCTTTAGTGACGCTGCTGGCCTGGCGCTAAATGGACTGCCTTCCCGCAGCAAGGACGACCCGTCCTACGTCCGTCCCCTGCTTAACCAGCGGATACCCAACATTCCCGGTTAGAGACAACAAGATTGCATTACAGTTAAGGGTAACTCCGGGGGCTCAAGACAACAGCTGGGAAATAAATCACTTTAAGTATTATCTTTAACCATCTGATATTGTTAATAAATATATCATGAACATTAGCTTGTGTTGTTATTGCCGTGAGGGTATAACCTTCGTCTCTGTTCGGATAAACCGCTGCCTGGCCTTTACAGCAGGCTGTCTGTTTTGGCCGTAAGAAACAATGCATGAACGCGAAGGAAAATTAATTATTCTCCATAGAGCTATTGGCTATAGGCATCCACCTTGTATATCGACTGCAGCTATGGTCTGCTTTGCGTCTGGAAAAAGATCACATTTAGTTAATATGAAGGCCCACATTAAGATAAAATAGGCCATCAAGGTTTTGCATCACCCCAATGTTTAGGGCTGGATAAAACCTGACATCATATAATCCTGGGAGTTAAAGGAACTGTTATGAGCCTCAATCAGAAAAAAGACGTTGTTCAACCTATCAATACCAAGAAGGGTAACTGGCCGCCCAGCTGGCAAACACTTGATCACGGTATTCGAGTGGGGCGTTACACAGACCCTAGATTCCTCGAACTGGAGTTTGAAAAGCTGTGGTCCAAGGTGTGGCAGATCGCCACACGCATCGATGCCATTCCTGAGGTGAATGATTTTTACACCTATAACATCGGTGAGCGCTCGGTCTTCATCGTCCGTACCGATGAAGAGACGGTGAAGGCATTCCACAATGTGTGTCCACACCGCGGTACCGCACTTGCCGAAGGTCTGGGCAGTTTTGAGCACGGCAATGTTATCTGTCCCTTCCACGGCTGGCGCTGGGATACCGATGGCAATAACCAATTCATTCTATTACAGGATGAATTCAGGGACGGCAAGCTCTGTAATAGCGATGTAGGCCTGAAGGAGATCAACTGCAAAGTATACGGTGGTTTTATCTTTGTCAATTTTGACCCTGACTGCGTGCCCTTTGATGAATATATCGAGCCAATTCGCCATTTTATTGATGACTTGAATCTCGAAGAGATGCGTCATTACTGGTGGAAATCTATTCCCATTCCCTCAAACTGGAAGGTGGCTCAGGAGGCTTTTTTTGAAGGCTATCATGTTCCGGCAACCCACCCTCAACTTGAAACAAGTGCCGCAGATTTTATCTACGGTGAGGAAATGACCGAGGAGTTTAGCGGCTACAACCATGAAAATATTGGTTATGAAACCTTTGCCAATGGCCACGGCCGTTTCTTTGCCGGTAAGCCCAGTAATTTTCAGGGTAATACGAAACGATTCGAAGGATCTGGCAAAGATCCTGTTGATACGATGGCTGACCGTCTGCAATTATTGGTTGATGGTATGGATGCACAGGTACTCCAGGATGATGTAGACCTGTTGCGCTCACTCAAGGGCAAACCCATTCCCGAAGGTTCAAGCCTTGGTGGTGAATATGTTCGTATCCTGTACGAAGATGCTGCGGCCAAAGATCGGCCGATGCCAAAATTGACACCTGAAATTCTTAATATGTGGGGTGGCGAGCTCTTTATCTTCCCCAATTTAATGGTTTTGCCACAGGCCGGTAACGCTATGATCTACCGGGTAACTCCTGACGCTCAAGACCCTAATAAGTGCACCTTTGATATTTTCTCTACCAGGACCTTGCCAGCAGCTGCCGAGCGCGAAAGAGCTATTCCCCAGCACGTATCAGACCCGGATGATCCCGATCAGGTCTACCTAATCCCAAGACAGGACCTGGGCAACCTGAAGCGGATGCAAAATGGCCTGCGTACCGGTGCCATTAATCAGATCTGGCTCGCTAATTACCAGGAGCAAATCATTATGGGCATGCACCGTGAGCTGGATAAATTCCTGATGGATGACTCAGACGAGTAGGGCCCAGCCATTTCCATTCAGATCGGTCAGTAAAGACTGGGTTGCCTCAGACAGCTCAGTCTTCACTGGCTTCTTAGTTGTTTTCTTTTCCCCCCGACGACATTTGACGATTCGAGAGTAGGTACCTCCGGGGCAGCCAGACTTCAAAAGTTTTCACCTCTAGTTATAGATTCTATACCCAAGCGGCAACGAAACTTGAATTGAAGTCAAAAAATGTGGCTAGTTTACTCTGATTGCAGGTTTTCACTATACAATACCATTCAAAACAGGTATATCAGCGGTATCTATGTAATCGTTAATCATCCATTTACAAATGTAGTTGAGAAATGTCTGCCAGTAAGAAAGATAAGAATCCCCCAAAACGAAATAGGGGACGTCCCAAACTCGGAGCAGTTGCCGAGATAGAACAAGCTCTGCTGGATGTCGCCTTAGAAGAGTTTTTGCAACATGGCTATGGTGGCGCCTCAGTTTCCAGGATTGTTCGCAAGGCAGGTATATCCAAAACCACGGTATATTCTCGATTTTCCTCCAAGGAAGTATTATTCCAAGCCCTGATGGAGCGTCAGATCGACCGACTGACACCTTCGGAACTGCTCATCTCCAAAACCGGAACAATCAACCTTGAACAGGGCTTGCGAGAATACGCCGATCATATGCTCAAGCTCAGCATGGCAACTGAATTCATCGGGGTAAATCGCTTAATGTATAGCGAATCTCATCGCTTTCCGGAGCTAGGCATAGCCGCAATTAAGCGTAGCAACCAGGGAGTTAGCCGTATAAGCCAGTTTATTAGTGACTGTGCCGAAGTGGATGGTATCGAATGTAATGACCCGAAAAGCGTAGCCGAAGTGTTTATTCTTACTATCCGTGGCTGGTATATCAATGCGATGCTGAACAATAAAAAAGTAACCGCGAAGCAGAGAAAGCTCTGGATAGATAATTTGTTGCAGGTGCTGCTTTCTTCGCGGGAAGACTGGTAAGTCATTTAAGATATACCTGCCCCGACTGGTCACTTTCCTCCACTCTGGTTTTTCAGTTGGTACACCAAGGCTACTTACTCAATTCTTTGGAGTATTAGCCGCTGTCTGTATCTTTAGTTAAATCTCGAGATATTACCCGCAGAGCTATGAACCTGTTCTGCTTATATAATAAAAGTCAGTGATAGTGCTTGACCATTAAAAGGACTATTCAGTATCATTTATTCCCTTTCTGCTTGACAGAAACGGGCCGGACCAAAAGGTCAGTCAAAGACAATAACAACCCTCGGCATCCAACAAAATATTACCCAATTTAACCTTTAGCGCAGGGTAGGAGAACCAACGATGACATTTGAAGCATTCAACCTAAAAGATAATATCGGCTCAGGAGTTCGTGCGGATATTGATGCGCTATTAACACCCGAGGCAGGTAAAGAGTTGCGGGGGCTGTTAAAGCAACGAGGTGTGCTGGTGTTTAAAGAATTAAACCTAAGCACCGAGCAGCAAGTGCTTTTAGCCAGCCATATGGGCTCTGTTAGAGAGGAAGGTGAAAAGGGAATATTTAAAATTACGTTAGATAAAAATACCAATGCCCGCGCCGACTATCTGAAAGGTTCTTTCCTGTGGCATATGGATGGTACCCATGACAGCGTGCCCGTTTTTGCATCCTTGCTGACTGGCCGCAAGTTGTCAAAGACGGGGGGGCAAACTGAGTTTGCTAATTCCTATGCCGCTTATGAGACACTGTCAGAAGCGATGAAAAAACGAATCGAAGGCCTGCGCCTTGTCCACAGCGTTGAAACATCGATGCGCCGAGCAGAGATCGAGGACACGCCGGATAATGTTGCCTACTGGCGTAGTATTCCCGACCGTACCCATAATTTGGTATGGACGCACGAAAGTGGCCGAAAGTCCCTGGTGATTGGCTGCCATGCCTCACACGTAGAAGGCATGGATAAAAAGGAGAGCGACGCTTTAATCCAGGAATTACTCACATGGACTACGCAGCCAGATTTGGTTTACCGTCACGAATGGAATGTTGGTGATCTGGTCATTTGGGATAACACCGGTGTATTACATCGGGCAGAACCCTATGCTCTGGATAGTGGAAGGGAAATGGACCGGACGACCTTATTGGGTGAAGAAGCGTTCGCCTAAATATTATAATGAGTAACAATAAAAAATATAACAAAGTATTTCCTGAGGAATATTTATGATTGAAGCAGAACACTCCGTTGTGATCGACACAGTGATTGATGATGTTTGGCAGTATGTGCAGGATATTCGTCAATGGGCGTTGTTATTTCCGGGTTGCAAGGATTGTGAAGTGATTGACGATCATCATTCCAAATGGGTGATTAAGGTTGGAGCCGGAGGTTTAGTCAAAACAGTGAATGTGCTGGTTACCATTGATAAATGGGATGGGCCTGAGTCGGTTCTCTTCTCCTATAAGCTGGAATCAGAGCCGGTGGTTGGCAGTGGCTCCTACACTGCATCTCCTCAAGGGGATAAGGCGACGGAAATTAAACTGCATGTTATTGTTGAGGGCAGCGGGCAAATGGCTCCGATGTGGGAAGCCATGAGCCGACCGTTGCTGCCCCAGATGGCCAAAAGTTTTGCCAGTAAGTTAAAAGAAGAAATTGAAAGTGCCGAAGGTATCGTCAAAGAACAAAAGCCTTCAAATCTATCGGTCTTTGTGCAGTGGATAAGAAATTGCTGGCAATCACTCTTCAGCTCCCGGGACTAACTCTTCAGCAACTTATCTAAATCAATCTAATAAGTAAAAAAGGACAACAATATGAGCGAAAAAAATATTGAAACCGTATTAATGTTTCTGGACGCTATGAGTAGCAGTGACGCTGAAAAAGCGGATGCCTGTGTTGGTCCCGATGCTTTCACCGTAGCTAAAGGCTTTGGAAAATTTTCAGGTGTCCGAGAACGGGCTACCATGGTGGGTACAATCAGCGCCTTTAATCAGCTGTTGCCCACAGGGCTGAATATTGACGTGAAAAGCGTGACTGCTCAGAATGAGCGTGTAGTTGTGGAGTTTGAAGGCAATGCAACTACCAGTGATGGTAAGTCTTATCACAACCAATACTGTATGGTGTTTTTAATGGAAAACGGCCTGATTAAACAGGTCAATGAATATTTCTGCAATATTCACGCTGATGAAGTGCTATGGCCCTTGGTTGAGGCAATGAGTGATAGGATTCCCTAAATTTTCGCACATAATTATACCGTTGCTAAAAATATTTCAATGGCTTCAATAGCTGCAGGTTCACTAAGTAATGGTGCATGGCCTCTGTTTTCTAACTCACAGTAGCGGAGCTGAGGGTGACGTTGCCGCATTTGATCCACACATTCTATCGTTAAAATATCTGATAGCTTGCCTCGTATTATCAGCATCGGTAGCTCTACTATCGTGTCGAAAACTGCCCATAGATTGGAAGCGGCCTCTACTCCATTGTCAGACGTTTGCATGGGAACAGCGATGGCCGGATCATAGTCGAGAATAATATTTCCCGCTTCACCTTTACGGTATAAGTTCTCGGAAAAATCACGCCATTGTTGTTTTGTGAAATCAGGGTATTCCGAACCGTGAATAGCTTTAACCGTATCGGTAGCCTCTTCCCATGTACGGCAATTCGAGCTTTTTCCGATATAATTTTTGATGCGCTCCAATCCAGCAGGATTAATTTCAGGCCCAATATCATTTAGAATAACCGCGGCAATGCGATCTTTTGAAACTGAGGCCATTAACATGGATACCAAACCTCCGAGTGAGGTTCCGATCAATATGACTTTTTTCAACTGTAGTGAGTTCAGAAGCGCAAGCATATCCTTCATATAAACAGCGGGTTGGTAGTTGGCGGGGTTCGTATCATATTCAGACTTTCCCCGGCCACGAAAATCCACTGCCAGTACACGAAAGTTTTTATTTAAATACTCACAAAGCTGTGAAAAATCTCGGCAGTTACGGCTTAAACCTGGCAAACATATAATAACCGGGCCAGAATTATTGTGTGGATAATCGCGCGCATATAGGCGTAAACCATCGTCGCTGTTATACCAAACATCATGAAAGCTTTGCATGGCGATACCACCTATCACAATTCAAAGAGGTTTATAGTGAAATAAAAAAGCTACTGAAATACCTTATTGATACCCACTATTTCAGCAGCTAAGTTAGGTCGAACGACCTGGAGACCATTAACTTCTTTAGTTACACGCTAGAATCGATAGGCGACATCCAGCTTCCAGGTTCTGGGTGCACCATAAAAAGCCAGCTCACCAGAGCCCAGGTTGTAACCTCCCGTTTTATATTCTTTGTCCGTGATGTTTTTCAGGTAAAGATTAGCGGTCCACACCTCATCGGCAGAGACCCAGTTAGCGCCGAGGTCGAGCAAGGTGTAACTCTTGTCCTGATCGCAACTACAGGTAACATTGTTAAAATTACGCGACGCATCCCGGTAGGAGAGGGCGCTACTCAAGGCAAGACTGCCCGCCTGGCCCAGATAAATATCGTAATTAAGCCCCCACTGACCCGTCCAGTCAGGCGCGTTCAACATCTCCCAGCTATCAGAGACATCCGCCCCGCCCGAAATAACTTCAACGAGTTCTGCATTCATATAGCCGATAGTGAGCGTGGTGCTGAAATTTTCAGTGAGATAGCCGGTGGCTTGAAGCTCAGCACCATTGATTTCAGCGACGCCCGCATTGACCACATCCGATGAGAAAAACGTCGGAGCAGGCTGTAAGGTCTGAACCGTCAATTGCATATCCTCGTAATCCATTTCAAATACGGTAAAGTTCAAACGCAGGCGGTTATCCAAGAACTGCGACTTTATGCCCACCTCCCAGGTTTCAACGGTTTCCGGATCATAGCCCTGCGCAACATTTGGATTGGTTAAGGCATTACCTCGCATATCAAATCCGCCGGATTTAAAGCCTTCAGCGTAACTTACATAAAGCATCACCTGATCGCTGAGTTGCCAGTCCACTTTTACGGTAGGGCTTACTTCACTCCAGCTCTCCTTGGCTTCACTGTCATCAATATCAGTCGCCACACTGATTAAAGTATCATTAGCCGGGTCGCCATGGGTAAAGCCACTGCCTTGACTAGTGGAATAGGGAAATGAATTGGTGGTAAATAATGAGAGTCGCTGAATATTGGAATTTTTCTCATCTTTGGTGCTGCGTGCGCCGAGCGTAAGTGTCACCGTTTCAGTTAAATCGTAGTTAATATTGAAATAAGCCGATGTGCTTTTGGTATCCACATCTCCACCGATTGCCAGGTCAAAATGGCTGCCATCAATATAGCCAGGCGACAGTGTATTATTCAGTACCACATCAAAAGCGCCAGCAGAGTTGCCGGTAAATTGATACAAGCCGCCAACGATATTAAAGCGATCTGCGCTGTAATTAACCTGCAATTCGTGAGATTCCTGCTCATCGGAATATTTGGCTGGCACATCAAAGGCATCTAAAGGCGTCCCTTCAAAATCGATAAACTGATCCGTACTACCTTCACGATCGGCATAAACGTATTTAAAGGACAGGCTTTCATTCAGATCATACTGTGCCGTAAATGAGTAGCCTTCATTTTCAACCTTGGATTTATGTGTGGTGCCACAGGCGGAGTCGTAGGGGTCGCCTGACATTAAAAATAACTCGCCAGTGGCGGGGTGGCGCAGTGTGGTCTGGCTTGATTGCGAGCCACAGACCTGATTGGAGTCGTCTTCGGTTTTGTCTGCCGCCAATCGGAAAAACAAACTTTCATTCGGCGTATATTCCAGATTGATCCGTCCCACCAAGACATCTTTGTTGTAATTTTCTTCACTGGAGGAAAAAGTGCCGGTAGTGATGTCATAGCCCGTTTGAACATCGCCATAGCCATCACGATTCAACTTGGCGATAGCGCCACCGATATACAACTGATTATCAATAATGGGCAACTGGCCGGAGAGGGTAAGCTCCTGAGTGCCATAATCCCCCACACCCGCTTTGACCGTAGCCGTCGCATCACCGGTCATTTTTTTGGTGATGTATTTTATTGCACCACCAACCGTATTTTTGCCATACAGAGTTCCCTGAGGACCGCGTAATACTTCGATTCGCTCAACATCGAAAACATCCATTACTGCGGCCTGTGGTCTGGCGTAGTACACATCATCCACATAGACGCCGACACCAGGCTCAAATCCCCAGAGAGGGTCTTGCTGACCGACACCACGGATATAAGCGGTTAGGGTTGAGTTAGTTGCCCGACTGGCACGAAACTGTGTATTGGGCACACTTTTTTCCAGGTCGATAATGGTAGAAACCCCCATTTTTTCCAGCTCAATACTGTTATAGGACGAGATAGAAATAGGAACTTCCTGCAAATTCTGCTCGCGCTTTTGCGCCGTTACGATGACTTCTTCCAATGTAACGGTAGTCTTCGGCTGTGCCAAAGCGTTAGAAGGTAATAGCAGGCCAGAACAGGCGAGTGAGACAACTGTAGCCAGGGGCTTTCTATGGAACAATTTGATTTTCATATACCACCTTCCTCGTCTTTATAGTTATAGAATCGTTATGGATTGGTTTTATTTCAACAAGCGTTGAACTTGTCATAGACATTATTCAACGTTTGTTGAATTGTCAACAGGTACTGAAAATATTTTTTACTTCTTTGACTGTATCTTTAGAAATAAGAGACCAAAAAGCGTTAAAGAGATGGCAAGAATAATGGCATAACTTGCTGAAACAGCAGGATTTTCTACACCAGCAAAGAGGTTTAAATAAAAGTGCGTCAGCAGGGCTATAAGTGAACTTCCTCCTATCAGCCAGACGGGTAATTTTTGTCTGCTTAGGACACCAAACAGTAGTGGCACCATGGAGGCAGCAGCTAAACCATATACCCCTTTTTGAGCAAACAGACCAATAAGCGGGGGAGGGTTCCAAGCTAATATCAGGCCAATTACTCCAACGGCGATGAGTATCCAGCGCGACCAGGCCAGCCCCGAATGTTTGTCATGAGTGAGGGGCTTGACGATATCATTGACCACCATCGCAGATAGAGATACCAGAATACCGTCAAGTGTGCTCATTCCCGCTGCCAGCAAAGTGATGAAAATAAACGTCAGGGTGAAATCGCCAAATTGAGAATCACTGTACTCAAAAATTAAATATTCCCGCACTACCGTATCCTGTAGCGGTATATCCAGCCCTGCCAGCCGTGCAAAAAACCCAACCATTAATATCAATGTAAACAGGCTGCCAACCACTACTGTGGTGGCAATAAACTTTCCAATATCAGCTTCACTTTTTAGATATAGCACTTTTGTAAGAATATGAGGTTGTAACATAAGTGCAAAGGTAACGATAAAACCGCTGCCAAACACCGAAAAGAAATTAAAGTAAAGATTACTATCAGCGTTTAGGGTTGCCGCATATTCCTGACTGACAGATTGCAAAGCGTTAAAAAAACCGCCGTCAAAATATTTAACACCGCCAATAAACAGAATAATCGTCACGCCGATCATCATGATACCCTGTAATGTATTGGTATAAGCGTGGGCGTAGGTTCCTCCCATTAACACATAGGAAAAAACAAACAATAGAATGCCAACCAGTGCGGTTTTCTGATCGATGGGAAACAGGCCCGTCATCAATAGACTACAGCCGACTAAAATCAAAACAACAAAGGATATCGACAGTAAATTGATAAACGCGAAGAACAGACTCATACCTCGGTGTTGATAACGATGATAAATCCATTCAGGAATGGTCAGGGCTTTATTACTTTCCCCGATCCGTAAAAAGCCTTTGGAAAGGGTCAGGAATGCCGTTAATATTCCAAGGGAGCCGGCAATACCATAGTGGACATAGGCTGAGAACCCGTGAACATAGACAAAGCCTGGGTTGATCACAAAAGTGGCTGTGGAGGCGATTGATGCTGCCAGGGTTATGCCGATAATATAGGGACTCATATCCTTGTTACCAATGGCAAAACCGCTGATATCTTTCGTGCGTCGCATGCCTATCCAGGAGAGCCAATAGACAAGCACCACATAGCCTGCACTGATCAGGTATTTAAACATCTCACTTGTCATTATTTTAATCTCCAAGCTTGAAATAGAATGGGTATTGCGGCACTATATTCAACGCTTGTTGAAAAAGCAATAGGGCTGCGTGATGGCCCGGTTAATCTAGAGGATAGTTAGCGGCTTTAATTATTAAGGCTTGCTGCTAGATCAGGTTTTGCACAGTAATTCCAAATAAGGATTAGCGATTCATGGCACAGCCCAAAAAAAAGCCAGATAAAAAAACCGATAAGGGTGCAAAGCGCGATCGAATTCTCGATGTGGCAGAAGAACTCTTTGCCCGCCATGGCTACGATGGCGTGACCATGCGACAGGTCTCGACGGGAGCTGGGGTTGACGTGGCTCTCGCCAATTATCACTTCGGCAACAAGCTGGGTTTATTCTATGCGGTGTTTAATCGGCGTGCGGATCAATTGAGTGCTACACGACGCGAGGTGTTACTGGAAAATCAGCAAACAAAAGGTAAGCAGTCCCTGGAGCAGATTATTCGTGCCTTCTTACTTCCACTTAAATTAGCACAGGAAAGCCACGATCCAGGCTGGAAAAACTATATGGCTTTGCTTGCTTATGTAATGACCTCGCCAGTCTGGAATGAGCAAATGATGAAGGATAATTTCGACTTACGGGTCACAGAATTTATTGATGCACTGAAACAGGCCTTTCCAAAAGCGAAGGAAGAAGACCTTCACTGGTGCTACCACTATGTCTCAGGTGCATTGGCGCTGACACTGGCACAAACCGGGCGCATTGATCGCCTCTCTGGTGGAAAATGTCAGTCTTCAGATTTTGATGCAGCCTATGAGCGAATGATTCCATTCATTGCTGCCGGCTTTAGAGCGGTTTGTGACAAATAAAGTTTGAATGGTGACATAAATATATGCACTTTTTTTCACCGCACTATAAAAACATCTGTTATCACCGTTAAAAAGGAATAGGGTATGTCTATTGCGCAGGATTCTCACATTGCATTAGTGACCGGTGCCGGTAGTGGCATTGGCCAGGCTATTGCTGAACATTTGGGGAAAGAGAATTATTATGTGCTGGTAAGCGATCTCGATTTGCCCGCAGCCGAACGTACAGTGCAAAACATCAGCGCCAACGGAGGTAAAGCAGAGGCGCTCAAACTGGACGTTTCACAGCAGATAAATATCGATGAGACCGCACAGAAGTTAAAACAGCGTTTTGGACGGATTGATGTGTTAATCAATAATGCGGGGATTCAATTTGTTGCACCTTTGGAAGAGTTTCCCGCAGAGCGCTGGCGCTTGATTAATGAGGTGCTACTGGTTGGCCCCGCGATGCTCTGTCGTGCAGTATTGCCTCTGATGAAAGCCAATAATTATGGCCGTATAATCAATGTTGGCTCAATTCATGGTTTGATTGCTTCGCCCTATAAAAGTGCTTATGTGGCAGCAAAACACGGCCTGATTGGCTTTTCAAAAACCATCGCTCTGGAGATGGAAACGTTAGATATTACTATCAATACCATCTGTCCTGCCTACGTCAAAACCGCTCTGGTAGAACAACAGATTGCCGATCAAGCCCGTGCTAATAACATCAGTGAAGAAGAAGTGATTAATACTATTATGTTGGCACCAATGCCTAAGAAAAGCTTTATTGATCTCACCGAAATCTGCGGTAGTGTCGCGTTCTTATTATCCCCCGCCGCCCGCAATATGACCGGCCAAACACTGACTCTGGATGGTGGCTGGACAGCTCGGTAGTCATTTATATCTACTTCGATATGCTTTTAAGTGCCTTATTGAAACTGTGTATTTGCAGCTTTATGTAGTCCGACTACTGCACGCTCATATTTTCCGCGGATTTTCAAACCCTCCGTTTTGATTTGCGTTGAACAGATGCTGAATCTCCCTATTTACCTAATCCCTGTGCTTATTAGCTATCACTGAGTATATTTCATCGTTTGTTCAGATCAGGGTAAGACCACTGTTCACTATCGGCCTAATCTAACGCTGGTTGAAAGCTGTAGGTATTTAGCCAAGACCAATCACTAAAAATAGTGTCAGAGTCATGGTCTGGCGTTACAATAGGCGGCTTTTTGATCAGGCTTAGCTGGCTGAGCACCACACGATATAATATACAATCTATAATAACGATTATAATAATCCTGAACGGAAATTTAATGACTTTGAACATATTTGAATACAACACCTCGCCGATGAACAAGACGCTCCTCATAGCCCTGTTCATATTAGGCTGCGTTTCACTGTTGTCCTCATGCAATGAAGAGACAAATACCACACATACCTGGACTTTACAGTCCCAGGCGACTGCCACTAGCCTTGATTTTCAAGAACTGCTGGTAATGGCAGAGAATATTGAAGTGATGAGTGGAGGTCGCTTTATACTCAAGCCAGTACCCGGAGGTGTGGTGACTAACGGCCCTGATATTTTTGACGCAGTTAAGCAGGGTAAAGTCGCTATGGGGAATGGCTGGCCAAACTGGTGGTCGGCACAGCACCCGGCCTGGGCAGTAATGAATGCCGGTCCATTTGATTTTATGAATCTGGATGCGTCGATGATGTTTTTTCTGAGTGGGAAAGGGACTGATTTGGCGAATGAACTCTCCGGGCCCGAAGGGGTTTTATGGCGACCCGCCTGGTGGCCTGGTATGGAATTTGGACTGCTCTCCAAGGTGCATATCGATGGAATTCGGGGTATGGAGAAAAAGAAGATTCGAGTAGGCCCTGGACTTCCTGGAGAGTTGGTTTCCGATGCTGGCAAGGCTTACTCCATCCCTCTGGTTCCACAAGAAATAAAACCTGCCCTCGAGAATGACGAGTTGGATGCCGTAGAGTGGACCACTACAGGTGGTGCCGCTGATTTAGGTCTGCAGGGTATAGCAAAATTCGCTATAGTCCCTGCGATCTGGCAGCCCTCGGTATTGTCGGACTTTATTATCAATGAGCAGGCCTATAATACTTTACCGGCTGATCTTCAGCGAATTTTGGAGACGGCTATTCACTCTTATACCTTGATGACCACCACCAAGAGTAAGCTTAAAGATATACGTGCATTTGAAGAATTCAAGCAGTCTGGTACTGCCTTTCAACGCTGGTCTGAAGAAGATTTAGTAAAATGGCGGCAGTCTTCAGACAAACTCTATGAACAATACCAGCAAAGTAACGAGTTCAGTAATCGCTTGATAGAAGAAAAGAGGGCATTTAAAAGAGACTATAACAAGTATTATGAATGGTTCGGACCTTACGAATAAAATGTCCGTCGAATACAACTTCAAAGCTTTCCTGTTTGTTTCATTGCTGGTGATTACCGGCATGCTATTGCTGTCTAATAATCGCTTAAACTCCATCGAAGAAACTAAAATTTCAGCTCTGGACGATGTGGTTGCATCCATCTCGAAAAGAATATCCAGAGCGGTTTCGCCTACGATATGGGACATCTACGAAAAATCTTCCCAACGTAAATATACAGATGAACTCGCTTCGGCTTTTCTGGATTCAGAGCTGGACGAGGAGGCTGTTGTCGCAATCAATGTCTATGGTAATTTTGGTCATTTATATATGGGTCGGATTAAAACCGACAATACCATTCAGCCACTTGATAAAAATAACCCTCGGCACAGCAACCTCCTTAGTGACAGTAAACAATTCAAGTACCCTATTAGCCAGGGAAGCATGACAATAGGGTCTGTTGCCATCTTTTATTCTGAACAGCAATGGTTAAACAATCACCAAACTAATGCTTTTCTTGATATTTTCGATTTATTGATAATCACTGTATTGCAAATTGTCGTTTTATATTTTGCTCTACGAATGTCTCAGGCTAAAAGTATTGCGGAGCAGTCCAATCGCATTAAAAGTCAGTTTCTTGCCAATATGTCCCATGAAATTCGTACTCCAATGAATGCTATTGTGGGTCTATTGGAATTACTTAAGTCAAGTCCACTCGACCGAGAGCAAAAAGAAAATATTGATACAATACAGGCTGCATCTTCAGTATTGATTAATATCATCAATGATATATTGGATTTCTCAAAAATTGAGGCTGATAAAACCAATGTCGATATCAGCGAAATCGATGTTTCTCGCCTGCTAAATAATATTTTTCTACTCTTTAAAGATCTTGCCGCCGACAAGCAGCTGGGATTCAGTGTCAATATTATTTCTCGCGTCCCTGCATTTATTCTTGCCGATGAGATCAAAATTCAGCAAATCCTCAACAATCTTATTACGAATGCAATTAAATTTACGGATGGCGGGGAGGTCACTGTAAATATTTCCAGCCAGATATCAGAAAATGATCAGCTTGTTTTAAGCTTCGTGGTTACGGATACAGGAGTGGGCATCTCTGAAGAGAATCAAAAGTACTTATTCCAATCATTTACCCAGGCTGAATCTTCCACTACCCGGCGATATGGTGGTACGGGTCTGGGCTTGGCCATCAGTTTACGAATGGCCGAGTTAATGCAGGGGACCATTGACCTTGAAAGCGGATTAAATATTGGCAGTGTATTTACCTATACACAGCCTGTGACCAGAATTGATTCCAAAGATTTACATCCAATGAGCTTTAAACACCAACTCAAACAGCCCATTGCCGTTCATTCCAACGTTTTACCTAATGACACCACGTCAACCACAAATAATAAGATTCTGATTGTCGAAGATAACCCGGTTAACCAGGTTGTGTTAAAAAAACAAATTGGAGTTCTGGGCTACAAAGCTGACTTTGCTGAAGATGGTGAGCAGGGTTATTCCGCGTGGTTAAGAGGCGACTACAGCCTGGTGATAACCGATTGCCAAATGCCGGTTATGGATGGATATCAATTGGCTGTCAAAATTCGTGAAACCGAAAAGCAGGAGAAAATTTCGCCAGTTTCCATCATTGCCCTCACAGCGAATGCCATGTCCTATGAAAATGATCGATGCCTGGAAGCAGGTATGAATGATGTAATCTATAAGCCCTATAGCGTAAATACCCTTGAGGAAAAAATAAAAGCCCATTGGACATATGCATCAGATCCTGTACACGGAATGCATCTTTAGAATTAACGTCCTCATCATGACATCGTCTACGAACTACGTTACCTTATACTTTTAGAACTACTGGTTAATACTCGACTGTGTAATAAGGAGCGTCCAATGATTACGTATTTCTACTGGTTTATTGTTATTGCCATTGCTATGGCGGTATTAGTGTTATTCGGCAAGATGAATCAATGGAAGCCCGCCTTAATAGGCTCTGTGGCGGTGTTTTTGATTGGAACCCTTGCTTATTACTTCCATTTTGAACAGCTCTTTGTGAAACGCTACGGCGGGGTCATGGCGATCAATGTACCTGAGGGCCAGCATCATATTGCTGCCACCTGGAAGGATGACAATCTTTGGGTGGAGAACTACGACCCTGAAACCAATACCTGCCACTTTAACGAATACTCCAAGGGTAATATGCTGCAGGGCAAAGTGACTATCAAAAACTGTAATCCTATCGCCGCGCAACCCGGTCGAGCTGCCGCACCCATTCCAGCCACCACAGCCATACCTGGCGATATGGCCACGGATATGTAGGCCTACTCTGCATCCACAGGGCTGGTTTATTAACCGTTTTTGAGCGGCTCAAGTGATTAATTAAGGTTCACTTAAGCTTGATGGCGTTTAATCACCTTTAATTTGTGCTGTAGGGTATTGCTGTGACGATCGCTGGAATTGGCGGCGGTAAATTTGCACAGGTTTCCATCTGGCAGGTAATGCTTATCAGATAAGCTGTGTAAGCCTAACTTGGAGCAAGCAATGGGTTTATCAGTTGAACGCTGGAGTAGCATGTCGTTAGAAGCTACGGAAAATATTCCAGGCTTACTCGTTTCGCAATGTCACTACTGCCAGGTACTGATTTTAACTGCTTAAAGGTTTATTCTAATAAGTTGTAAATAAGCTTTTTCTGGCCTGTTTCCAGCCCTTTATATTTGTGTGAATAATGCAATGAGAGTATTACTGGTAGAAGACGATCATTTGCTAGGTGATTCGATAAAGACTTCCATTGCTGCCGAAGGATATGCAGTGGACTGGTTGAAGGAAGGCGGAAAGGTCTTCACCGCCTTAAAAACCAACGCCTATGATTTGCTAGTTCTGGATCAACGCCTACCCGGTAAAACAGGTACAGAAATACTAAAAACAGTCCGCGCCCAAGGTATCAATACCCCCGTTTTATTGTTAACCGCCTGCGACGCCCTCCATGACAAGGTGGCTGGGCTTGATGCCGGTGCTGATGATTACCTCACCAAACCCTTTGACATGGATGAACTGTTTGCACGAATGCGTTCCTTGTTACGTCGGTCAGGCAATAAATCGCCTAAAATCAGCGCGGGTGACCTGGAAGTTGACCTTGTTAACAGGCTGGTTATTTTTAAGGGTGAAGAAATAGCCGGCGTCACCGCAAAAGAATTTGCTGTATTGGAAATACTGCTGCGTAACCGGGGACGATTCATTACTAAAGCGCGACTATTAGAAAGTACCAGTAACTGGGATGAAGAGGTTGAATCTAATACTGTGGAGGTTTATATCTCAAAATTGCGTAAGCGTTTTGGTCATGAACGGATAGAAACCATGCGTGGCGTGGGTTATCGCTTAATATAATGCCTGTCTATTCTCTACGGCGCCGACTAACCTTAATTCTGACAGGTCTAATTCTGATCACCTGGATTTTAGCTATGGTGATTACAGCCCTGGTTTCTCAACAGTTAATTTATCAGCAGATTGATCGCCAGCTGACCCATTATATGGATATGGCGCACCACACCGCTCGTGTAATTATTTCTAATCGCGACATTGCACGCTATTTTGAAAGCTTTTCAAATCCTATAGAAAACAATCCGGACTTTATTCGAATGACTAATTTTGGAAGTCGAGGTATCGAACAAGGTTCTAATATGTGGTTTGGAAGAAGACAAATTATTATCGGTGAACATACGCCGCGATTCCCCAGGGCCATTACACCAGGCTTTAAAACCATAGAGCTGGAAGAGGCAGATCAACACTCAAACTGGAGAATACTTTACCGCTACGATCCTAATGAGCGTGTGTGGTTAGCGGTTGGGATCAATATGCAATACGCCGAAAGCTTCAGCAACGTGACACTTTGGCGCAGCCTGCTACCATTGGCTATTATCCTCCCGGTGTTTATTCTCATATTACTGTGGGGTATAAAACGTGGTTTAAAGCCCCTTAATAATCTTGCAGGCAGTATCGCCCTGCGAAAACCGCAAGCCCTTGAATCTATTGATTTGCATAATGTACCCGCTGAATTAGCACCGGTAGTAACCTCCTTAAATACTTTACTGGACAGGCTGGCCCGTGCGCTTAGTAGTGAACAGCGCTTTACTTCAAATGCTGCCCACGAATTGCAAACACCCCTATCGGCGATCAAAGCAGAAGTGCAGCGTTACCAGCGCCACATTGATGATCCCGAAATACTAGAAATGCTGCAACGAATTTATCTGCGAGTTAGCCGTGCGACAGATACCGTACAGCAATTATTAACGCTTGCCAGATTAGATCCGGACCAGGACTTTCATCGAGAGCGAATAGCCTTTAATCAATTACTGATAGAAGTGTTAGCGGAACACGGAGCCATAGCGGTTGATCACGGAATAACAATTAATTTGAACAACTGTGAAGAGTTGGTCTGGGTAAGTGGTAATGCTGAATGGTTAAAAATAATGCTTAATAATCTGCTACTCAATGCCATCCATCATTCGATAACACCCGGAGTGATTGAAATCTCACTTAAAGTAACAGCTAACAAACTAACATTAGCGATAAGTAATGACTGTGAATCCATTCCTCCGCAGGAGTTCCAGCGCCTGTCCGATCGCTTCTTTAGGCCTGCGGGCAGCGCTAGGCCTGGACTTGGCCTGGGGTTGTCAATTGTGCAGCGGATTGCCAGCCTACACGGCACCAGTCTGGAGCTAGAGCATCACCAGACAAATCTCAATACCGATATATTCAAAGCTACAATCAGTTTTGCCGTAGCTGATTGATCGATTAATTTAAAGAACGGGTGTTGAGGGCTTGTCGGCATTTGGCAGAGACCATGATCATTTTGATGTTGCCTGCAATAGGGCGCATTCCCACTCTTTGCTGTGCCGACTATCAGTACAATTAATCGCTATTATTAAATTGAATAAAAGCTGATAGGTGTACGCAAAATGCCGAGATTTTTAGGCTAAATTTCTGGAGTATATCCACCATATAATTCGGTTCACTCATTAATTTTAGCCCCTCAGGGTTTCAGAGGCGCTGCACATAGGAAAATTTATGCAAACGGTTAGCGAACTATCATTACCGGAATTACCTGTACAACAGCATGAATTCGAATCGAATCCCATGCCCTTTGTCGAGGTGGCACGCGAAGAACATCCCTGGTTAGCCAAATTTTCTATGGGTTACGTTATCCATGGCTATCAGGCGGCCAAGGATCTGCTTTATATGGATGATAAAATGACGCCACATTTCGGTAGTATTGTTGAGTTCTACGGTGCAGAGGGTACCGACTGGGCACGGTTCATGGAAGAGATCTTGCCATCTGTCGAAGGCGAAAAACATGACCGTCTTCGGGCCTCAGTCGCACCAGCCTTTACCCCAAAAAGTGCCAACCAGGCCCGCCAATTAATGCAGCGGTTAATCGCGGAGTTACTGGATCACTGGACACCAACGGGGGCGTTTGATTTTGCCGAATTTGCCGCCAATTTTCCGATCTCTGTCATGTGCGGGCTGCTGGGCATGTCCACTGAAAAAATCGATACGCTAAGAGACGCACTGGAAACCCAGGTTGCTGCCTATAGTCGAAGCCCTGGTTTACTGCCCAAGGTTTTAGATGCCTATAACGTACTGTGGAATTTTGCCGATACGGCCGTACTGGAGCGAGAGAAACAACCATCACAGGATGAAAACGCATTATTGGATGCTTTAATCCAATCAAAAAACGATGGCGGTCTGGACGAACGTGAGCTGAGATACCTGCTGATTGTTCTATTGCTATCAGGCTATGACACCTCCAAAAATGCTTTAACCATGATGATGTACATCCTGTTGGAATACCCGGATATATACCAGCGTTGTGCTGAGGATAAAAGCTACTGTAAGAAAGTTGTCGCGGAAGCCATTCGTCACTCTACGGTGGTAAGCCCCTGCCGCACACTGTATGAAGATCTGGTATATGACGGCATAAAGTTCCCCAAAGGTACTTTTCTATGCTTTGCGCTGCCCTTGACGGGGCGTGACCCTGCAGCATTTTCTCAGCCGATGGCATTTAACCCCGAGCGTGAACAAGCTCCCCGCAGCATTGCTTTTGGTCGCGGTAAACGCTTTTGCCTGGGTCAGTTTATAGCGCTGGCGCAACTGGAAGAGGGGATTCATCTGATTGCTCAGCGTATGGCCAGGCCTGAACTGGCTGGTGAGATTACCTGGCGCCCCTTTATCGGGGCCTGGGGCCTGCAAACGCTACCGTTATCATTTAGCCCCGTTAACGTCGCGGCTGTCTAAATATTTGATCTTTATCTAAGCATGCTCAGATACGGGATTTGTTAATAGTAGTGCGCTGAATGTCGCGAGATTCATTGGTTTCAGACGTAAACTAAGTGATCCATTTATCAACAGCCCATAATTTATATGGTTTATACAAATAGTTTATATGTGGCTGAATAATAATCACTCGGGGTGGGCATGCAGACAATTAGCAACTTAGAGCTTCCCTTTATCCCCTTTGAGGATAAAGCCTTTCAGGCTGATCCCTTTCCTTATTTTACCGAGGCACGTATTCAGCACCCCTGGCTGGCCAAGTGTTCCTTCGCCTATGTGTTAACCCAATATACTGCTGTACGGGATTTGATGACCTACGATGATGTGATGTGTGTTGGCTATGGCAGCGCTGTCGATATGTTAGGTGCAACTGGTACGCCCTGGGGTGAATTTATCAAGAATGCCATCCAGAACCAAACCGGTGACTTACACAAACGTCTACGTGATGCGGTCGCTCCTGCATTTACCCCCCGAGCTGCTAACCAACATCGTCATATTATGCGTGATCAAATGTCTACGCTGCTTGATGAATGGGGGCCAAAGGAGGCCTTTGATTTTGAGTTTTTTGCCTCGCATTTTCCTGTTTCTGTGATGTGTCGCATTGTCGGAGCCTCACCGGACGTTGTGCCTGCTCTGCGATCATCACTTGAGATTCTGGGCTTGGGGGGCAGTTTTGAAGCCAGCTATGTTCCCAAATTTCAACAGGCTTTTCAGTTTATGGATAGATTTGTTCGTGAGTTGGTAGCTGAGCGACGGATAGCAACGAGAATAAGTTCGGAGCCTGATCTTCTGGATCGCTTGCTGACCATTTATGATGAGGGTGGACTGAGTGAAAGCGAGTTATTCAATTTGCTGGTCTTTGTGTTTGTAGGCGGTTATGACACTTCTAAAAATTTACTATCGCTGATTCTGTATTTGTTGATTGAGCGTCAGGATATTTATGAACGCTGCGCAGATGATCTTGAGTTTTGTCGCAAAGTGGTGAACGAAACACTGCGCTATCATGGCATTGCTTCATCTCCACGTGTGTTACTGGAAGATATCACCTTGCGCGATATTTTTATTCCTAAAGATACCATGTTATTTGTGCCCTGGAGCGTAGTGAATCGCGACCCGGAAAGTTTTAATAACTCAGATATTTTCAACCCCGAACGAGAGCGAGATGCAGGCCCAATTCCCTTCGGTCTTGGTCCACATATGTGTCTCGGCCAGTTTATTGCTCGAGCCCAAATTGAAGAAGGGTTGCATATATTGACACAGAGAATGAAACATCCCCGACTAACAGGTGACGTTGGCTGGCGAGAGTTTGTTGGTGCCTGGGGATTACGCGGTTTCCCTATCGCCTTTGATTATTTGCCAGCTACACACTGAGCCAGAAAAAAAGACATGATTCACAAAAAAGGATAAGGCAATGATTTCTACTGACGAATTAGCGATTATCAATACGGTTAATTATTACCCGATTGCTGTTGATTCCCTTCGCATCGATTTATTTGATGACATATTTACTACGGATTGCTTTGTTGATTTTGGCGGTCCAGCGCAGTGGCATGACCTTGAATCGCTAAAGCGCGACTTCGTTGCAATCCATCAACCCTATTTTGCCACACAACATACCACCAGCAATCACCGCACCGAGATTGATGGTGATACAGGACGCTGCATCAGTTACGTACACGCCTGCTTTGTGCGAGAAGTAGAAGGGGGAGACAATATGTTTCAGGTGCGTGGCTGGTACGACGATGAGTTGGTGCGCACGGCCGACGGCTGGAGAATTGCCCAACGGATTAATCGCAGTATCTGTGCTGAAGGTAATCCAGTTGTGATGCAAACTATGCCTGGCGTTACCGTAGAGCTGCAACACCATGCATTAAGTGCGGAGGCCAGAGCTGGCAATGTCGATTTTTTAAACGCACTGAAAGCTAAATAAAATTAACCAGGGTCAATATCTACAGAAAATAACATCAGGTAGTGGAGTTGCTATGGATATCAAGAAAGAACTTACGGGTAAAACTGCATTGGTTACTGGCGGCGGGCGTGGACTTGGACAGCAAATGGCAGAGCGACTCGCCGCTGCAGGTGCATTGGTTGCCATTAATTATGCCGGTAACCGTGAAGCGGCAGAGGCTACTGTCGCTCGCATAGAAACCAATGGCGGGCAAGGCTTTGCCGTACAAGCCAAGCTAGGCGGTGAAGCCGATGCAAAATTACTGGCAACTACATTGGAGAAAGAATTAACCGAACGCACAGGCAGCAAAGGCCTGGATATTCTCGTTAACAATATCGGTGGTGGTGATTACGCAAAAATCCTCGATGTTACCGAAGCAGATTTTGATCATCAGATTTCCAATAATCTTCGAGGTGCTTTCTTTCTGGTCAAAGCACTTCATGCCAGTCTGAACGATAATGGTCGCGTGATAAATATTTCTTCCACCGGATCACGCCTTACTGACCCTGGCATTATTGTCTATACCATGGCGAAAGCGGCTGTGGATGCCTTTACCCGTGTATTAGCGGCAGAGCTAGGACCACGAGGCATAACGGTTAACGCTGTTAGCCCTGGCTTTACCGCTGGCGAAACCAATGCGCATGTGATGGAAGACCCGGAGGCCTCAAAGCAGGTTATTGATAACACCGTGCTCAGGCGTTTTGGTCAGCCCGAGGAAATTGCCGATATTGTGTACTTTCTGGCGTCCCCATTGAGCCGTTGGGTTACGGCCCAGATTATTGATGCCAGTGGTGGCTTTAAAATCTAACAATTTCTCTGAGCTCTACAAAATAAGGAGAGCATCATGGCAAAAGTCGTTCAGGTCAGTGAACCAGGTAACTGCGACGTATTAACGGTGGTAGATCAAGATATTGCCGCCCCCGGTACGGGTGAGGCTCGGGTCAAGGTTTCAGCGTTTGGGTTGAATCGCGTAGAAACCTATTTTCGTATGGGTGCATTTGGACCAGCTGACTGGCCCAGCAAAATTGGTTATGAAGCCGTTGGGTTCGTCGAGTCCGTGGGCCCAGGAGTGACTGAAGTTGCTATCGGCGATAGGGTAGTCACCATGCCTGGCCAATCCATGGAGCAATATGGCACTAATGCTGAAATGATTTTGTACCCAGCGTCAGAGTTAATTTCACTTCCTGATCAACAACCAATGGACGAAGCGGCTGCTAGCTGGATGCAATACCTGACGGCCTATGGATTAATCGCGATTGGTCAGATTCAGACAGGTGATGTTGTAATAATCACCGCCGCTTCATCCTCTGTGGGGCTTGCAGCGATTGATATCGTTAAAGCCACTGGTGGCATTGCGATTGCTGTTACCCGTGGACAGTCAAAAGTTAGTGCACTTAAAACTCACGGCGCCGATCACATTGTGGTTAGCGATGAACAGAATATTGCCGAAGCTGTTATGACTATTACCGATGGGCGGGGCGCAAGGATAATCTTTGATGCCGTGGCCGGAGAAGGGCTTGCTCAATTGATGACTGCTCTTAGTCCGGGAGGTATCGCCATCGTATACGGCACTCTGGCCGGTGATAGTTGCCAATTTCCAATTCAGTTGGCCATGGGCTACAACCTGACCGTTAGAGGTTATGCGATGAATTTTTTAATGGCAGACCCGGCGGTGCGAGCCGAGGCGATTAATTATATTAAAGCGGGGCTCAGTAGCGGGGCCTTAAAACCGGTTATCGATAAAAAGTTTTCTCTTAATAAAATTGTCGAAGCACATCGCTATCTGGAAAGTAATCAGCAGTTCGGAAAAATTATTGTCGAGCTTTAAGCGCTTACCGATTTATTAAAACTAAAAAGCAGAATACATCGAGTCATCAATATGAAACTCATAAACTTTGATAAAATAGTTATAACCTTGCTGCTCATTTTCAGCGTTTTCATTACAGCCTGTGATAGCTTTATGCCACGTCATGAGGCTGTTGTGATGACAGAATTTGATACGATTAACTGGCCCGGACATAGCAATGGACCCGATGAAAGTGGCTATAGTCCAATGGCCCAAATTAATCGGAAAAATATCGATCAATTGGGATTAGCCTGGTCACTGGATCTGGAAGGTGAGCAAGTGCTTGAAGCAACTCCCATAGCTGTCGATGGCATGATTTATTTTACCGGTAGCCGTTCGGATATATATGCCGTTAATGCTTTAACAGGTAAGCTAGCATGGAAACATGCCGCTGAAGTCTGGAAACATAATCCCGAAAAAATGAAATTTATTTTTCCATTAAATCGCGGCTGTGCCTACGATAATGGAAAGATTTTCTCAGCGACAACCGATGGCCGACTTTTAGCTTTAGATGCTATAACCGGGGAGTTGTTGTGGAGCACAATG
The DNA here is from genome assembly GCA_965661375.1 of Oceanicoccus sp. Taxonomy (GTDB): domain Bacteria; phylum Pseudomonadota; class Gammaproteobacteria; order Pseudomonadales; family Dasaniaceae; genus Oceanicoccus. The sequence goes on along the minus strand of CBFIDJ010000019.1, from coordinate 30,727 downwards.
ACCGTTGAACCTGAATCGCCTAAAACAGTAACCGGAGCACCTCGCACCTTTGATGGCAAAGTCATGATAGGTCACGGTGGTGGCGATGTGGGTGTGCGTGGTCATGTAACCGCTTATGATCAGGAAACTGGCGAACAGGTCTGGAAATTTTATGTGGTGCCTGGCTCACCTGAAGAAAACGCCGGTAATTCTGCTATGGAAATGGCTGCTGAAACCTGGAACGGTGAATACTGGAAAACAGGCACGGGCGGTGCTCCCTGGGATGGGCTTACCTATGATCCTGAGCTGGACCAGGTTTATATTGGTACTGGCAATAGCGGCCCCTATGACCCGGAAAAGCGTAGCCCTGGCGGGGGCGATAACCTCTATTTGGCCTCCATCGTCGCTTTGGACGCTGATACCGGGGAATACCGTTGGCATTATCAACAAAATCCCCGGGAAGCCTGGGATTATAAATCCACCGCCAATATGATTTCGGCAACGCTTCCTATTGACGGCCGCGAACGCAAAGTGCTCATGCAACTGCCCACTAACGGTTTTTTCTATGTGCTTGACCGTGAAACCGGAAAGATAATCTCTGCGGAAAAAGTCGGCAAAGTAACCTGGGCCAGCCATATAGATTTGCAGACGGGAAGGCCTGTAGAAAACCCCGATATTCGCTATGAAGATGGTGAGAGCACCCTCTGGCCCAATATGATAGGCGCCCATAACTGGATGCCAATGTCTTACAACCCGGCTTCTCGCTTGAGTTATATTCCCTATATGCAACTGGGTGTGCGTTTTACCAAGGCACCCGAAACTTTTCTGGGCGTCACCCGCGTCCCTGTCTTTGCCGATGAGCGCGATGGAAAAGGCTCACTCATCGCCTGGGATCCCCTAACCCAAACAGAAAAATGGCGAGTGGATCACGACTGGTTATGGAATGGCGGCACTATGACTACCGCGGGTGGTCTGGTTTTTCAAGGCACCGCAGATGGCTGGTTTACTGCCTATGATACGGATAGCGGTGATACTCTGTGGCGCTTTTATGCCAATCTCGGCATTATTTCCCAGCCGGTGACCTTTGCTATTGATGGTACTCAATATGTCTCACTATTGGTGGGTTACGGCGCGCCAAATCCGGATAATTTCCCCACCATGAATGCAGGTTGGAAATTTAACGCCCAGCCGCGTCGACTACTAACATTTAAATTGAATGGTGATGCAAAATTGCCAGTTACTGCACCACCTAGCTGGGCGGTTAATGCATTAGATGATCCTGAATTGAATCTTAACCCTGAAGACGTCAATGCGGGCAGGGCACTTTATTCTTACTGTGGCGGCTGCCATGGAGGCCATGTTGCATCATCGGGCGCACCTGGGCCCGATCTTCGCGAATCGAAAATAGCCCTGGATGTGGATACACTTTATACCGTTCTTACTCAGGGTGCGTTTATGGCCTCAGGCATGCCAAAATTTGATCAGTTTACAAAAGAGCAGGTCAAGCAGTTACATGCCTATATTCGTGACCGTGCCCGAGTAACGATTGCCGGTGGTGATGTGAATGACGAGGGTGCCGCAACGTATTATTCAGGTGGCAATTAATACTGGAATTAACACAATAAAAATAATTAGTAAGAACAGGAATTTTGCATGCTAGCACTCATTGAATCTATCAGTAAAAGAACAAATATAAAGCTAGTTGTTTGTCTGGTGTTTAGCCTCTTGCAAAGTGTATCAGTATTGGCTGATATACCAACGGCAGGCTTTTCAGTAGTAGACCAACATCAGCATGGCACCAAATATTCGCCTCTGCGGCAAATCAATAAAAACAACGTTGCCCAGCTAGAAATTGCCTGGCAAGTTCATACCGGTGATTTGCCACCTGAAGGTCATCAGGGCTTATTTTCCTTTCAGGATCACCCCAGTATGATCGAAGGCAATCTGGTGATTTGCACCCCGTTGCGACGAGTAATTGCACTGGACCCGGCTACAGGTGAAAAACGTTGGGAGTTTGATGCTAAGGAAGGTCCTTCTACGACATTGAAATGCCGCGGTATTTCTAACTGGGTCGACCAGCAATCTAAAGTGGGCAGTGAGTGCCATTCCAGAATTTTTATGGGCACCAGTGACTACCGCCTACTGGCAATTGATGCTAAATCCGGTAAACCCTGCTCTTCCTTTGGCGAAAACGGTGCTGTGAAGATGCCGGTGAGCAAACCGATTATTTCACCGGGTGAAGTCTCAGCGGGATCTAATCCGGCAGTTGTTAACGATGTAGTGGTGGTGGGTTCAGCTATTACCGATAACCAGCGTACGGCACCACCCAGTGGTAGGGTATTAGCATTTGATGCCCGCACAGGAGAGCAACTCTGGGACTTTGACCCTATCCCCAGAGATAATAATGATCCGGCGATGACTAGTTGGAAAGACGGAACGGACGACTTTGGTCATGGTAACGTCTGGAACTCTATGGCCGTAGATCAAACACTGGATATGGTTTACCTACCTACTACCAGCCCCTCCGATGATCATTTTGGTGGTGAACGCGAGGGGGATAATAACTACACCAGTTCTGTCGTTGCCTTGCGAGGCTCAACCGGAGAGCTCGTCTGGCACTATCAACTGGTTCATCATAATGTGTTCGATTATGACATTGCATCACGTCCGATGTTGATCGACTATCCGCACAATGGGCAGATGGTGCCGGCACTAGTACAGAATACAAAACAGGGTATGATTTTTATTTTTAACCGGGAAACCGGTGAACCCTTAGTTCCCATTGTTGAACGCCCCGTGCCGCAAGATCACTCCGTTGCCGGCGAAGTACTTTCTCCCACACAACCTTTTCCAGAGGGAATGCCCGCCGTTGCCAAACATGGTTTTTCACCTGATGATGTATGGGGTTTCACCCCTTTAGATAAATGGCTATGTAAGCGCGAGGCCGAGAAATATCGTTATGGACCAATTTATACCCCTCCTAGTGCTGAAGGGACCATTCTAATGCCATCGGCTGGAGGTGGTCCCAACTGGGGTGGAGGAGCCTATGATCCAGAAAGTCATATTATGGTGGTCCCGTCTAATGAATTTCCTATGATAATTAAATTAATCCCCAGAGCCCAAGTAGGAGATATTGACGGTATTAGCTTTGAAGGGGTAGGGCATATGATTTTTGAAAATTCAGGATCAGCTTACGCTTATGAAATGCAGCCACTGTTTTCTATTTTTGGCGCGCCCTGCTCGGAACCACCGTGGTCAACGTTAAACGCCGTAGATCTGGTGGAGAAAAAATTACTGTGGCGAGTACCACTTGGCAGCATCAAAGAATTATCACCGGTACCGATTGACTGGCACCTGGGTTCTCCCGGATCAGGCGGCCCATTGATAACTGCAAGTGGCTTAGTGTTTATCGGTTATTCCACAGATAATACCTTGCGAGCTTTTGACTTGCATTCAGGTGATATTTTGTGGGAATCGGATTTACCGGCACCAGCCAATTCAATCCCTGTCACTTACAGTGTTAATGGAGAACAATATCTGGTCGTTCCTGCTGGTGGTCATTCCGTGTTTGGTAATACTTTCAGTGATGTGGTCATTGCTTATAGACTGCCATCAAAGGCACCTAATTAAACCTATTATTGAGTAATTGTTCTGGAGTTATTTTTTTTGTCTGCACGATAAGCCTTCGGTGTATACCCTGTTGCAGATTTAAATGCTCGGCCAAAACTGGATTGTTCAGAGAAGCCAAGTTGAAACCCAATTTGATCCAGACTCAGCTCACTCCAAAGCAATAAATGCTGAGCCAACTTTGTTCGCTCATCGCTCAAAAGCTCTGAAAATGTGTACTCGAATATTTTCAACTTTTTTTGCAGGGTACGCGGTGACATGCGGAGTCTGGATGCACAATTTTCCATACTGCATTCGCCGGTGGTAAGTGCCTGGCGAATGCAGGAACGCACGCGTTCAGAAAAATCACCACTTGAACTAAGCCTTTGCTCAGAAAGCCCTTTCACCAGAATGTTAAATAATAAGCGGTTAGAGCCGGGTAGGGGGCTATCCATATCCTTAACCGAAAATCCAATGGCGTTATAATCAGCTTTACCATTCACTTTACAACCCATTGTGTGAGACAGTGCTTTAATTATTGATTGATCCAAGGGGAGAGTAAGGTTGGCATAAACAGGGCGTAAATTATTTACCCCAATCAGCTGTAGCGTTTTGCAAATAATTACCAGACCATGGGTGTAGGGTTGAATGCCTTGCCCCATGCCAACATCCGATTGCCATTGAAATTCCTTCAAACCATTTTTAGCATTGACGACTTTAAATTCACATTCTGGAGACGCTGAAACCGGGATAAAATCGATAAGACATTGCAGTGCTACCCGCAGGGTCGGTGCTGCTTGAGCCAGAGAGACCACGCAGCCAAAGACGGTAGGCGTTTGATAGTCTGCTAAATGCATACCAAATAGGGGGTCATTGAGTACTTCACTACAGTACTCAAGAAGATCAAGATAGGAGATACAGTCCAGCGTATTATCTGGATCTTCAAAAATTCGCCGATCCAGACCTTTTCTTGCCAGGATTTCGTAAGGTTTTCCACCCCGCTCTGATATAAGCTTATCCAAGCCCCAGAAAAAACCGGCCCGTATCGTACCCGGGCTTGGGGGGGGAATTAACATGTGAGCAGGATCGGAATTTACTGTGTTGTAAGCGTTCACGGTAGCCTCTAGGTTTTTTATCATTATAAAAATGATAGTAAACGACTATGTTCTTCCATCGCAACTATACGGTACTGTAGTGAAATATAATTAATTAAAACCATGGTTTAGGGTTATGGGATTAGGCATGTAAGCTAAGTGCCTAATGTTCTTCATAAATAACACTCTTGTCAGTTATTTAGTACCCTTAGAAACTTTTCAATCATACAAATTCAGGAATGATCTTCAATGTCTGATAGTCACCTTACAACTGCTTATTACTCACAAGGACCAATGATACTTATTATTGGCTGTGGCGATATGGGTATGGGCTGTGCTCGGGTACTCGCTGTAAGAGCCCCATTGTTATTGGTGGATATTGACCAAGTCCGTTTAAAAGAATCCATCGACCAGCTACGTTCAGAAGGTTATCAGGTAGACGGTCAAGTGTGTGATATTACTGACGAAGTACAGATTCAGCAGCTAAGCGAGAGGCTTGCAAAAACCTCTGGTGTCCGAGTGCTTGTCCATGTTGCGGCAGTGGCTAATTCGAGCCTGGATTGGAAAACCATTGTGGATATTAATTTACTCGGAGCACATCGAGTGGTGCGAATGGTTACCCCGCATTTTATTCAAGGTGGTGTTGCCCTATTGGTTTCCTCAGCAGGTAGCCAGTTTTGTCCTAAAAACCCCAAGCTACTTACTTTGCTGGATGATCCTTTTCAGAATAACTTTTATGACAAGCTCGCCGCTGAATTCGGTAGTGAGCCGGATTTTTTTAATGCGTATTTTATGTCTAAACAGGGGGTTAATCGTCTTGCCCAACAGATGGCCGTTGAATTGGGCGATAAGGCCGTACGAGCACTGTCCATATCCCCCGGTTTGATTGACTCAACTATGGGTAGAACTGGTGGAGAAAAAGCACCGATTTATGATGGAAGCGGTAAGAAAAAACTCGGGACGCGGGAAGATAAGGCAATTAGAGAAATTCCTTTAAAACGGCAGGGGACAGTGCTGGAAATTATCGCTGTGATCAGGTTTTTAGCCTCGGATGAGGCCAGCTTTGTAAATGGTATTGATATTCTGGTGGATGGCGGAGCTACGGCCATGTGGCAGACCGGGAGAGTAAAGAAGTAATATTTTTTGATAAAGGGGAAATAAACCCCTGTATTGAATCGCTAACTGAGTGCAAGCAAGCAAAGAAGGAGTACGACTTATGTTTAAACCCCCATTATTGTTTACCGCTTGCACTTTGGCTTTGACATTAACTCCGCTGATGACCAGGAAAGTTCATTGAGTACCGATGGGCGCTTTTTCTTTTCCACTGCTAGAAATAGTAACTTTCTTCTTTACCATCAACACCAAACTCTAGATGAATATATTAATGAGCGTTCATGCTTAATACGCATTCCTTGACATTCAAATAGTCTGCTGACATTCTGACGAACATCGATATAAAAGATAAAATTGAGGTGGATATAGAAATGAGCAACTTGGCTGTAGGCGAGTATAAAAATATTGCGGAGGGCGTTTATCTGGAGGGACTTTCCGTTGACCATCAGCGCAATGTGATCTGGTATAGCGATGTCATTAGTGGTGGTATTCACGGCGTTACCCCGGAGGGCAAGCCAGTCTGCTCCTTTAATGAGGATCGTATGTGGACCGGCGGCATTATGATGAACGATGACGGCTCAGTTTTATCCACTGGTCAGGGCGGTATTATGTGGAATAACCCCGACACGGGTAAATCCGGCTGGCTGCTGAGTGAGCTGGAAGGGAAGCCCATTAATGGCATCAACGAAATGTGGCCAGACGGTACAGGCGGTATCTTTTTTGGTACCAATGATATTGAAATGATTATTGAAGCCAAAGATCCTCGTCCGACAGCTATCTATCGATTAACCGTAGACCGCCAAGTGATCAAACTTGATGAAGGCATTACCTTTTCAAATGGGATTGCCTATGACGCTCAGCGTAATAAATTTTATTGCAGTGATACCTTTAATACCTCCTGGGCTTGGGATGTAAACGACGACTTGACACTGTCAAACCGTCGGGAACTACTGGCCAAAGATGACTGTGATGGTATGGCGCTGGATATTGAGGGAAATATCTGGATTACCGGTTTTCGATCACCCGGCAAACTGACTCAGGTCACCCCGGAGGGAGACGAGCTACCCCCGATAGACACACCAAAGGGTTGCACCACACAGGTTCGGTTTGGCGGGCATGATGGGTGTGACTTTTATATTAACATCGTGCCAACGGATGGCGGCCAAAACCTGAAAGACGGTAAACCTTTATCTGGCGGTTCTTGTCTTTATCGTGGTCGCTCCAAGGTGGCCGGTGTGCTGATTCAATCCGCTAAGTTTAAGTTGGGCTGAAACTTAAATCTTACATTTACTATGTAATTTTTAAAACTGCCAACAATAACGAATGCTACAACAGGAGAATAATAATGAGAGAGACAGGAAAGCGCCTAGAGGGAAAAGTCGCCATTATTACTGGCGCGGGGCAGGGTATTGGTGCGGCTATCGCCGAAACTTATGCTAAAGAGGGTGCCAAAGTGTTAATCACCGGAAGAACCCTTAACAAGCTGGAGGATATTGCCGAAAACATTAAATCTGCCGGTGGTACTGTGCTATCCCTTCAAGCATTAGCCGGAGATCAGAAAGACTCCGAGAAAACCGTAGAGCTGGCACACTCAAGCTGGGGACGGATTGATGTTCTGGTCAATAATGCCCACACCTTTACTGATTACCTGCCACTGAACGATCCCAAAATGGAAGAGCACTGTAAAGTAGATTTTCAGTCAGCCTTCTTTGGCTCACTGCAACTGATGCAACAGTGTTATCCGCATATGGTGAAGCAGGGCGGTGGCTCGATCATCAATATGGGGTCCAGTTTTGGTATACGTTGTGAAAAGGGTTTTCTCGCTTATGCCGCCAGTAAAGAGGCTATTCGCACCTTAACGAAAACTGCTGCAAAGGAATGGGGGCCCGATGGCATTCGCTGCAATACTATTTTGCCCTCTGCCATGTCTCCGAAAGCTCTTTGGTACCTCGAAGATAGCGGCACCTATGAAGACGAGCTGGCTAAAGTGGCTATGGCCAGATTCGGTGAGCCAGCCGATATCGCCCCTTCTGCCTTGTTCCTGGCCAGTGACGAATCCAATTATGTGACAGGTCAGACACTTGGCGTTGATGGTGGCAGTACGATGCTATAACAATGGCAATGAACTGAAGCGAGAAAATATCACTGTACTGGCAAATTGAAATTTTAATGGTTAAAGACACATTAAATGACTAATACAAGCAGGAAGAAAGTTGTGATTGTGACGGGTGGCGGGTCTGGCATTGGCGAAGCCACTGCGACACGGTTTGCCGCCGATGGCATGGCTGTGGGCGTACTGGATATACATAGTGAGGCGGCACAACGCGTCGCTAATAAAATTCAGCAGGCAGATGGGACAGCTTTAGCCCTGACAGCCAATATTGCTGACAAGGCTCAGGTTGAATCGGAAGTACATAGACTTCGTAGTGAAATTGGACCAGTAACCGTGCTAGTCAATAATGCGGCGCTAGAGGGTTTTGCTCCCTTTAATGAACTGGAAGAAGATGATCTGGACCGCATGTTTGCGGTTAACCTGAAAGGTATTTTCTTTATGGCGCAGGCGGTATTACCCGATATGGAAGCCGCTGGCTGGGGACGTATTATTAATATCGCAGCCTATGGTGCCCAGTTAGTTGAAGGGTATATGAGCCATTACTATGCCAGTAAGGGCGGGATTATTTCTTTGACTCGATCAATGGCGGCTGAGTTTGGACCAAAGGGAATTACCGTCAATTCAGTATCCCCGGGTTTTATCGATACACCAATGTCAAGAAAGGCGCTGGAAAGTGGTGACCTGATAAAACCGGAGGAAATTTATGGACGTTATCCAATAAAGCGCTTAGGTCGCCCGGAAGAGATTGCAGCTGCCTGTGCTTATTTTGCCTCGGAAGATGCAGGTTATGTCACCGCCCAATTACTGGGTGTGAATGGTGGAGCAGTTGGTTAAGGTCGAAACCAGTTTATTAAATTACAGGAAATTCGTGAATTGCCACGGTTCTTTATTGAAAACCCTTAAATAAAAAGCCATTTGTTAAAAAACCAATAAGAGCATTGTATGCAACGTGTGACCGACCTCAACCTCTATCACCTCCCCATAGGCGAACAATTATTTGCCAATAATCCGAACCCACACATGTTGGCAGCCTTTAAAAAACATAATTGGTTAGCCACCAGTGATTTTGGCGTATTGATCACCGATCAGGAAGCAGTTGATGACTTGTTGCGGATGGATAAATTATTAAAAACTCCCGCCAACCATGTCATTGAAATAATGGGTGGCGAAGGAACTAACTGGGCTCGCTTTCAGCATGAGTGCCTGATTGCCCAGGATGGTGAATCCCATATGCGTATTCGCTCTGCAGTCAACCGGGCTTTTACCCCACGAGCGGCCAACAGTCACAAGCAGCGTATTCAGGAAGTAGTGACAAGCCTGCTGGATAGCTGGGCGCCTAAAGGCCGTTTTGACTTTGAAGACTTTGCCTCGCGCTTTCCCGTTGCCGTTATGTTTGGTTTACTGGGGATTCCACGCGAACATATTGAGGACGTTAAATATTGGCTTGAAATGCTGGGGCAAAGTTTTTCGCTTAACCGCGAACTATTTCCAGAAATAAACAAAGCCTTTAATGGCTTGTGGGACTTTGCTGATGACTTAATGGCCAAGCGACGTGAACAGGACGAAGCGGACGACTCAGATATTCTCGGTGTATTAGTGGAGGCCGAAGAAGCCGGTACGCTTTCACACAATGAAGTGTTAGACCTTATCCTGTTTATGTTTGCCGGAGGTTACGACACCTCAAAAAATCAACTTGGTCATATTATGAACTTTATGATCGATCGCCCTGAAATGTGGGAGCGATGTGCGGTGGACCGTAACTTTTGCGAACAGGTGACCGACGAGGCGATGCGTCACTCTGGTGTCCCCACCAGTTATCGTAATGTCGCCGAAGAATTTGAATATCGTGGTGTAAGCTTTCCTGTTGGTACCATGTTGATTTTTCCACTGGGTATTGTTGGTCGTTACTCTGGGCCTTATGACAGTCCTATGGAATTTATTCCGGGCCGGAAAAACGGCAAGCGGCATACGGTATTTGGTCGCGGGATGCATATTTGCCTGGGCCAGTTTATTGCCAAACTCCAGATTGTCGAAGGCCTACATCTGATGGCGAAACGGTTAAAAAACCCACAGCATGATGGCGATATAGTTTGGCGCTTATTTCCTGGAGTATGGGGGCCACTGGAATTCCCTATTGTCTTTGATGCGGCCTAGCCAAACTATTGGCTTTAATAAAAATAATTTACATCAATAAGAAAAATCCAAAGGAGAGAGACATGAAAAAATTCATCAATCATGTTGACCATGTGGCCTGGATTTCACGACCCGAAAATCTCGATATCAATATCGCACAGTTGGAGAAGTTAACCGGTGCCACGTTGACACGATTTACACGTAAAGATATGGGCTTCACCATGTGTATTAGCTGGGAGGCAGGTTTGGAGGTCGTAGCACCCATGGAGGATCGGACCGACTTCAACCAATGGCTTTGGAGTGAACTTGAGGCAAAAGGGGAGGGAGTTTCCTCAGTTGTCTTTGGGGTTAAAGGTTTAGAGGAGCACAAAGCACGCCTCGCCAAAATTGGGATTGAGGTGGGGCCTTTAATGGATGATCACCCCGATTCTCCCTGGCACGATAAAATTGAACTATGGGAACGGATGGCAGGCGAAGCGATTAATACCAATATAGTCTTAGGCGATATCAAGTATGCAGATGGCGTGATTCCCTTTGTCGATGCCTAGCCAAATCAGAATTTAATGCATATCACTTCGATTAAAATAAAATGAGGTTGTTATGAAATTTGGTGTCATCATTAATCGAAAATTAATTGATCGCTCCTCTTCCAGCCCCTACCGAAAACTGATTAATTACATTCAGGAGATGGAAGTCCTGGGCTATGACCTGGGTTGGTGTGGCCACCACCGGTTCTCCGATACCACCGCCTTTGGTGGCGATACTGCCAGTGAACCTTCGGCACCCTTGCTGATGCTGGCACCATTGATAGCACATACCAGCACCATGCAATTTGCGACTAATATTATGTTAGTGCCCGCACATCATCCGGTCGAACTAGCTGAAGAGATCAATACACTGCAGGAGTTTTCCAATAACCGCTTTATTCTCGGTGCAGGTATCGGTTACAAGCCAAACGAATTTGAGAATGTTGGCTGGCATTTTAAATCACGCGCCAAACGAATGGAGGAGTGTCTGGAAATACTTCGAATAGCTATGACAGGGGAGGAATTTACCTATAGTGGAAAACACTTTAATCTCGAGAAGATTAAAGTCACACCGCCACCCTTGCCTGGCACTCACACCCCGCTTTGGGTAGGCGCTGTTAGCGAACCAGCTATGCTGCGTGCTGCCAGGCTCGGCGATGGTTGGGAAATCAGCTTCGCTGAGCATATTCTGGAGCTTGAGGCTAAAGTGAGTCGTTATAAATCACTCGCTGCAAAACATGGACGACCCTCAACGCTGTGTTTGATGCGGGATGTACATATTGCACCCACACGAGAGCAGCTGGATCCCAATTTTTTGGCTAATATCATCAAAGTGTGGCAGAGCTATGAGGACCTCGGTTCCAAGGCTGATCGAGATGAGCTATCTAATGAGGTGATGTTTGGCGGTAAGGAAGTCACTCTGGATGAGTTTGCGCCTAACAGGGTAGTTGTGGGTACACCCGATGACTGTATCAATGAGCTTAAGCGAATTGAGGCAATTATAAACCCGGAGTATCTATTTATCACGCCAACCGGTGTGCCCGACCCAGATCAACAAATCAAAGAGCTCAGATTATTCGCGAAGGAGGTAATGCCCCATTTCAAATAGATGAATGGGGCATTAATACAGCAGAGTAAAATGACCTAAGAGCAATACTTAGGGTGTAAAGCGTTGGCCGCCATCAATACGAATAGTCGTACCATTGAGAAAGTCATTCTCGACTACCTGCTGTGCCAGCATGGCATATTCGTCAGGCTCACCCATACGCTTGGGGTTCAGTACCATCGGGCCAAACATTTCCTGAGCCTTATCATTACCCATACGCTCATAGGCATGGGTTAAGAAGGTGCCAGGAGCGATTGCCATTGAACGAATACCGATAGGTGCAAGATCACGGGCAAGATTGAGTGCCATAGCAATAATGCCGCCCTTGGCAGCACCGTAGGGTACTTGGCCGGGCTGACCTTCAAAGCCGGCTATCGAAGCGGTATTGATAATCACACCTCGTTGACCGGAGGCCAGAGGCTCATTCTTTGCCATTGCTTCGGCTGCCACTGAACTGACGCAATAAGCGCTGTTGAGAAACACGCTGATCATATGGTTAAAGTGGGCCATGCTAACCCGGCTGCCATCGCGACCAATCGTACGCCCACCTTTGTCCGGTGGCGGCGGCCCTCCGTGAGCAACAACCACAGCTCGGAGCGGAGCCAGTGAAACCGCTGTTTCTACCGCTGTCACAATGGAGTCTTCATTCATAATATCGGTGTGTACATAGGTCGCACCATTGCCCAGTTCTTCGGCCAATGCCTGACCGCGCTCATCGGCCACATCGGCAAGCACCACCTTTGCTCCCAATGCCGCCAACCTTCTTGCGGTTGTGCCGCCAAAACCACCAGCCCCACCAGTGATCAGTACTGACCCTTGTGAAATATCCATGTTTGTTCCTCATTACTGTAAGTTTCGGGCTGCATTTTACATTTTGCTGCTGTGTGTGCCCAGCGCGGTGTGTTATCTGAATAATATTTCATCAAAGCAAAGAGCAGGGGGCGCGGCCATAATACCCCGCAGTGACTAAACAGGCTCAACTCAGCTGACGGAGCGGCCCACGACCCGCGCAACAATTTGCGCATTTCTAAAGCAGGCCCCCTGTAAATCTTTAAGAGCTTATAGCCTAGAACCTCAGGTTAAATAATTCAGATGCATTGTCCTGAAGAATGCGCTTGCGAGTTTCTTTCGAATAAGACCCCATCACCTCGACTAATTTATCCTGCACGCCAGGATAGAGTGAAGTTGGATGGGGATAATCCGTCTCGAACATCACCCGATCAAATCCAATTTCATCCAGCATATGTTTAATGGCATAGTCCTCAAACCAAAATGTCGTCCAGAAATGTTTCTTGAAATATTCTTTGGGTTTGAGCTGTAGTCCCCGGTTTTCTGCTGTGCGGAATTCATCAAGCTGATGTTCCATTGCTTCGAGGACAAAGGGTACCCAGCCGGAACCGCTTTCGATCAGACCAATTTTTAGATCGGTATATTTATCCAAAATACCCGACACCATAAAGTTGGACATGGTGGCACAAGTACCCATATGGTGAAGCATGGCATGGATCGGAAGCCTCTGGTCAAAGCCCAGGTTATCCCATATGGCTGAATCCGCATCGAGTGCCGTATTGAGGTGAAAAGTCAGTGGTGTCCCTGTTGAGTTGCAAATATCGAGTGCTTCTTCCCAAAAAGGGGCTACGTTGCCATCCGGCCCAATAAAGCCAGAGGAAACACGTTCAGGCCTATCTGGCATAACCACACCTTTAACGCCAAGATCTATAAGCCTTTTTAATTCCGTTAGCATCAGGTCTTTATCCCAGTAGGGTAGTGATGCCATACAGTTGATACGACCATTAGAGGCCTTCATACGATCGGCACAAGCGTCGTTAAAAATCTGAATAATACTTAATGCCAGCTTTTCATCGCCCAGTGCTAGTAATGAACCAGCCTGAGTCACACCACCATTGTGAAAGCAAACTTGCGCCCAAACCCCCATATCATCCATGGCCTGTAGACGGGGTTCCACCAGATAGGAACCTGGATCGATTTCATCATAGGTACGATAAGCCAGACGACCCAGTAATTTATTGTGATCCTTGCCAATAACATTGCCACCCAGAGAACCAAAATGCTTATCACCAACAAACCACTGATCAGCACCTTCAATGCGTTTAACATGTGGCATTTTATCTTTCATACCAGCCGGGGCGTTAGCCGTCCACAGGTCAGGCGGCTCAGTAAAATGGGTGTCGCAGTCGACGATTTTGATCCCTTCAAAAAGTGGATCAACCCCTCTGGAATTAGCCTTATAATCCACCTCTCGGACATAACCGCCCGGTGCCCAACCTTCTTTCAGCCAGTAACGGGATGCATCATTGGCACTGGCTACATTACCCTCTGCGGAACGCTCTTCAGACATGTACTTCTCCTCTTCACCAAGTGATATGTATTCACTTTAATTATAGGTATCGAAAAAACCCTAGTTCCATGATCAGGGAGCCATAACTTATGACTGATCGTCTCTACCGAGTATCGGGCTATTGCTATCACCACTACTAAGCATCGGATGGACTATCTGAGCCATTTTTTAGAAAGATTAACACTTGATTGCAATATCACCTTTCCGGTGCACAGACACTGTGGAGGCCCTGTCATATGATGTAAAGTGATCACCTGCTTGTGCGCACGGTTTTAAGAGTACTATTTAATTACAGAGAAACCCTATGACAAAAATAATGAAAGGAATTCGAGTACTGGAAGTTGCCCAGTATTTATTTATCCCAACAGCCGGTGCGATTCTGGCGGAGTGGGGTGCCGATGTTATTAAAGTGGAACATCCAGTACGTGGTGATGCCCAGCGTGGGTTGGCCAGAGCCAGCGGGCTTGCAGTGAACCCGGATCGAAATCCCTTACTGGAGCATGCCAACCGCGGTAAGCGCAGTGTAGGTATCGATATTTCAACGCCTGAGGGGCAAAAGCTGATCCTCGAAATGGCAAAAAATGCCGACGTATTCCTCACCAATTACCTGCCTTCAGCTAGACAGAAATTACAGATCGATGTGGAGCATATTCGCGCGGCCAACCCGAATATTATTTATGTACGCGGCTCAGCAAATGGTGAAAAGGGCGCCGAGCGGGATATGGGCGGCTTCGACTTCACTTCCTTTTGGTCCCGTAGCGGCATTGCCTATGCTATGACACCCGAGGAGTTTGATATGCCCTTAATGCAAGGCGTTGGCGGTTTTGGTGATTCCATGGCGGGGATGAATGTTGTCGCCGGTATTTCATCGGCCTTGTTCCATCGCGCGCAAACCGGTGAGGCACTGGAGGTCGATGTGTCGCTACTGAGTACCGCCTGGTGGGCCTCGGGTGTAGCCGTCAATATGGCCTCTTTATCGAATAAAATTTCTCGAAATGCTGTGCCATCAGCGGGTAGCTCTCCCAACTGCCCCTTTATCGGCTATTACAAGACCTCAGATGGAAGAACCATCAACCTCTTTACCATGCAGCCGGGGCCGCATATCCGCAGCCTGTTTGAGCATATCGACCGCCCGGAGCTGGCGGATGATCCACGCTTCTGCGAGGTAGGAGTACTAATGGAGAATTGGCAAGCAGTTAGCGAAATTCTGGTAGAAGCCTTTGGCTCCAAACCCTTTGCTCATTGGTGTGAGCGTATGAAAACCTACAGTGGGCAGTGGGCACCGGTGCAAAGCTTTCTCGACTTTGTTGAGGATGAACAGGCACTGGCCAACGATATGATGATCGATATAGAAGCCATAGACGGCGGTGAGCCGATGAAAGTCGTACGCGGTCCGATTCAATTTAACGGCGAACCAGCCACTAGCAGCCGGTCACCTCAGGCCTCTGAACACACTGAGACTTACTTAATGGAACTAGGTCTTGATTGGGACGAACTGGAAAACTTAAAAGCGCAGGGGATTATTGCCTAACAAGGGGAAGATTGTCTGAGAGCAGCATGAATACCCCGAGTATCTTAAAAAGCATACGTTATTCATACAGGGGTTTTTGTTAGTGGACGTGAAGTGTCTAACGATTTCGATAACTCTCCAAGCAGTAGTAATCGATAGAAATATTTACCAAAGGTGAAACGTCCATCCAATTTCATTCTTTTGATTTCTTTCTCAAATAAATAATGAGATTGGCGCCGAAAATTAAAGCCACGAACCAGCAAAAAAAATAGTTGTTTATAGTTTCCCTTCTTCTGGTTCAGCGCCTTTAGCGCTACAGACAAACGCATTTCCTCTAGTGAAAAATCTGACCCCATTGGGTAGTATGGTAAATGAGCAGCCAGGGACTCTTGCTCGAAGATAGCAGATATTACACTGGGATAATTACTGCGGTATTCAATAGGCACCTCAAATGTTGGCTCAATTTTTCCAGAAGCTACCGCTTTTTTTAACAGTTCAGTTTGAAATCTTGAGTCTGTAATGCAGAGCATTTTAGCTATCACCTCTCGATCTGATAAGCCCCTCAAATCTGCAGCACCATATTCAGTGACCACGATATCCCGCAAATGACGAGGGATAGTGATATGGGGATAATCCCAAACAATATTTGACTGTGTTTTGCCTGCCACTGTTCGCGTACTATGGAGGCAGATAATTGAGCGGCCGCCTTGTAACTCATGAGCCTGGGCAACAAAATTATATTGACCGCCGACCCCGCTTACCACTTGATAGTTTTTTAAACCATCCGAGATAACAGCGCCAGTTAATGTCGCCATCATGCCGGTATTGACATAGCGGGCATATTGCCGTTGGGCGCGTTTTAATGCCTCATGGCTATAAAGGTGATTTGTATAGTTTACCGAACACATATTCAATGCATTGCGAGAGTCATTATCGAGATCACGTAACTGCTGGTAAAAGTTTTGGGAGCCAATATAAAAACCAGCGTGACAATAAGATCCACTGCCCAGTGCTTGTCCTTGCCTTGTTTTGCCTAAGGAGGCTATCGTAGACTCGGTCTGCATTTTGGCGGTTAAAATAGTATCGCTATCTATCACCACATCGCCTTCGCGCCAGGTTGCACTGGCAGGAATACAGTGCAGGGATTGCAGGAAATTAAAATCTTCAAATGACAAGGGTAGGTGGATACGCCCTTTTTGTAAAAGCGTTTTGGTAACGTCGGGGCTGACTTCAGGCCGTATCAGGCCATCATTCAATAATGATTGAACCTCTGTATCTGGATAGACTCTGCGAGTAAGTACATTATTCAGTCGTAGGTAAAGTAAACCCTCCACAAACATTTCAGTGTTAGCGTAGAGCCCCTGCTGAAATGTGCTGTCCTCCTGCTCCAACCGAGGGCGTAGACTCCTGTGATGATCGTGAAATAAACCATCGAGCAAACGGCGATAACATGAATTGTTATGATGACGGAGTGCAAGTATATAGGCGATGGCATCGCCCATGGAGCCAATTCCAATTTGTAAAGTACCACCATCCTTGATCAAAGAACTAACATGTGTGGCAATGGCGTAATCGCTTAATGCTACCGGTCCAGGGGGTACGGCAAAAAGAGGAAAATCCCCATGATTGCCGGGTTGTTTCCTATCTTGAGTAACAATCAGATCAAAGAAACTCTCGTTAACTTCTGCATCACCGTGCAAATAAGGTAGCTGGTTATTGACTTGACCTACAATATATAATTTATGGCCTGTTTCTTTGCTGGCTTTGACCAGATCCAGAGTCACATCGGGGTTGCAGCTCAAGCTATATTGATACGGCACGTTTGCATGTGGTGCAATCTGCTGGGCAATAACATTCGTGCCAAGGTCAAGTAAGTCTCTTATAGCATGTGTATAATTGCTGCTCAGATAATGACACTGGGCATCCTTGTTACGTAAAAGCTGCCCGGAGTTAAGAAAAAACTCCGAGACTGTTACGTTAGCTGGCAAATTTCCTCGACGCCTGACGGTTGCATAATCGAGTTCGGGATAGCCAGCATAGAGTCGCTCAATAACAGGCTCTAAAAAACGTTTCCCCAGAATATCCTTTGTAGCGGGAACCTCCAGGGTAAGTGCCGTTACGATATGCAGCTTTAAAGCCGGATCCGACAAAGCACGTTTAAAGAGTACATTTGCAAAATGATTAGCTTTGCCCAACCCCAAGGGTAAGGCCATAATAAGCTCGCTGCCCACATCTGAGATAACCTCATCTACAGCGACATCAATATCTTCTGTATAGCGTGTCATTTTATTGGGTATGCCACGTGCTTCGGTTTATCAATCATTTTATTTCATATTTTTCTATTAATTTATGCTACACATCTGCAGACGTAAATCGAGCATGATTATAAGTGTGAGAAAACGACTTCATCAGACTCTCGATCATTTCATATGGCCCGCGATTGATTGCATATTGTATAGGGTCTCCAGTAAAAGAAGGAATGGGCACGTGACGGTCACCAGTCTTAAGAAAAGATGTGCGGCTGCCATCAATTGTATAAACCGAGTGATGCTTTTCTGCCTGTGTCGCTGGGTCATTTAACATTGACATTGCTTCATTCCTCCACGATATCTGACTATCGGAAAGCTCCTTTAGTTAGAGGATATACTGCCACTATTCATCAACTGCGTAAGAATCAGAAATCAATCTTCCTCCGCCGTTTTTACAGGGCTTGAACCAGGTGATAGATGGGTAGTACTAAAATGATCAACACCAATAGCAAACTTCACCGCAGCTTCCGCGTTACGCAACTGCTCTGCTTCTGATTCGGTGATCACGTTATCTTCAAGGGCTTCATCAATAGAATTAATATCCTTATCACGCAATTTTTCTCGCAGTGATTGACAGGCAATAATCTGTGAAAAAGCATCTTCAACACGCCCTAAGGCAGAGTCAGCTGGCCCAATAAATACGCCCTGTGTTAAACGATATCTGCTTTCGCTCTGCTGTAATAATATTTCTGCGCACTGATCAGTTAATGTGTCTTTGGGAACTTTGCACTGCATGCCAATGGGTAATAAGAAAACCTTCATCGCCCAGGCAACTGGCCGGATTGGAAAATTGTTGATGACTTCGTCCAATCGCTGCTCAAAGGTATGCAGCCCGCTTTGTAGACACCATTCTAGTAATGGCCGGTCTTGTTCAGGGCGACCTTGATCTTCATAACGCTTTAAGACACAACTTAAAAGGTATAATTCGCTCAACATATCACCCAAACGGGCAGATAAATATTCTTTGCGTTTTAATGCCCCCCCCATAGACAGCAAAGACATTTCCGTAACAAAGGTTAGAACGGCAGAATATCGACTGAGCTGCCGATAAGACCGACTTAACTTACCTGAATTTCCTGGTTTGGAGGCAAACAATCCGGCCGTCCATGTGTGAAACCAGGCGCGGAAGGTTGTGGCCACAATAAACCCTATGTGCTTGTAGATCACTTGATCAAACTTTTGCCGTGCGAGGTCTATATCACTTTGATTAATTGCTTCAATTTCTTTGAGTAGATAGGGGTGACAACGAATTGCGCCCTGACCAAAAATAATTAAACTGCGAGTTAGTATATTGGCTCCTTCCACTGTGATAGCTACCGGAATGGAACGATATATATTGCCTAAATAATTCCCCGGGCCATCGCAAATAGCTTTTCCTCCGTGTACATCCATCGCATCATTAATAGTACTGCGCAAGCGGTAGGTAGAGTGTGTTTTTAATATCGCAGATATCACGGTAGGGTTATGACCCTGATCTAAGGCCTGAGCTGTAGTGATACGGGCAGCATCTAAGGTATAAACCGTTGTGGCAATTCGCGCTAAACATTCTCGAATACCTTCAAATTCACCAATGGGCAATTTAAATTGTTCTCGAATGCGAGCATAGGATCCAGTAGCGCAGGCTGCCAGTTTCGCCCCGCCAGTACTCAGAGATGGCAGAGAAATACTGCGACCCGCAGCCAATGCTGACATGAGCATCACCCAACCCTGACCAATGTTATCTGGCCCGCCAATAATCCAATCCAAGGGCACGAAAACATCATCTCCCCAGTTGGGGCCGTTTTGAAAGCCTTGAAAAGCAGGGTAGTGGCGATCCCCGATAATGACACCCGGAGTGTCAGTTGGAATTAAAGCGGCAGTGATGCCTAAATCTTCCTGCTCGCCCAATAAATGATCCGGGTCATACAATTTAAAAGCCAGGCCTAACAGAGTCGCTATTGGGCCCAGCGTAATATAGCGTTTATGCCAATTTAGCCGCATGCCTATAACTTTTTCATTATTATATTGCCCCCAACAAACCACGCCGTTATCCAGCATGGAGGCAGCATCGGATCCTGCTTCAGGACTGGTTAATGCAAAACAGGGGATTTCTCGGCCATCAGCCAAACGAGGCAGATAGTAATCACATTGTTTTTCGGTGCCATATTTAATGAGTAACTCGCCAGGCCCGAGGGAGTTCGGTACCATCACAGTAACTGCCACGGTGATACTAACAGTTGAGATTTTTGTGATCACCTCGCTATGTGCATAGGCAGAAAACGCTAAGCCCCCATAGCGCTTGGGAATAATCATGCCAAAAAATTTGTGCTCTTTCAGAAAGCTCCATACTTCGTCGGGTATATCCCGATCCTGAAAATTGATCTGCCAGTCATCAATCATCTGGCAAAGCTCTTCCACAGGACCATCAAGGAAAGCTTGTTCTTCATTAGTCAGTGAGGGTTTACCGAGCAGTAAGAAGCTCGTCCAGTTGGGCTTTCCTGATAACAACTCACCATCCCACCAGACATCACCTGCATCGAGTGCCTGTTGCTCGGTTTCAGAAATCGGCGGCATCACCGCACGCATTTTTTCAAGCAAAGGCCAGGTTATCTTGCGTTGTAAAATCGTTGGCATAATCTTAATCTACTCAAAGGATATCTGCATGGACTAGTAGATTTGAACATGCAAGATTTACTCCAGCATATTTCAACATCTATTGACGGTTTAAAACCAGTAAAGCGCGTAGGGCAAAGTCAAAAATTTATAGAAGCCGGTAAGATTTACAGCTTCTTATATATCAAGTGACGCAATCTTTATCTACTTAAGGGTAGCTAGGTTTAATTTAATTATGACTTTAATACACGCCTATCGGCTCGCCTAGACATTACCATGACCACGATAGGAGAATAGGATTAAACTTATGCAACTTGATAATTTTTGCTAAAAACCACTTGGCTAAAAACTACAAGGCAGCCTGAGGGGTGTAACAATGAAGAAAACCATTAATACACATACCGTGCATAACCGACACCGGCACTCAAAACACGAAGATAAGAAAGCAACGCAAGGTGGAGCCCGTTCAGCCAAGCAAACCATACATACCAATCAAGGATGTGATAGACCTTTAACCAATAAGGAAGCAAAAGCTGCTGCTCCGGCTGATTATTCAGTTTGTGGTGAGGAGGACCCAGGAGCAAGTATTGAGTTTTTGGTATCTTCTTCCTTCGAAAAGGATGCCATCAACCCTGAAACTAACAAAGAAAAACAACAATAAAAACAAAATAATAAGGCGCTTAGTTAGAACAATTGCGTCAAAGGGTATCTAGGGCAAGTCAGATGCTTCTTGACGCTGTTCTTCGTTAGTTAAGTTATTGTAATAATCAGAAGGCGAGGGATAGTTCAGCCACGGTAGTCTGAGGCTGTGTCGAAACATTGCTAATTTGTAATCCTAATTAAGCCCGATTGTTATGGGTAGGGAGGTGTTTTTGCTTCCACCTAAAATAATTTCTGTTATATTGCAAGAGAGTTGGCACCCAAAGAGCAGAACGGCCTGAGGCGAAGTTCTGTTTTTGATCCAAGCTTTTCAATGCGCCAAGATTCGTGTGATGTAAATAAAAATAATATTGGAAGGGGTACACAGATGAAAGTAATTAATAAATTACCACTTGCTGTCGCCATTGCTACAGGTATTTCAGCAGCTCCAAGCCTAGTTTTAGCACAAAGTTTGAATTTGCTAGAAGAGGTTGTCGTCACGGCCCGGAGGGTTGAAGAGAGCGCCCAGGATGTGCCGATCTCCATGACAGTTTACCAACAGCAGCAACTCGACAATCGCAACATTGTCGTCGCGTCAGATCTTGCTGCCTACACACCATCGCTTTCAGTCAACACTCGGTATGGGCCTGAAAAAACCAGCTTTTCCCTCCGCGGTTTCAACCAGGATCAATCTACTGCGCCTACCGTAGGTGTTTACTTCGCAGATGTGGTGGGCGTGCGTGCGCAGGGCGGCACAACAAGCGGTAACACTGTTGGAGCCGGCACCTTCACCGACCTGCAGAATGTACAGGTGCTGAAGGGAGTGCAGGGGACGCTGTTTGGTCGCAACACAACCGGTGGTGCGATATTACTGGTACCAACGAAACCAACCGATAAATTCGGAGGTTATATCGAAGGATCGACGGGTGATTATGATATGCGTCGAGTCCAGGGCGCAATTAATATTCCGATGTCAGACACATTTAGAATTCGTGCCTCTTTTGACGATAACGATCGCGAAGGATATATGAGGAACCGCTCCGGTATTGGGCCAAAAGATTACAATGACGTCAATTATTCCTATGCCCGCTTGAGTGCTGTGTGGGACATCACTCCGGAGTTGGAAAACTATACCATTGTCCATTACAGTAATTCGGATACCAACGGTTATGCTGGTCGCCTGGTGCTTTGTGACCGCAACCCCGCGTTCCCACCGGATCCTGCTTTCAGCTTCACCAAACTGAATACCACGCTGTCGGCTTGTGATCAGATTGATCGTCAAGAGGCCCGCGGCGATAGCCTCTACGATGTAGAAGTTAATAATCGGGATTCTTACCTCGAGCTGAAACAGTGGCAGTTCATCAATACGACCACTTTTGTGGCAAGTGAAAACCTGACGGTGAAAAACACTGTCAGCTACGGCGAATTTAGCGAATCCGCCCGATTCTCACTCAACAGCGACAATTTCGTTGTTTCTCCTGCGATGGCGCTGTTTGGTCTGACTCCCGGTACGCCCTACCAGCACATCCTACTTGACGTTATGCCTGGCGCAGACAATTCCGCCCAATCCACGATCACGGAAGAGTTGCAGTTCCAAGGGACTTCATTTGACGACCGCTTTACCTGGGTGATAGGTGGCTATTTGGAATTTTCGGACCCCGACGGCTGGAACTCGGGCCGAACTAGTATTTTTGCAAACTGCGACTCTCCAAGTCAGCTGGACTGTGACGCGTCGGCACTTGGTTTCGGGCTTATTTCCCAATCCCGCACCAAACTGGAGTTTGAGAACCACGGGATCTTTGCTCAGGGTACCTATGACATTACCAACAAGTTTGCCCTTACGGTCGGCGCCCGCATGACATTCGATGAGATCAGGGGGGAATCGGAAGGGACAAGGTACACCTTTGCACCCATCCCTGGTGTTGGGACAATTCCTGTGTCACAGACCTGTAACGATAGCCTGAATCACCCGGGTGTAGATGTGCTGGCCAGTGGAGACCTCAGCCTCTGTAATACCAAAATCACCAACAAGTCGGAAGAAGCCACCTGGTTGCTAGGTCTTGACTACAGATTGTCAGATGACACATTACTCTGGAGTAAATACTCCCGCGGCTATAGACAGGGCGGTATCAACTTTACCAACCCAGGCTTGGAAACCTGGGAGCCAGAGTCAGTTGATAGCTATGAAATCGGCTTGAAAACTGCCTTCGAAGGAGACGTTCATGGCTTTTTCAATATCTCCGCGTTTTACAACGAATTCACTGACCAGCAGGTATTTGGTGCCCTTATCGCCAAGCCAACGAGCGGCCTGGCCGGGGGCGCTGGCATAATCAATGCGGGTGAATCGGAAATTAAAGGTATAGAGATCGACGCCTCTGCGACTTTCTTCAGGAGCTTGCGGTTCGACCTGGGCTATACCTACCTGGACACAGAAATAAAGGAACTTACCCCGCCAACACTGTCTCCCGACAGCCCGTTTTCGGCAATCATTCCTACTGCGGAAAAGGGTTCACCTCTGACCCTGACACCTGAAAACAAACTATCTCTCACTGCCACTTATCTGGTACCGATGGATGAGAGTCTTGGTAATCTGTCTGTCGGGGCAACCTACACCTATGCCGAAGAACATGTTGCCAACGGGTCTGTTCCTGCGGAAGTTGGTGTCATTCCAGACGTTGATTTGGTTAACCTGAACGTCAACTGGAATAATGCGATGGGCAGTCCTGTTGACGTGGCGCTGTTCGTGACCAATGTTACCGATGAAGAGTACCCCACTAACACCAGTGGAGGCTTCGTCTCTGGCGGATACGATGCCATCTACATGGGCCCGCCCCGCATGTGGGGGGCTCGCCTACGCTACAACTTTGGAGAATAACTCACGAGTAACAGCATTCTGAAGTGAATTATAAATAGGGAAAAAGGGGGCAAAGGCATTGCCCCCTTTTTTTTACTACCCAATTTTCACTTTCACGTCACTAATGCCTAGGATATTTTCCACGCCCTTAGTGTAACTGTGGGTGAACGGGATGATCTGCGAGCCATAAAATTTAACCAGTACTGAATTGTCAGCTATAGAGAATTGTGAGACATTCTTGCACAGCAATACCCATCAATTACCTCGTTAATAACTAGAAAGAGGGGGGGCGATATGAAGCGGGCCAAGTGGTTTTCGGTAGGCATAACGCTCGTCATTGTCGGTCTGGTTTGCTTGGCACTCCCTGATGTTTTTGAGGGTAGAGAAATCCTCGTAATTTCTCCTGGCCATGCCTTATCTATACTAGATGCGTTCGCATTGGTACCGCTAGTCTTTGGTGCAAGCTTACTTGAATACGGAATCTGGAGGCAACGCCGAGAAGTCATGCAGATATGGATAAATAACCCAGCCTCGGGTGCCGGGGTTTGCTTCGGCGCAGGAATTGGACTCGGCCTGTTGTTGGCCTCAGTGTTCTCGTCATTTTCTTTGTGGTGGGCGCTGGGCGCGTTAATATTCGGAGTTTTCCTGCTTCGCGTGAGTTTATTGGCGGCATAGAATGAAGGTTAGTAGTCAGCATCAGTAGTTGGGCAAGGAGGTCTGGATACAACTAAACTAAACAGATCTATTTTTCCCACTAGCCGCTCGTTTTTTATCATCAGCTTGAACGTATATTGTGTCAGTTGTTGACATGCTTGCATGGCCAAGATCTTCTGATACGTCCTTGAGAGCACGGCCTCGCTCGACTTCAAGGCTCGCCCCAGTATGGCGCAACCAGTGGGAGGTGGCCTCTTTAAATTTACTGGCGCTGTCTTCACCGGATCGGGATTTCATTGATTCGTAGGCCTGATCAAAGACCTCTTGTACCAGGTTGGATAACTGGCGAGCGGTCATGCCACCACGGCCGCGAAGCTTTTCAATAATAGGGTAGTTTTCACCACTAACAGGTAATTTATTCAGACCTCGATAGAGCCTGTATCTAATAAGATAGGCTAAAAAGCTAGAGGGCACGGTGATATCACGTACTTTCCGACCCTTACCATAGATTTTTAGCCACCAGTTATTGTCATTATCTTCCCAAAAGTGGCTCATCACTGGGGACCATTCTTTACGTTCTGAGTATTCAGAGATTCGCAAGAAAAGCGACTTTAAAGACGCAATCAAAAATAAATTGCGCTCATAACGAGAATCATTATCAGCCATGTCCTGAGCTACGGATAACAGGAATTCCCACTGCGATTCACTCAAGCGCTTGACCGTTTTAACCTGAGCATCCTTAATCAAATATCGGCAATCCTTCTTTGCAAGCTGCACCGGGTTGCCAAAACAATATTCTTCTTCAGTCAAATGCTTATAAAAAGCATTAATAGCGGTGAACATGGAGTGTAGGCTTTCCTGAGAGGGTTTATATTTTTTCTTATCAGGTTTCGAATTATCAGCTTTGGATGACATTAGTCGATAGGGTAACCAGTCCTTGTTGGACAAATACAAGCCACCTTTAATCTGGAATTTTTCCACGTTGGCCAGGCAGATCCAGGATAATGGTGGTTGCCAGCTAAAGTCGGCATATTCGAGAATGTCGGACTTACGGTACTGATCGATAGATTTATCTTTGATCAAAAACGCCCACAACAGGAATTTTTCCAGCTCAGACCGGAACCGTGTGTAGGTATGCTCAGATTTATTTCGGCCGATATAAGATAGAAATTCCTGACCCCAGTGCCAAGCAATGGATTTCCATTTATCTGACTCGGAAAGCAAGACTGCGATATCAGGAAATTCATCAAGCTTAACGTCTTTCAATTCGATATAAGTGGGATATAACGGAATCGGTTTGGGGATGGCCATCGAGCAAGCTTCCTGAGAGATGTTTATAGACTAAAGGCCAAGTATAGCTGCCTTTACCCACTATTTCCAGTACCTCAGGGTATCGGATATTTTAAAGTGCAATGTAGTTACTAAGTGCGTAAAGCAAGCCGCGTTAACTATCGGTGCTTCACCGCATGATTTCCGCCGGTCTTTTGTGACCGTTCTACTGGATAATATAAAGAAATTAATACAGTAAGAAACATGGCCGACCACAGGGGTGTAGACACAACGTCTTTGTACGATCGCCGCCCAGAGCTATAAATGCGAAAGGCCCAGGAAGTTATGCACAAACCCTACTCTGACGGTAAACCTGATAACCGTAACTGAACTAACGCTTGAGTATTATTGACTAACGCCATTGTTCAATGGATTGCCCACTAACTTTTTTTGTATTCGCCTTTGTGTATTTTCCACGCAGTCATTAAGCCGTATGAAATAAACAATCCAATAAAAGAGTTTAGATAGGCGGCTGAGATCAAATAACTTACAGTAAGTATGCAAATGAATGTAATAAAAACCCAGACCCACCCATTCATTTTTTCAAAAATCGCTACACGATACATAAACACACATAAGCAAAGTGCAACAAAGTTTTCCATATTCATATGCGATACTCGTTATTTTACTTAGCGATTATCCCTGATAAGCGCACATATTGATTTCATTAGGTACAAATAATGCCGCCCGGTGCAATGCCTTTTTACACTGCACCATTGTGCTTGGCTTCGTTAGCTTTTGACAATTGGCACATAATTCGCCTGTGACTCTACTCGATTAAACCACTGCTTAATATTTTTGTAAGATGAAAGACTATACTCACCCTCCTCGGCTACATGGGTGTACACATATAAGGCAATATCTTCCACAGTGTAAGAGTTGCCAGCAAAGAATCATGACTATTAAAATGGGTTTCCCTGACATCCATTGCTGCATAACCTAAGGGCATGCGTCGCTCTTCAAACTTGATACTAGGAATGTTCGACACGCTCGAGGGCAAGACGAGTAAAAACTGGACCAATGACTTCAAAAAAAATAGTTGATAAAATGGATACTGACAGTAATGTTTGACGATGTTCTGGTATGAAATTCGATGCCACAAGTGCCATGCCAATGGCAACACCTGCTTGAGGTAATAAAGCGACCCCCATCCATTTTTTTGTTTGTCTGTCAGCTTTGCCAAACTGGCCGCCGATCCTGGCACCAAGCATTTTCCCAACTATTCGAAAAACAATATAAACTGCGCAAACGAACCCTATCGAGCTAAGCATACTCAGCTCAAGATTTGCACCTGCCAGCACGAAAAAGATGACCATAAATGGCCATTCGATACCCTCAATCGCGTGTAAAGGTTGTTCGTGATGCTTGGCAAAGTTACCAACAACAGCCCCTAACACCATGGATGCTATTAAAAATGAAACTCCAAGCCATAAAGCTATTCCCCCACATATAAAAACAGCTCCTAGCGCCTCTGACAAAATTGGCTGACCGGTCTTCACCCTACCCGTTAGATACGCAGCAGGAAGACCAATACAAAACCCAATCAGTATTGCACCACCAATATCTTGAGCGACCATCAGTAGAGCTGAAGGTTCAATCCCAACACTACTCAAAGACGACACCATAGCAATACCAATTCCAAATAACATTAATGCCCAAGCATCATCGAGAGCTACAATAGATAGTAGTGTATTTTTAAAAGACTTTGTGTAGTTTGACTCTTGCGCCACATCCAGAATGGCTGCCGGATCTGTCGCAGAAGCAAGACAACCGAGTAGTACCGCAAGCTCAAATGGAACGCCAAATAATATAAGAGCCAAGCTAACTATTAATGCGGTGATTGCTGCGGCGGCTATCGAAATCCAGATTGTGGCACTTAAGTAACCTTTCAATGAGTCTACAGTCAGCCTGCCACCTAACAAAAACCCAACCATCATCAATGCCATTTCACTAATAATTTCAAATTGATTCGAAAATATTGTGGGAATAACATCAAACCCTCCTTTTCCTATAACTACACCAAAAATCAATAAAAGCGTCACCCGTGGCAGGTGAGTTTTTTTTCCAACAGCAGAAATCACTAGCCCACTTATTAGGACTCCGCCAAGAGTTAATAGGAACAAATAATCATCTAAGTTAGGTGCAGTATCCATATATTTGCTTAACGCCTCAAAATGCGCAGCCGGAATGCAGCGAACCGGAATGTAGGCTGTCAGACGCGTGCTTTTTACGCGCGAAGTTCATTGATTTGTGAGAGCGATTAGCTCACTATCCATATAGTAACGCTTAGTAAAAAAAATAGATTCCCTATCACTACCAACACTGCCGATCCTCCATAAAATACTATATTCCTCAAGCCAATGTCTCTGAACGTGATTTTTTCAAATAACACTTGTGGCGATAACGCCAAGGCATAAGCATTAAACGCCATTCCCAGGGCAAAAAACAGGGAATAGTAACTCTTTCCTACGGCTTCTAAAATCACTAACAGTATAGTGAAAGTGGCGATTACGCCGAAAAGCAAAGAGCAAATATTTTCCTTCTTTTTACGCATACACACTCGTCTTTCGCTCTCCCCTGCTTTAAATGAACAATCGATGGCAATGACTCCCTTGTGACACAGAACGCTAAAGTAGTGCAGGTCAAGAGCGTCCAGCCCGCGCTTTTTGCGGGCGACAAGATTGACTTGTTAACTGTTAAACTCAGTGACATGCCACAGTTCCCCTGATGGACCCCAGAGATAAATGACCTTGCCCCAAGGCTCCGATTTGATTGGCTCAAACCTGATATTAATACCTCTTATTTTAGATATAACATCAAATGCCTCTTGAATATCTGGCACGATAATCTGAAGCATCAGATTTTTTGCAAATTCCTCATTAAAAAATCTTTGCAAGAAGAATGTACATGGGCCTTTGCTAAAAATAGTTAAATCATCGCTTGCAGGTTCCATTTGAAATCCCAAAGCTTTGTAGAAAGATTGGGACTCTTCGTAATCCTTACTCGGGATAAACACCCTTATATCATTTGGTTGCATAATCGTCCTTTGGGCAGTTAACGCCCACATTTGGGGCCGTAGTGTAGGCGCAAAGCGCCGAAATGGAGGACCCAGGCCACGAAGTGGCCGACCAAGATGCGCTTGTTATGAATTGTATTCATCAGCTTCTTTCTTAGCTCTTTTGTAGCTCTGAATATTTTCCCTAATTTTCCTGTTTAACCAGTTGTTCTGATCAGTATTGCTACCTATCAAAAGTAAGAGGGACCCTATGAAAATAATCATGGGAGGAATAAGCAATAATGCAAGGATAATGCAAAATGATACTGGACTTTCTGCATACGCTATAACTCTACTTCCTTTTGAGAACTCCAGGTCCATAGCGCAATATATTATGTAAGCAATAGCTGCACTAGAACAAAAAACCATACTCGATAAAGTCATTTTTCATTTTCTCATGCTTAGCTCAAAGAGATTCATAACGCCGCCAACAACGGCAGACTTGTGATTGTGGCTTTTGTGCAATAATGGCGAAGCCATGCACAAAAGGCGCGAGCGCAAGGCTGTCCAAGGAGCGTAGCGACTGATGTTGCTTGGCCTTGTTATGAGTTGCTGACACTTGCCACACCAATTATTACAGTAATAAATATAAACAAATATGTATAGAAGAACCTTTTTAAAAAAAGGCTCTTTGATATTAGCTGGCTATCTTCAGATGTTAGGTATTTATTGCTACAGACATACCTTAAAAATGAAACATTATTTGATGGGGTATTATTAGAAAATAGCGATGGCTCCCCCAGTTCCTTATATAGATCAGGTTTACATTCTCTTAAGTAGCGAAAATACTTTGTAATAACTACAAACCAAATCGGAATCATTACAAACATAGCTGCTATCAATGGGACTAGAAGTAATGTAAATATCTCAACCATGATTTACTCATAACGCCTTGCTAATGGGCAGCGTTGCGGCAAAGCCGCGCTTTTAGCTGTCCAGCCGCAGGCGTTCATTGAGCAATTTGTTATGAGTTTTACTTTGATAGTGGCACCATTTCACATACACCCTTACTACAAACCGGCCAATTATTTTTACAGATTGCCTTTACCATTGTAGTGGGTGGATTTAAATCACAATGCTTCTGTAATAGCTCATTATATTTTTCTGAGTTTGAAGTTGAAATTGCCACATTGCAACCACCACTACAAGATTGTTGAAAGATCGTGCACTCGCTATCAGTCGTGCAAACTTGAACCTCAGAACTCAGGATAGAAACTGGATTGAACCTATTACTATCGTACATTACGGAGAGCATGAACCTTCCGATAACCAGAACACTAAGAAACGCAACTGCTGAGATAACGATATTCTTATTCATTGCGTGACTCATAACGCCTGGCACAGCGGCGAGCGTTAGCGAGTCCAGGCCCGCAGGGCCGATGCTGCTGCCACTTGTTAAGCATTTATGGCACTTCGTATTTGGTTGTTGATGGCTCTTGCAGATTGGTTCGGATTATCCGCTTGCGTGATAGGTCGACCAACTATTATCGAAGATGCACCACAAGCGATAGCGTGTGCGGGCGTTCCTACTCGATGTTGGTCCTGTACCTCAACTCCTTCTGGCCGGATGCCTGGAGTAATAATAAGCATGTGAGCACCAAGGATAGACCTTAGTTTTTCAGTTTCGCAAGCAGAAGCAATTACCCCGTGACAGCCACTGCGCTCTGCGAGTTGAGCAAGCCTTATAACTTGCTCCTCACTTGATCGGTTGAATCCAATTTCATGTAGATCTTCGTTGCTTAGACCTGTGACTACA
>CBFIDJ010000018.1:49604-100188 GCA_965661375.1 Oceanicoccus sp. | reverse complement strand
CCATGTGAGAGTAGGTCATCGCCAGGCTTCAAATAAAACACCCCGATCAGTACAGCTGGTCGGGGTTTTTTATTTGGAATGCGAGGTCATAATCTTCCCGTTAAGCAGCCCAAGGGGCTGCCATGTGAAAACCCATGCTCCACAGGAGCGGAGGTTTGTGGGCCGAAGGTCTCCCGAAGGGATTACGAGCATCGCTCGTAACACACAGTAGGTCATCACCCGAGGGCCGCACTGCCCTCGGCAACCTGTTTAAACACCCACACAATGCTCACCCCAAAACCGCCCATCCCCCAAATCCCCACAAATTGTGAAACAGCTCACAGCGATATAGCCGCTACGTTCAAGTTTCCTATACGTATTTCTACTAACATGCGCCCTGTGTTCGGGATGAACGCGCGCCAGGGGGGATATCACGGAGGATACCTGCAACGGATGGCAGAGCTGAGCAAGGGTATACAGCTCCTCCCTGGCGATCTTTTTATACCTGAAGGGGCTAATAGTACTTAACTACCAGCGTAAAGAGCATTAGCCCCTCAGTTACAACAATCAAGGGTTATTCAGAACCTATAACAGATGTTCTATAACCAACGGCTAGAACGCTTTAACTGTTCAGGTTGTATTAGGGCTAGATAAAGGGAGGAGATGGAGGGCTTGTCTTTCCAACTGAACCACCAGCGGTGTAAAAGGTGATCATCAGAGGAGAACTGTAGTCAGGACTGTTCGTTAAGGAAGCATATTCTGTAGAAATAAAAAAAGCCCGATTCAAAATCAGAATCGGGCTTTTTGTTAAAGCAGGTAAAGAAAAAGGATTACCCCTTAAACTCCCCCACAATATGCGCGATTGATTCTTTCGCATCACCAAACAACATCCGGGTGTTATCACCAAAGAACAGTGGATTGTCCACACCGGAGAAGCCTGAACCCATAGAGCGCTTGAGTACGAATACGGTACGCGCTTGATTTACGTTGATAACCGGCATGCCGTACAGTGGGCTGCCTTCATCTTCATTGGCTGCAGGGTTAACAACGTCGTTGGCACCGATGACAATGGCAACGTCCATATTACTCATCTGCGGGTTGATATCGTCCATCTCTACCAATTGATCGTAGGGGACATTCGCTTCAGCCAGCAACACGTTCATGTGACCGGGCATACGACCGGCAACGGGGTGAATGGCGAACTGAACTTCGCAACCGTTTGATTCGAGGTGATCAGAGAGTTCACGGACTACGTGTTGAGCCTGCGCAACAGCCATCCCGTACCCAGGTACGATACAGACGTTTTGCGCTGCTTCCAGAATCAGATAGGCATCATCTGCGGTGATTGGTTTAACTTCCCCTTCGATTTTCGCGCTGGAGACTTTAGCCGCACCGAAACCGCTGAACAGAACGTTATTCAGTGAACGGTTCATGGCTTTACACATAATCTTGGTCAGGATCAAACCGCTAGCACCTACCAGGGCGCCAGACACGATCAACAGATTGTTGTGCAGTACGAAACCGGCAGCACAGGCTGCAAGGCCGGAGTAGGAGTTCAACAGGGCGATAACCACCGGCATATCGGCGCCACCGATTGGGATGGTGATCATGATGCCGAAGACTAAAGAAAGCACAACAACGGCGATGAGCCAGGGGCTTTCAATGCCTGGTTCCATGCAGAACAGAACCGCAGAGGCGATAATAGCTAGCACTAACAGGCCATTAAAGATTTGCTGGCCGCCAAACATAATGGCCTTGCTGGGCATTTTTTCACTTAACTTACCCCAGGCAATTAAGCTACCTGTCAGGGTGACACCACCAATCAGAATCGACAGAATGATAGTGATATTAGTGAAGGTTGTGTTGCTCTGAGTGAAGACGGCGGCCATACCCACCAGCAAGCTGGCCACACCACCGAAGCCGTTAAACAGCGCAACCAGCTCGGGCATGCCAGTCATTTCGACCTTGCGGGCGGCAAAGGCTCCAATTAAGGAGCCGATAATCAGGCCTCCAAGAATGTTTTCCCAAGGCAGTTTTATCTCAGATAGTAGCGTGACCACAATGGCGATCAGCATACCGAGTGACGATAGTAAGTTACCTTTACGGGCCGTTGCCGGGGAACTCAACATTTTCAGGCCAAATACAAACATTACCGCAGAGACGATGTAGGCCAGGTTGATAAATAAATCGATATTTACAGATTGCATGTTGCCCGCTCCTTAACCTTTCTTCTTGAACATGGCTAGCATGCGATCAGTAACCATATAACCGCCTACTACGTTGATGGTGGCTAGTGCTACCGCAGCTGTACCGAGCCATAGCGCCAGATCCGTGCTGCCTGCATTAGCGGCGGTAAGAGCACCGACTACGGTAATACCGGAAATGGCGTTAGAGCCTGACATCAGTGGTGTATGCAGGGTTGCCGGTACTTTTGAAATAAGCTCAAAGCCTAAAAAGATAGCTAGCATAAGAATAAATGATAGATAGATGGCTTCCATGATTAACCCCTCGCGTTTTTAATTGTTTCATTGACCAGTTGTCCGCCGTGAGTGATCACGCAGCCCTTGATAATTTCGTCTTCCATATCGAGGTCAAATTGCTTCGCTTCTTTATCCCAAAATTCAAGGATAAGGTTGTGCAGGTTAGCTGAGTACATCTGGCTGGCATCTCTGGCGACACGGCCAGGCATATTTGCCAGTCCAATCACTTTAACGCCATTGATTTCGATTTCTTCGCCCAGTACAGAGCCTTCGACGTTACCACCGGATTCCACCGCAAGGTCAACCACGACGCTGCCGGGTTTCATGGCGGCGAGCATGTCTTTTGTGACAACGATGGGGGCCTTGCGACCAAATAACTGGGCAGTGGTAATAACAATATCGGATTGGGCGCAGACTTTTTTCTGGCCTTCCAATTGTAGCTGCACCTGCTCCGGGGTCAGCGCATTGGCGTAACCACCAGCCGTCTGGCCAGTTTCACCCAGGTCGATTTCGACAAACTTGCCGCCCAAGGACTCGACCTGCTCTTTAACTACCGGGCGAGTATCAAAGGCATCAACCCGCGCGCCGAGACGTTTGGCGGTAGCAATGGCCTGCAGACCGGCTACACCAGCACCGATAACAAATACTCTGGAGGGAGAAATTGTCCCTGCCGGGGTCATCATCATCGGCAAAATTTTATCGAGGCGATCAGCGGCCAGCAGGACCATGGCATAACCCGCCAGACTAGCCTGAGAGCTCAGGGCATCCATCTTCTGGGCGCGGGTGGTACGTGGAATCATTTCCATGCTGATGGAGGTGACATTGGCTGCCGCAAAGGCATCAACCAACTCGTGCTCATTAAAAGGATCAAGAAATGAAATATGAATTGAACCAGACTTGAGCTGCTTTACTTCCTCCAGAGAGGGTTTGCGCAAACGCAGAATAATATCTGCACTGCCTAACAAGGCGGCGCGATCAGTAACAATACGAGCCCCTGCTTGCTCATAGACACTGTCCTCAAGACGAATAGCTGCGCCGGTACCGGCTTCAACGTGAACTTCCGCGCCCTGGTCAACAAAGCGTTTGACCGAGTCGGGGATAATGGGTACTCGGGTTTCTCCGGCAGAGAGCTCCCGGGGGATGCCAATAATCATAAGTTATCCTTTTAATGCATAAACGTTGTGGCTTGAAAAACCAGCCCCATAGGTTATCGGGAGACTATTTTCAAGCGATTACCCTGACCATCCATAACCAAGGCTTAAAAGGTCACGGATAGGAGTGGCATTTTTGCAGCGGCACATAATACAGCTGTAATAATCAAACGCTACGGTTTTGAATGTATAGCTACTATAAAGATGATGAATAATGTTTGCTTTTTAACCAATTCTTCCGCAAATGGCTGGGAGTTTGTCCCTATTGCTATATGACTTTTTCTGTCAGGGGTGATTTGCAGGGATTTTGCCTCAGACTTCAGCGTTTATCCGTTATGGGGCTAGAGAACAGGCGAGCGTTAGCGTAATTCAAGGCAATAGCTTCTTCAAGTGGTCCCTGCAGCCACTTATCAGGATAGAGAGACAGCTTCTATACAGGATTTTTTAGTCATAGGCCTAAGCATTGACTGCTTTTTAGTTTATCCTTCACCGTTACATTGAATCCTGAGCAACCCCAATTGAGTAACGCTGTATGACCGATAAAGACCGCCTGATTATCTTCGATACAACCCTGCGTGATGGTGAACAAAGCCCAGGGGCCTCCATGACCAAGGATGAAAAGGTGCGTATCGCCAAGCTGTTGGAAAAACTGCGGGTCGATGTGATCGAAGCTGGTTTTGCCATTGCCAGCCCCGGTGATTTCGAAGCAGTCAAGGCGGTGGCGGAAACCATCAAGGACAGCACGATCTGTAGTCTGGCCAGAGCCGTTGAGGCCGATATTGAACGAGCCGGTGAGGCGTTGAAAAATGCCAATTCTGCGCGTATTCATACCTTTATTGCGACATCGCCTATTCACATGCAATACAAACTGCAAATGCAGCCCGATCAGGTAGTCGAGCGTGCCGTCAGCATGATCAAGTTGGCGAGAAACCTCTGCGATGACGTCGAATTCTCTCTGGAGGACGGCAGTCGCACCGAGTTTGAGTTTCAATGCCGCATCATAGAAGAAGCTATAAAAGCCGGTGCCACTACCATCAACATCCCGGATACTGTGGGTTATGGGGCGCCCAATGAGTATGGGGCCATGTTCAAGGCGCTGATCGAAACAGTTCCCAATGCTGATAAAGCCGTATTCTCTACCCATTGCCATAACGATCTGGGGTTGGCTGTGGCCAACTCGCTGGCGGCAGTGATGAACGGTTGCCGCCAGGTGGAGTGCACTATCAACGGCCTGGGTGAGCGGGCGGGTAATGCCTCCCTGGAAGAAATCGTCATGGCGATTAAAACCCGCAGTGATGCCTTTCCGGTAAGCACTGGGGTTGATCCTGTGCATATTGTGCCGACGTCCAGGCTGGTATCTTCTATTACCGGCTTCCCCGTTCAACCTAACAAGGCGATTGTGGGGGCGAATGCCTTTGCGCACGAGTCGGGCATTCACCAGGATGGCGTGTTGAAGCACCGCGAAACCTACGAAATTATGAGTGCCGAGTCGGTGGGCTGGAATGCCAACAAATTAGTGCTGGGTAAACACTCTGGTCGCGCTGCCGTTAAAGCGCGGTTTGAAGATTTGGGTATCAGTTTTGATAGTCCGGAAGCCTTAAATGAAGCCTTTGTACGCTTTAAGGAGTTAGCCGATAAAAAACATGAAATCTTCGATGAAGATTTACAGGCACTGGTCAGCGAAGTCATTGATTCAGAAACTCAGGAAAAATACCGGTTTACGGATCTTGAAGCAGTGTCCAAGACTGGCGCAAAACCCAAAGCTTCTATGACCTTAATCGTCAATGATGAGGAAAAGCGAACCGAGGCTGAAGGTGATGGTCTGGTGGACGCTTCCTTTAAGGCGATTGAAAAAATCGTTAACAGCCAGACCGAGTTAAAACTCTACTCTGTCAGTGCGGTGACGCAGGGGACTGACTCCATTGGCGATGTGACGGTGCGGCTGGAAAAAGACGGTGTGATCGTCAATGGCTTGGGCTCCGATACTGATGTGATTGTGGCCTCGATAAAGGCCTACCTGAATGCACTCAATTTATTGGATGCCGGGGTGATGAAAGCACACCCTCAAAAGGGCATTTAAGCACTGTTGCGATCAGTGGGTTATTCAGGAAATAAACAGGCAGCACATAAGTAGGTAGCAGATAAAAGCTGGAAGCTTAGTTTCCTGCTGATTTAGGCGTGCGATATTTGATAGCTATAAATGATGGTCTAAGCAATGGCATTAGGTGAATTACAACGGCAGGCTTATCTACAGGCAATGGGAGTGAAATCCTATGCTCCACGTCTGGTGCTGCCGGGAGCGCTGGCCTCGCAACAATGTGATCTGTCGGAGCTGAAACACTATTTGGAATCGGATGCTTCTGAGTCAGCCCCCGGCCTGTCCTCGCCGGCCAGTGTAGCAGGACCGATGATAACGCCTGAGAGTAATCCTGCTGATCGAGAGCCTTTACTGTCTATTCAGTCAGGGCCGGCCACCAGCCATGCTGCCGCTACCCAAGCCCTATTTGATGAGCCGGCCAAGACCTCAAAACCAAGCGTACGCTCGGTGGTTGATGATCTGGCAGCAGAGACTAAGGCCAGTTCGGCACAGGCGGCCCCGCACTTTGTACTGTCCGTGAGTCGTGGTGGTCAATTTCTGATTCTTGATGATGGCTTGCCGGGGCATTTAGACCCTACCGAATACTTGCAGTTGTTACAAAATATCCTGTTTGCCCTCGGTGCGGGAAAACAGGTCTTAAACATTGATGCCTTCGTCTGGCCGATGAGTAAGAGCAGCCATATAGATCAGAGTGAAACCGCCGCCCGACAGACCCTGCAGGCCTTTCTGGGGAAACTGGCAGAGCGCGAAAAGTTGCACTATGTGCTAATCATGGGAGAGGCCGCTGCCCGGTATGTCAGTGAACATGCTGTCTCGAAGGGAGAGTTGATTCAACATGGCCGGTTGCCCGTGTCTCTGTTAAATCTAGAAAGTGCGGTAGCTATGCTGGCTGACCCGTCGCTTAAGCGTGATGCCTGGCGACAACTGCAACCTTTGCGTGCCAGGCTTCAACAAAACCCTGACAGTCCCGCTCACTGAACCATGAGTGCTCCCGGCTTACGGCCCATGCAAATGCAGGATTTAAGCGCAGTATCCATAGTGGAGTCAGCTGCGGCCGGCTTTCCCTGGCCGAAATCGCAATTTGCCGATAGCCTTGCCGCAGGCCATGACTGCACTGTGTTACAGGATGGGCGTGCAATCTTAGGCTTTATGATTTTCTCGCGGGTGCTGGATGAGGCCAATTTATTGAATATCGCTGTTCATCCGAATGCCCAGGGCAAAGGCTATGGCCGGCAGTTGCTGGAGGCCGGCCTGGCACAGCAAGCCGAGCAGGGTGCTAGCCAGTGTTTTCTTGAAGTACGCGTGTCGAATAACGGCGCACTAAGCCTTTATCAGTCGATGGGCTTTGTCACCGTCGGTGAACGCAAAAATTATTATCCGGCCAGACAGGGGCGGGAAAATGCCTGGGTCATGCGTCGAACTTTATCGGGTGAAGCGCAACCGATCGCCACTGTGTAACTATCAGCTTAATACTCTGCTTAGAAATGAGGAAATCACAATGAGAGCCGTCGAAAGTCAGTGGTGGATAATGGAATTGCCCGATGAGTGGGATGCCGAGCAGGACGAAGACACCATCGTGGTCAGTGATGAAGATGGCGTCGGGGAAATCGCCATCACCACAATGCAAAAAGAATCCGGTCAGGTTACCGATGCCGAGTTAAAGGAATACGCTGAAGATATTACCGCAAACTATGGTGCGGGAAAGACCATCAGCGTGGCTGATTTGAGCGGCTATTACTTTCAATATCATGAAGAGGGTGATTACGTGCGGGAGTGGTACTTACGTACCGATAATCTACTGTTGTTAATCACCTATAGCTGTGATGCGGAAAACGCGGCTATGGATGATGGCGTGGTGGATGAGATTTTATCTACCTTGTTTATTAAGGTAGATGCGCCACCCTCTACCAGTACCCACTAATCCCCATAGGCTGGTAAGGTAAAGCTATATATCTGGTTGGTCGATACATCAAAGTCGCTGAAAAAGTGAGATCGCAGCCAGACCGATATCTGCACGTCTAATTGGTGTCCTGAGCCGTTTCCGCTTCACTTTCTGAATCAAACCCGAACAGGGATTGTTCGATAATTTCTCTGGCGACTATTTCTGGCACGCCCTGTTCCCAATCTCCCCGCCCCTTTTGCAGCGCTTCCAGTACCCGTCGCGGATGAATATGCAGGTTTTCTTCCTGGTATTTTTCGACGGCCAGCAGCGATTTATTTTGAATCAGGTGTTGAACAAGATATTGGTTTTTCTCGACTACTTCGGCGTTATGCAGGGTGATCAGTTGGTCATTGATTTTAGCGGGGTAGACATAAACATGGGTCTGATCTGAAAACAGTTTACCCATTGCCACCAGAATACCGCCCTCCAGACCCTGATAAAAGTTATCATCAAATAGCGGATTAAAATCGTGGGCGCTGATCACGATGGCAATACGGTTACTGGTGAAGTTACGCATCCAGGAACGCAGCCGGAAATAACGCAAATAATCCGAGATTAATACATTAAAGCCGAGTTTGACTAACAGATCGACACGGGCGAGAAAATCCTCATCGGCCTGATGGCCGCCTGAGGCCAGTTCCGACATGGATAGTTCGGCCACGTTTAAAATACCGCGCTCGCTTAAACCATCCAGTTGGCTGAATTGTTTCAGCGCTTCGCGCTGCATATCCATATGAACTTTGGTGGGTGGTTTGAAAGAACCCCGTATCACCATCACATCTTTTTTGCGCAGGGCGCTGGCTGGATCGACGGAGCTGCCATCGCTGGTAAACATTACCGCGCGACAACACCAACTGCGAACCAGGTGCAGGTTCATCAAACGATTGTCGATCTGTCTAAAGGCGGGGCCGGAAAAATGAATCAGGTCGATTTCAAGTCGGGAGGAATCGATATTGTCCAATAGCCCGTCGATAATCCATTTCGGGTTGTCCTGATAATAAAATCCGCCGTAGAGTACATTAACCCCGAGAATGCCCAGCGCTTCCGCCTGGCTCTGGTTATCATCATCCAGCATGCGCACATGCATAATAATTTCGTTAGCGGTATCGCAGCCAGCGGAGCCCATTTGTATACCAATCCAGCCGTGGCATTCGTTTCGCTGTTTGAAGCTTTTGGCGGTGACTGTAGCGGCATAGCTGAAAAATTCGGTGCTTTCGCCACGACTGAATCCCAGTCGATCATTCAACAGGTTGAATTCGCGGGACAGCATCTGCTCCAGCCGCTGCCGACTGACATAGGCCCCCGCCTTGCCATAGATAACATCGCTGATTTGCATATCGTAAGCGGACATCGTCTTGGCAACCGTGCCTGCCGCTGCACCCGCTGAAAAAAATTGCCGAGCGACTTCCTGGCCAGCGCCAATTTCGACAAAGGTGCCGTATTTGCTTTCGTCGAGATTAATTTCCAGCGCCTTTTGCTGGGTAGATATCTGGCTGTTGCGGCCAGCATCTTTTGAGGGGTTTTCCATAAGCGGGGATTTACCTCAGCAATTACGTTAAATGGCCTACTGCGCATTAACGCAAA
Organism: Oceanicoccus sp.; assembly: GCA_965661375.1. Lineage (GTDB taxonomy): Bacteria > Pseudomonadota > Gammaproteobacteria > Pseudomonadales > Dasaniaceae > Oceanicoccus. Next base: position 90,954 of record CBFIDJ010000018.1, on the reverse strand, counting down.
TGAATTGGGCTAATGAGCTTGGCAAAAAGATAATGAGTGGTTCGGGAAATGGTGAAATTGCGCTAATATGCAATCCATCAAAAACCCTATTAGTTTAGCGAAATTCTATGCAAAATATAACGCATCACCCTGAGAAAAACTGCTTTATTCTCGACTTTGACGGCAATGAGGCTGTGCTTGAATATCGTTTTGTCGATGCGGCTACTATTGACCTGTGCCGAACCTTTGTCCCGGAATCATTCAGGGGGAAAGGCGTAGCAGAAAAGCTCGTGCGCCATGGTTTGGCCTGGGCTAAAGATAAGCACTATAAAGTCCTTGCCAGTTGTTGGTATGCCGATAAATTCTTACGCTGACTATGTTTGATGAACAATAATGATGACAAATTAAACGCTCAGGATTTGCCCCAGAAAAGGGCTAAAAATCCGCGTTACTTTGAGCGCCCCGACGATGGGGAACAACCTCTGGGATTCTGGGCAACCTTGCTTATTGTTATTTCCTGTCACCTGGGTGTGCGTCCTCGGGAAAAACGTCATGAAGATTTTCGTCGGGCGAATGGCCTGCACGTGTTTGTCGCCGGGCTGATTTATTTTGCGCTATTACTGATAGGTTTGGTGACGCTGGTCAACGTTATCGGCCATTAATGGCGGAACTGAGCCAGACAATAATCTCGCTTTTCTCACTGCTGTCCCATTAACTTTCTGCTGAATGACCAAAGCAGTCTGGTGATGGTCGCGCAGGCAAACACCGTATTCATGTCTACAGAGTTAATGGGACAGCAATGCGATTTTCTGTATAATATTCGGCGATTTTAACCGCACCGGATTTACGTTCCGGCCAGCTGAGGAAAGAAAATGTCGTCTACTGTTCATTCAGGTGATATCTTGTCGCCTGCTCATAACACCCCGTCTGCTACACATCACATCGTCGTTTGCGCGATGTATAAGTTTGTTACTCTGGAAAATTTTGCCGAGTTGAGGGAGCCGTTACAGGTCACCATGCAGGATCTGTCGATCAAGGGCACTTTGCTATTGGCCAAAGAGGGCATCAATGGCACCGTTGCTGGTAGCAGGGAAGGTATTGATCAGCTATTGCAATGGCTGAACCGGCAGCCTGGTCTCGAAGGCATCGACTACAAGGAATCCTATACCGATACACCGCCCTTTTTACGCAGCAAGGTTAAGCTTAAAAAAGAGATCGTTACCATGGGGGTAGAGGGCATTGACCCTAAACAGGTGGTTGGCACCTATGTCGACCCCAGCGCATGGAACGAGCTGATCAGCGACCCCGATGTCTTACTGGTGGACACCCGTAATGATTACGAGGTGCAGGTCGGGACTTTTAAACATGCCGTTAACCCCAATACCGAAAGCTTTCGCGAGTTTCCGGCTTATGTTAAAGACAAGCTCGACCCGGGCAAGCATAAAAAAGTGGCGATGTTCTGTACCGGCGGTATTCGCTGCGAAAAATCGACAGCTTACTTAAAAGAGCAGGGCTTTGAAGAGGTCTATCACCTCAAGGGTGGTATTCTGAAATATCTGGAGCAAGTGCCGGAGGAGCAATCACTCTGGGAAGGTGAGTGTTTTGTGTTTGATGATCGCGTCACGGTCGACCATCAATTGCAAAAGGGTAATTACGATCAGTGCCATGCCTGCCGTCTGCCGATCACTGAGGAAGATAAACTCAGTGATAAATACCAGAAGGGGGTGAGCTGCCCTTACTGCTTTGACAAGACCACTGAGAAACAGCGTCAGCGCTTTTTAGAGCGGGAAAAACAGATGCAGTTGGCGAAAGTGCGTGGCGAACAGCATCTCGGTGGCGAGGTGGTGGAGCAATTGCAGCAAAAACGGCAACGTAAAGAAGCGTGGTTGGAGCAGCAGAGAAAAAAACAAAAATAAACTTGTTGCCCTGCAAAGCCGGTGAGCAGTGGAGATTTAAACCATTTCTGCTTTCATAAACTAGAAGCGACGGGAATAGTTCCGTTCAAATACATCACTCCCCATCGCTTTAATCTGCTGCTCAATCATCCAGTCCATGGTGTATAACAGGGGCTGATATTTTGTTGGCTCTTGCTCCAGATAAGTTAGTGTTTCTACGATGGCCTCTAACGTAGACAGTGCGCCAGGTAGTCGGGTTTGGCGTATGCGATAGAGCGAGGGAGTGGATGGGTTGAGTTGAACTCGGGGCAAGTGCGATAAGGCAGGGTTTTCCAGTAACAACCGTTTGGCTTTTCGCCAACTACCATCGATAAATAATAGCCGTTGAATCTGTGCGCGATTAACTTCTTCCAGAGGTAAGCTGTTTTCACCGGGAAAAACTAATAAGGGTGTTTTTCGCAGGTTTTTTCCGGTGATAATAGCATGCAGGTATTGTCGGTCCCTTGGCTCGCCATCGTTGAGCAGGGCACATTGTTTTAAACTTAGCTGCGCTATGCGTGCGGTTCCCAGCGGGTGCCGAGCTTCCTGTGGGTGTTGCCAGATAAATACCGGCCATTGATTCTCCACTATTTGCAATGTATGGCAGTAGCAAACTGTCTGCGGGCGTAAACACTGAGAGCATTGAATTCTTGGCATAGTGGTCAGGGAGTTGACTGGAGAGTGAGTAAGGCTGCGATAGTTTATTGCAGCATTGGCTGTAATTCGATATGAAACAGTAGCGGCCAGTTCTTTCCGGTAACCAGCAGGCGTTTTTCAGCCTGATCGTAGGCGATGCCGTTTAATACGTCGGTGTTTGAAGTCCGTAGTGAATAGGGCAGTAAATTATCCAGCTGAATAATGCCGGTTACTTGTCCAGTTGCAGGTTCAATTATCACCACCTGATTGGTTTTCCAGACGTTGGCATAGATTTGACCTTCCACCCATTCCAGCTCATTGAGATGTTTCAACGGTTTACCGTTTAATCGGACTTCAATGGTTTTTTCAAGAGCCAGGCTTTCGGGGTTGAGAAAACGCAGGCGATGGCTGCCATCGCTGTAAATCAGGTTTTCACCGTTATTGCACAGGCCCCAACCTTCGGTGTCAATTGTAAAACTTCGCAAGTTCCGCAGCTCGTCAGCCTGATAAATAAAGCCAATACGCGATTTCCAGGTGAGTTGGTAAAGCCGGTGATTCAGCAGGGTAATGCCTTCACCAAAATAGCGGTGATCCAGTTTTTGCTTTTTTAAAATCCTGGTGGATTCCAGTGTGCGATAGGAGACAGCGGATCGGCCGCGCAAACCACTACCCTCATAGAGCAGGCCCTTATGGTATTCCAGTCCCTGGGTGAATACGTCGCGGGAGTGGGGGTAAGTGGCGATAATTTGATAGCTGAATAATTGGACAGGGGTGGAGCGATCATCTGGTGCCGCCTGTGAGCATGCAGAGACAAGCAATAGGGTAATGACGGCCAGCCAGTTTTTTTGAAGCTTGCCACGGTTAGCAAAGCTGTAAAACAGGTGTGGAATTGTTGATCTACTCGTATTGTTTTTCGCTGTCATCGACAAACTTGATGGCTTTATCAACCGCAGTGTCAACCTTGTCCATCATTTCCTGGCGTTCATTGGGCGAAAGATAGAAGGCCATATCGACATCGTGACGAATATAGCGCGGCGGTAAGTGATTGAGCGCCACGCAGGCAATATCCGCAATATAGTCATTGTTGCCGTACTTATCGGTCAGTTTTCTTTGCAGGGCCTCAAAGACCATACCCTCATAATAATTATGAATGCTGTCGAGTTCAGTGGGTACCAATAGAGGGCTTTCATGTGATAGCAGCATGTTGATCTCCCAGAGTATGGCGAATGTTCACTTTATAGCTTATTCCGGATTAAATCGCGAATGATAAAACGTGCGGGGTTTAATGCTTGCAGCAAGAAACGGTTAAGCGGTGGCACCTCGCCACTTAGCTGTGCCGCGATTACCTCCGCACATACTGGTGTTGAAGTCAGGCCTCTGGAACCGTGGGCAATATTCAGATAGAGATTAGGATGATAGTTGCCTGGGGTGGCGATATCCTGTTTGGCATTCTTACTTAGTGGCCGGTAATCCTGGATAAATGGTTCTCGATTCGGCACAGGACCAACCAGCGGCAGGTAATCGGGGCTGGTGCAGCGCAGGGCGGCGCGACCCTGTAGCTGGGCAATTTGCGTGTCGTCCATAGCCGGCATCTCGGGTATCACCCGCGAAAGACTTTGCAGATTGCGCTGGTGGTCTTCAGGCCGCAACTTGGTATCACTGTCATTCAAATCAAACGTGGCGCCCAAACTATGCAAGCCTTCTATGGCAGGAGTGATATAGCCCTCATGACAGAGCACGGTTTTGAGCTGTCCAAATGTTGAGCCAGTAGGCAATTGGGTAATCTGGCCACGTATGGTTTTGATGGGCAGGTGCCGAGTCTGCTCAAAGATCAGGGCATCACGGCTGTTAGCGACAATGACGGCATTCGCTGTCAGCGGGGTTGTCTCTCTATCACCCACTAAATGCCAGCAGCCTTGATCATACTCTAGCGCTTGCACAGGGTAATGGGTAATCACCGAAATATTGGGGTGCTGGACCAGCGAGTGACAGAGATCCGGTGGCACCAACCAGCCCGCTTGCGGAAAAAACCAAGCATGATGTTGAAGAGGGACGCCGCTCAGTTCGCTGGCCTCAACCGCATCTACAAATTGCACCAGATCCGGTAAGTGCTTGAAGGTGCTTTCCAGCTGCTGAAACAGTCGCTTTTCTTTATCGCTGTGGGCCAGTTGTAATACACCACAAAAATCCAGTTGTGCTGACGTGGGCAGGGCTAGCTGTTGCCACTGTCGATAAAAACGCAGGGCAAACAGATAACTGCTGAGCGTAAACTGGTTGAGTGTCGACGCTTCGGGCGATAGCTTGGTAAATAATATCCCCTGTGGATTACCAGAGGCGGCCGCGGCCAGAGTTGCCTCACGCTCTATCAGAGTCACCCGCCAGCCGCGCTGTACCATGGCCAGGGCGCTGGTAGCCCCCGCCAGACCGCCGCCGATAATGGCCACATGTCGATCTGAGCTCTGTGTTAAACCTCCCGCTGTGCGATTCACATACCAGGCCGGTGTAATGGCTGAGGTGGAAGGCTGGCTGGCAACTGGCGGTTGGCGCTGGCCGTTGTAATGCCCCTTCAGCATTTCGCGTTTGTGGCCGAATCCTTTGACCTTTTCCATGGTGAATCCCTGCGCTATCAAGCCCCGGCGCACCTTGCCGACAGCGGTGAACGTTGCGAGGGTAGTGTCAGTGTCACTCAGGTCGGCGATCAGCGAGTAAAGCTGGTCATTCCAAAGCTCAGGATTTTTGGCCGGGGCAAAGCCATCCAGAAACCAGGCGTCCACGGTAAACGTATTATCTTGGCACCACTGGGGGTGATTACTGCTGCGTAGTGCCTCAAAGTTCTCAATGGCATCACCAAATATCAATAAGAGGCTGACATTGCCCTGCTGAAATTGCAGCCAGTGCAGGCCCGGTACCAGCGTGGGGTAGTGGTCGATAAGCTGAGCACTGAGGGGGGCAAGTTCTGGCCAGGCAGCCAGTGCACGTTGCAGGTCGAGTTTACTCAGCGGAAATTTTTCCACCGAAATATAGTGCAGCCTGATACCGTCGGGTGCGATTTGTTGCCAGAGTTGCCAGCTTGCCAGAAAGTTCAGGCCGGTACCAAAGCCGGTCTCGGCAATGGTAAAGGCTCTCTCTGTGGAGATATTCTGCCAGCGCTGCGGTAATTGATTGTGCTGTAGGAAGACATGGCGTGTTTCTTCCAGCCCATGTTGCCGGGAAAAATAAATATCATCAAAGCACTGCGCGGAGGGAATATCACCGGGAAGCCAGTTAATTGTGGCGCTGGCTAATTGATAAGGGTTTGCATGCATAACAGCAGAATCTATAAGCGGTGGTTCGAGCGAGTTGAGTTATTCACCTGCAATGCTTTTAAAATTCGAGCGACTAACATCAGAGTGAATAATATGAGAGCCTCTGGTATGAAGCCCTTGGTATAAGAGCCTCGATGATTAGATATCGAGTGACTGTGGATAATAGATCAGCTTGGGCTTTTTAGGGTCAGAGCCGTCAAAGGTGACGATAAAGATATTTTCCGGCCCGGTGGAAATAGCCTCAACCTGTTGCTGCCAGCGGTTAAAACCAACGATGAACAGGGTGTCGCCCGCAGCCAGATCGGCTGTGCCCTGATAAATATTATGTCCCTTGGGACGCAGGCCATGGGCAATGGCAGGCCCGGTGGTACCGCCCTCGCCAATGGCTTTGACGTTGAGGATTTTGTTATAGCCGGGGCTTTTATTCTCTTCGGGTTGAGCAAGAATCTGTGCCAGCCGCTGACGCTCAGCTTGAACGGCTTCGGCTGAATCCAGAAAAATGATTCCGCTACCGCCACTTGATGACGCGGGTACCTTGTTGGTTGCGGATTCCGCTACTGGAGCAGACAGGCTGGCAAGCTGAGTTTGCGGTGATGTGTTGGTCGCTGCTGATTCGGCGACTGTCGTGGGCGCCGGGGAGGTTGCAACCGTTGGTTGGGTTGTGGCCGGGCTGGCGGTTGCTGGTGTCGTTGTTACAGCGGATTGTTGAGTGGCCAGTGCCAGTGCCGCTTTTTCGGCGGCGAGGGCCTTGGCCTTCAATTCGGTTTCAACCCGTTCCTGTTCAGCCAGTTTGGCTTTCAGTCGGGCAATTTCCTGTTCTGCCGCCAGTGCTTTTTGCCGCTGGGTCTGTTCTTGCCTGGCCTGTGCGGTAGCGATTTGCTGCTGTCGACTCTGAACGACTTTTTGTTTTTGCTGCTCGATACTGCGGTTGAGTGTCGCAATGCTTCCATTGAGCTCAGTAAGCGTGGTTGTCAGTGAATCGACCTGTGCCTCCAATTCGAACTGTTCCTCATTGGCTTTCCTGAATTTTCGTTCGGCCAGCGCCAGTTTGAACTCGGCATTTTTTACTCGAGCCTCATTGGTATCGCCCGGTTCGGCGGCCTGATTTTCGAGGGCTTCTTCCAGTTCTGTTCTGGCTACGTCAAGAACCGCTTTTTCCGGAGAGGCGCTACTGGCTAGCGGCGCCAGTGCGGCTTTGCTTTGCTGCAATGCCTGTTGTAGCTGCTGTTGCTGGTTGTTGAGTTCAGCCAGCTGTTGTTGAAAGGCAGTCAATTTGGCCTGCTCTGTCTTTACATCCTGAGCGATCACAGTAGTGGTGTGGAATATAAGGAGTAAAAGTAAGCTGAGGCTGGAGAACCTTGCGGATAACATAAGCATGAATGTCCTGTTGCTACTTGCTGTGCATAGTGAGTAAAGCAATCACTGCAGTGACTTTAATTATTGGTTAAATAATGATCAACTTGATTGCCTGCTCGCCTGGCTCAGTTAAGGCGAAAAATCAGGCATGATTATAGCCTATAATCGACGTTTTAGATGTTGAGCTTGGTTTTATGTGGAATAGTTCCGGGGATGCCTGTGAACAGTGAGACCATGCCGAGATAAGTTTACAGCATTGGTCATACTGACACTCTCGACTAAATTTTGACTATCCGGAGCGAGGCAGATAATGTCGGTATTGACTTGTATTGAGCTAGCTACGCATGCAGACAAAAATAACAGCAGCATTATCACATTGCGGAATACCTTCTTCTATTTCACTGGACCCTGAAACCACCCTGATTGACCTGTTCGAGCAGGCCGTGGGGGAATTTGGGCCTAATTCTGCCTACACCAGTTTGGGGCATACTCTCAACTATAAGGAGCTGGGGCAGTTGGCGCGTCGTTTTGCCATTTACTTGCAACAGCACACCGTTTTGCAGCCGGGTGACAGAATTGCGATTCAGCTTCCCAATCTGATTCAGTACCCGGTCGTACTCTATGGGGCTTTATTGGCGGGTCTGGTGGTCGTGAACGTCAACCCTCTGTATTCTGCCCGGGAGCTGCAACACCAGTTGGAGGATTCCGGCGCCAAAGCTATTGTGGTGCTGGCTAATATTGCTGCTAATCTGGAAAAAGTACTGCCGCATACGTCAATACAATATGTCATCGTGACCGAGTTGGCGGATCTACACCCCTGGCCCAAGCGCTGGTTGATTAATCTGACGGCCAAATATATCAAAAAGCTGGTTCCCCGTCTGACCCTGCACCAAGTGCTGAAGTTACCTCAGGCATTAGCGTTTGCTGAGGGCACTGAGCAGCTCCAGCCGGTAGAGGTCACCAGCGATCAATTGGCTGTACTGCAATACACCGGTGGCACCACCGGGGTCGCCAAGGGAGCGATGCTGACCCACGCCAATCTGGTCAGCAATGTCTTGCAATCCAAGGCCATGTTCGCCAGCTACGGCTTTGAACAACAGAAAGAAACCCTGATTTCGCCACTGCCGCTATACCATATCTACTCTTTTACCATCGGCATGTTGATGCTGGTGAATGGCTGCCACAGTGTGCTGGTGCCTAATCCCAGAGATATCAACAGTCTGATTGATGCTATGAAGAATTACCCGATGACCGGTTTTTGCGGCATTAATACGCTGTTTGTGTCGCTGTGTCATAAGGCTGAGTTTCGGCAGTTGAATTTTTCCCGCTTAAAGATGACGCTGGCAGGCGGTATGGCAATGACGGTGGATGCCGCCAAAAATTGGCATGAGATAACCCGCTGTGAGATTTATCAGGGTTATGGTTTAACCGAAACCTCGCCGGTGGTAGCGGTCAATCCTGGGGGAGCAAACCAGGTTGAAACCATCGGGTTGGTGGTGCCCTCCACAGAGATAAAGCTGGTGGATGACAAGGGTAATCAGGTCGCTGAGGGTGAGCGTGGTGAACTCTGTGTGCGTGGGCCGCAGGTGATGGCTGGCTATTGGCGGCGGCCGGAAGCAACCGCTGAGGTGATCGACGAAGACGGCTTTTTTCGAACAGGTGATATTGCCCTGATGCAGGAGGACGGCTATCTGCGCATTGTGGATCGCAAAAAAGACATGATTATCGTCTCCGGCTTTAATGTTTTTCCGAATGAGTTGGAGCATGTGCTGACAGAGCATCCGGCAGTGGTAGAATGCGCGGCGATTGGCGTGCCCGATGAAAAGTCGGGTGAGGTCGTTAAAATGTTTGTCGTCGCAAGGCAGAACGTCGCTGAAAAAGAACTGCGGGATTTTTGCAAAGAACGACTCACAGCCTATAAAGTCCCCCGATATTTTGAATTTCGGGATGAATTACCTAAATCCACCGTCGGAAAAATTCTGCGTCGCGAATTACGTTAAGCCCGCTGTTTTGATCTGCTACTATTTAAGCTCCCGTGAAAAATTCTTCTGAACATTCTATTACTGCACTTAATGGTGAGCTTGAGCAATGCCTGATTAAAGACCGGCATGGGCTGCGCCGAAGGCTGCATGAACTGTCTCGTCCGGGCAAAAAAGAAGTCGATGCTCAAACCACGGAAAAACAGCGGCAAGCCCTGCAGCAGCGCATTGACAAATCCCGCGAGCGTGCTGAGCAGCGCCGCCAGAAAATCCCCGCCATTCGCTACCCCGATTTACCCATCGCCGATAAGCGGGCCGATATTGCCAAAGCCATTGCCGAGCATCAGGTGGTGGTAATCGCCGGGGAGACCGGCTCTGGTAAAACCACCCAGTTACCGAAAATCTGCCTGGAGTTGGGGCGCGGTGTGTACGGCATGATCGGCCACACGCAACCTCGCCGGCTGGCGGCCCGTAATGTGGCCCAGCGAATTGCCGAGGAGCTGGACACGCCACTGGGGCAGGGGGTGGGCTATCAGGTGCGGTTTACCGATCAGGTCTCTGAAGACAGCCACATCAAATTGATGACCGACGGTATTTTGCTGGCAGAAATTCAGCAAGACCGTTTTCTCAACCGCTACGATACCCTCATTATCGACGAGGCCCATGAACGCAGCCTCAACATTGACTTTTTGCTGGGCTACCTGAAGCAACTGTTGCCAAAACGGCCAGATCTTAAACTGATCATCACTTCGGCAACCATTGATCTGGAAAGCTTCTCCCGCCATTTTAACAATGCCCCCATTATTGAAGTGTCAGGGCGAACTTTCCCGGTGGAAACCCGCTATCGACCACTGGAAGACTTAAGCGAAGATGGCGAACTGGCGAGGGGTATCCAGAGCGCTATTGAAGAGCTGATGCGAGAGGAGCGGGGTGGCTCGACGCGTGGCGATATGCTGGTATTTCTCAGTGGTGAGGCAGAAATCAGAGAAGTGGCGCGGCATCTGAGAAAACTGCACAGCGACTCTCGTGACTGGCAGCACGCTGAAATTTTACCGCTCTATGCGCGACTCAGTAATGCCGAACAGAACAAGGTGTTTAACCCTAAGTTGCGTACTGGCCGGCGTATTATTCTGGCGACTAATGTGGCGGAAACCTCGCTCACCGTGCCAGGCATACGCTATGTCATTGATCCCGGTTACGCCCGCATTAGCCGGTACAGTTACCGCACCAAGATCCAGCGCCTGCCGATCGAGCCGATTTCACAGGCCAATGCCAACCAGCGTAAGGGGCGCTGTGGCCGGGTGGCGGAAGGTATCTGTGTACGGCTCTATGATGAAAGTGATTTTAACAATCGTCCAGCATTTGCTGACCCGGAAATCAGTCGTACTAATCTGGCGTCGGTAATCCTGCAAATGTTGGGCATGCATATCGGTGATGTTGAGCAATTTCCCTTTGTGGATGCTCCCGATAGCCGATTAATCAGCGATGGCTTTAGACTGCTGGAAGAACTGGGCGCCGTCGATAAAAAACGGCGGCTGACCGACACAGGCCAATTGCTCAATCGCTTTCAGGTCGACCCGCGTATGGCGCGGATGGTGATCGCCGCTGCTAAATTGAATTGTCTGCGCGAAGTGCTGATTATCGTCAGTGCACTGTCGATACAGGATCCGCGTGAACGGCCCGCCGAAAAACAACAGGCCTCCGATGAAAAGCATCGACGTTTTTGGCACAAGGATTCCGATTTTCTGACACTGGTCAGTCTGTGGGATTACTATGAAGAACAACGCCAGACATTGACTCAGAATCAGCTGAGAAAACAGTGCCAGAAGGACTTTCTGGCTTTTATGCGGATGCGGGAATGGCGCGATATTCACCATCAACTACGGCTGGCCTGTCGAGACTTGTCCGGTAAGGAAAACGCTTTTAAGGAGAATAAGGAGCCTGCCAGTTACGAAGCGGTGCACCGGGCACTATCAGCCGGTCTAATGAGCCATGTCGCAATGCAGGAGGAAAAGCGGGAATATATTGGCGCCCGCAATCGCAAACTGCGTATTTTTCCTGGTTCGGCTCTGTTTAAGAAATCACCCAAATGGATTGTGGCGGCCGAGATCGCCGAAACCAGTCAGGTCTATGCGCGCTGTTGTGCAATGATCGACCCGGAATGGTTGCTCGGTATTAACGATGCGTTATTAAAGCGTAATTACACCGAACCGCATTGGCAGCAGAAGACCGGTCGGGTAATGGCTTTTGAAAAACTGAGCCTCTATGGTCTGCTGATCCGGGATCGACAGAAAGTGCATTACGGCCCGATTGATCCAACGCTGTCGCGGGAATTATTGATAAGAGGGGCTTTGGTGGAAGGCCGGGTGAGCCCATCAGCGCCCACGGCCAAGGCGCCGTTTTTTATTCACAATCAGCAACTGGTTAAGGATATCGAAGGTCTGGAGGCCAAGTCCCGGCGCCGTGATATTCTGGTGGATGAAGAGCAGTTGTTTCAGTTTTATCACCAGCGCCTCGATGATTCGGTTATCACCCTGAAGCACTTTGAAAGCTGGCACAAACAGGTCGAGCGTGAGAAACCAAAACTGCTGTTTGTAGAGAAAGAACAGTTGATGCGCCATGGCGCCAGTGAGGTGAGCGAAGCGCAGTTCCCTGCCAGTATACGCGTGGGAGATTTGGACTTTGCCCTTAGCTATCGCTTTGAACCCGGGCATCGCGCCGATGGAGTAACGGTGACCGTACCGATAGGCTTATTAAATCGTATCCCCAAACACCGCTTTGAGTGGCTGGTGCCCGGCATGCTCCGGGATAAGTGCATCTCGCTAATCAAACTGTTACCTAAACAGCTGCGCAAACAAGTGGTGCCAGTGCCGGATTATGTGGATCAGGTACTGGGCCGAGTTAATGCCGCCGACAAACCTTTGCTGGAAGTGTTGAGCCAGCAACTACAACAAGTAGCTGGGGTGAAAATTCCACTGGAACAATGGCAGCCGGAATTACTCGATGACTTTTATCGCATGAATTACCGAGTTGTCGATGCAGAGGGTAAGCAGCTGGGGCAGGGGCGCGACCTGAAAAAACTGTTAGTTAACTTTGAGGGGCAGGTTGTTGAAACGCTACAGGAAGAAACCCAGCAACACTTTCAGGCTAACGATATAACACAGTGGGACTTTGGCGAGTTGCCGAAGCAGTACCAGTTTGAACAGGCGGGGGTGACAGTCACCAGTTATCCTGCGCTGGTGGACTGCAAAAACAGTGTCGCCATTGAGTTAAAGGATTTTCCTGAGCAGGCAGAGCGTGAAAGTCGGAGCGGCTTAGTGCGATTGTTCACCCTGCAATTGCCACAACAGCTTAAATACCTGCGCAAGGAATTGTTGCGAGACAATGCGGTTAATTTGCAACTGGCCAATTTGACCCAGGGTGGAAAATCCCAGCAGCGTGATCAGTGGTTGGAGGATCTCTTGTACGCGGTTGTGTATCGAGTATTTATTGAGAATCAAACCATACCGCGTGATGAAAAAGCTTTTTCAAAAAGGCTGAATGAGGGTAAGTCGGTACTGGTGGCGGAGGCGAGTAATGGGGCAGCCTTATTGTCCGAGATCGCAGGCATTAACAATAAAATCAGACAGCAGCTCAAGAAGAATAATGAGCTTGCCTGGGCGATGAATATCAAGGATATTCAGCAGCAGTTATCGTTGTTGTTTGCCGATGGCTTTATTGCCGATACGCCCTGGGAGCACTTGCAGCAATACCCACGCTATCTAGAGGCGGTTTTACAGCGACTGGAAAAGCTCAGAGGTAACTTTCAGCGCGACAAGCAATTGTTGCCAGTATTGCAGGGTATCTGTGAACCCTTTTATCAGGAATGGTCTGATAATCGGGCTGCGGCGTCACGCAGCCAATTGTTATTGGACTACCGCTGGCTGTTAGAGGAGTTTCGCGTGTCTCTGTTTGCGCAAAAACTGGGTACGCGTCAGCCTGTATCGGAAAAACGCCTTAAACAACAGTGGCAACTAGTGAAAAAGTCGCTGTTAAATATCAGCAGTTAAACGCTGGACAGACTCGTTGTCGAACTGATTAGAGACGTCTGGCATTACCTTTAAAGATCATGATTAACATTAAAATAAAAAGACCTGATGTCCAAACCGCTACAGTATGAGCTGATTACCGTTTCCCTGCCCTCAGCAGATCAGGTACACCTGATTCGACTGTATACGGAAAACGGTGCCACTAACAAAAATAGTCAGGGTACTCCGGTATTTATGTTGCATTCCTCGATGCAGGACAGCAGTACCTTTTATAGCGAAAATGGTAAAGGTTTGGCCCGTTATCTGGCCCAGCGAGGATTTGATGTTTATGTGGCGGACTTGAGAGGCAAGGGTAAGAGCTGGCCGCAGATTGGCGCTAAATCCAACTTTGGCAGCCATCAGGCGATCAATGAGGATATTCCGGCGCTGCTGCAGAAAATTGTCAGTAAACGAGGGGTGGTGCCACAGGTCTGGATAGGCCACGGCTGGGGCAGCGTGCTGCTGTGTAGTGTCTACGCCCGTTATGCGGATCAATTTGCCCCGGTTGCCAAAATGGTTCACTTTGCCGCCCGCCGCCGAATACAGCCTTCTAATAAACTCAAAAGTCTATTGTTCAACGTAGTACTCACAAAGTTGGCGCCAGTGCTGGTCGCTCTTCATGGTTATTTACCCGTGCGATGGTTGCGGTTAGGTGTGGGCAATGAGTCGGCGGGCAGTTATGCCGATTATATGAAATGGACAGTAAGCCCGGATTGGCTGGATACGGTTGATGGTTTTAACTATGGTGAGGCGGTCAGGCGGCAATTACTTCCTTCCAGCTTCTATTTCGCCGCAAAGGGAGATCAGGCCTGGGGTGATCCGGTCGATGTCCGCGATTTTATCCAGGAGCTTGGCCCACACGATGGTCGGTTGATGGTGCTAAGTCGAGCTGGCGGCAATTTACAGAATTACGGCCATCTGGAACAGTTACAGCACAGTGATTGTGAGCGGGATCATTTTCCAGTATTGCTCACCTGGTTGCAGCAAGTGTAGTTATCGCAAATTTAGTTACCGCAAATTCAGGTGCCACAAGTTTAGGCATTACAAGTCTAGCTGTTAGGGCGTGATTATTACCAATATGCGGGATTCGCCTCGATGAACTAGTTGAATGGAGCTTAGTCATAACAACGACAGCGAATGATTATTCTTGTTAGGGAATAGTCCATTTGTTGGCTAAAATGTTGAAAGTGGTAGCCTTTACTATCACTGGAGTACTCATCAATTTGATCGGATCGCATTTCGGATTACATTTTTCGGATTACATTAGAGAAACTGGAGATTTCCACCATGGCTAAATCAAATAAAACTCAACTGGCTGCAGCTCTTGGCGCTGCTTTTCTGGCAACATCGGTTGCTCCACTGGCTTCTGCAGACACCAACCCCTTCGCTGCCACCCAGCTAAATAACGGCTACGACCTGGCTAACTATGCACACCACGAAGGTAAAGATGGTGAGGGCAAATGCGGAGAAGGTAAGGCCAAAAAAGAAGGCAAATGCGGTGAAGGTAAGTGTGGCGAAGATAAAGCCAAAAAAGAGGGCAAATGTGGCGAAGGCAAGTGCGGTGAAGGCAAAGCCGAAAGAGAAGGTAAATGTGGTGAAGCTAAAGCCAAGAAAGAAGGTAAATGTGGCGAAGGTAAGTGCGGTGGAAAGTAAGACTTTCGCTAGCTGATCGGCGGGCAAAGGCTGACATACTCTCTGGAAGTGTTAGTCTTTGCCCGTAATTGTTTTTTGTTCGCGATTTTTGGCTCATGATTTTTGAAAAGTAGTTTTTGATATCGGAGCTACAGGATATATGCTTTTGGGAAGATGGAAAGTGATTCATGGATAAGCCTGCAACGCTATTAGCGCCCTCCACAGCAGGCCTTGGCTTGAGGCGGGGCCTGATGGATTCCTTACTCAACTTGCCCGAAGGTGGCGTCGATTTTATGGAGGTCGCGCCGGAAAACTGGATCAACCTGGGCGGTCGATTCGGAAAGCAATTCCGTCAGCTCTCGGAGCAATACCCCATCCACCTGCACGGGCTGTCGCTGAATATTGGCGGTTTTGCCGAACTGGACACTGAGCTGGTGCTGGCGATCAAAAACTTTATGTCAGAGCACCAGTGCCCCATCTACACCGAGCACCTCACCTATTGTGGTGATGAAGGGCACTTATATGACCTGATGCCCATCCCCTTCACCGAAGAGGCCGTTAAACACGTTAGCAATCGGGTAAAACAGGTACAGGATATTCTGGGCCAGCGCATCGCTCTGGAAAATGCCTCCTACTACTGTGCGCCCGATCAGCGTATGTCTGAGAGTGAATTTATCAATGCGGTGTTGTCCGAAGCGGATTGTGACCTGTTACTGGACGTTAACAACATCTATGTCAACAGCATTAACCATCGTTACGACCCCTATGAGTTTTTGGCTTCCCTGCCCTTACAGCGAGCCCGATATATCCATGTGGCGGGTCACTATGACGAAGCCGAAGACCTGCGCGTCGATACTCACGGTGCCGATGTGATTGATCCTGTATGGAACATCCTGGCTACGGCTTATCAGCATTGCGGCCCCTTGCCGACTCTGCTGGAGCGGGATTTTAATTTCCCTCCTATGGCAGAATTACTGGCGGAAGTCGCTGTGATTCGTCGCTTGCAGGCGGAAAGCACTTCGGTGGCAAGCCCTTCTCAGGCTGCAGGGTTATAACATGGCTCTATCTGCTCATTCATCCAGCCTGAAAGCCGTTCAGACGCAACTGGCCTCACATATACGCAACCCGGAGCAGGTACCTGCCCCCGGTGGCATTGAGCAGCGGCGCTTACAGATCTATCGCGATCTGTTTTACAACAATATTGAGAACTTTATCAGCAATGGCTTTCCGGTATTACGAAGCCTGTATAGCGATGAGGCCTGGCATGCCATGGTGAGAGAATTTATGGTGGCTCATCGGTGTCACAGCCCGTATTTTCTGGAGATCAGCCAGGAGTTTCTGCTCTATCTTCAACAGGAGCGAGGCATAAGGGAATCTGACCCGCTCTTTATTCAGGAACTGGCCCACTATGAATGGGTGGAGTTGGCTCTGGACGTTGCTGAGGAAGAGCTCTCTGAGTTTCAGGTGGATCCCGCAGGTGATTTGATCACTGGGGCCCCTGTGGTTTCCCCGCTGGCCTGGTCGCTGGCTTACCAGTACCCCGTGCACAAGATCGGGCAGGGCTTTCAGCCGCAGGAGCCTGAAGCAATGCCAAGCTATCTAGTGGTTTATCGCAATCGAGAGGATAAGGTTGGTTTTATGGAGGCTAATTCGGTTACGGCCAGATTGCTGGAATTGCTGCAACAGAATCAACATGGTGGTTTAGCGGTCAGTGAGGCAATAGAACGAGAACTGACAGTGGGTGAGCGAACCAAGAGTAACATATCGGGTTATCAGGCGCTGGCGCAGATTGCAGAAGAAATGCAGCACCCAAATCCGGATCAGGTCATAACCGGTGGCACAGAGCTGCTTTTGCAGCTGCGCAGCCTGGATATTATTTTGGGTACGCGCTGAGGCGATGCCGGCCTCTCTGCTCGACTCACTCCTGCCTTACACTTGTTTCTCTATCTCATGAAGCCTTTCATTGAGCTGCCTGTACTGAGTAGGAAATTCTTTCTGGGTCAATACTGGTATAAACAGAGTGATTCTATTATTGTTCGCACCCAGTGCATTAAGGCCACTCAGCTTTAGAGCATTCAGAAGTTAACAAAAAATCGCATTATTAGGACCTGCTGGGATGAGTTTTTATCGGGGATTGTTTGGAAAGGGTTTCCACCGGTTAGTGATCGCCATACTATTTTTCTGTGTCGCGCAGCTGACTCGAGCTGATATGGAAGAAGAAGCGGCTTCTTTCTGGGAAGAGTGGAATGCCTATGTGACCGAGCTTATTCGCAATGAGATGCAAAGCCCTGATCCCTGGGAGTCCTTCAATCGAAAGATATTTGCTTTTAATGATGCCGCCGATCGCTATGTGTTGCTGCCACTGACCAGAGCCTATCGCTGGGTGACTCCGGACCCGGTAGAAAGAGGTATCGGCAATATGTTTTCCAATTTGAAGGAAGTCAGAACTGTGGCCAATGACCTGTTGCAGTTTAAGTTTGGTCAGGCCGCTTCCGATACCGGGCGCTTTGTAGTGAATTCCACCGTGGGACTGTTAGGCTTTTTTGATGTGGCATCACCACTGGGGCTGGAAAAGCATTCCGAGGATTTTGGCCAAACTCTGGGTTATTGGGGCGTCGGAGCCGGACCTTATTTGGTAGTGCCTATTCTGGGCCCCTATACCCTGCGGGATGGAGTCGGGGCTTTTCCCGATAATTCCGTTGACTACATATCCAATCTTGAACATGTTCGCACGCGCAACCAGCTAATGGCGTTGAGAGTGATTGATACACGAGCTGAGCTCATTAAGGCAGAGGAACTGATTAGCGGAGATCGCTATACCTTTATTCGAGATGCCTATCTGCAGCGTAGAGAGTATCTGGTTAAGGATGGCGAAGTGGAGGATAGCTTTGGGGACGATGAATCCTTTGATGAATGGGATGAGTGGGAAGAGTAGCTGGATTGTTTGCCAGCTGTCTCCGTTTTACAGTGTTGACTTTGAATATTGGGCTTTAGGTCATAGGTTAGGCGTTAGGTCCTGGACGTTAACGTTAACCCACGACGGTCAGATGGATTAACGACTTACTCTGTGATCTGCTTGATGGCTAAGCCGATGATGTAGAGTCCATTGTCAGTGGCATCGGTACGGGTGACTTCAACCTTTGCCCCGAAGGCTGCATGACCTTCATCCCCGGGGGCGATGTAAACATCCAGCTCATCACCTACTGAAAACGCCCTGTCAATCTCAACCAGCAGACCAGCGCCACTCAAATCCCGGCAGATACCTTCATATTTTGCATCCTGCTGACGGACAGTAATTGCTGAGTTGATTTTCATGCGGATGAAATCACGCTTCTCGGTATAGTCTCTGTCCAGTAGTGACATACTACATCTCCTCAAGTCGATCTTGTTTTTAAAGTGCTTGATCACCCAGTTATAGTACGGCAGTTATCAACCGTCAATCCCGCTGGGCCGTTCGATCCCAATTATTCACAGTACGGTTGCTTTTCCGCTTGCAGTCTATCAGGCTTAGGAGTAGTGTTCTGCGCCAAAATCTCTACGGTTTTCCCCATTTGCGAGAGGTTTGGCATAGGGGAAGCTGTCTCTGGTAAAGCTTTGAGGGTTAATCGTGGCAACTGCCGAACAGCAATTATTGCTGATCGATGACGATGAAAGCGAACGAAAAGCCATTGCTGCTCATTTGAAAGCGGTAGGCTTTGACGTGGTCGAGGCCAGTGATGGCGCCGAGGGGCTAGCCCTGTTGCAGGTTATTCAGCCCGAGGTGGTGCTGTGTGATCTCAGCACGCCTAATATAGATGCACCAGGCCTGGTGCATGCGCTTAAGTCCAGCGAAACCGAAATCCCTGTTATTGTCATCGCTCGCGGTGGCAATATGGGAGATGTGGTCGCAGCACTTAGATTTGGCGCCAGTGACTTTCTGAGTAAACCCATTGTCGATGGCGAGGTGCTGGAGCACTCGATTGAGCGCTGCCTTGAGCAGGGGCGTTTGCGGGTTGAAAATCGTAAGTATCGACAGCAATTGGAGCAAGCCAACCTGGATTTGCAACAGAACTTAAAGGTGCTGGAGCAGGATCAACTGGCAGGTCGCCAAGTGCAGATGAAGATGTTGCCCCACCGACCGCAGTTTTTTGGTGACTTTCAGTTCAGTCATCGTATCGTACCTTCCTTCTATCTCAGTGGCGATTTTGTTGATTACTTCACAGTGGGCAATAGCCATGGGGTGTTCTTTATTGCCGATGTGTCGGGGCATGGTGCATCATCAGCCTTCGTGACGGTATTACTGAAAAATATGTTTGCTCGTAAGCGCAGTGATTATGTTCACCGCAATGACAATACCATCCTGTCGCCAATAGGCATGCTGGATGTAGCCAATCGCAATTTGTTGAACACCGATATTGGTAAGCATGCCACACTGTGTGTTGGTGTTATTAATCTGGCTGAAGGATCGCTCTGCTATAGTGTGGCTGGGCATTTGCCGCTGCCGATTTTGGCCTATAATGGCACTGCAGAATATTTGCCGGGCGAGGGCATGCCAGTAGGCTTATTTAAAGAAGCCGAGTACACCGAAAGCACATTGCAGTTGCCTGAGGATTTTGTGCTCACTATTTTTACCGATGGAATTCTGGAAGTATTGCCCGGTGAGGGCGTACTGGATAAAGAGAAGTATTTATTACAGCGGATGCAGGGAGCGGGTGATAATATTCAGGGAATTGTAAAAGCCCTCAAGTTGGAGCATGTTCACGAAGTGCCTGATGATATAGCGGTATTAATTATCAGCCGGCATGGTGTGATGAACCCAGGATAAATGCAAGCCTTGATGTATTAGTAGGTAAACTCTCAATGCAATCTGGAAAAATTTTAGTTGCGCAGCATGACGGAACTTTTGTCATCAAAATGGTTGGTGATGTACGCCTGACCCTGTGTACTACGATTGATGATTATTTTAATCAGATGTTTGGCGCGCCCGAATTTATCGGAGTCGTTATTGATCTATCGGAAGCTGAGTGTATCGACAGTACATCGCTTGGGCTATTGGCGAAGCTAGCGGTGCAAGCCAATGAACGCCATAAATTGACTCCGGAAATTTTATCTCCCAACCCCAATATCACACGTTTGTTAGACAGTATGGGTTTTAATAAGGTGTTTGAAATTCACGATGACATGGGAGAAGAGCTTATCGAAGAATTAGGTGAGCTACCGGTGGTTGATTCGGACGAGCAGTGTATGCGCAGTAAAATTATTGAGGCACATCAGATTTTGATGAGCTTAAATGAAAAAAACCGAGAAACTTTTTCGCCGTTGATGTCTGTGCTTGAGGCTAGTTAATTGGCCTGATCAGGCGGTTAGAACGTTAGTTAATCACGCTCGGCTCCGGTTTATTTTATTCACTCGTTGCTGTTTAAAATCTCCAGCTTTGCTCTGATAAACTCGCTGTGTGGCAAATAGAGCAGGTCTGAAATTTTACGAATTAAATGATCTTCGTATTTACTGACTTCGCCATCTGCTACCGCGACCTGCCACAGCATTTTGACAAGTTGAAAGCGCTGGGGCATATCATAGTTGTCTTTAATCAGGCTGGTAAATTGGTACAGTGAAGTCGCTTCACGGTTTTCCTGTTCGGCAAGGTCGATCAGGGATTGCAGTTGTTGACTGTCCAGCGTGAAGCATTTTTTCAACGCAGCTTCAATTGCGGACTGCTCCTGTGGGTCCTGCTCAAAATCTGCGCGGCTCAACTCGATCAATAAAGCGGCAGCTGCCAGTTGCAGGGTTTGCTCTTGATTATCGCCGTTGTTTATATCCAGTTCGACAGAAAAAAACTGTTTGATTTTGGCAAGCACCTCAACCTCACTTGTGTAGTTTGTATGAGTTAACTGGTTCGTGGGTTATGCAGTTAGCATCTGTTCCAGTTTGATTTGATCGGCGGTAAAGTTTCGAATACCCTCGGCCAGCTTCTCGGTGGCCATGGCGTCTTCATTCATCGCCCAGCGGAAAGCCGCTTCGGTATTGGCTGGTTTCTCAATCGCCTCAGAACGGTTGTTACTGCTCAGCTTACGGGTCAGCTCACCGCTGTCCTCGGCCAGCTCCTGTAGCAATTGCGGGCTGATGGTCAGGCGGTCGCAGCCCGCCAATTGTTCGATCTCTCCGGTATTGCGAAAGCTGGCACCCATCACAACCGTGTGGTAACCATGCTGTTTGTAAAAATTATAAATGCGTGTCACTGAGATCACGCCGGGGTCTTCCTGTGCTGGATAATCGCTGCGGCCGGTACTGGCTTTGTACCAATCCAGAATTCGACCGACAAAGGGCGAGATAAGAAATACGCCGGCGTCCGCACAGGCTGCTGCCTGTGCAAAACCGAATAACAGTGTCAGGTTGCAGTTGATGCCTTCTTTTTCAAGAATTTCTGCAGCGCGAATACCCTCCCAGGTGGAGGCGATTTTTATCAGCACGCGATCAGGGCAGACGTCTGCAGCATTATAGAGCTCGATAATTCTGCGCGCTTTGGCAATAGTCGCTTCGGTATCAAAGGACAGGCGGGAATCCACTTCGGTGGAAATCCGGCCGGGAATGATTTTCAAAATATCACAGCCAATGTCGACGGCGAGTTTATCCGTGCAGTTGCTGAGCTGCTGCTGGCTGCTGCCGCCCTGTTGGCTGGCCCAGGCTTTCGCGGATGTGATAAGAGGTTCATACTGAGGCAGTTGGGCGGCCTTTAATAACAGCGAAGGGTTGGTGGTGGCATCCATGGGTTTAAAGCGTTTTATGGCTTCTATATCACCGGTATCTGCAACCACATCGGTCATGGCTTTTAATTGATCCAGTTTATTCGTCATCGATTCCTCGGTTTCTTTATTGATTGGTCTTTATTCATTGCTGTCCCATTAACTCTGAAGGCATGAATGTCGAATTCATGTCCCACTCGGAGCAAGATGCTCGGAAAGCCCCATCTATCGACTACTTTGCCTATTCAATAGAATAGTTAATGGGACAGCAGTGATCTTCTTTATTGATTAACGACTCGGTATTCCTGCATTCGGTGAGTTGCGTCGAGCATTAACTCCCGTGCCTGATGCACGACTTCTATTCCTGCGCCCTTGAGATGGGCGTGCTGGCTGATATGTCGTCTGAATAATTTGGCACCGGGAACGCCCTGAAACAAGCCCAATACATGTCGAGTGATATGATTGAGAGGTACACCGTTACTTAATTGTTCCTCAATATAGGGAATAAAATCCAGTAATACCTGATCGCGAGACGTTACCTGTCCTCTATTTTCTTCAATATGAAAGACTCGCGCATCAACTTCGGCGAGCAGGTAGGGGTCGTGATAGGCAGCTCTTCCCATCATGATGCCATCGACCTGTTGCAGGTGCTGCATGCTCTGTTCAAGGTCAGTTATACCACCGTTGATAATGATTTCCAGCTCAGGAAAGTCCTGTTTTAATTGATATACCATATCGTAGTGTAAGGGAGGTATTTCTCGATTCTGCTTGGGACTTAAGCCCTGTAGCCAGGCTTTGCGAGCGTGTACGATAAATGTAGCGCAGCCACTGTTCGCTATGGGTTCTATAAACCGCACCAGCTCAGAGTAGCTCTCCATTTCGTCGATACCGATTCGGTGCTTGACGGTGATCGGTAAATCACAGGCGGCAATCATGGCCTTGACGCAATCGGCCACCAGCTGTGGTCGGGCCATCAGGCAGGCACCAAAGAATCCGTTTTGCACTCGGTCAGAAGGGCAGCCACAATTCAGGTTTACCTCGTCATAGCCCCACTCTTCAGCGAGGGCTGCACAACGCGCCAGTGCGTCGGGATCGCTGCCGCCGAGCTGCAGCGCAATGGGGTGCTCATCCCGATCGAACTGTAAAAAGCGGTCCGGTCCAGCGTGGAGAATCGCACCGGTGGTGACCATTTCGGTATATAACACCGATTGCTTGGTGATCTGGCGCCAGAACATCCGGCAATGCCGGTCCGACCAGTCCATCATCGGGGCAATGGAAAAACGTCTATTTAAATCAGTCACTTGTCATCTTGCGGGGTGGTTGAGCCGTCATCATTAAATCATAACACTTTAATGATGACACCGGCATGTCGCGTGGAAATAGCTGTCACAAAAACTCCACTTAATTGTCGCGATTGATTCATCTTTACTGGTTATTTTCTACTTTGACAGCCACAGGTCCTGTGGGCCTGTTTCCATAGCAATCCCGACAGGAGGTATATCATGGGCGATCAAGTGAAATCAGCAATGGCTTTGCGTGAAGCAGATCGACGTGCAATTCAGAGTCAAATTGACGCTTTTTTGAAGCAGGGTGGAAAGATAGAGCAAGTCCCCCAGCCTGTCTTTGAAGCAAAACCGAAGGGCTGTGTGTGGCGTACCAGTTACAGCAGTTTTGAGCGCTAGAGCAAGAAAAAGTGAGGGCAAACCTGGATCGTATTTCCATGGAACGATTGTTGCGCTGGCGAGCCCTTAAAAAACCTCGTCAAAACCTATGTTTCCGTGTGGCACGATGGTAGGCGTTTCAGGGAGAAGATCACTGAGATCAATTAGGGCGCGCTTTGAGCTTTTGGTCTTTGTTGGAGGCTTTCTGCGAGGACTGTTCGAGTCCCGCTTTTTCGCACAGCGAAAAATAAGGTCGAGTTCCGCAGCCGTCAACAAGGACCAAAAGCGGGCGATCCGGTCTCAGTGATCTTCCCCCTGAAACGCTGGAGTACCAAAATCAACAAGATGGCCCCTGAATAACCCTTAAGTAAGTGCTATTAGGGGCAGACCAGAATCTCTAACTCTTCAACAATTAGTTATTTGCGTGCAGCTCTTCGTTCAATTCAACGGCGGATTTGTTGGTTAGACACTCAACGGCACCGCTGATTGAATTACGACGGAATAACAGGTCAGATTTTCCAGTCAGTTCGCGCGCTTTGATTTTTTCCACTTCCTGCCCTTTGTCATCCAACATAATAACTTTAGTGCCGGCAGTGATATAAAGACCGGATTCAACGGTGCAGCGATCACCCAGTGGAATGCCAATACCAGCATTGGCGCCCAGAAGACACTCCTTGCCCACGGAAATAATAATATTACCGCCACCGGACAGAGTGCCCATGGTTGAGCAGCCACCACCCAGATCAGAGCCACTGCCAATAAACACGCCGGCAGAGATACGGCCTTCGATCATACCCGGGCCTTCGGTGCCGGCATTAAAGTTGACAAAGCCCTCATGCATAACCGTGGTGCCTTCACCGATGTAAGCGCCCAGACGAACCCGTGCAGTGTGGGCAATACGCACACCGGCGGGCACGACGTAGTTGGTCATTTTCGGAAATTTATCGACGCAGTCGACACTGAGTACTTCGCCCTTCAGGCGAGCCGCTAACTGGGCTTCAGGCAGCTCCTCCAGATCAACGGCACCCTTGTTGGTCCAGGCGACATTGGGCAATACACCGAACAGACCGTTGAGGTTAATTTCGTGAGGTTTGACCAGACGGTGAGAAAGCAGTTGTAATTTCAGGTAACCTTCGGGTACCGAGGCTGGGTTATCGTCAGTTTCCAGCAATGTGGCTACCAGTGGCTGGGAGCTGGTTTTAAAGCTTTTGATCAGGTCGGCCTGTTCTGCCTCACCGGCTTCGCGCAGTTGGCTTTCCAGTGAGCCCAGCTGGCCCTTCTCCAGAGCAATGGCCTGATTGCCACCTGTATAGCCCGTGGTTGCAATAACAGCGTCAACCAGGGCGGCGTCGGGGTTTAAAACGGGCTTGGCGTAGAATACCTCAAGCCATGCTGATTTTGCGTTTTGGGTGCCGATACCAAGGCCGAGGCTGAAAAGTGCTTTGCTCATAGTGTATGTCCTGTGTTACTTGTCAATAATCAAATGTGTATCGTGTAAGTCGTTTTCTATGATTGAAAGGTTATTGCATGAAAAGCGCTTGATACTCGGCGGCTTTAAAACCTACGGAGTAACTACCATCAATATCGAGTAGAGGGCGTTTAATCAGGGTTGGGTTTTCAAGGATTACCTCTGTAACCGTTTTATCGTTTAGAGCTTCTCGAGTTGCCTGATCCAGTTGTTTCCAAGTGGTACTGCGTTTGTTCACCAGTGCTTCCCAGCCGAGTTGGTCAATCCACCGCGTAACTTGTGCCTGATCAATGCCATCGACACGAAAATCATGAAAGCAGTAATCAATGCTTTGCTGTTCCATCCATTGCCGGGCTTTTTTCACTGTGTCGCAGTTTTTAATACCGTATAGAGTAGCCACCGTTTTCCTCGTTATTGAATGGGTGCTGCATCATCGGGCGCTTTAAGAGATGTGCCGCTAAAAAACGGCGGCTAGCATAGCAGATTGGCTGCCGGGATGCATGGCGCGGTGTGTTTGCAGGGTGCACGTATTTGGTGAATTAAGGTGCTTGCTCAAGTTTTATTATTCGTTCCAGCAAAGCCGCGGGCCGGGCTGGCAGACACCTCAGCGGTTGGAACCCCACGCCCTTTGAGGGGCTACCCGACCGCGTTTTGCGGAAGGGGGAGAAAGCGTTTAACTGGGCTCAGGGCTTTTTAACGAGCTTGGGTTTTTTACGATTGGGATAACAGGTGCTGCAAATTTCACAGACAGTACCGTCGCAGCCGCGTGCAGTGCAGTACTCGCGGCCGTAGTAAATAATTTGCAGGTGCAGGGCATTCCAGCTTTCCACAGGAAATAAGCGCTTTAAATCCTTTTCCGTCTGAGTCACATTTTTGCCGTTGGTGAGGCCCCAGCGCTGAGCGAGACGATGAATATGGGTGTCGACGGGAAAGGCAGGTACGCCAAAGGCCTGTGACATCACCACACTGGCAGTTTTATGGCCCACGCCGGGTAGCTCTTCCAGTGCGGCCATGTCGGCTGGTACTTCGCCAGCATAGCGCTCGACCAGTATCTCGGATAAGCGTTTGATAGCAGAGGATTTCTGTGGCGATAAACCACAGGGGCGGATGATCGCCTTGATGTCTTCAACGCGCTGCTCCGCCATGTCGAAGGGATTATCCGCCAGCGCAAATAATGCTGGTGTGACCTGATTCACCCGTTCATCGGTACATTGTGCAGAAAGCAAAACCGCGACCAGCAGGGTATAGGGATCTTTATGATCCAGCGGAATTGGTTGGGTGGGGTAAAGCTCCTGTAGCTTTTGATGAATAAAGGCAACACGTTCGTTTTTTAACATAAGCTATCTGGCTGGCCGGGTTTATTGTTCGAGAGGTCTACAGCGAACTGACAAACTGTTTAATGCGCCCTGCTGCCTCGATGCATTCCTGCTGTGACGCGACCAGTGCCATGCGCACACGATTTTCGCCGGGATTAAATCCGTCCACCACACGACCGATAAATTGCCCCGGTAATACAGTGATATTCTGCTGTGCGAACAGTTGTTGGGCAAAGTCAGTATCACTGATCGGTGTTTTCGCCCACAAATAAAAGCTGGCATCGGGCATTGCAACGTCCAGTACACCATCCAGAATCGACAGCACGGCAGCAAACTTGGCGCGGTATTGATCGCGGTTGGCGAGGACATGGGCTTCGTCGGACCAGGCGGCAATGCTGGCCAATTGATGTTGAAGCGGCATGGCGCAGCCGTGATAGGTGCGATACAGCAAAAACTGCTGGAGAATATCGGCGTCACCAGCAACAAAGCCCGAGCGCAGTCCCGGCAGGTTGGAGCGCTTCGACAGACTGTGAAATACCACGCAGCGTTTGAAGTCGTCGCGCTGCAATTCAGCGCAGGCTTGGAGCAGGCCGACGGGTGGCGTTGCTTCGTCAAAATACAATTCTGAATAACATTCGTCGCTGGCGATAATGAAATCGTACTGGTCGGCCAGAGCAATGAGTTTTTTCAGTGTCTCGCTATCGATAACCGCGCCAGTTGGGTTGCCGGGTGAGCATAAAAACAACAGCTGACAGCGTTGCCAGGTGTCCGGATTGACCGCATCAAAATCCGGAATAAACCGGTTTTCCGGTAGGCAGGGCAGAAAGTGTGGTTCCGCGCCGGCTAGATAGGCCGCGCCTTCGTAAATTTGGTAGAAAGGGTTTGGGCTGATCACCAACGGTTTTTGACTGCGATCAATGACTGCTTGTGTGAAGGCAAACAGCGCTTCCCGTGTGCCGTTGACCGGTAGCACGTGTTGCTGTGGGTTAAGTGTGCCCGGGTTCAGTTGAAAGCGACAAGTTAGCCACTCGCCAATGGCAGCTGATAATTCTGGCAGGCCCTTGGTGTTAGGGTAATTTGCTAACTTATCCATATTGTCAGTTAGCACTGCTTTCACGAAAGCCGGTGATTCATGCTTTGGTTCGCCAATGGACAGGGCAATATGAGTAAGCTCTGATGGCGGTGTAACCGAGGCTTTCAAGGTCGCCAGTTTTTCAAAGGGGTAAGGTTGTAGTTGTTGTAAATCGGGGTTCATAAGCGTGTCAGTCTAAGCAGCCGCCTGTTCATCCAGTTCTTTGCATATTGCCTTTTGAATGGCTGCACAGAGTTCCGGGTCTTCAATAGGTTGCTGGTTTTTGTCGGTAATAAAAAACATATCCTCGACGCGCTCGCCCAGAGTAGCGATCTTGGCGTTTTGCAAATGGATATCGAAGTCGTAGAAGATTTTACCAATTCTGGCCAACAGTCCAGGGCGGTCAGGGGTGATCACTTCCAGTACGCTGTAGCCGCGATCGACATCGGTAAACAGTGTAGTGCGTGTGGGCGTGGAAAACAGTCGCATTTGTCTTGGCGTACGCCGCTGAATAAAGTCATCATATGAGTCCGACTGCTGCAGGTGCTCGGTCAGAAAGCGCTTGATGTGCTCAATACGCTCCGGGTTATCGCCAATAGGTTCGCCGTTTTGATCCAGTACAAAGAAAGTGTCGAGGGTTAGCCCGCTGCCCGCTTTATAAATACGCGCGTCCTGAATATTTAAATCCAGCATTTCCAGTCCCGAAGCTAATAGGGCAAACAGGGTATCCTGGTGGCGGGTGTGGACAAAAATCTGGGTGGCACCTTCAAAGTCCAGGTCACTGCTTTCCTTTAATAAAATCAACGGCTGGTCGGGATTGGTATGCTGTGAAATAGCCTGCATATGCCAGATAATATCTTCCACTTTTTCTCGCAGGAAATACTCCTCGCCCAACTTATCCCAAGTGTTGCGTATCTCAGTTTCAGTGTAACCGAGGTTTTCCAACTGGTCGATAACCGCTTCCTGAGTGTCGAAAATCCAGTCCGCTTTGTCGACGGGGTTTTCCAATCCGCGGCGCAGGGCACGTTTGGTCTCGGCATAAAGTTGTCTTAGCAAGGAGGCGCGCCAGCTATTCCAGAGGTTGGGGTTGGTGGCGTTGATATCAGCGACCGTTAGAGCGAACAAGTAATCGAGGTGAGTTTGATCGCCTACCTGGGTGGCGAAGTTGTTAATCACATCGGGGTCAGAAATATCCTGTCGCTGGGCGACAGCTGACATCAATAAGTGATTTTCTACCAGCCAGCACACTAAGTTGGTATCTCGTTTGGGTAGCTTGTGACGTTCACCAAAGTCGCGAGCATCTTCGATGCCTAGAATAGAATGATTACCACCCCGACCCTTGGCAATATCGTGGTACAGGCCGGCGATATAAAGTAGCTCGACTTTAGGTAGTCGCTTTACGATGCGACTGGCGACGGGAAATTTTTGTTCGGACTCGGGGTAATGAAAGCGGCGCATATTTTTGACCACTTCCATGGTATGCGCATCAACCGAGTAAATATGAAACAAGTCGTGCTGCATCTGGCCGATGATCTTGCCAAACTCGGGCAGATATTTACCCAATACACCAAAGCGAAGCATCCGCCGGAGTTGCAGGGCAACCTTTTTGGGTGATCGCAGGATCTCCATAAAATAACGGGCATTGCGCGGATTTTGACGGAATTTATCATCGATCAAATGGCGGTTGCTGCGAATCAGGCGGATGGTGGAAGCGCGAGCGCCATCGATGTTGTCGTTGTGTGCCATCAGCACAAAAATTTCCATTAGTGCCGAGGGGGTTTTCTCAAAGACTTTGGGGTTGGTGACTTCAATGTGGCCGTTGCGTACGCGAAAGCGCGGATTAATCTCGTAGACTTCTTCTGCTTCACAGGCGCGAAGAATGGTCTCATCAAAGTGTTGCATTAATACATCGTTCAGCTCGCCGAGCGACAGTGCCCAGCGATAGTAATATTGCATAAATTGCTCGACGGCCATTTTGGCATTATCGTCCTCGTAGCCAAACATTTTGGCCAGCGTGCGCTGGTGATCAAATAGCAGTCGGTCTTCTTCACGGCCGGCAATCATGTGTAGGGCATAGCGAACCCGCCACAGGAAGTCGAGACCGCGATTCATGATGTCCAGTTCTTCCGGGCGGAGAAAGCCCTGGGGCACCAGTTCTTCAATGCTCTGTGCGCCAAAGTGACGCTTGGCGATCCAGCCAATCATTTGAATATCGCGCAGGCCGCCGGGCGAGTTTTTAATATTAGCTTCCAGTTTGTATTCGCTGTTGCCGTGCTTGCGGTGGCGGGCAAGCTGTTCGTCCCATTTGGCGCGGAAAAAAGCCGGGCTGGGCCAGATCTTGTCTGGACCTACACCATCCATCATGGTTTGGTGCAGCTCTTCAGAACCCTGAAGCACACGGGATTCCATCAGATTGGTAACGATGGTGATATCTTTAGCGGCTTCCTGCTGACACTCTTCCAGAGTCCGTACACTGTGGCCGATATCCAGGCTGGTATCCCAGAGCAAGGTCAATAGTTCACTGATTGCGGCCTGATTCGCCTCTATAACTGCCTCATCCCTGACCAAAATAAGCAGGTCAATATCCGACTGGGGGTGCAGTTCGCCCCGTCCGTAACCACCCACGGCAATCAGGCTAATAGCGGTGTTGTCACTCCAGTTGAACAGGTTCCAACAGGCTCCCAGAATCTGGTCGATCACTGTTGCCCTGGCCCAGACCAATTCCCGTATACAGGCACCTTGCTGATATTGCTGAAACAGATAATCGGCGCTGCGGGCGATGGTTTTCTTGAGCAGGCCGACGCGGGACTTCGACGCCTTCAGGGCCTGAGGAAACAGGTCCGGATCAAAGACGGTGGGTGGCATGGAGAACGGCTGATCGCTCATGGATGTAATGAAAACCTCATATTCATTGGTTTTTAAATGACCGTGCCTGCCTTTTTAGTTGTGGGCTTTGCGGTTGTGTTGAGCTTCGAGTCTTTGAGTCGCGCCTTGGGTTACGACTACGGGCGGGTTTGATAAAAGGGTTCGTCAGGGCGAGCGGTGAGCACTTCCACACCATCGCTGGTGACAACCATCGTGTGTTCCCACTGGGCTGAAAGGCGCTTGTCCTTGGTGGTAACGGTCCAGCCATCTTTTTTGTCCAGCTTAACGTGGCGTTTGCCTGCGTTAATCATCGGCTCAATGGTAAAGATCATGCCTTCCTTTAAGGTAAGTCCGGTGCCTTGTTTGCCATAGTGCAGTACCTGTGGCTCTTCGTGGAAAATTTCACCAATCCCGTGTCCACAATATTCACGAACGACGGAATAATAGTTGGCTTCAGCGTGATGTTGAATAACATGGCCAATATCACCCAGTGTGGCGCCAGGCTTGACGACTTCAATAGCTTTATAGAGACATTCCTGGGTGATGTTTACTAGCCGCTCAGCGTGCGACAGCGATTTTCCCACATGAAACATTTTGCTGGTATCGCCATGAAAGCCATCCTTAATCACGGTGATGTCGATATTAACGATGTCACCATCCTTAAGCACTTTGCGTTCGGAGGGAATGCCGTGACAAACCACTTCATTGACCGAGGTGCAGATGGACTTGGGAAAACCATGGTAATTGAGCGGGGCAGGAATGACCTTCTGTGTATTGACCATATAGTCATGACAGATGCGGTCCAGTTCATCGGTGCTGATACCGGGCTGTACATGAGGCGCAATCATATCCAAAACCTCGCCGGCCAGACGTCCTGCGATACGCATTTTTTCAATCTGTTGCGGCGTTTTTATGGTAACACTCATGATGCTGTCTAATCGTTAACTGTTTGAAAATTAATGGAAAAATACTAAAAAATGCACTTGCGCCCAAGGTGAGGGCGCTATTGTAAACCAAGCGATGGGCGAATAGCCAAAATTTCATCAGAATGTACTGGGTGGGGTGGGGAAGGCAGGAATGGCAAGTTCTGCTTTAAGTCAGGGGGTGTCTGTGGTATAAAGCGCGCTCTCAAATTCAGGGTCAGTGGTATCCAGCTTGTCTGGAGCTAATTGGTGAGTGATTACTGATGATGAATTTGAGTACATTCATTCACTAAATCCGCACATATACCGTCACATTGGTCAGGGTGCCGTGCTGCATGATTTGATGCAAGCAGGTTGATCGATGGGGTGTATGGAGGCTTAACCCGTATAAAGGTGTAATTATGACTCAAGTAAGCATGCGTGACATGTTGCAGGCTGGTGTTCACTTTGGCCACCAGACCCGTTACTGGAACCCCAAAATGGGCGAGTACATTTTTGGTGCTCGCAACAAGATCCATATCATTAACCTGGAGCAGACTGTTCCGGCTTTTAATGATGCGCTGGCCTTCGTTCAAAAACTGGCCAGCAATAAGAACAAAATCCTCTTTGTTGGTACCAAACGTGCAGCGGGTAAAATCATCCGCGAGCAGGCCGAGCGTGCCAGTCAGCCCTATGTCAGCCATCGCTGGCTGGGTGGTATGCTGACCAATTACAAAACCATTCGTGCTTCTATTAAGCGTCTGCGTGACCTCGAAGCTCAACAAACCGATGGTACATTCGCCAAGCTGACTAAAAAAGAAGCGCTGATGCGCACTCGCACCATGGAAAAGCTGGAGCGCTCCATTGGTGGTATCAAAGATATGGGTGGTCTGCCCGATGCGTTGTTCGTGATTGATGTTGATCAGGAGCGTATCGCGATTAAAGAAGCCAACAATCTGGGCATTCCGGTTATTGGCATTGTCGATACCAACAGTGATCCAGATGGTGTTGATTACGTTATTCCCGGTAATGACGATGCGATCCGTGCCATTAAGCTGTACGCAACGGCTGTTGCTGATGCCATCATTGCTGGCAGGGCTGCTGATGCTGTACCCGTTAAAGATGAGTTTGTCGAAGTGGACGACAAGGCTGCTGAAGCCGAGTAAGTCTCTACTACTGGGTAGTTGTAATCCGTAGTTGTCGATAGAAAAAAGGGGGTAACCCCTTTTTTCGAATAGCAAATTAGATTTAAACCTACACATTAAACAATCTGTCATCATTTCGCTGCTATGTTCTGAGTTGCAATGTTTCGAGCTGCAATGCTCCGAAGGCAATGTTGCGAAAGAGAGTACTAAGCCGTTTTGGTGATAGGTGTTGGAGGATGAAACGATGGCAGCAATTTCTGCATCAATGGTAAAAGAATTACGTGAGCGTACTGGTCTGGGTATGATGGAGTGCAAAAAAGCACTGACAGAGGCTGGTGGCGATATCGAAGTGGCAATCGAAGAGCTGCGCAAAAACAGTGGCATGAAGGCCGCTAAAAAAGCGGGTCGCACGGCTGCTGAAGGTGTGGTATCAACCAGAGTGGCCGATGATGGAAGCTACGCTTTGATCATTGAAGTGAATAGCGAAACTGATTTCGCCGCTCGCGACACCGGCTTTTTGGGCTTTGTTGAGACGGTGACCGAAAAGGCTTTTGCTGACAAACAAACCGATGTGGCCGCGTTAATGAGCGGTGAGCTGGATTCAGCTCGCGAAGCCCTGGTACAAAAAATCGGTGAGAATATCGGTGTGCGTCGCGCTCAAGTGCTGGAGTCAGAGGGTGTAGTGGGTAGCTATGTTCACTCCAACAACCGTATTGCCGTACTGGTCTCTCTCAGTGGTGGTGACGCTGAGCTGGCTAAGGACATTGCTATGCATGTTGCGGCAGTCAACCCTGCGGTTGTACGCGCAGAGGATATGCCCGAAGAGGTGGTCAATGCTGAGAAGGAAATCATCAAGGCACAGCCTGATATGGAAGGTAAACCGGCTGAAATCGTTGAGAAAATGATGGGGGGGCGTATCAACAAGTTCCTAAAGGAAAACAGTTTGCTGGATCAACCCTTCGTGAAAAACCCGGAAGTGACCGTTGGCAAGCTGGCCAAAGATGGTGGTGCCGAAGTCCTGTCCTTCATCCGTTTTGAAGTCGGTGAGGGGATTGAGAAGGCAGAAGTGGATTTCGCTGCTGAAGTGGCGGCACAGCTAAACGGTTAATTTTACCGAATGTGAAAAAAACGGGGCCTCAAGGCCCCGTTTTAGTATCTGCTTGTTATACAATACCGCCCGCAAATTTGAGAGCTGCCAATCGGTTCAGGAGTAAATCATGCCGTCTTCCGACAAAAAGTATAAGCGTATTTTATTGAAGCTCAGCGGTGAAGCGCTGATAGGGGACGAAGGCTTTGGCATCGATCCCAAGGTGTTGGACCGCATGGCCCTGGAAGTCGGGCAACTAGTCGGTATCGGCGTCCAGGTTGGTCTGGTGATTGGTGGGGGTAATCTGTTTCGTGGTGCTGCGCTGCAGAAAGCGGGGCTGGACCGGGTCACCGGTGACCATATGGGGATGCTAGCTACAGTGATGAATGCCTTGGCGATGCGGGATGCGCTGGAGCGCTCAAATATCCCTTCACGAGTGATGTCCGCCATACCAATGAGTGGTGTGGTTGATCACTACGACCGACGGATGGCCATGCGCTATCTCGGCCAGGGTGAGGTGGTGATTTTCTCCGCGGGTACCGGCAATCCATTTTTTACTACTGACTCAGCTGCCTGTTTGCGCGGTATCGAGGTGGAAGCAGAGTTGGTGTTAAAGGCGACCAAGGTCGATGGTGTCTACACGGCTGATCCAATGAAGGATCCCGGGGCGACCAAATACGACCAATTGAGTTATGATGAGGTACTAGAGAAGAAGCTGGGGGTGATGGACCTCACGGCGATCTGCCTGTGCCGGGATCATAAGATGCCGCTCAGGGTCTTTGCCATGGAGCAGGCGGGGGCACTGCTGAGTATCGTCCGCGGCGGCAATGTTGGGACGCTTGTGGTAGAGGATTAACCACAGAGTTAAAAGCACAGGAATGGCCTCAGCCGGGCCAAAGTTAAAAATTGTTTGGAAAGGTTGTCGGTCAATATCGGTCAGTGAATTACCGGTAGTATCGATAACGAGTTTAGATCAGCATTATCGGGTGGGGGTGTCCATCCGTTTAGTTTAGCTAGCTAACGTTTAATCGGGGAGATTGTCAGTGATTGAAGAGTTAAAGCAAGACGCTGAAGAGCGAATGCAAAAAGCCATTATGGCGCTTGGTGCCCATTTAAATAAAATCCGTACCGGTCGTGCACACCCCAGCATTCTGGACGGTATAAGGGTGAATTATTACGGCTCAGAAACACCGCTCAATCAGGTGGCAGCCATTAATGTTGAAGATGGTCGTACCTTATCCGTAGTACCCTGGGAAAAGGGGATTGTGCCTGATGTGGAAAAAGCCATCATGAAATCCGATCTGGGTTTAAACCCTTCAACCGCCGGGACGGTTATTCGAATTCCTATGCCGATGTTGACCGAAGAGACGCGTCGTGGGTTTACCAAACAGGCGAAACAGGAAGCGGAAAGTGCCAGGGTTTCGATTCGCAATATTCGCCGTGATGTCATCTCGGATATTAAAGAGCTACAAAAAGAAAAAGAGATTTCGGAAGACGAAGAGCATAAGGCGGCAGATGAAATTCAAAAAATAACAGATCGTTTTGTTGCCGAAGTCGATCAGATTTTAGCCGCTAAAGAAAAAGACCTGATGGAAATTTAGCCGTCGGCTGAATTTCCTGTCATTCCCAAAACACTATGTCTAAACAAGATAATTCATCGATCAAGCCTAACTTTGCTGAGGTGCCTGTGCATCTCGCAATGATTATGGATGGCAATAGTCGTTGGGCCAAAGCCCGAGGAAAATCAACGTCATCCGGACATCGGGCGGGTGTTGAGACCGTGCGCACGGTGCTCAAGCTGTGCAAGGATTACGGCGTTCGGATTGTGACGCTGTTTGCCTTCAGTAGTGAAAATTGGCAGCGGCCAGGCGCTGAAGTCAAGGCGCTGATGACCCTCTTCGCCACCTATCTGAAAAAGGAAGTCAAACAGCTGCATGAAGATGGTGTGCGTGTGCGCTTTATCGGTGATCGCCAGCGCTTTAGTAAAAGTTTGCTGCAACAGATGGAATATGCCGAACAATTAACCCTGCACAATACACAAACGACGCTGGTGCTGGCGGTGGATTATGGCGGTCAGTGGGATGTTGCCAATGCCGCGCGTCAATTGGCACAGCAGGTAAAAGCGGGTGCGTTGCAGCCTGAGCAAATTGATGTCGAACGGCTGGATGCGCACATATCACTGGCCGACCTACCCAAGCCGGATCTCTGTATTCGCACGGCAGGCGAACAGCGCATCAGTAACTTCCTGTTATGGCAGTTGGCCTATGCCGAATTATTTTTCAGTCCGACCCTGTGGCCCGATTTTTCCGAGCAGGACATGATCGCCGCTCTCGCGAGTTATAACCAGCGCGATCGCCGCTATGGTGGGCGTAATGAGGAAGACGGCTCCGATGACGAGGATTTAGATGTCTCGGGCGGCCTGGGCCGGGGCGCTGTTTAGTGCTAAAGCAACGGGTGTTTACTGCTATCGGCCTGATACTCTTAATCGGGGGGGGTATTATCCTGTTACCGCCGGTGTGGCTGGCCGTATTGTTTGCTGGTCTGGTGTTGATTGCAGCCTGGGAGTGGGCGGCGCTGTCGGGTTTATCCTCCAATATCTATAAAAGCCTGTTTATTCTGTTGGCCGCGGGGTTGATGTATCTCGCCGCGGACCATGGAGATGTTCTTTCCTCTAAGCTGAATGTGTTGCGGGTGCGGGATATGCTGGGTGCCGGTTGCCTTTGGTGGGCGGTGGCGCTGTTGTGGGTGAAGGGCTTTCCGGCCAGTGCCATGATTTGGCGCTCCAGTGCGATTCGAGTATTAATGGGTTTACTGACCTTGGTTCCGGCCTGGATTGCGCTGGTTTATCTACGTAGCCATGAATTTGGCGTTGTGCTGATTTTCTGTCTGATTGCCCTGGTGGCGGCTGCCGATATTGGTGCTTATTTTTCCGGCAAGGCCTGGGGGCGCTCCAAGCTGGCACCCGAGGTGAGCCCCGGCAAATCCTGGGCCGGCTTCTGGGGCGGAATGTTTGCCAGCATTGTATTGGCGGTGTCGATCTGGTTGGTCGTGGGCCAAAGTTACCTGTCGCTTCCGGCAGTGATAGCCATAGCGTTATTTACCTGTTTGGCTTCTGTGCTGGGAGACCTGCTTGAGAGTATGGTGAAACGGGAGCAAGGGGTTAAAGACAGCGGGGATATTTTACCGGGTCACGGTGGTATGCTGGATCGATTGGATAGCATGACCGCAGCGGCGCCGGTGTTTGCCCTGAGCCTGATTCTGGTGGGGTGGTGAGATGACGGTCGATAAGGAAAATGTGCTTCAGCAGGTCACTGTGTTGGGTTCTACTGGCTCGATCGGGGTCAGTACGCTGGATGTGATTGCTCGCCATGCAGGCCGATATCAAGTCTACGCGCTGACCGCCAACACCCGGGTTGACCTCATTTTACCGCAAATCAAATCCTGTAAACCGCGTATTGTAGTGATGCGCGATGGTCAGGCGGCGGAGCAGCTCTCTGCTCAGTTAGTACAGGAAGGCCTTAAGGATATAACCGTGCTCAGTGGCGAAGCGGGTCTGGTTGAGGTCGCAGGCGCCCCCGAAGTGGATACCGTAATGGCGGCGATAGTTGGTGCCGCTGGGCTGGCGCCAACTATGGCGGCGGTGGAGACCGGGAAAAAAGTGCTGCTGGCTAATAAGGAATCGCTGGTGATGGCGGGCCATTTGTTGATGCAGGCGGTGGAGCGTAGCGGTGCCATTTTGTTGCCCATCGACAGTGAGCACAATGCTATTTTTCAATGTATGCCTCATCGTTATCAACAGGGCCGCGGGCAGCAAGCAAATGGGCAGCAGGGCCGTAGTACCGCCTTGGCTGCTGGTTTGACTGAACAGGGCGTTCGAAAAATTCTGTTGACGGGGTCGGGCGGCCCCTTTCGGCAAACACCGATGGACCAATTGGTGAATGTCACGCCGGATCAGGCCTGCGCGCATCCCAATTGGGATATGGGGCGCAAGATCTCTGTAGATTCGGCGACGATGATGAATAAGGGGTTGGAGCTGATCGAGGCCTGCTGGTTATTTGATACTCATCCTGACCAAATTGATATTGTGGTTCATCCACAAAGTGTGATCCATTCCATGGTGGAATACAGCGATGGCTCGGTACTGGCGCAGCTCGGTAATCCTGATATGCGCACTCCCATTGCCCATGCGCTGGCCTTTCCCGAGCGGATTGAGTCGGGGGTGGCGGGCCTTGATATCATCGCCACGGCGCGGCTGGATTTTGAGGCCCCTGATACCGAGCGCTTCCCCTGTCTGCGTCTGGCGGCGGAGGCCTTTGAGCAAGGCGGTACTGCGATGGCGGTACTCAATGCCGCCAACGAAATTGCAGTCGAAGCCTTTTTACAGGAACGGGTTCTCTTTACCGATATTCCTGACATCATAAAATACGTCATGCTGAACGTACCGGTGGTTGAACCGGATTCGCTGGAGACGGTCCAAAAACAGGATAAGCTGGCCAGAGAGATGGCGCAGCACTATATTTCTGGACTTACTGCATCGCTGACAAGCACTATCGCTGAATAATTACGATTCTGATGCCTAAAATTACGCCCCTGAAACCAAGTATCAAACAACTGAGCAGTTTATAATCCCACCTATGGAACTTCTTCAAACCATTCTGATCACCGCCGTGACGCTGGCTATTCTGGTTACCATCCATGAATTTGGCCATTTCTGGGTGGCCCGCCGCTGTGGCGTCAAAGTACTGAAATTTTCCATAGGTTTTGGTCAGGCCTTATATCGTTGGCATGATCGCCATGGTACCGAGTTTGTCATCGCGGCTATTCCTCTGGGTGGCTATGTCAAAATGCTGGACGAGCGTGAAGGTGAAGTAGCCCCCGAAGAATTACAGTACGCTTTTAATCGCAAGCCGGTCGGCCAGCGACTGGCCACGGTAGCCGCTGGTCCCATCGCCAATTTTATTCTGGCTATTGTGGTCTACTGGGCGATCTTCGTCGGCGGTGTCACGGGTGTCGTGCCGGTCATCGATAAGGTTGAACCCGGATCCATCGCCGATATGGCGAGCCTCGAAGTAGGGCAGGAGATTGTAGCTATTGATGGCCAGGAAACGCCAACCTGGGAGGCATTACATTTACGGCTTCTGGAGCGTATTGGTGAAAGTGGCCCAATTCATTTTTCCGTTAAATATCCCGAGTCGAATGTGGTTTATGAATCCAGTGCCCAGCTTGAAGATTGGTTGGCAGGTTCCGAGGCGACGGATTTGATCGGCGGATTAGGGCTGGAGTTATTTCGGCCGCCGGTTTTAGCGGTTGCAGATCAGGTTGTTGAGGACAGCCCTGCAGCGTTGGCCGGGCTGCAAACCGGTGACAAAATTCTCAGCGCCGATGGTCAGCCAGTGGCTGACTGGATGGAATGGGTTGATTATGTCAGAGCGCGCCCCGGAGAGTTGATTGCTCTTCGCTATGAACGCGAAGGGCAAACTTATTCGGCGGAGTTGACGCCAGCCACCAAGTACGATGAAGAGAACAAGGCCTTTGGTCAGGTAGGCATGGGGGTGCAATGGCCTGAATGGCCGGAGGCGATGAAACGCAGTTTCAGCTACAACCCGATTGAAGCGTTGGGTCAAGCTCTGGAACGAACCTGGTCGATGAGTATGTTCACCCTCGAATCGATTAAAAAGATGATTGTCGGTTTAATCTCGCCGAAAAACTTGAGTGGGCCTATAACCATTGCTAAAGTGGCGACCGCATCGGCCAACTCGGGTCTGGAAGCGTACCTCGGTTTTTTGGCACTGCTTAGTGTCAGCCTGGGGGTGTTAAATTTGCTGCCTATCCCGGTGTTGGATGGTGGTCATATTATGTACGGTTTAGTGGAGATATTGACGGGCAAGGAAGTCTCTTTGCGGATACAGATGTTGGGTTACCAACTGGGTTTATTCATTATTGTCGGAGTGATGCTACTGGCGCTCTATAATGATATCTCCCGCTTATGAAAATTCGCGTTTATAATGTCCGGCTGCCGAAAAGTTGAGCTTGATGGCGACTTTTTGATGGCAATGGATACTAACAAAAAAAGTACGTGAATTGCTTGAAAAAAGCGGATTCCTAATACATTTGAAGACAAATCGCTCTGGTTGCCAACGGCACCAGATCTTACTTTTGGTAATAAGCCTTAGATGAAACCTTATTTTTTGCTGTGCTTTCTTGCTCTGTTTACCCTGTGTTCCCGTGCCGATGACTCCTTTATCGTTTCTGACATTCGCGTTGAAGGTTTACAACGCATTTCTGCCGCCAGTATTTTTTCCAGCCTGCCCATAAATATCGGCGATAACATCGATCAGACGACTATTCAAAACAGTATTCGCACGTTATTTCGCACCGGTAACTTCGACAATATTTATATCGCCCGTGATGGTTCTATCCTGGTGGTTTCTGTGGAGGAAAGACCTTCGATCAGTGAAATTAATATTGAAGGCAACAAAGCTATCGAAACAGAAGCTCTGTTGGATGGTTTGAAAGGGGCTGGCCTCTCCGAAGGCAAGGTGTTTAAGCGCTCCACCCTTGAGGGTATGAAGCTGGAACTGACTCGACAGTATGTGTCACAGGGGCGTTACGATGCAGGCATAGAAACCGACATTACCTCGCTGCCACGCAATAGAGTTGCAGTGAATATCAACATCGACGAAGGCTCCACGGCAGCTATTAAACATATCAATATTGTGGGTAACTCAGTCTATAACGATGAAGACTTACTTGACCTGTTTGAACTGAAAACTACCGGCTGGTTCTCCTGGTTGAGTGGCAATGATAAATATGCCCGGGAAAAATTATCGGGCGATTTGGATACCCTGGAGTCGTACTATCTGGATCGCGGCTACATCCAGTTTCGCATTGACTCTTCTCAGGTCTCAGTTACACCGGACAGAGAGGCCGTTTATATCACCATCAATATTATCGAAGGTGATAAATATGAGATCGCCGAGGTGGATTTATCCGGCGACATCATCCTCACTGAAGAAGAGTTACGCCCCTATATTCTGGTTAAGAGCGGACAAACCTTCTCTCAGTCACTGGTGACCAGCAGTGAAGAATTCTTAACCAAACGGCTGGGTAATGAAGGCTATAACTTTGCCAAAATTGAAGGTATTCCTGATATTAATGAGGAAGAGAAGTCCGTCAATATCAAATTCTTCGTCGATCCGGGCAAACGTACCTATGTAAGGCGAATTAATTTTGACGGTAACACCAAAACTGCCGACGAAGTTCTACGCCGCGAAATGCGCCAGATGGAATCTGCGCCTGCATCCTCAGCAAATATCGAACATTCCCGAGTGCGGCTTGAGCGTCTGGGTTATTTTAAAGAAGCCAAAATTAACACCGTAGAAATCCCCGGAACCGATGACCTGATTGATTTGCAATACAGTGTTGAGGAACAGGCCTCGGGCAGTATCGGAGCCAGTGTCGGCTTCTCGCAGGACAGTGGTGTGCTGTTAGGTGCCAATATTCAGCAGGATAACTTTCTCGGTACCGGCAAACAGATTGGGGTTAGCGTTAACAAAAGTAACTATCAGACCAACCTCGGCTTTAATTTTGTCGATCCCTATTACACCAAAGATGGTGTGAGTCGTGGGTTCTCGGTGTATTACCGGGAAACCGACTTGGATGAAATTAACGTGGCCAGCTATTCGACCAACACCTTGGGGTCGAGTTTGAATTTTGGTTATCCTATTAGTGAGACGGAGGCGCTACGTTTTAGTCTGGGTTACAGCCATACTGAAGTCGAAGCGGGCTTTGCCGCGGTGCAGGAAATCATCTCCAGCCCTCGCTTGAGAGATATTCGGAGAGTCAGGGGTGAAGATTGGTATCGTTACTATTATGTGGAGCAGCCCACCGGTGTTGCTGAAGTGCCTGAACTGCTCATCGATTTTGACGGCTCGATATTAGCGCCGGATCTGCTAACCCCTGTAGAATCAACGGGCTTTCTGGATAAAAACGGCGATGAATTTGATAACTTCACCGTCACTACTAGTTGGAACCAGTCGACCCTGAACCGCGGCCGTTTGGCGACCCGTGGTGCCTCGCAGAGTCTGTCACTGGA
The DNA here is from genome assembly GCA_965661375.1 of Oceanicoccus sp. GTDB lineage: Bacteria > Pseudomonadota > Gammaproteobacteria > Pseudomonadales > Dasaniaceae > Oceanicoccus. Next base: position 49,733 of record CBFIDJ010000018.1, on the reverse strand, counting down.
GTTGAGTATTCCCGGCAGTGATCTGCAGTATTATAAGCTGAATTATTCGGGTCAGATTTTCTTCCCCTTAACCCAATCCCTAACCTTGCGTCTACGTACTGATCTGGGCTATGGCGATGGTTTTGACGG
>CBFIDJ010000018.1:0-49506 GCA_965661375.1 Oceanicoccus sp. | reverse complement strand
GTGATGACCTGCCATTTTTTAATCACTTTTATGCCGGTGGTTTTGGCTCGGTACGTGGCTTCAAGAGCAATACCCTGGGTCCGCGCAGTACGCCAGCAGTGGCGTATCTGACCAATGTGGCGCAAGTCGCTCTGCAGGTTGGGGACGATGGCTGTGAAACAGCAACCAATGGCGTTTGCGATGGCTCAGGGCGAGACGTCGGCTCGATTGTTGGGGACGACAAGATTTCCTATGTAGCAATCGAAAATGCAGATGGCGAGCAAAAAATAGCTCTTTATACTCCCGACAACGATGCCGACCCCTTTGGCGGTAATGTGTTAATTGAAGCTAGTGCCGAGCTATTATTCCCGCTACCCTTTATCAAGGATCAGCGTTCAGTGCGCTCGGCCTTTTTTATTGATGCCGGTAATGTGTTTAATACCAACTGTGGTCAAACCCAGCTGAACTGTTTTGATATTGATGCCGATGAATTGCGTTATTCCTTCGGTGTTGGTTTGAGCTGGATAACCGGCTTTGGCCCGTTAACCTTTAGCTACGCCAAGCCGTTTAATGATAACGGTGAAGATGAACGGGAAGCCTTCCAGTTTTCACTGGGACGCAGTTTCTAATCCACTCACTTTTTAACCAATAAAAAGACAACTTTGGAGAATGCTTGTGAACAAACTATTTAAAATCGTATTGGCTACTGCGGCACTTTGTACTGCGATGGCGGCAACCGCTGAAGGAAAAATTGCTGTACTGAATGCCCAACAGGCAGTTATTAATACCGAACTTGCGCAAAAGCGTTTAAAAGAACTGCAAAATGAGTCCAGCTTTGCTGCCAACCGTAAAGAACTGGAAGCACTGGGTAAAAGTTATCAGGATACTGTCGCGCAATTGCAAAAAGATGCGGCGGTTATGAGCAATGAGCAAAAACAAGCTGAAGCCAAAAAATTGCAGGACAAGCGTGCTGATATTGAGCATGTACAACGCAAGCTACAGGCGGCCGAACAGGAATTGCTGCAATCTATCGCTCAGGAATTATCGCCAAAATTGCAACAGGCTGTCACCGAAATTATCACCGCTGAAGGGATTGGCTTGTTGTTAAACCAGCAGGCTGCTGTTCATGTCGATAGTAGCTTCAGTATCACGGCGAAGGTCACCGATAAACTGAATAAAATGTAAGTCGGATTCCTTTTCCTTGAAAGGCATCGCTATGCCCCGGCAACAGTATACATTGGCTGAATTAGCAGACCTGTTAGTGGTGGACTGTGTGGGAGACTCGAAACGGGTTATTTCAGGTCTTGCCACTTTAAGTTCGGCCACGACAGGTCAAATGAGCTTTTTGGCCAATAGTAAGTATCAGAAAGACCTGGAAAGTACCAAGGCTTCGGCGGTTATTCTGGTTAAGGAGATGGCGAAGGTTTGTCCTGCCAACTGCCTGATTTCGGATAATCCCTATCTAACTTACGCCAGAGCCTCACAGCTTTTTGCGCCTAAAGGCCGTGGGGAACGTGGTATTCATCCCTCCGCAGTGATCGATAGTAGTGCTGTCATTCATCCTTCAGCCAGTGTAGCGGCAAATGCCGTGATTGAGTCCGGGGTGAAAATTGGCGCTAATACTATTATTGGCGCGGGAAGTGTTATTGGTTTTAATTCCAGTATCGGTGACGGCTGCCAGTTATATGCTAATGTCAGCGTTTACCACGATGTCACCATTCAGGATCGGGTTACTCTGCACAGTGGAGTCGTAATCGGTAGCGACGGTTTTGGTTTTGCGCCTTCCTCCGATAAAGCTGGTGGTGGCTGGGTCAAGATCGCTCAACTGGGTGGAGTGCGTATTGGCAGCGATGTAGAGATCGGGGCGAGCACAACCGTTGATCGCGGTGCACTGGATGATACAGTTATTGCAGACCGAGTGATTATTGATAATCAGGTACAAATTGCGCACAACGTTATGCTTGGTGAAAATACAGCCATTGCCGCCTGTACGGCTATCGCTGGTAGTACCAGGATTGGCAAAAACTGTACGATTGCGGGCTGTGTTGGTATTGTCGGGCATTTGAATATTACCGATGACGTTCATATCACTGCCATGTCTATGGTGACCCATTCCATTGAAAAACCCGGTTCATACTCCTCGGGCACAGTGGTACAGGACACTCGTCAGTGGCGGAAAAATGCAGTCCGATTCGGGCAGTTGGACACCATTGCCAAACGTTTGCAGCAAATTGAAAAAAAACTCGATTGACCGGGTAGCTCAATAAATCGGGCAGCTCAATTGATCGGGTAGTAATGATCGCGCACCAATAGGCCTTGGCCTGGATCAGCTCTCACCACTAACAAGGTTTTCGATGTATGAATACAGTCATGGATATAAAAGAAATTCAGGAATACCTGCCGCACCGCTTTCCCTTTCTGTTAGTGGATCGCGTGGTGGAACTGAAGTTGAAGGAGAGGATTGTTGCGATCAAGAATGTTTCTATCAATGAGCCATTTTTCAATGGCCATTTTCCTCAAAAACCGGTGATGCCCGGGGTATTAATCGTTGAAGCCATGGCTCAGGCTTCAGGCATTCTGGGTTTTAAAACATTGGATAAAACACCAGCCGATGGTTCACTGTATTTATTTGTCGGTGCTGATAATGTTCGTTTCAAGCGTCAGGTCGTTCCCGGTGATCAGCTGACTTTGCAGGTGGACTATGTCGCTGACCGACGCGGTATGTGGAAGTTTGCCTGTCAGGCATTTGTTGACGGTGATTTAGCCTGTGCTGCTGATATTATGTGTGCTGATAGACCGATCTAATCTGGAATTCAGGAACCCGCTTTGATTGATCCCCGCGCTATTATCGACCCCTCGGCCAAACTGGCTGACAATGTAGAGGTTGGACCCTGGACTATTATTGGTCCCGATGTGGAAATCGGTGAAGGGACGGTAATTGCCTCGCATGTGGTGTTAAAAGGCCCCACTAAAATAGGCCGCAATAACAAGATTTTTCAATTCTCCTCCGTCGGCGAAGATACACCTGACCTAAAATATCAGGGCGAACCTACTTGGTTGGTTATCGGCGATAATAATGTTATCCGTGAAGGGGTAACCATCCATCGTGGCACTGTGCAGGATCGCGGTGAAACCACTATTGGGAATGACAACCTGCTCATGGCCTACGCTCATGTGGGTCACGATTGTGTGATAGGTAATCATTGTATTCTGGTCAATAACGCGGCTTTGGCGGGACATGTGATCGTTGGCGACTGGGCGATTCTTGCCGGCTATACTCTGGTCCACCAGTTTTGTCATATTGGTGCTCACAGTTTTTCTGGTTTCGGTAGCCATATCAGTAAAGATGTACCGGCCTATGTTACGGTGATGGGACAACCAGCCGAAGCCAAAATGGTGAACGTGGAAGGGCTTAAGCGGCGGAATTTTTCCAAGGAAAGCATCGCTGCTATACGTCGTGCCTATAAAATCATCTATCGGCAGGGGTTGACACTGGAAGAAGCTTTGCAAAAATTGTTAAAACTGGAACAGGAACATACTGAAATGGGCCTGCTCATTGAATCCTTGAAGTCTTCAACTCGGGGCATTCTACGTTAGCGAACTTTTTGACGGTCGGACTGATCCTGTTCCATAAGCCTTTTTTGAATAGTGTTGGTTTGGTAAAACTATTCTGTTCGCAGGTTGTCCAGAAGTGTTTTTGAGATAGCCATTGCATAGTGCCCATACAAGGCCAAAGCTCTCGGAACAACCACTGTTAATTTTTGAGTTCATTCATGACGACTTTGCGTATTGGTATTGTAGCGGGTGAAGCCTCCGGAGATATTCTGGGTTGTAGCCTGATGAAGGCAATCAAAAGTCGCCATGCCGATGTGCAGTTCGAAGGCATTGGCGGTCCATTGATGATTGCGGAAGGTTTTCACAGTCATGTGCCGATGGATCGCCTGTCAGTGATGGGCTTGGTCGAGCCTTTAAAGCGACTTCCGGAACTGCTTCGTATACGTCGAGAGATCAAAGAACATTTTATTGCTGAGCCGCCTGATTTATTTTTAGGTATCGACTCGCCCGATTTTACCCTCAATATCGAGCAACATTTACGCGAAGCCGGTATTTTAACCGCGCACTATGTCAGCCCTTCGGTCTGGGCCTGGCGTCAGGGCAGAATTAAAGCCATTGCTAAAGCGGTGGACAGAATGCTCACCCTGTTGCCCTTCGAAGCCGACTTTTATCTGCAGCATAATGTGCCGGTGACCTTTGTCGGTCACCCGTTAGCCGACCAGATTGACCCTGACGAAGCCGCTCAGCTAGCACTTCGCAGTCACGCGAGAGAGGCTTTGGGGATAGATGAAAAAGCCACCATGATTGCGCTGTTACCGGGCAGCCGTGGCGGTGAAGTTAAGCTGTTGGGCAAAAGTTTTATTGAAACCGCTCGCTGGTGTCTGCATCAACGTAAGGACCTGAAGTTTGTTATTCCCGCAGCTAATGAACATCGGCGAAAACAGCTTGAGCAGTTGTTGGCTGAACATGGTAAAGGTTTAGCAATCAAGCTGGTTGATGGTCAGTCGCATGAGGTAATGGCTGCTGCTGATGTGGTCTTAATGGCTTCGGGTACTACTACCCTGGAGGCGATGCTACTAAAAAAACCGATGGTCGTCGCGTATCGCATGGCCCCATTAAGCTATGCCATTATCAGTCGCCTGTTAAAATCTCCCTACATTTCTCTCCCTAATTTGCTTGCCGGTGAGCAGCTTGTTCCCGAGTTGTTGCAGGGTGATGTACGGCCGGAGATGCTGGGGCCGTTGCTTCTGGATCGGCTGCAAAACCCCCAACAACGTCAAAAATTGATTCAGCGTTTTACCGAGCTGCACCAGCAATTGCGGCAGGATGCCAGTAATAAGGCGGCCAATGTGTTGATGAGAATGATCAGTAAACGCAGCAACAAGCTGGCTACAATTCCACCTAAACAAGCCTTGCCGGAATAAATACAGGAATAACAGCAGTAATAACAGGAGCGTATTTTAAAAAATGCTAGTGGAGCCATTTATTCCGCAGTACTCCGGAGTTTTATTAGCCGGCGTCGATGAAGTAGGTCGAGGGCCACTGGCCGGTGACGTGGTGGCTGCAGCGGTAATTCTCGATCCCGCCAAACCCATCGAAGGCCTCGACGATTCCAAAAAATTAACCGAGAAAAAGCGTGAACAGCTATTCCCGGAAATTCAGCAGCGTGCGCTCAGTTATTGCATTGCCCGAGCCTCAGTGGCCGAAATCGACGAAATCAATATTTTGCATGCCAGTATGTTGGCGATGAAGCGCGCGGTGGAAGGTCTGGCCACTCAGCCGGAGTATGTCCTGGTTGATGGTAATCGTATTCCCCTCTGGGCCTATGCCGCAGAAGCAGTGGTGAAGGGCGACAGTCGGGTACAGGCCATAGCTGCCGCCTCGATTTTGGCCAAGGTAACTCGCGATCGCGAAATGGTCGCCTTTGACGAGGAGTATCCCGGCTATGGCTTTGCTGGCCATAAGGGTTACCCCACCAAGGTGCATATGGCCGCCATTGAACAGTTGGGTATCACCCCCATTCACCGTCGCTCCTTTGGCCCGGTTAAGGTACAGGTTGAGCAGCTAAGCCTACTCTAAAACCGTTATCCCGCGTTTATAACCGGCCCGCTGTAAAATGGTTGCGGGGCGCAAGATCAACGCTAAACCAACATATTCAATAGCCGGTGATTCCGTTACACTGAATTTTGATTGATCGCACTCATGGCGTCTTCTCTAACCGACAGCCCGAACCGTTTTCATAATAAGACCGACTTTATGCCCACTTCCTTTGTCCATCTTCGTCTCCATAGCGAATACTCGCTGGTCGATGGTTTAGTTCGTATTAAGCCCCTGGTTAATCAAGTCGGCGAGTTGGGCATGCCCGCCGTCGCGCTAACTGACTACACCAATTTCTATGCGCTGATTAAGTTTTACAAGGCAGCGATTGGTGCCGGTATCAAGCCGATCTATGGCAGCGATTTTCGAGTGAGGGATGATGTTGATGAGACCCTTATCAGTAATCTTTGCCTACTGGCGCAAAATGATCAGGGCTATCGCAACCTGACGCGGTTGATTTCCAGAGCGTATCAGGAAGGACAATATCTGGGTGAACCTTATTTGAAGCGCTCCTGGCTCAGCGAATACTCGGAAGGTTTGATCGCGCTTTCCGGTGGTCGGCAGGGTGAAATAGGGCAGGCACTATTGTCTTCGCGCAAGGGCTCTGCGCAGCAACGGTTGGCTGATTATATGAGCTGGTACCCCAACCGCTTCTATCTGGAGCTACAACGCACGGGCAGACCCAACGAAGAGGACTATATTCACGCCGCAGTGGCGCTGGCAGCCGCGAACGATTGCCCGGTGGTGGCTACCAACGAAGTCTGCTTCCTAAGGCCCGATGATTTTGAGGCCCATGAAACACGGGTGTGTATTCATGACGGTCGAGCGCTGGATGATCCGCGTCGAAGCCGTGCCTATAGTGAGCAGCAATACCTGCGCAGCCCGGAGGAAATGCAGGAACTGTTTCAGGATATTCCCGAGGCGCTGGAGAACACCGTCGAAATCGCCAAGCGCTGTAATGTCGAGATCAGCCTGGGCACCTATTATTTGCCCGAATACCCGATCCCCGACGACTTTGAGAGCGATGAGTTCTTCCAGTATGAGTCACTCGAAGGACTCCGGCAGCAGACGGTAACTTCGCTCAAGGCCAAGTGGGAGGGCAAGGAAGATACCCCCGAATATGCTAAAGAACTGCGCACCGGTATTTTCTTCCGCAAGATTTCCATTGAGGGTTTGAACGAGCGGCTGCAATTTTTGTTTGGCGACAAGGTGTTCACCGAACATCCCGACACGGTGAAGGAGTACCGGGAGCGGCTGGACTTCGAGCTGGATATTATTTTGGAAATGGGCTTTCCCGGCTACTTCCTGATCGTAATGGACTTTATTCAATGGGCCAAGGATCACGATATTCCTGTGGGGCCAGGGCGGGGTTCTGGTGCCGGTTCGCTGGTGGCCTATGCCCAGAAGATTACCGATCTTGACCCTCTGGAATACGACCTGCTATTCGAACGTTTCCTGAATCCGGAGCGGGTTTCCATGCCCGACTTTGACGTCGATTTCTGCATGGATAATCGGGATAAGGTGATCAACTATGTAGCTGATCACTACGGTCGCGAGGCCGTGAGCCAGATCATCACCTTCGGAACCATGGCGGCTAAGGCGGTGGTGCGTGATGTGGCGCGGGCCCAGGGCAAGTCCTATGGTCTGGCCGATAAACTCTCCAAGATGATTCCCTTTGAAGTTGGCATGACCCTGACCAAAGCCATTGAGCAGGAAGAGCTGCTGCGAGACTTTCTGAGAGATGATGAACAGGCCCAGGAAATCTGGGATATGGCGGTACAGCTCGAGGGTATTACTCGTAACGTGGGCAAACACGCCGGGGGGGTGGTGATCGCGCCTTCGCAGTTGACGGATTTTGCGCCGCTATACTGTGACGAAACCGGCTCTGGCCTGGTCACCCAGTTTGATAAGAATGATGTGGAAGAAGCCGGCCTGGTTAAGTTTGACTTTCTGGGGTTGCGAACACTCACCATTATCGACTGGGCGGTGAAGATGATCAATCGCCCGGATGATCAGGGCAATAGTGTCGGTCTGGAAATTGAACGGATTCCGCTGATAGATCCCCCTACCTACCAGTTGCTAAAACGAGCCGAAACCACCGCGGTATTCCAGCTGGAATCGCGCGGCATGAAGGATCTGATCAAGCGCCTGCAACCCGATAACCTGGAAGACATGATTGCGTTAGTGGCGCTGTTTCGCCCCGGTCCACTCGATTCCGGCATGGTGGATGATTTCGTCAACCGTAAACACGGACGGGCGGAAGTGGCTTACCCCGATGCCCAGTATCAGCACGAATGGTTAAAACCGATTCTGGAACCGACCTATGGCGTTATCGTCTACCAGGAGCAGGTCATGCAGATCGCCCAGGAGTTGGCGGGCTATAGTCTCGGCGGTGCTGACCTGTTGCGACGGGCGATGGGTAAGAAAAAGCCCGAGGAAATGGCCAAGCAGCGTACCACCTTTGAAGCGGGTGCTGCAGCCAAGGGGGTTGATCCAACACTGGCGATCAAGATATTCGATCTGGTGGAAAAATTTGCCGGTTATGGCTTTAACAAATCTCACTCAGCCGCCTACGCATTGGTCTCCTACCAGACCGCCTGGCTGAAAACCCATTACCCCGCTGAGTTTATGGCTGCCACCATGAGCTCGGAATTACAGAACACCGACAAGATCGTCATCTTTATTGAAGAGTGTCGGGCGATGAAGCTGGATTATCGCCTGCCCGATGTCAATGAAGGCGAGTACATGTTCACGGTTAATCGCGAGGGTGCGATTGTCTACGGCCTTGGCGCAATCAAGGGCCTGGGCGAAGGGCCGATCGAAAATATAATTGCGGCGCGGCAAGCTGGCGGCCCCTTTAAAAACCTGTTTGATTTCTGTGAGCGTACCGATCCGCGCAAGGTGAATAAACGCGCGATTGACGCACTTATTCGCTCTGGGTCCTTTGACAGCTTAGGGGTTGATCGCGGTATTTTACTGGCGGCGATTCCAGAAGCCGTCAAAGCGGCGGAGCAGAGCGCGGGTAATCGCGATGCTGGCATGATGGATTTGTTTGGCGATGTGGTGCCTGCCGATGACAGCGGTGATGTCTACGCTGAATATCGCAAGATTCGGCCGCAGACCCCCAAGGAAAAACTGGGCGGAGAAAAGGACACACTGGGGCTTTATGTCACTGGTCATCCCATCGACGAATATGAAAAAGAGTTACGTCAGTTTGTACGCAACCGCATTGTCGATTTAAAACCCGACCACAATACCCAGACCATGGCGGGTTTAGTGGTGGGCTTGCGCACCATGAAAAACAAACGCGGCGATACCATGGCCTTTGTCACGCTGGATGACCGCTCCGCGCGAATTGAAGTTACGCTGTTTGCCGATGCCTTTGATGAAGCCCGCGAGAAAATCAGCAAGGATTCGATTCTGGTGGTCGAGGGACAAGTCACTTTTGATGATTACTCCGGCCAGTTAAAGGTGCGGGGAAAAGGCGTCAAGACGTTACTGGATGCTCGCCAGTCGCATATCAGGGCGCTGGAGTTGAGTCTGCAGGAGTCGGACTTTAACGCTACCGCACGGCCGGGCAGTAAAGATGCCTTCAGTCAGCAGTTACGTAACTTACTGGAAACCAGTCTGAATGGGCGCTGTCCTATCCTGATCAACTATCAGCGGCCCGGTGCTAAAGGGCGAGTTAAACTCGGCGAGCAATGGAATATCCAGCCCAGTGATGAGCTGATCCAGCGTTTGAAAGATCGTTTTGGTGATCATAGTGTAAAACTCAACTTTGGTGATAGCTAATGGGGAGAGTTAATCATCGTATTTAGCAGGGTGAAATCTGCAACTGCTTTACGATTTAGCGGATAGACGAATTCGTCTTCTTCGCGTATTGTTAAACCGCACGTAATGTTAAACTGTACGTAATGTTATACCGAGAGCGCCTTGACGTTATGGTGGCTTGCTAGCTTTCAAAATCGAATACCCCTAAGCTTAACCGCATACCTGTTTTAGCCTGACTGACGAGAGATTATGAATCCCAATTACCTAGACTTTGAGCAGCCAATTGCTGAGCTGGAAGTAAAAATCGAAGAGTTACAGCTGGTTGGTTCAGATAACGATATCAATATTGGTGAGGAGATAAATAAGCTCCGCGAAAAAAGCACCAAACTCACGGAAAAAATCTACAGCAATCTCAGCTCCTGGGAAGTCGTTAAAGTTGCGCGTCATCCGATGCGGCCTTATACACTGGACTATATTTCGCGGGTGTTTACCGATTTCCAGGAACTACACGGTGACAGGCATTTTGCTGACGACCGCGCTATTGTCGGCGGTTTAGCTCGACTGGACGGTGTGCCGGTCATGGTCATCGGTCAGGAAAAGGGCCGTAGCGTTCCGGAAAAGGTGAAGCGTAATTTTGGTATGCCCAAGCCGGAAGGGTATCGTAAAGCCCTGCGTTTGATGGAAATGGCTGAGCGCTTTCAACTGCCAATTATTACACTGATCGATACACCGGGAGCTTATCCCGGGATAGATAGCGAAGAGCGTGGTATCAGTGAGGCCATTGCGCAAAACCTGGCAGTGATGTCGCGCTTGAAAACACCTATCATCTGCGTGGTTATTGGTGAAGGCAGCTCCGGTGGTGCGATTGGCATTGGCGTGGGCGATCATTTGGCTATGTTGCAGTACTCCACCTATTTCGTCATTTCGCCCGAGGGTTGTGCCAATATCATCTGGAAGAGTTCGGCGAATGCACCCGATGCCGCTGAAGCAATGGGCGTTACCTCAACCGTACTGGAAAAACTCGGTATCGTGGATGCCACTATTAAAGAACCGCTTGGTGGTGCCCACCGGGACCTTGATCTGATGGCAAAGCGGTTGAAAACCCACTTGGTTACTGAGCTTGGCAAGTTACAGAAAATGCCCCTGGATAACTTGCTGGATAAGCGGTATGAAAGGTTGATGTCCTACGGTAACGACTAGGGAATCTCTGCTTAACTACTGCGCTCGCAATCTTATCCGTCGGCGGTGTTCGAAACACCCAAAGCACTCGATACACTCATGGGGTGGACTCTGCTCATATATTTGTATATAAACTCCGCTTTCTGCGCTCCGGCGGCGACCAACCTTACTACACCCCGCGAGCATAGCGAGTGCTTTGGGTGCGCTACGTTAATCAGAGATTCCCTGTGTATATTGTTTAAATTAAATACAGGGCTATGGCGCTAACTACTCAAACACTCTCTGCCAGCCTGCTGCCTTTTCTCAGCGCCAACCGCTGGGTTGTGGCTTACAGTGGTGGCGTAGATTCCCACGTTCTGCTGCACCTGCTCTGCACACTCCCCGAACATCCACCGATTCTGGCGTTGCATATTAATCACCAGCTGCAAGCTGACTCCCCTCGCTGGTCGGAACACTGTGAGCAGCAGGCTAAGAAACTATCTGTGTTGTATCAGGTCGTTGAGGTTAATATTGACCGTGCTGGTGGCGAAAGCCTTGAAGAGCGAGCGCGGCAGGAACGTTATCGCGTGTTTGAAAAGCTCATCGAAACTGGTGATGTGTTGATGATGGGACATCACCAGGATGACCAGGTGGAAACATTACTACTACGTCTGCTACGGGGTAGTGGTTCGCGCGGGCTATCAGCTATACCGCAGCAGCGTGCCATTGGCAAAGGACAACTATTTCGCCCATTGTTGAATATTCCACGCTCGGTAATTGAGAGCTATGCCGAAGTTCATCAGCTACAGTGGATTGAAGACCCCAGTAATCAGCAAACTACTTTCGATCGGAATTTTTTGCGACAACGCTTACTTCCCCTGTTAGAAGAACGCTGGCCCGAGTACCGGCAGACTCTGTCGAGATCTGCACAGCTCAGTCAGGAATCCAGCGAGTTGAATGATGAGCTGGCCCGGTTGGACTTTTCCCGCCTTTGCCTGTCTCGGCAGGACCTTTCCCCTCCGGATCTTTCCCCCTTGGACCTTACCCAACCAGATAAGGGCCCGGCCAGCACGATTTGTATCTCACTGGGAAAAGTTAAAGAGCTCAGTGAGGCTCGGCTGAAAAACCTTCTGCGGTACTGGCTACAGGCACGCCAACTGCCACCTCCTTCCGCAATGCAGATGCAATGCATACTGCAAGAGCTGATTCCCGCACGAGCCGATGCCGAGCCGCTGGTGGAGTGGGCTGGAGTACAGGCTCGGCGCTTTAAATCCCGGCTCTATCTGATGCCGACGCCACCGAATTTTGATGCCAATGCCTGCTACCCGTGGTCGATTAATGAAGCCATCAGTATGGCAGGGGTGGGGCGTTTATGGGCTGAGGCTACCACGGGTAAAGGGCTGGCAGCCGAAAAGGTGCAGGGACAGGTATTAACTGTTCGCTTTCGTGCAGGTGGCGAGCGTTCTCAGCCAGCAGGGCGCAACGGCTCCCAAACCCTGAAAAAACTGTTTCAGGAGTACGACGTTGAGCCATGGCTGCGTGATCGCGTGCCCTTGATCTACTGCGCTGATCAGTTAATTGCCGTCGCTGACCTGTGGGTTTGTGAAGGTTGGCAGGCCGCTGAGCAGGAGTCTGGTTTGCTGATTCGCTGGTTAAGATAAGACCACCGGGTTTTCTGGCTGGGCTTTAATCTTCGACCAGATGAATTGTTGTAGATAGTCGCGACGAAGTAGTGAGATCATAGCGCGTAATCCGTATAATTCGCGCTTTGTCACTATCCAATCGACGAGTTTATCCGATGACTGTTCGCACCCGTATCGCGCCTTCTCCCACCGGCGACCCCCATGTTGGCACCGCCTATATCGCCTTGTTTAATTTATGTTTTGCCCGCAAGCATGGTGGCCAGTTTATCCTGCGCATTGAAGACACTGACCAAACTCGTTCCACGACCGAATCGGAACAGGCAATTTTTGATTCCCTGCGCTGGATGGGTTTGGAGTGGGATGAAGGCCCCGATGTAGGCGGTGCTTTTGGCCCCTACCGCCAGAGCGAACGCAAGGAAATGTACCGCCAATATGCCGAAGAGCTGGTTGCAAAAGGGCATGCCTTCAAGTGTTTCCGCACAGCTGAAGAGTTAGATGAACTGCGCGCCGGTTTAAAAGAGCAGGGCTTTAATCGTGCGCTCAAGCCCTACGATCTTGAGTTACCTAAGGATATTGTCGCCCAGCGTGAAGCCGAGGGTGCGCCCTATGTGATCCGCATGAATGTGCCGATGGAGGGCAAGGTCGAAATTGAAGACATGCTGCGTGGTACCATGGAGCTGGACTGGCATCTGGTAGATGCCCAAATTCTGCTGAAATCCGATGGTATGCCAACCTACCACTTAGCCAATGTGGTAGATGATCACTTAATGCAAATTACTCATGTGCTACGTGGCGAGGAATGGATCAACTCCGCGCCCAAGCATAAGCTGCTCTACGAATACTTCGGTTGGGATATGCCCCAGCTCTGCCACTTACCACTGTTGCGCAACCCGGATAAATCGAAACTGAGCAAGCGTAAAAACCCAACCTCTATTCTGTATTACCAACGTATGGGTTACCTGCCCGAGGCACTGGTGAATTATCTGGGCCGTATGGGCTGGTCGATGCCCGATGAGAGCGAGAAGTTTACCTTGCAACAAATGCTGGATAATTTTGATATTCAGCGAGTCAGCCTGGGTGGCCCGATCTTTGATGTAGAAAAACTTAGTTGGCTAAATGGCCTGTGGATTCGCGAAGATCTCAGCCAGGAAGAACTGGCGCAGCGGCTGCACGACTGGGCGCTGAATAAAGAGTACTTGATGCAGATTTTGCCCCACGCCCAGCAACGCATGGAAACCCTCAGTGACTTTGTACCATTGGCGGGTTTTTTTGCTTCCGGTATGTTGCCGATCAAAGCCGATAGTTTTGCGGCTTGTAAGCTGGAGGGTGATGCACTGGTAGAAGCCTTGCAATTTGCTCTATGGAAATTGGAAGGCTTACGCCAGTGGGAAAGAGACGACATCTTTGCAGCGATGAAAAGCGTGGCCGATGGCCTGGAGGTGAAAGTAAAAGACTTTTTCGCCCCCTTGTTTATTGCTATTGCGGGCACCACCGCCTCCATCTCCGTGATTGACTCCATGGCGATTCTCGGGCCGGATCTCAGTCGTGCACGTGTTCGTCACGCAGTAGATGTGTTGGGTGGGGTCGGCAAAAAGAAGCTGAAAAAACTGGAAAAAACCTTTGCGGCCCTTGATTCGCCCATCAAAACTTAGTAATCAGGTCTACACTAGATGAGTATAAATAGACTGATTCGCAACCTTGTATTAAATAATCGCAACATTGCGAATCTGTTGTAATAGTGTAACTTGTCTGTATATCCATAATTAAAGGAGCGTTTGGCTGGTGCTGGCCTGTTCTCAAGTTTCTCAAAGAATTCAACGATTTTGCGTTGCCGCGGCTCTATTGATACTGAGTAATTTGTCGCAGGCTATCGGGTTGGGAGAATTACGCCATACGTCTTTTTTGGGAGAGCCATTACAGGCCACTATCGAACTGGTCGCCCCCGGCGATTATCTCCCTGAGGAGGTAAAAGTCGGCGTCGTAGGCTGGCGAGAAGCGCAGCGACTCGGTATTCCTGTGGTCAGTGGTAATTTTCGTTTCCGCCTCAATCCGGTGATGAAAGATGGTCGTTTACAGATAATCGCCACCACTGCTGATCCGGTCACAGAACCCTTTATCAATATGTTAGTCGAGCTGCACTGGCCAGAGGGCAAAGTCGTTCGCGAATATACCCTGTTTTTGGATCCTCCTGCGGCAATAACACCCGCTCAAGCTCAAACCACGTCAGATCAACCCCGCTACGCCCCCAAACCAGCAGCTCCTGCACAGCCAAGAGAAGAGTCCGCCCGTCCACGTGTGGTGAGAAATAGTCAGTCTCTTAGCGGTGAACAGTACAAAGTACAATCGGGAGATACCCTGTCAGCTATTGCTTCTCGTCGAGCACTAATACTGGAAGGGAATGCTGGCGATATTTCCGACTGGTTGCTGGTCAACAACCCCAGCGCTTTTATCAGAAACAATCCCAATCTGATCAAGGCCGGTAGCGTACTGGTGCTGCCGGACACTACAGCACTTAACCTGTTCAAGAGGTCCGACAACGGTCTGTCAGCGCCGCTGCAGGAATCAACACCACTACCAGCAGCGCCTGACTCTTCCGCGATTGCCTCCGCACCGGCACCAGCGGCACAGGCACCTGCAAAAAGCCCTGATTCAGCACCGGCTGCGCAATCCGGTTTACAGATAGTTACCCAGCAACAAACCAGCGATGATGCCTTTCAATACCTGCGTGACCAATTGGCTTCCACTCGTGAAACAATTGATCTCTTGCAGCGTGAAAACACCGAACTACAGCTGCGCCTGCAGCGAATTGAGCAGGCTGGTATCGAACAATCCATGCAAAAATTACTGTTGCTGAAGGAGCAACAAATCGAAGATCTACAGCGCCAGATCAACGATCTAAAGCCAGGGGATCCGGCGCAAGGGGGAGTACATGCTGAGTCTCAACAGGGAATGATCAACAGCGATACGGCTCTACCTGCAAGCACGTCAGAGAACAGTGACGACACCACAAGCAGTGTCGTGTACTGGCTAATGCCAGTGCTACTGGTGGTTGTTATAGCCCTGATAGTGCTCGTTCTGCGTCGCCCCATGAGAAAGGGTGACAACCCCTCCTGGTACGAAGACCTGTCATCACGCTGGCGCCCGGATCATGAACTTAAAGAAAGCATTGCAGCCAAAACAGTAGGTTATGAGCCACCTGTAAAAGTCGAACTTTACCAGACCGAAAGCTTTGATATCGACGAAGTGATCTCCGACGCATTGTCTCGAGCCTCAGAAGGCAACTTCGATGAAGCTGAGCGATTGATCACCAGCCTGTTGGTCAAGCTGGGTTACGAAGAACGGTTAAGCGATGCCCTGCATTTTATTCAGAAATTAAAGGAAAAACGTACTGGTAATAGCCCGTAAGTGTTGACATTAGTCTGGGGGGTACGTACTATCTCGCCTCCAATTTAGGGGCCTTAGCTCAGCTGGGAGAGCGCAACACTGGCAGTGTTGAGGTCAGCGGTTCGATCCCGCTAGGCTCCACCAAACAAACAAAAAGGGCCGTTCCGCAAGGGACGGCCCTTTTTGTTTGTCTATGATCTAACGGGAGTGAGGTAAAGCTCTCGGTTCAGCCGTAGCGCTGCCAAGCAGCGCGGAGACGACGCCCGTATGGGCGGTCCCGAAGGGATAAATTCGCTTGCGAATTTACAATCCCGCTAGGCTCCACCAAATAAACCCCTCAAGCCGAAAGGCTTGGGGGTTTTTATTTGGCCGGTGACTAAAGGAATTGAGTTTAGCTCCCGGTTCACAAAATGGCAGGATCCATTTTGAACGCCCGAATGGGCGGCCCCAAGGGTGAGCGTCATGGATGGCGCGAATAATTCCGCTAGATTCCACCGTTTTCAAAACCCTCGTAGGCCAACAACCGCGAGGGGATTTGTCTTTCTGGCTCCAGTAAAAGTCATTGCCTATTTAATAACCTGTAACTTAATGTGCGGATTAACTAAGGGCTGTAGGTTGGTTATTGAGAATACTGATGAAGCGAGTGCTTGAGATGGGAGCGTGCTAAGTGTTGTGCTTCCCCCTTACTAGCGGCGCTTTTGAACTCACCCACCTGACGAAACACTTGCCCGAGTAACGCATGCCTGACATCGAGTAAGAACTGAAATCTCGAGTCATCGATTGCCTGTTGCACAGCAATGGTTTTCCCTGGAGTCAACCAATCGGGAATGGTGACTTTAAGCTTTCCGAATTGGTAGAAGAAACGCGTGCTTTCAAAATGCAGCGCGCCCTCTTGTTCATAAAGTTTCAATTGCATACCGAAGCCAAACCCTGCCAGTTCGATCAGGCCGGTATCTGCGTTGAGACACTTAGTGGATTTCACGCGATTGGTAGGTTTATTGGGGTAGTGGTAGTGGCGGTCCCAGGTCATACCCTGGAGTCTACTGTCGTGGTAGACGTAAACGTCGGTGGGAATATCCCTACCGTTATAGAGTGCCAATGGGGTACCGATGAGTCGGCAGGCCTGTGCCAGAATCTTTCCGGCAGTGGAGAGATACACCTCTTGCATGGTACCTGTGTAAGTTACCGGTTGCTGGTAGTACTGCTCTGAAAATCTTTTTTGTATGGCAGGATGAAGTCGTTGCCAGCTATCCTCTCCTAGGAGGTAACGATAGGTGACTTTGCTCTTTATATTCACTGGGGGAGGGTTACGAGTCATAGCGATATCCCTCTTCGAGACACGGAGCAGTCGCTTTAGGCGGTGAAGCCTCCTTCTGATAGATGTTCCAGTAGGATGCAATGGAGAAGAATTCCTCCAGAGTGAACAGGCCCATACAGGGCATAGCCCCCGTTTTTTCACGGCCGTCAGCGATTCGGTTAACAATCAGCTCTGCCGATATGATGGGGACATTCGGGCCGGTACCGTCTTCCGCGACCAGTTGCCAAAGGATTTTCTTGGGTTGATCCTGATAATCGGTGCCGCTGAGCTCGACAAACATACCGCCGCTATCGGAGCCCCAGTGAATAAACCATTTGCTCATTTTGGTGAGCGCCCGGGCATAGCGGGACCAATTGCGAACTAACCCTGCACGACTAAGCCCTGACAACAACCAGAGCCCTCCATGTAATAAAGTGACTTCGAGCCCGGCTTTGAAGCGCATGGACTGCAGTGAAGGGTAGCGTTGAGGGAGTAATACCAGATCGGGAATGTCACAGTTGCCCATCCAGCGCTTACCGAGTGGCGCGCCAAAGTCATACCGTTCAGTATCCTGCCAACCATAGACAGACTGGTAGTTGCCGTTAAGAAGAGTGGAAAAGGGTTTTCCTGTGTAGGAGAGAATGGAGCTGATGGTTCCCAGCCCGCGCTCAGTTCTATTGCCGGGAGAGATTCCGTAAGTTATGCCGGAGAGGGACTTAAATTGCGGAAGATAGTTATCAATAACCGCAGTAGTGAGCCCTGGGACTGTGCTGGCACCGCTGACTAACATGACATTGGCATCCTTTGCGGGCCCGTCCAGATGTTCGGCAAAGTCGGCAACAAACTGCCTGGCGTCGGCCAGGTCAACATAGTGACAAGGGGCATCGATGCAGGCTCTGGCAACCCGATAATCGTTGTTGCGGTATTGATCCTGGTAGGGCCCTGATGCATTGACCACGATGTCGACGTCATAATTTTTGAAAGCGCTAACCAAATTAGAGGTCAGTACGTCGAGCTCCAGGTAGTCGACAGTCTTATTGAGCTGCTGGCTTAGGTGTCGGCAGAACGCTTTGGCTTTCTGGCCCGATCGGCCAGCTATACAAATAGAAAGTTTATCGTTTTTCAGCAGGCGGTAAACCAGTCGTTTGCCAAAGTTGCCGTATCCACCGATGACTATCACTTTCATAACGTTACTCCAGATTATCTACGCTAAGCTCTCCGTTGTAAGCGATCACCATGCCAATCAGGAACATCGAGACCTCCACAGAAAAGTGATAAGCCCCTTCGACTTCGCGTTCTGCCGCCTTGATTTGTGGGCTGAGAATATTGGGCATGGGGATACCAAAGAACTTGGTTTTTACAAAGCGGTATTCCAGTTGGTTGTTGATTTCGTCAGCTTTAAAACTCATCGCCAGCGGACCTAAATGTTCGATCAGGTAATCGCCTTTGCGACGGAAATGGGATTGCATTTTTAAACCGTTAAAATCCCTGTTCCATATCATCGAATCAGCCGTGTGGTGGCAATCAACTCTTAGGTGAACATCCTTTTCCTCCTTGGGAAAATGAAAGACATTGCAAATGAATCTGGCGAAGAGGTTGCCGCGTTTTACCAGAGCGATACCTTCCAGCTTTTTGTTGCCAGAATGGGCCAGTTGGAGGAGCGGAGAGAGCTTGTTGAATTCACTGCCCATATGAATCGATAAAATGTTTTCTACAGCTTCAACCATAATGTTTTCTCCTTTTTAGTAGCCGTTAACCAGTCCTAAAATTCGACAGGGTTTTAGTGCTTTAAAATTTGAGGATGAACTTTTTTGGTGAGTAAGTGATTGAAGCTCAGGACGATCAGGAAGTTGTTCAGGCAGGACAATATTCCAGACTAAACCAAGATTGTGCAGGGCATTGAGAACCCACCAACCAGGGTCGGGCTGTGATGGATAAATCCCCAAGAGTGCGGAGCCAGGAAATGCATGATGATTGTTGTGCCAGGATTCCCCCATGGTTAAGTAGGCGGCAAACTGCACATTGTGGCCTTGGACAGCGGCTCCGTTAACATGCCAGTCCCGATGCCCTTGGTTGTGGGCGAGGTATCCAATCAGCCAATGGCCTGTAACCGATACGCACACTCGGCCACAAATTCCCCATACAGCCCATGGCATTCCGCCTAATACATATAGAAGTATGGCCCAGGGTAATTGCTGCAACATCCAGGTTTTTTCCATCCATTTAAAAACGGAGTCATTTTTGATTCTCGCTTCGGGTGAAAACTCCGGTGGGTGATCGAGTTGTAATTCGCAATTCAGCTGCCACCAGGCATCGTGAAAAAATGATTTGCCGTGCCGTAAATACGGATGGCAGGACGTTTTACGTTGTGCCCAGTCCCTGAGATCGTGTTGGTGAGTCATGCCAATGGGGCCGGCCATGCCTACGAGTACACCAAAGTGAACAAATACATACTCAAGCCATATCGGACACTGGTAGCTGTTGTGTATCAGTCTTCGATGCATACCCAGTGAATGACCAAGGCAGAGGGTAATTGAAGTAAAAACCACAAATATTAAAACCGCCGACCAGGAAAAGAAGATAAACCCTCCGGCAAGGAAAATAAGGGTGTGGGATAGATACCAGAGGGATTTAACGGGAGACCATGCAACGCTTCCGGTATTAGCATTGGTTAACTCAGATTCTATGATTCTGGGTGTTCCACTATGGTTTATCATTTGACTCTCCTTTTTGTGGTAGAGGGTTACTTCCATTAATCAGGGGTCTTCCAAGTAGCTTTAACAGCAACCGCCTGCAACAGACGAATATCGGGTAAGCAATGTTTGCGATAGGGTGGTATCTAAACAAAAGGTGTGAAGCGAACCCAATTAATCCTTTACCTTCAACATGGGTCGCGATGTAATGAAAAGCCTCGGGGCCGTAGAGAAAAATGCTAGTGGCGTCTTCTTTGTTGTTTTCCTTCGCTTGCATCGTGCATCTCCTTTTTCATTTATTTCTGTTATAACAGAAATAAATGCCCAAAAATTTTTTATCCGGTTTTCGCCTTAGTCTTTTTCCCAGGAATAAACTTCGCGACTTTGGCGCCCATATTCATCAGCGTCACTAATGTTGTTTTCGGCAGGATCTTCACCTGTTCAAACCAGTCTGTGAGGGTTGAGACAAAGGTCAGCATATGCTCGATTTTTTCTTTAACGGCCTTGGGTGTTTCCTTGTCATCTTCCATTTCCAGCACACATTGACGCAGTAGGGTAAGAGTGGGTTCGATTTCCCGCTTTTTACGTTCTTCCATAATCGTCATCAGCATTTCCCAGGTGTCGCCTTTGGCAGTGAAGTAATCCCTTCGATCTCCCAGCACCTGCACCACACTGATCAGGCCCCAGCCTTGCAGTTCTTTAATACTGGTACTGACATTGGATCGCGCAACGGAGAGGAGTTGGGCAATGTCTTCAGCGGTCAGCGGCTCTGGTGACAGGTAGAGCAGTGCATGAATTTGCGAGACGGTACGGTTAACCCCCCAGCGGGTGCCCATTTCGCCCCAGTGAAGAATGTACTTTTGGATAACGGGAGTGATTTTCATGCTGTGCTCGTTGGTTGTTTCAGTAATTTCAGTCATTACAGAAATAAATGTATTGTAAGTGCCTGAAGCTGTCAAGTGGATATTGTTCGCCAACTGGATGGGGGGCAGGCGGGTTGCCACAATTGGCCATAATTCCGCCTCTGGAAGACCAGAATGCTTGTCTAAGCTAAGGTTTTATCAAAGGAGGAGATAGTAATGCAGCGGCAACTGGCTTTGAAGATTCTCATTATTTTTGTTGTAGGTTTAATGCTGATCATTCCGATTAGCATGGTGGAAAACAAGGTGCGTGAGAGGGGGACATACCAAGAGCAGGCCAAGTCTGCCGTAGAGCAGAGCTGGACGGGCTCGCAACGCGTTTTCTCGCCAGTGTTAGTTATTCCATATCAGTTATCACCGCTGTCGCAATCTGGGTTTGTCTACGAAAAAGATACCCCATCGCTAAACAGGGTGTTGGTTGTAACTCCCGATGAGGTGGATGTCAACGCTGATGTTAAGACTCAGGCGCTGCTGAAGGGTATCTACAAAGTGCCGGTCTATAACAGTGATATCCAGCTAAATGGTCAATTCTCAGAAGCTAAATTGTTGGATGAAGTGACCGCCATAAAGCAGCAGCCGAGATTTGCTGAATTTGGTGTTCCCTATCTAACGGTTCATATCAGAGATGTGCGCGGTTTGGATAAAGCTCCGGTGCTAGTCATCAACGAAAGAAAAGTTGAGGTCCAGCCTGGTAGTTCAATCGACGCGCTGCCTGCTGGTATTCATGTTGCACTGCCCCAACTGTTAAACTCCATCAAAGCACTGCAATTTAAATGCCGGCTGTTCTTGCGAGGTACTGAAACGCTTTCCTTCGTACCACTGGCTGATAGTGTTAGCTCCATGATGCATTCGGACTGGCCGCACCCGGAATTTATCGGATCGCTATTACCCACTGATCGAGACATTTCGGCTGATGGCTTCAGTGCCAACTGGTTTACCACAAAATATTCTAATAGCAGTGGAATTCAAGTCGCTCGCTGTGTGACGAATAAGGCTTGTGACGAGTTAATGCGATCATCCCATGGGGTTCGATTCATTGAGCCTGTCGATGTGTATTTGCAATCCGAAAGGGCGGTTAAATACGCCATGCTGTTTATCGGCTTGAGCTTCATCACCTTTTTTATCTTTGAGCATTTAAAAGCTATCCGGATTCACCCCATTCAGTACGCCTTTGTCGGGCTGGCGATTGCTGTGTTTTATCTACTGCTGGTATCGCTGGCAGAGCATATAGCGTTTGCCTGGGCTTATTGTATTGGTGTTCTGTGTTGTTCAGGCCTATTGCTGTTTTATGTGCGGTATATGCTTCATAGCCTTCGATCGGCTCTGCTTTTCTTTGGAATGCTGGTTGGGTTGTATGGCCTGCTGTATGTCATCATTCAGGCCGAGGATTTCGCTCTATTGATGGGCTCAGTACTGGTATTTTGTGTCCTGTCGACCCTGATGACCGTGACTCGTAAAATCGACTGGTATCAATTCAGTGATAGGGCGGTGGTGTCGTCGGATCGAAACCTGGAACTGGATGTATAAACATTCTAAAAGCTTGGACTGATAGCGTCTGCCTGATAGTGTCTGTGTGCCGCCATGTGTTCAAGGTTATCTGGTCGGTGGGATTGATCAAGCCGGTGTAGTCACCTTGTCAAATTATAGAAGCAGGGCTGGTTTTTGGTGGGGTGAGCCGTCAGTCAGAGATGTGTATCGCATCCCGTATGGAGGGGAGTGAGGTGATCTTTAGTGATGGGATGGTGGACGATTTTGTGGAGTTTAAGAGTGGGATAGAGGTGCGCTTGGGGTTGGCTGAGCGTAGTGGAGTGTTGGTAGTTTGAATAAGCTGTCAGTCGAAACCCTGATCGAAGAGATGAGCCGACGGGATCAATGTGACTATGAGCAAAATGAACATCTTCTAAATGCCTTTATCGACGGTTTCTTTGACGACGAAGGCAACAAGGAATAAAACACAAGTAGTAGAGTTTAAAAATTGGACTAAAAACAGCTAAATCAGTTAGGAAAAGATCTCTGGCCAGCCGCCGACAACAAATACGCTCTGGCCAAAGTAGCCTACTAAAGTGACCATCTCCAAACAGTACGCTAAAACCTAAGTCCCTCAACGGGAAAAATCATCAGCTAGATTACTCTGGAAAACTTGCATCTAAGTAGCACACAATTTCTCCAATATTATTTATAGATGACAATTTCGACACCGGTATTGACCTTGCCTCGATAGGCTCGGCACACTTAGGCTTACTTCAAAAAAATAATAACAGGTGAGTAAGAACCATGAATACACGACAAATAAATACTCAACAAGCCTGTTTCGAACTGGAACTTTACGGCTACACGGTTTTGCCATCGGTGTTATCGCCGGAGGAGGTGGCTTGTCTGGCAACGTTACTCGATCAGGAAGATGAAAAAAGAGGTGTGGAGTACACTTATAATGCTTCCTATGCTCGGCTGGTGCCTAACGTTCCGGCTATTGCTGATGTCTTTCTGGCACTGATTGATCACCCGGCTGTATTGCCGGTGTTAGAGGATGTATTAGGTAAGGATCTTGTGTTGGGCAGTATGAATTCGCGTATTCTGCGGCCGGGTGATCCCGCTCAGGATTTGCACAGTGATATTCCTGTGGTCCATAGACGCCAGTTGGGCAAGCCGGTGATGTTGCAAGTGACGTGGATGATTGATGCTTTCAGCCATGATAATGGCGCGACCTGTATTGTGCCAGGTTCGCATCGAATGGAGTCCTCGGTACCGGCAGCAGGTTTTGACATACCGTATATTCAGGCACCAACTGGGCTTGCCGGGAGTGTGATGATTTTCAATGGTCAGTGCTGGCATGGCGGCGGGGCTAATAACAGTCAGTCAAGACGACGCGCAATTTTCGGGCACTATCGAGTTGGACCTTGGATGCGTTTTCAAACCGATCCTACTGTCGCTTTTCCGCAGGAACGCTGGGAGCAGATGTCACCGAGGCAGCGCGAGATTATGCGGATGGAGCATGGCATTAATCAGAAGAATGCAGCGGATCACTATGCCGATCAGCCCTCCGGGCGTTATGACTAAGTTATTCCGTCAGTAGCTGGCGGGTGTGAGCCAGGCGTTCAGCATCAAGTCCCAGTGCATCTTCAAAAAAACCGTCAAAACTCTGGTGGTTTTTTAGAATGGTGTCGAAAGCCGCTTCTAGATAGTCCGTCTCTACGGCTTGTATGGATTGCATGGTCTCGCTATTAATAGGCTCAGAGTTTTTCAGGTCAAAAAATTGCTGCGATAAGTTCTGCCTATTACTGACTTGCTGTGTGTAAAACTCCAGACTGGCCATATAGTCCGCCATAATATCCTCTTTATCGACGCCGAGTAGTGTCAGTAACAATGCGCAGGAAACCCCGGTACGGTCTTTTCCTCCACTGCAATGAATCAATACCGGGAGTGATGTTGCCTGGGTGAATAATTGAAAAAGTTGCCGTAACTGGGCCAGCGCGTGCGGAGTCGATACCAGATTTTGATAAGTTTTTATCATTATGTCGCGGGCTATATTTTTATTATTGCTTGATCTGATCCCCTGGATAATTTGCCCCGCCCTTTTGGACGCCTGATCGGAGATCAGGGAGAAATGATAAAAATCCGTTTGCTTACTCTGATACCAGCGTGAGGGTGAGCGCTCTCTTTCTGTATTGAGGCGCAGATCGCAGACGCTACGAATACCCAGCGCCTGGATAATGGCATGATCTTCGTCGGTCAGTGAAGATAGGCAGTCTGAGCGAAACAAAAAGCCCCTGCGAACCTGCCGGCCATCATTAGTTGCATAGCCGCCAAAGTCACGAAAGTTTCTGGGGCCGGCTAAGGGAATATGTCTGTTTAGTCGATTCATCAAGTTTAATTGCCTAACGGTCTTTCACCACGCCTTACCTGTTCCATACAAACGACGCAATTCATGTTTGGCCAGTTTTCCTGAGGGAAGTCGCGGAATCTCAGCGACAAACTCAAAGGACTTGGGACAGTTAACGGAAGAGGTGCGCGATTTACACCATGCAATCAAATCTTGCTCAAGTTGCGCAGTATCGATCGCGGGGTCTTTGGGTTGAATAATGGCCTTGACGGCCTCGCCAAATTCCGGATGAGGAACACCGATAACGGCGGCGTCTAATACGTCCTCGTGGATGATTAAAGTATCTTCGATAATCTGTGGGTAGATATTGACCCCGCCAGAAATGATGGTGAAATCCTTACGGTCGGTTAAAAATAAATAACCATCTTCATCTACATAGCCAATATCGCCGGGTGTGTACCAATTGTCCTGAGTTGGGTGTTTTACCTTGTTGGTTTTTTCGGGATCATTCACGTAGTTAAAACCTCGGCCTTCGCCCAACTCAAAATAGATCAAGCCGGATTCGCCAACGGGCTTTTCTTCACCGGTTTTATCATCGCAGATATGCATCGGCCCGGTCACACTCCTGCCTACTGAGCCGGGTCTTTTTAGCCATTCCTCTGCGCTGATATAAGTAGCGCCAACATTTTCTGTCGAAGAATAGTACTCATGAATGATTGGGCCGAACCAGTCCATCATGCGCTGCTTAATTTCAACGGGGCAGGGCGCGGCAGCATGGGATACATGCTTTAAAGATGATAAATCGTATTGCTCTCTGGTTGCTTTGGATAGTGCAAGCATTCTGACAAACATGGTGGGAACAAACTGTGCGGCTACTACCCCCCAGTCCTGAATGGCTTTCAGGGTTTGCTCTTCATCGAACTTGCTGAGAGTGACAAAGGTGCCACCCAGCCGATGTGTCAGAAGCAAAGTGTTCAGCGGTGCGCCGTGGTAAACCGGACCCGCGGTGAAGGTTACCAGTGGTTCAAAACCCTGGTACATTTGCACGCCGCCATCGGTGGGTGAGAGGTTTTCGATGGGGCCGGGTTGAAATTTGTGAGAAATACCCTTGGGACGACCGGTGGTGCCACTTGAATATAATAAATGGTAACCCGCTGTCTGGTCAGCTATCGGCGTATCCGGTAACGCTGATAATGCGGCGTACAGTGATTGCGTGCCAGCGAGAATATCTTCATTGACGTCGTAAATAACACCGATGTCGGGAATAAGCGCCTCACGCTTACTGACCAACTCAGTTTGTGTTTCGCTGATATCACCAGCAGTGATCAGTAATTTAGATTGGCTATCATTGAGAATGTAGGCCGCTTCTTCCGGTTTAAGGTGTGTCGAAACCAGCGTAAGAATAATTCCCGATCGTTGCGCGCCCCAGTAAACAATGGGGAAGTGAATACTGTTTTTAAGAATAACACCCACCCGATCACCGGGTTTAAGATCGTGTTGACGGAACAGGTGGGCGATTTTGTTTGAAAACTCTTCAAGCTGTTGATAGCTGAGCGTGTCACCGGTGTCGGCAATAATAAAGGCCGGACGGTCCGGGTAGCGGTTTGCATATTGGTAGGGGTGCATACCTGATTCAGTTTTCATCTTTGTCTCACTGCTTATTGTTATGCGCGATGGGATACATTTTTAATCTATTTGCTTTTGGGTGCTAGTTTAGCGAGAGCTAATTTTTGGAGCTGGGTGATAGTTGAATCCTCAGCTACTTGCAGTGAGTACGCTATCATAATGTCACATAAGTGACAATATGAGTCCCTTGCGCGGTTGGATTTTTCTTCAAGTAAAGAGTTGTCCGGTTATGGTATAAGGAATATATCGTATAAAAGGCATTTTTAGATTGAAAATATAGGTATTTATGAAAAAAAGTAATGTTTTTCATGGTGTGTAGTGATTGATTAGTAGAATTCAGCAATCGTTACAATGTCGTCTGCTAATTAATAAATTGACATCATTGATGACAAAATGCATCATTGGTCCACTATGACAAAAGGCTACCAAAAAGATCCCCTGTTCCTGATGGTTGACGAGCTGATTCGGACCAGTACGCGATTGCGTACAGTGCTTTCAGAAGCGACCAGAGACATCGGTTTAACGCAAACTGAAGTCACGGTTCTAACCGCTGTTGTCGCCGCTGACCGTCCTCCGACTATGTCGCAGATTGGGCGCAGTCTAGGGAGTCCGCGCCAAGTGATTCAACGGGCCGCCAGTGCCCTGATTGCACAGGGACTGATTGAAAGTGTAGAGAATCCGGAGCATCAGCGCTCAAAGTTGCTGGTCCCGACCAAGCGGGGTAGTGAATTGAAAGCAGAGATCGATAATCGAGCGCGCTCATCGGCAGAAGGCTTGATCAGCTCTCTGGATAATAAACGCTGTGAAAAGCTAACTGCTGATCTTCGAAAATTACGCCGTGAAGTGGAAACCTTCGTTAGACAGGGTAAGAACGCTAAATAATTCAGAGAGTAACTATTTGATCGGCACTGGCGGAAAAAGGCTGGAAAAACAGGGTTTAAAAATAGTAACAAAATCGAGAAATCATTATGGGTCTAAAACATAATCTTGATGAGCTGGTCGATATACCTAAATTAACGGGCTGGCTTGATAACAATATCCCGGAGCTGGGTAGCGATCCTTTGAAGGTTGAATTGATTTCCGGCGGATATTCCAATGTGGTGATTGGTTTAAATCGTGGTGGCAAAACGATGGTGTTGCGTCGTCCACCTGCTACACCTCCCCCGGGAGCGGAACGTACCGTATTGCGTGAAGCAACAATGCTCAGCGCACTGGATCAGACCAATGTCCCTCACCCTGAGTGTTATGGTGCCTGTGAAGATGCCGAGTTAATCGGTGCGCCTTTTTACGTCATGGAAAAAGTTGAGGGTTGGGCCGCTGAAATTGTTGATGGAGTGACCACATACCCAGCTCCCTTTGATACTGCCCCCTGCAATTATCGCGTGCCTTATGCCGTGGTTGATGCTTTGGTTGCGTTGGCCAATGTCGATTATCAAGAAATTGGCCTGGAGGGGTTTGGCAAGCCGGACAAATACCTTGAGCGGCAGGTTGATCGTTGGGCGAATCAATTAGCTTCCTATAAAGAAAAATATGATTACCCCGGCCGTGAATTGCCCGGATATGACATCGTTGAACAATGGCTGCGTGAAAATACACCGACGGATTACAAAGTGGGCATTATTCATGGCGATGTCGGCACACCGAATATGTTATTCGCCCATGATTTGCCCTGTCGTGTTAATGCCTTAATTGATTGGGAATTGACAACCGTGGGTGACCCTCTGGTCGATCTGGGTTGGTTTTTGGGCGGGCTACGCGATGAGCGTATGCCAGATGTCGGCACCTCCACATTGAATGATGTTAGCAACTGGCCCAGTCGTCAGGAACTGGTTCGTTACTATGGTGCGGGTACCGGGCGCGACATGAGTCACTTTGATTATTATCTGGTGCTGGCCCGCTTTAAGGCCGGTTGCATTATGGAGTACAAGGTTGCTCAGGCTGCGATTGGCAAGCTGGATAAAGAGGCCGGTGAGTTCTTTTCCGGCATTGTGTTGGATTGTTTTGCTTCCGCTGCTGAGATTGTGAAACGTATCAGTTGATTGCCCTCATTAATTGCCGGCTGTTAAAGGCTGCCGTTATTAGCAAACAGGAATGCTACTAATATCACTCCAAGCACAACTATGTAGAGAAATGATAGGAGCAGATGATGATAGATTTTAGTGTAGATACAGAATTTCAGAAAAAACTCGACTGGATGAATAAATTCGTTCGCGAGGAATGTGAATTGGTGGATCTTTTGTTCCCCACACCCTATGACATGTATGACGTAAAACACAGCAAAGCTAGGCGAATTGTTCGTCCGTTACAGGAAAAAGTTAAAGAACAAAAGCTGTGGGCTTGTCACCTGGGGCCCGATCTGGGAGGTCCCGGTTATGGTCAGGTTAAACTGGCTTTAATGAATGAAATTCTGGGTCGTTCGAGTTGGGCGCCAACGGTATTTGGTACTCAGGCCCCCGATACTGGTAACGCTGAAATTCTCGCTATGTTTGGCACCGATGAGCAAAAAGAAAAATATCTAAAGCCATTGATGGATGGTGATATTGTTTCCTGTTTTTCCATGACTGAGCCTCAGGCGGGTGCTGATCCGCTGGAGTTTGAATGTAAAGCCTGGCAGGAAGGTGATGAGTGGGTGATCGAAGGAGAAAAATGGTTTTCCTCCAACGCGCGCTTTGCCGAATTTCTAATCGTGATGGCGGTAACCAATCCGGAGAATAAACCCCATGAACGGATGTCTATGTTTTTGGTGGATGCAAATACGCCGGGTATCGAAATTATTCGCAACTCACCGCTGATTACTGAAAATGCCGATGGCGAAGATGCTACCTCAGCCTATGTGCGCTACAACAAGGTACGCGTACCGCTGGATGCCATGTTAGGTGAACCTGGTGGTGCCTTTAGAGTCGCACAGGCACGTTTGGGCGGCGGCCGTATTCACCACTGTATGCGTACGGTGGGATTATTACAGCGCGCCATTGATATGATGTTAGAGCGGGCCGTATCCCGTCGAACTAAAGGTAAATTGCTGGGCGACCACCAGATCGTGCAGGCGCAAATTGCTGATTCAGTCATTGAATTGGAACAGTTTCGTTTGCTGGTGCTGAAGACCGCCTGGATTATCGACACTCAGCCGCATGGTTCTGCACGTACTCATATCGGTATGTGTAAAGTGCAGCTGGGTAAAGTATTCTTTGATATTGCGCAGCGAGCGATTCATCTACATGGTGCCTTAGGTGTCACCCATGAAACACCGTTGGCAAAAATCTGGGCCGGTGCGCCTACCCTGGCGACTGCCGACGGCCCCACCGAGGTACATCAGGTGCAAGTAGCGAAAGCCTTCCTGAAGAAAGCTGTACCGGCCGAGGGCTTGTTCCCCACCGATCACAACCCCACGCGTCTTGAAGAAGCGAAGAAAAAGTACGCTCATTTACTTGAGGGTTAATCATGGATCCCCTGTTTGATTTTACTGGCAAGGTCGCTGTGGTCACGGGGGGGTCCCGTGGCCTTGGCTACGAGATGGTGAAGGCGCTGGCGGAGCGCGGCTGCGATGTGGTGATTGCCAGTCGCAAACTGGAAAATTGCGAAAAGGTGGCTGAGGAGGTACGTAGCCTTGGTAGAAAGGCTTTAGCCCTGTCAGCCCATGTCGGCCGCTGGGAGCAGTGTGATGAACTGGTCAAGACGGTTTATCAACACTTTGGCCGCATTGATATTTTTATCAATAATGCCGGTATGTCTCCCGCCTGTCCCAGCCATGATGTATCGGAAAAATTATTTGATTCTGTGGTGAACCTGAATTTCAAAGGGCCATTTCGGCTGGCAAGTCTGGTGGCGCATCGTATGTCTGAAGGTGAGGGTGGCAGTATTATTAATATCAGCTCCACCGGCGCCTTAATGGCGCTGCCGCAGGTTGTGCCCTATGGCGCTGCCAAGGCCGCTCTGAATGCCATGACCATATCGCTAGCGAAAGAATATGGACCCAAGGTTCGGGTTAATACGTTGTCAGCAGGACCTTTTCTGACGGAAGCACATAGTGACTGGACCGAGGAGGAGTTAAATAATATGACCAATGCAGCTGGTCGGCCCGGTGATCCGCGTGAAATTGTTGCTGCTATCTTGATGCTGGCCAGCCCCCATTCTTCCTTTACTACCGGTGCTCTATTCCGGGTTGATGGTGGACAGCGGGGGTAAGCTTAATGAATAGAGCCGCCCTTAAAGCATTTCCAGTTTGCGTAAACGCTCGTCATCGTTGCCGAGGTATTCGTTGAGTATCGCGGTAATGGCTGGGCGATTCAGCGTTCCCGCTGCCTGCATTGCCTCGAGGTCCGCCCAATCCTGACTGCGGTTAAAGAATGCTTTAAATACCGCAATATCGGTACAGGAGAGAAAGGGAATTTTTTCGCCCAGAAAGTTTTCCCAGCGCACACGCTGCTGTGCCTGTCGGTGAAAGTCAGTAGTGTTTAAAAACAAATCGACCGGCGTTTTCTGCCACCACAACCTTACTTGCCCTTCTTGTTTGAGTGCTTTGTGTTGCTTATTGCTGTGTTCGACGGTGTTCGGTAGCGCGGTAAAAACCGCTTCGCAGTGATCGACATCAACAAAAATATTGATATCGATATCAATCGTGCCGCGGGCACGTTGGGTGCACCAGGCCAGAGCCAGTGCACCGCCAAAGGCATGGGGGAGATTTCCAGCGGCCAGCGCATGGTGCAGGGCGACAATTTTTTCCGGCAGGTTCATGCGCTTTTACGGAAGGGGGGCAGTTCGAGCTGTTTGCTGCAGTTCGTAGGAAACTGTTCCGCCAGAATGAGCACTTGTGCTAATTCATCACCCCGATCAATACCATCAGCGTGACGAATACGAGGGGTGAGGGCGAGGTCTACCTCGAGATTGCAGGCCTCAAGGATGCGAAGCAGAGTCGTTGCAGAGGGTATTTTTCGGCTCTGTTCGTAGGCGGAGAGCGTGGCATGAGAGGTGCCAGCGCGGGCGGCGAGTTCGCGTAGGGATAGACCGCTGAGTTGCCGAGCGCGAACTAACAAATCAGCGACGCGCTGATCGTGGCTGGCGCTGGTCAAGGGAGTAATGTCATCGGGTATGGCTGATATTTCACGCATTGAAGAATGGTATCCAATTGGATACCATTCTTCAATGGTTTTAAATCAGATAATTTACCAAGTTGTCTAGCACGAGCAGCAAAAGGAGGGGAGCTATGAATGTCGAATTAATTAAATGTAATAAGGGCTTCGGTGCTATTCTTGTTACTCTACAGTTTGTGGCAGTGTATTGACGCGAATATGGTGGCAAAGCCCCACTATGGGGATAACAATATATGGGGATAACAATAATTTTTTCTTGCTGTCTTGTTTAATTAGCTGGCTGTACCTGTTTGAACCTCTTGAGAATAAAGTCTATGTCTAAACATTATTTTGCTCTTGGCATTATCGTGCTATTTCTTACTGCCTGTTCGGGTGAAAAGAGTAATGATGCTAATCAGCTGCCTGCATCAAACATGTCAAAGCATCCAACTACCCAAACTATCGGCTCCTCTGTTGACGAGGGTGATTGGCCTAACTTTGGCAGGGATGGCAGCGAGCAACACTACAGTCCGCTGAATCAAGTTACCCTGGACAATGTCGATAAACTGAAACTGGCCTGGTATTACGACCTGGAACCGGGGTTTTCGGTATCTCCGCCGGTTAAAGCCGGTGACAAGTTATTCACCACCACGGGTCATAATTATATTCGTGCCTTTGAGGCCGCTACGGGTAAGTTGCTGTGGGAGTACGATCCGAAAGTGCGCGAGATTGCCCAGTCGCCACTGCATATGAGCTGGGGCAACAAGGGCATCGCCTGGTGGAATGATCGCGTCTTTCTCGCTACCACCGACGGCCGGGTAATCGCGCTGGATGATTCCACGGGCGAACCACTGTGGGAAACACGTCAGTTTGAATTGAATGAGATTCGCAATAGTAATGGTGCGCCTCGGGTTTTCGATGGCAAGGTGATTATTGGTCATGGAGGGGCGGATATCAGTCCGATTCGCGGGTATGTCACCGCCTATGATGCGATGACAGGCGAACAAGTCTGGCGTTTTTATACTGTGCCGGGCGACCCTTCTAAACCGGCAGGAAATAAAGCTGAAGAAGTCATGCGGGCAACCTGGAAGGGCGATTGGTTCGGTAAAGGTGGTGGCGGCACAGCCTGGGACTCCTTCAGCTACGATGCAGAGCTGGACCTGATGTATATCGGTGTCGGCAATGGCTTCCCCTATAACCATCTGATGCGCAGTCCTGGTGGCGGCGATAATTTATTTCTCGCTTCGATTGTAGCGGTAAAAGCTGATACCGGTGAGTACGTTTGGCATTATCAGGTCTGCCCTGCCGAGCAGTGGGATTGCACAGCCACCATGGATATGACCATCGCTACGATGGAGGTTGACGGCAAGTCGCGCAAAGTCCTAATGCAAGCGCCAAAGAATGGCTTCTTTTATGTGCTGGATGCAGCCACCGGTGAATTTATCTCCGCTGAAAAAGTTGCCAAGGTTACTTGGGCGGAAAAGATTGATCAGGATACGGGGCGGCCGATTGAGAACCCGGCAATTCGTTTTGAGGGTGAGCCGGGTATGTTCGAGCTCTGGCCCGGGCCACAGGGATCGCATAGCTGGTTGCCACAGGCCTATAGCCCAAGAACAGAATTGATCTATATTCCGATTATGGAAATGGGGGCATTGTTTGCGCCACCTGATCCTTCCAATACTGGCATCAGTGCCAATATGGGTGTCACTATGATCCCCGATCCCGATTTGCCCGGCAGCCGCCGCAGCTTTTTGAAAGCCTGGGATCCGATTAAGCAGCAACTGGCCTGGTCCCATGAATTACCTGGTGTGTGGCCGGGCGGGGTATTGGCCACCGCTGGTGATCTGGTTTTTCAAGGCCGTTTGGATGGTTATCTAAAAGCTTATGATGCCAACTCTGGTGAGGAAGTCTGGTCCTATAAAACCGTTGCGCCGGTAGTGGCTCCACCGATTTCCTATCGGGCAAATGGCAAACAGTATGTGACGGTGCTGACGGGTAGTGGCTCGCAGGGCGGGGGTATTCTCGCGACTGGTAACGCTGCTTACCGCACCGATTATGCCTTGCCAAGACGAGTGCTGACTTTTGCCATTGGTGGAGCGGCGGAGGTGCCAGCCTTTGATATGCCCGAGCGCAAGCCCTTACCTGACCCGGATTTTGTCCCTGACCCTGATCGCGTTATGGCGGGGGCGATGGCCTTTGGCAGCAATGCCTGTCTGGTTTGCCATGGGATGAATGCAATTGGAGGTGGCTCGGCACCTGACTTGAGATTTTCTCCCATGATCCACAGTGCGGAAGCCTTTAACTCGGTAGTTAAAGACGGTGCTCTCAAGCTGCGTGGTATGCCGGCATCGCCGCAACTCTCAGATGAAGTGTTAGATGACATGAGGCATTATCTGCGACTGCGGGCAATGCAGGCACCGGCGGAGTTAGAGGCTTTAAAATCCGGTAAGACGACTAAGCCTGAGGGGACAGGTCAACCGATGTCCACGGCGATGTAGAATTTCTGCAAGTGCAGGATTTCTGAAAGAGTGTAGCAATCTGCAATAACTAAAAAAGCCGTTGAGAATTCTGCGGCCTTTTTGTTTTAATAGAAAAAATCCAATAGCATTGTTTAAGTCATTTTAAGTCAACGGCCGGCCACTCCCTTCGGAGCCTACCTTCGAGACATGCGTTATGCCCTTCCCAACGCCTGATTGCGTGTTTTGTCAGTGTCACTCGAATAACTCCAGACTAATTTACGGTGTCCAGTCTTAATCGATGCAATGAAAGTGTCGCGATTAACCAGTCGCCCTTCACGCGTTGATAAGTTTCATGATAATGACCGTAGCCCACAATTGATTTCCAGCCCTCACGGGGGTGACGGTCCTCCCATTCGATTACATCCTGCATCGCCCAAATACCTTTGGCATTAACTTCGTCGATAATATCGATCTCTGCGGTAAAGCCCTGATGACAGGAAACACTGTGTTGAAGTGAGTTTTGTAAACTTTCCGCAAAGGCTTCACCGCCACTCATCCAGACCTCACCAGTGTGAGAAATGACCTGCATATCATCGGTAAAAACCGTGGGCAATTGATCCCACTGTTTGGTATCCAGATAGCGAAAATAGCGTGCTTTTAAATGTTTAATGGCTTCAATCGCCAACAGTTTTTCCAGTGGACTCATCATGAGGTCTCTACAAATTAATGGTGAACAATACGGGTCACGGCATCCTGCCAGCCGTGATAAAAATGATCTCGCTGGTTTTTATCCATCTCGGGTTCAAAGCGTCGCTCACACTGCCACAGTTTTTCCAAGGATTCCAACGATGGATATACACCCGCCTGTAAACCTGCCAGGTAAGCTGCACCCAGAGCGGTCGTTTCGATGATTTCGGGTCGATCTACACTGCAACCGAGAATATCAGCAAGAAACTGCATCACCCAATTGTTAGCCACCATGCCGCCGTCAACGCGCAAAGTGGTGGGGCGCTGGCCGTCTTTTTCCATCGCTTTTTGTAAATCTTTGGTTTGATAACAGACCGACTGTAAACCTGCGGTGACAATTTCCTTAATGCCAGTATCGCGGGTTAAACCAAAAATTGCTCCGCGAGCCTCCGGGTCCCAGTAGGGTGCGCCAAGACCAGTGAAGGCAGGTACCAGATAAACACCGTGATCCAGTCGCGTATCCCGCGCCAGTGGTTCACTGTCACCCGCCTTGTCGATCAGATGCAGGCCATCGCGCAACCACTGAATCGCTGCACCGGCTATAAAAATACTGCCCTCCAGCGCGTAACTGACTTCTCCATTGAGTCGATAGCCGATAGTGGTGAGCAAACGGTTATTGGATTTAAGCGGGGTTTTACCGGTATTAAGAATAAGAAAGCAGCCGGTGCCATAAGTGCTTTTGGCCATGCCTTCATGGAAGCAGGCTTGACCAAAGAGTGCTGCTTGCTGATCGCCGGCAACCCCTAGAATAGGAATCGGCTGGCCCAGTAATGTCGTGTCGCAAACACCAAAGTTATCGGCACAGTCGAGCACCTTAGGTAGCATCACTTCGGGAATATCGAACTGTGAGAGCAGGTCTTTATCCCATACTTGCTGGTGAATATTAAACAACATCGTACGGCTGGCATTGGTGGCGTCGGTGACGTGAGATTGACCACCAGTGAGTTTCCAGATCAGGTAACTATCAACGGTCCCAAATAACAGTTCGCCTTGTTCGGCACGCGCTTGTGCTCCATCGATATTGTTTAGTAACCAGTGTAATTTAGTGGCGGAAAAATACGGGTCGAGTAGTAAGCCGGTTTTTTCCTGAATTGACTGCTCCAGTTCTTCGCTTCTTATTGATTGGCAGAACTCGGTAGTGCGTCGATCCTGCCAGACTATGGCGCGACTAATAGCCTGGCCGGTATTTTTATCCCAGACCAGTGTCGTCTCACGCTGATTAGTAATACCGATACCTAGAATTCGATCATCCGCTTTTAATGCGGCAATCACTGTTTTACAGCAGTGTAAAACCGTTTGCCAAATATCCTCAGGTTCGTGTTCCACCCAGCCGTCGTGGGGAAAATGTTGTTTAAATTCCTGCTGTTCACTTTCGCATATTTGTCCATCGCTATTGAACAGAATGGCTCGCGAGCTGGTCGTGCCCTGGTCAATTGCGAGAATATAGTCGGTCATGAGTGCTCTCCGCACATATTTTCCACACCTTCAGGCGGTTGGATGAAAATGTCTATCTTGGAATACCGTCTACAGCATAGAGACAGTCCACCAGCAGATCAAACCAAAGGCGCTTTAAACTTCGCTGGTATAAATCCTGCACCCTTTTTGACATTATCAAACAATAATCGATAAGGTTTCAGGCTTAAAATTATGATGGTAAATCTACATACAGCTGATATTGCTATTTTAATCGGCTACTTGCTGATTGTGATTATTGTCTGCATAGCAGTGTCGAGACGCGCGCCTAATGCAGACGAATTATTTCTGGCCGGGCGCAGCCTTGGCCCCGCAGTGATCGGACTTTCCTTATTCGCTTCCAATATCTCCTCCACCACATTAATCGGTTTACCGGGTGCGGCCTGGGAGAGCGGCATTTCCGTCGCCAATTATGAGTGGATGGCTGCGCTGGTCTTGTTATTCTCCGCGCTGTTTATCGCCCCGGTTTTTATTCGTCAGCGGCTCACCACGGTGCCTGAAATTCTGCAAAGCCGCTTTGACTCCCGAGTAAAACACTATCTGTCGGGTAGCACCTTATTTTTGAGTATTGTGCTGGATACCGCCGGTAGCCTCTATGCTGGTGCACTAGTGCTGATGTTATTTATTCCCGGTATTGAGCTGGTTGAGACCATTGCTGTGATGGCTTTATTTGCCGGGGTATACACCACGGCGGGAGGCTTACGGGCGGTGGCCTATACCGATGTCCTGCAATCAGTGATTCTGTTAGTCGGTTCTGCGGTGTTAACGGTGATTGTCTTTGGTGAGTTCGATTACTCCTGGGATAAGGTGACGGCGGGCCTTGATCCCGGTCACCTGTCGCTGATTCGTCCTATGGATGATCCTGCGCTGCCCTGGCTGGGTACTCTCATAGGTTTGCCGGTGTTAGGTTTTTATTACTGGACCATGAACCAGTATGTCGCGCAACGCTTATTGGGCGCGCGCGATGCCAATGCTGCGGGGAAAGGGGCGATCATTGCGGCGGCTTTAAAGTTATTGCCGCTGTTTCTTATGGTATTGCCCGGTGTGATGGCGATCAATTTATTCACTGATCTGGAGCGGGCCGATACGGTATTTCCGCGGTTAATTGCGGAATACGCACCTCCCGGGCTGGCCGGTTTAATGTTGGCTGGTTTGCTGGCGGCGATTATGTCGAGCGTGGATTCCACCTTAAATTCCAGCTCAACTCTGGTGATGATGGATTTTGTCAAACCACGCCACCCCAATATGTCGGCTAAAAAACTGGCGCAATGGGGGCGGGTATGCACCTTGATCCTGATGATTATTGCCGCTAGCTGGGCGCCGGCTATTGATAAATTTCCGGGTATCTTTGCCTATTTGCAGCAGACTTTTTCTTTTGTCACACCACCGTTGGTAGCGGTATTTGCAGTGGGGTTTGTCAGTAAGGTTGTGGGTGCCAGAGCTGCACTGTGGGGAACGCTGTGCGGGCATGCAGTTTCATTGCTGTGCTTTATCGCCCTGCAACTTGGTTGGCTGGAAATTCATTACACGATTATGGCTGGCCTATTATTTGTGTTTACTGTGCTGGCTATTTATTGTATTCAAACTTGGAGTTCTTTGCTTGGTCTGAGTTTCCGCGGACCCGATGCCGAGCAGTTGGTTACCACTTCACAGCATAGTGAAGGGCAACCCGTTGCTAAGTCAATCAAGCTAATCGCTTCCGTACTGGTAGGGATGACTTTCTTCATCGTTATTGCTTTCTGGTAACCTGACTTGCTTCAGGCTATAAGCATCAGTGCTAATAGCCTGAAGCAAATCACCTCATGCAAATAGCCTTAAGCCACTTCGGCCCGGCTATTATTCAATTCCAGAATATTACTTTGCTTGGCTGCAGAAACCGCCTCCATAAATTCGCTGCCCCAATGATTCACGTCGTGGTGTTCGACAATTTCAAAGGCTTCCTTCAAACGGCTCTGGGCGTCCTTTTTATGCATGGTCAAGGCAAAATAACAGGTGTCTACCAGCTCCACGGGATCATGTGGGTTGGCTAACACGGCTCCGCGCAACTCGGCGGCGGCACCGGCAAATTCAGACAGTACCAACACACCGTGGCCGTCCGTTAAACCCTGAGTGGCCACATATTCCTTCGCCACCAGATTCAAGCCATCACGCAGCGGCGTAATCCACATCACATCGGCCATGGCGTAATAGGCGACCAGTTCCTCAAAGGGAAAGCTGCGGAAGAAAAACTGAATCGGCATCCAGCCGACACGGGCAAAACTGCCGTTGATTCTACCGACGGCCTGCTCAATCTGTGATTGCAGTTCGTCGTAGATGGTCATTTCCTTGGCAGCGGGTACGCAAACGGTTAGCAAGGTGATTTTACCAACCAGCTCCGGGTGTTCAGTTAACAGTCGCTCATAGGCGGTGAGTTTTTCTAATATGCCCTTGGTGAAATCCAAACGCTCGACGGAGAGAATGACTTTAGTACCATTTAATTCTTCACGTAGCTCCTGCATACGCGATTGGGTTGAGGGTAGAGCCAGAGCATTTTTAACCCGGTCCATACTCAAGCCAACCGGGTGGGCACCCAAACAAATCGTACGACCGTTGACTTCAATTTGCCGCGTCATTTCCTCCAGACCCATCGCACAACCGTAGGTGAGAAAGCGTGGTGCACAGCCTATTTTTTCTTTCACTTCAAAGGGCGTTACGCCTCGCACCACATCGACGAAGTTTTCCGACTGACGGGGAATATGAAAGCCGACATAATCGCACTGCAACAAGCTACCGATAATGTCCTTACGCCAGGGCAGTACATTAAACACATCGGCCGATGGGAAATAGGTGTGGTGAAAAAAGGCAATGGTGAGATCGGGGCGCAATTCGCGCAAATATGCCGGTACCATCCACAGATTATAATCGTGTATCCAGACCACGGCGCCTTCAGCGGCTTCAGCCGCAGTACGCTCGGCAAACTTGTGATTCACCTTCAGAAAAATTTCCCAGTGATCTTCGCGAAAGGATGCGCGTTCCCAAAAGGTGTGCAAGGTTGGCCAGAAGGCCTCCTTGGAAAAGCTCTTGTAGAAAACGTCGACGTCCTCCTGGGTTAGCGGCACGCGCGCTGCTAACAGATTAGGATAGTGGCGGGCGTCGACCTCAGTGTGGGTTTCAAAGCTACCAAAATTATCATCGTGAATCGACCAGGCAACCCAGGATCCACGTCTGCCATCTGCAAAAAAACCTAACAGGGTTGGGATAATACCGTTGGGGGAAGTGGGCCGGCGGCGGCGCAGTTCCCCGTCTTCAATCACTTCTTCATAGGGCAGGCGATGATAGACAATAACCAGATCGGATTTACCCGGATTCATTGCCTCCCGGGTTTCCGCTTCAACTCCCGCGCGGCCGAGAAAGCCGAAATGTTCGATCGCTTGCAGAATACCACCACAACCCGACGAATCAGCATGCAGCACACGAGCACGATTTTCGGTCGCCTCTAACAAGGCAGGTTCGGATTGACCGACACAAACGCCAATAAAGTTTTGCTCATACATGGATAAATCATTGAGCGTGTCGCCAGCGACAATCACTTCTTCTGCGGGCCAGCCCAAATGCTCGGCGAGCTTTCTTAGGGTTCGGCCCTTGTTGATGCCGGGTGGTAACACATCCATATATAAATCAGCCGAATACAACAGGTCACAGCCAAGATTATCCACAATAGTTCTAACTTCATCGGTGATGGCATGGGCGTCGCAGAAATAGGAGCAGCGCCGTTCCTGCGGTACATCCTGTCGCTGCAATCCTTCAATTTGGGACAGTGCATTTTCGATAATTGGAGTGCCAGGCCAGAGCGTATCGATATCCTCCTGGATTGGCTGCACAGCCTGTTGGTTCTCACCATCGACAATGGTGCAACCGACATCGCAGATAATGTAATCCGGCTGTGGAATGGTTGGATCGGAGAGCAACGGTAATACAGACTCAAGACCACGGCCGGTGACAAACACCAGCGTGATATTAGGGTGAGCTGCAATTAATTGATAAAGCGTGAGCCGGTTTTCAGGACTGCCGGCGAGAAAGGTACCATCCAAATCGGTGGCTAAAAGCATAACAAGCTCCAGTAACAGATAATCAATAATGATGATCGTTATTGTGTGTGATGCCCTACAATTTCAGCTAGCCGCATGTGCGTGCCTGGCAGAGTTTAGCACTCTGTAGCCGCGTATTTAATTTGAAGCGCGATTAAAAAGCGTTTCAAAGAATACGCGAATTTGATATGGCTAAAAAACCATAAGCGACAGCCTTATTCTAAGGCTCGGAGCGCCCTTCCGTTGAGACCGGTTCGGTGATTTCCTCGTCCGGCATCATTTCCAACACTGTAGGCGTGGTGCGAACCATGGCAACAAACTGTGCCGGATGTTCGGAGGGTGCCTCTTCAGTATTAAGCAAGTTCCATACCGCGAAAAAACACAAAGCCAATTGCGTGATAATAAAGTAGCCCGCCAGAGCCTGAGGGTTAAGCCATTCCATCAATTGACCGGCAAGCGCTGGCCCGAAAGCGGCACCGATGCCGTGAAGAAACAATAAGCCACTGGCCCCCGAGACAATATTCTCAGCATCCAGGCTATCCATCAGCATCGCCACGGAAACGGGGTAGATGGCAAAGGCAAAGCCTCCATAAATCGCGATGGCCAGTAATAGCCCGATACCTGTTGATGCGGCGACCCACAGCCCCAGGGCCGCAAGTGCCGCCAGGCCGGTGACACAGGCGATAACCAGACGTCTATCGTGTGTGTCGGAGTAACGGCCTAAGGGAAACTGTAACAACGCTCCGCCAATAATGGCGGCACTCATAAAGGTAGCGACACCATTGCTGTCCAGCCCGGAGCGCCCGGCAAACACCGCTCCCATGCCCCAGAACGCGCCCATAGCCAGACCCGACAGTACCGCTCCCGCGACGGCCACTGGTGCATTGCGATACATGGTGGAGACCTTCAGTGGGGGGACCGGGTGGATGTCCGGTTGTTTGATGCGAGTGAGAGTGATGGGTACCAGACTGACGCTAATTAACATGGCTGCAATGGCAAACAGTAAAAAGTCTTCAGGGGTGCCAAAGCGCAGCAGTTGTTGGGCGATAGCCAGTGCGACGAGATTGACGACCATATACACCGCGAATACCCGGCCGCGATTGACACCGTCGGTCTGGGCGCTGAGCCAGCTTTCAATGACGGTATAGAGGATAACCAATACGATCCCGGTCATCACCCGCAGTATTCCCCAGGTTAAAGGGCTGACAAATAACACATGCAGTAGCACAGCACAGGAAGCCAGAGCTGCACAGCAAGCAAAGCTACGGATATGACCCACCCGCTGAATCATGGGCAAAGCGAGAAATGTACCGATAAAAAAGCCGAGGAAATAGCCCGACATAATCATACCGGTGGTGTTGTCCGCATAGCCTTCAATACCGGCGCGCAGGGCCAGCAGTGTATTCAACAGGCCACTACCGAGCAATAGCAGGGCTACCGCCATTAATAGGGCGGTAATGGGAATAACCAGTTTAATCATGTCTAACGTCTGCGCAGCGGTAAGGGTTTTACAGGAACAGCAATCCTAACAGTGAATCGTTTCAGTCGTCTTTTTATCGACGTCAAAATATTCAATGGTTGATGTTTTGAAGTTCAAATCGACGAACAGGCTACAGTAATACTCGCCATGACGCCACGCCATATGGACGCTGCTCTGGTTGGAATAGTTCAATTCAAAATGGCCATCAAAGGCCGGGTAGTGGCTGCGAAACCGCATCAGTTCCAGCTGTCGTTGTACTACGGTCTGCTGTATTGCTCCATCAATTTCCTCAAGGGAGAAAAAGTGCCGGTTAATGTCACGCAGTTCACCCGTGGCTTCCATCAACTCGTAATCGTTGCAGCCAGCCAGCGCGCCCACGTAATACACCTGAGGAATTCCGGGGGTGAAAAACTGAATGGCGCGGGCGGCAATATAGGCATCATCATTCCGCATTAAGGCATCGTAAAAGGTACAGGTTAGCTGGTAAATCGCACCAACACTGTGCACGTTGGCCGCCGAACGCCTCAAGATGGGGTCCGCACTGCGGTTGTTAATATTGTCGATCAGGACGGCAACTTTGTCCTCCGGCAGGATTGATTCCACATCGGGAATACAAATGCCATCGTGGGTATCCAGTACGGTGACCATATTGCGCGGGCACATACGTAACCAGTTTTTCAGGTAGACGCTATTGGCGTCCAGCAGCGAATACAGCAACAGGGGCGGCAGCGCAAAACCGTAGGGATGCATATGACGGCGACCAATGGCGTACTGGTAACTCGGGTGGTCGTGTACCTCGGGTAGAATTTCGGCATCGTGTAGTTGTGCTACCTCATTGGCCCAGTCCAACAGGCGATACACTTCGGGTTCCACCAAAAAGCAGCTGGTGCCGATGCGTTTGGTGGTGTAACCGAAGGCATCCAGTCGAAACAGCTTAACGCCTCTTTCGGCGAGGAATTGCATATTTTCCGCCATAAACTGGTAGGTCTTTTCGGACTGGTAATTAAGGTCGACCTGATTTTCGGTGAAGGTACACCAGACGCGGCCTGTGGTGCCG
Source organism: Oceanicoccus sp. (assembly GCA_965661375.1). Taxonomy (GTDB): domain Bacteria; phylum Pseudomonadota; class Gammaproteobacteria; order Pseudomonadales; family Dasaniaceae; genus Oceanicoccus. Next base: position 7,211 of record CBFIDJ010000018.1, on the reverse strand, counting down.
TCTTTAAAGTTCACTTCGCGAAACGGTTCCTTTTCCTTACGAATATGAATTTTGGCCAGATCGTCATGGCTGATCTCGCCGAGTTTATCCACATCCACAAATAACTCGGCGAACTCGGATTGCTCGCGTTTCTCGATGTAGTCCTGAAACTCCACGGATTCATCGGAGATATGATTGATGGTGACATCGCAGACCAGATCATAATCCGCTGCAATGGCTTCGATATTGGACCAGGAGCCAAACTCCGGCTCCACTTCGCGGTGGGTCAGTGGCGAAAAGCCGCCATCGGCATTAGAGGGGAAAAAGGGCAGAATATGCACACCGCCGACACTGTCAGCGAAGTGCTTATTCATCACCTGATGCAGGTCGGCTAAATTTTTCCCCAGGCGGTTGGGATAACAGATCAGTTGTACCGCATTGCGTAAAGGCATCTTCGCTCCTGTGAGGTGGTTTATAAAAAAGCCGCAAGGACTATGCCAGTTGATTTTCTCCTTGAATAACTGCAAAAGTGATCGGGACGTTGCCATATTAATCATTGGCAATATTAATTTATATGTCGATGGGTTTGCTATTATGCCGGCTCGCAGTGAGGCTCAGGGGATCTCATCAGTTTTCCAATAAGCTCACAAACAGTCTCAATCAAAAATAAGCAAAGCAATAAAGCGACTTCAAGCATGACATCACCTGCTAACACTGTTCGAGAAGGTTTTCACGGCTGGAATGTTCTGGCACTGTGCACCTTCTGCCAATTTGTCTCCATGGGCTTTACCCTGTATCTACTGGGTGTTTTTATCGAACCCTTTGCCGAGATGTTCAATGCCACACCGGGGCAAATCGGTTCCGCCTCGGCAGTGTTTGCGGTAATCGGGGCGTTATTAAGTCCGGTGCTTGGCTACTGGGCCGATAAGGGTAAAACTCGATTATTGATGTTGATCGGCGCGGCCGGTATGACACTGGGTTTTGTGCTGTTGTCGCAGGTGCAAAGCCTATTGTATGCCGCTGTGGTTTGTCTGCTATTTATTGCGCCAGCGACGGCTTTGCTGGGGACGATCACCACTACTGTTATGGTAGCGAAGTGGTTTGCCAAACGCCGTGGATTGGCTATTGGTGTCTCCGTCGCGGGAATCTCAATGGGTGGATTTCTGATGCCGCCCATATCAGCCGCACTACTGGCCAACTTCGGGGCCAGCAATAGTCTGTTGATACTGGCTGGTCTGGTTGGACTGGTGTTGTTACCAGCAATCTGGTTTATAGCGGTGGAGTCTCCGGCGAATATAGGCCAGCAGCCGGATGGCAAGCCTGTTAATTATAGCGACGAACAGACAGCTGAAACTGATATGGGAATGTCTTATAAGGCCTTATTTCGTCGTAGCGATTTCTGGGTGGTCGCTCTCTGTGTTGGTTGTATCAGTTTTGCGGGTTTATTGATCGTGACCTATCTCGCACCCTTTGCCAGATCCTCCGGGATTACTCTGCAAAACAGCGCGTTTATTATGTCGTTGTATGCCATCAGTGGCATCGCCGGCAAATTTACCACGGGCTGGCTGAGCGATACCTTTCAACCGCGTCGTATTATGACGGCGACCCTGGTGATGGCAGCTATTGGCTGGTTACCGGTTTTATTTATGGAAGGTTCTACAGCCTTTAGTATCACCGCCTGCGCGGTGGGCTTCGCCATGGGGGGAATGATTCCAGTGTGGTCTTCCATCATCGCGCTCAACTTTGGTCTACCTAATTTTGGCAAAGTGCGCGGAATTATGAGTTTGATGATCGTAGGTTTTACTATGGTGCCGGGGCCGCTGGCTGGTTACCTGTACGACTCGACCGGCAGTTACACCAGTGCCTTTGGTATTCTTTGGTGGTCATTGCCGATTGGCGTGGTCGCGTCTTTGTTAATAAAAAGGCCACCGACTGGTGCGGTGCTTTAAGTTATGATGGATACCTGAAACTTATAATAAAGGGTGGAAGTCATTCCACCCTTTTTGTTTTCACTTACGGATTTTTCTAACAGGCTTTCTCTCTAACAAGGTAGCTCTAACGCAAGCGATCTTTTACAAATCAAAGCGGTCCAGATTCATCACTTTGGTCCAGACGGCGATAAAGTCGTGCACGAAACGCTCCCTGGCATCGGCACTGCCGTACACTTCGGCCAGCGCCCGTAACTGGGAGTTAGAGCCAAAGACCAGGTCCACCCGCGTAGCGGTCCATTTCGTCTCACCGCTTTGACGATCAACCCCTTCAAAGAGGTCTTCGTCCTTTGAGGTTGGTTTCCAGCTTGTTCCCATACTCAGCAGATTGATAAAAAAGTCATTGCTTAGCGTTTCCGGGTGATGGGTAAAAACGCCATGTTGAGTTTGACCGGTATTAACGTTTAATACTCGCAGGCCCCCTATCAGTATCGTCATTTCCGGTGCGGTGAGAGTTAACAGCTGCGCCCGATCAATCAACAACTCTTCCGCAGTGACAGAATATTTCTGCTTTTGGAAATTGCGGAAGCCGTCGGCAACAGGTTCCAGTGGTGCAAAGGCCTCTTCATCAGTCTGTTCGGCACTGGCATCCATACGTCCGGGAGCGAAGGGTACCGTGACATCAAAACCGGCCTTGCTGGCTGCCTCCTCAACCGCTATGGAACCAGCGAGCACAATTAAATCAGCCAGTGATACTTTCTTATCGCCTGAGCTCCTGGCTGAAGCGTTAAAGTCACTCTGAATTTTCTCCAGTGTCTTTAATACCCTGGCGAGTTGTGCAGGCTGATTAACTGGCCAATCTTTCTGTGGAGCTAATCGAATACGAGCACCGTTGGCACCGCCGCGTTTATCCGAACCGCGAAAAGTCGAAGCTGAGGCCCAGGCCGTGCTTACCATGTCCGCAATGGATAAACCGGAGTTGAGTAATTGTTGCTTCAGTTTGACAACGTCGGCATCGTTAACCAACGAGTGATCACATTCGGGAATAGGGTCCTGCCAGATCAGTTCTTCATCGGGCACTTCCGGGCCAAGGTAACGCGCCTTTGGACCCATGTCGCGGTGGGTCAACTTATACCAGGCACGGGCGAAAGCATCGGCAAGCTCATCCGGGTTTTCATAAAAGCGTCTCGAGATTTTTTCATAGACCGGATCAAAGCGCAGCGACAGGTCAGTGGTTAACATGGTTGGCACACGGCGTTTGGATGGATCCGAGGGGTGAGGGACGGCATCTTTACCGGCACCGTCCTTGGGTTGCCATTGATGGGCACCAGCCGGGCTTTTGGTAAGCTCCCACTCGTAACCAAACAGGTTTTCAAAGAAGTTATTGCTCCATTGGGTGGGGGTGCTGGTCCAGGTGACTTCAAGGCCGCTGGTGATCGCATCGGCCCCCGTACCCGAGCCATGGCTGTTGCTCCAGCCGAGGCCCTGGGCTTCCAGTCCGGCGGCTTCCGGGTCTGGCCCTAATAAAGCCTCCTCAGCTGCACCGTGGGTTTTACCAAAGCTGTGACCACCGGCGATCAGGGCCACGGTTTCTTCATCGTCCATGGCCATACGCTTAAAGGTTTCACGAATATCGACGGCAGCGGCCACTGGGTCCGGGTTGCCATTCGGCCCCTGCGGGTTCACATAAATCAGGCCCATTTGCACAGCGGCCAGTGGGTCATCGAGGTCGTGCTCGCCGCTATAGCGTTCGTCTTCTAACCAGGTTTTTTCGATCCCCCAGTTGATATCCCGCTCGGGTTCCCAGATATCTTCACGGCCACCGGCAAAGCCAAAGGTTTTAAAACCCATGGATTCCAGCGCCACATTACCGGTAAGAATCATCAAATCTGCCCAGGAAATTTTATTGCCATACTTTTGCTTTATAGGCCAAAGCAAGCGACGTGCCTTATCAAGGTTAACATTATCAGGCCAGCTGTTCAGCGGGGCAAAACGTTGGTTGCCCGTGCCACCGCCGCCACGGCCATCACCGATTCGATAAGTACCTGCACTGTGCCAGGCCATACGAATAAAAAGCGGGCCATAATGGCCAAAGTCTGCGGGCCACCAGTCCTGTGAGTCAGTCATCAACTCGGTGAGATCCTGTTTTAAGGCTTTTATATCAAGGCTATTAAATGCCTCGGTGTAATCAAAATCCTTCGCCATTGGGTTGGACAGGTTTGAATGCTGGTGCAAGATATCGAGCCGCAGTTGATTAGGCCACCAATCGCGGTTGGTAGTGCCTGCTCCAGTAACATTGTGCATCGGACATTTGCTCTCAGACATAGTGTGCTCCTTGTGGGATTTAAAACTTTGGCCTTTAAAAGACTATGTAATACCTTTACTGAGGCATTCGCCAACATATTTTGTTTATCAGATCGATAGTTTTTCTTAGTTGCAATCACGTTATTGTCACGGAGGTACGTAACTGTCTGCTCTGGCGGATTAGTCATTACTATGTTGCAGGGATGAAACTAAAGGGATGGCAGGATAAAAGCTTTAAGTTGTAAGCAAGGATGTAATTGCTCAGAGTAATCTGTTAATTTCTTTTCATAGCCAAAGGTCATAAATAAAAGTCATAAACCCTGATTGTGAGTCATCCGAGCCGAAAATAAGATGAGTCGAAATAAATAAACCAAAAACACCAAAAACACCTAAGGATATAGACAGTAATATGAGTAACGATAACAATAAGGAAAAATTCGAGCAGGGACTGGCCATCAGACGTGAAGTATTAGGCGATGAGTATGTCGATAAAGCGCTGAATACCGCCACGGATTTTAATCGTCCGCTACAGGAATTCCTCACCGCCAACTGCTGGGGAGAAACCTGGGCGCGCGATGGACTCTCACGCCAGACTCGCAGCCTGGTAACCGTCGCCACACTCGCGGCGCTAAAAGCCTCCACCGAATTGAAAACTCATGTTAGAGGTGCGTTACGAAATGGCTGCACCGTGGAAGAAATTCAGGAAGTGCTGCTGCACTCAACGGTTTACTGTGGTGCGCCCTCGGGAATCGAGGCATTTCGTGCGGCAAAAGAAGTGATTGAGGCTTGGGAGATTGAACATAAGGAGTAGGGGCTTCGCCGTTGGATTGGGCTGATAAACCGTCGGGGGATAAATTTTACCAGGGCTACCATAATCGCCCCATTGGGAGTGGACCTCCTTACGCGTTGCTCCCGTGGTTCTATAAATGGGCGTCAGGCGAAACATACATTCAATGAATGGGTTAACAAATGATAGATTTTGAGAATTCACCAGTATTTAAACTCAAGCCGATTGATAGCAAAGATGCACGGGAGGACTTCCATAAGTTCTTGATTGAAGGCGAATCAATTTTTGCAGCGTTTAAGACAGTGCGAGACCAGCTTGTATTTACGAACAAGCGTATTATTGCTGCAAATGTCCAAGGAATAACCGGATCGAAAGTCGATTACACATCGTTGCCTTACAGCAAGATTCAGGCATTTTCAGTTGAAACTTCAGGAACATTGGATATTGACTGTGAAATACAGCTATATATAAGCGAACTGGGCATGGTGAAATTTGAAATAAAAGGCAGTTTTGATCTGTTAACTTTCAATAAACTTATCAGTACTCATGTTCTTGCCTGAACGCAGGTACTTGCCTAGCCTAAACCAATGTTTGCCTACATGTATTGTCTAATACATGTTTGCCTAAATAGTACCAACCATTTCGCTGCGGTAAGCTTACAGCCAGCCCTTGTCCTGTTGCATCAGGAGTTGCAGGTCCAGGCTATACAGGCGGAGCTATACTACCGCGCTGCACTAAGGTGAAATCGAGCAAGACGTGACGACGTGCGTCCTGCTCACCTATACGACGGGCGCGAATCTCGGTAACCAGCAGCTCAACCGCCAGTCGTGACATTTCTTCGATGGGTTGGCGGATTGTGGTGAGCTCAGGCCAGATAGTCGTGGCCAGCGCGGTATCGTCAAACCCGCATACCGACAGTTCGTGGGGTACGTCCAGGCCTTGTCGATGAGCGACGGAAACGGTGGCAGCGGCCATATCATCGTTACTGGCAAATACCGCTGTAGGTGGTTGAGGATTTTGCAGCAGTTGTTCAGCGCAACGCAGGCCGGACTGGTAGCTGTAGTCTCCCTGTGCGATCAACGTTTCATCCAATGATAGGCCCGCCTCGAGCATGGCTTCGCGAAAACCAGCAAGACGTCGCTCGCTGGCTCCTTGACGTATATCACCAGTGATAAAACCGATGCGGCGGTGACCGAAATCAATCAGGTGCCGGGTCATGGCAGCAGCGGCTGCATAGTCATCAATGGCCACAACTGAGGTCACCGGGCAGGGCTTGCTCCCCGCCACTACGGCGCCGGGTACATCGCTTGATTCCAGCGCCGCGAGCACCTCGGCGGAGTCCGAAAGCGGCGGTGACAACAACAGACCGTCAACCCCACGTTCAATGAGATACCGAGCAGTGTCTGCTGCCTCTTCAGCTCGCTCACTAACTTCGACCACAAACTGCACGTTGAGCCGGCTGGCCTGGTGCAGGCTGCCTAACAAAAACTCACTCAAATAGGCCGAGCTGGGGTTGTTGTACAGCAACCCAATCGTTATCTGACCGCCGGCCGCTAAACTGCGAGCTGCAACATTAGGCGCATAATCCAGGGTCGCGATGGCCTGCTCCACCTTTTGGCGAGTTGCAGGCCGCACATTGGATTCGCCGTTGATCACGCGCGATACCGTCATCGGTGAAACTTCGGCCAGGCGCGCTACATCGCTGATGGTGGTGGTCTGTCGTCGGGTTGCTTTTCTCGGTTTCAAGGATTCAAACTCTTAACGCGTTCCGTCTGTAGCTGCGCATCTTAAGGGATAAACCTGTAAAACCGCCAGCTCCAGTCTCGCAGGGTACGAATAGCAATTACTTAAACCAAACACCAATATGAGACCTCTCCCAAGGCAGTGGCCGGGCTGTCGCAGCGCTACAGGTATTGGTTAATCAGGTTTTCCAGCCGCTCTTGATGCCCACTGCGCCGCTCGGGCTCGCCTGCGTCAACGGCCAGATTACGCAGCTCTGCCAGGCCAAGCTCACCATTTTCGAAAGCCTTGCCCGCGCCGCTATCGTAGCTGCTATAGCGCGCGTCCCGTCCGCTGATGATATCGGTCTTGTCGATTAAGCGCTGGGCGACTTCCAGGCCGCGGGCGAAGGTATCCATACCGCCGATATGCCCCATGAAAATATCGGCCATGTCGACTGACTCGCGTCGGGTTTTGGCGTCGAAGTTAAAACC
>CBFIDJ010000017.1:0-112531 GCA_965661375.1 Oceanicoccus sp. | reverse complement strand
TTGGAGCGGGAAACCGGGTTCGAACCGGCGACCTCAACCTTGGCAAGGTTGCGCTCTACCAACTGAGCTATTCCCGCGCACCTGTTTTGCCCCAAAAGGCAGCCCTCTGCAAAAGAGCGCCTATTCTAATGGGTGCGATTCTATAGTCAAGAAAACAACTATTTAGATGGCAAATTTCTTAGTAAGTTTTTGTTTTTTCTTGTCTTTTGATGGAATTACTGGAGTTCGCTGCCGTGAATTGTTCAATTTGTCAGCAGGATGTATGGGGGATGGCTTTGGGTTGTGTTGGTCTAGTCATCCTCCGGGTGTGTTTTATGCCTGGGTTGGCATTCTGGTTTAGACATTGTATATTTTGTGCTCAGCTTCACAGGGACTGTCTTTGAAAGCTGCTATAAAACCAATAATCGCAGTAGCTAAGCACATTAAGGGGTTCTTATGAACTTGGAAAACGTTATGGAGAAGGTCATGCAATCCAATGCCATCGCTAATTCTGACAGTAATGCCTGGGTAATGACCACTAAACAGGTCGGTGATCAGGTGGCTGGATGGGTTATCGACGAATTATTCCCGGACCACAAGCGGCTGTTGCGTCAAAGCGAGCGCTGCGAGCTGACTTCGTTCTGTTACCCAACCGGGGCCAGAATGGTCAGGGCCAGGCTGCGAAAGGTCGAAGAGTCACGCAATGTAGAAGGATTACGTCAAGCTGAAGAGTTGCGCCAGGCGTCCTAGTCTGACTTGAAAACTTGCTGCGACAGTTCTGGCTTTAAGAGAACCACTGGAATAAGCCGCCCCTGGCTGGTTTGCTGGTAGTCGTTATAGAGCGGGTAGATCTTTGACATATAGTCCCATACTGCCTGGCGTTCCTCGCTCTCGGCTGCTCGCCAGTTTCCTCGAAAGCATTGGCTGGCGACCTGGAATTCTACCTCCGCTTGTGCTTTTAAATTGAGATACCAGGCAGGATGATCGGGGGAGCCGCCCTTAGACGCAATAACAACCCATTCATTTCCATAGATACCATAGATGAGTGGCACAATGAGCTGCTTCCCACTTCTGCGTCCGGTGGTTTTCAATAGCAGGGTAGGTAGCAGGGCTTTCACCCCTGTGTGGGACATGTCGATGATATGTCCTTCAGTGCCGCCGGAGCGCAGATAGCTCTGCTGATGGTTGGCGATAAAATCCAGATGCTGTTTCAATACTTTGTCGGGATCTTCTTGCTCTGTCATGCTGGGTTCCCCGGATCATCAAGTGTTGGCTGGCTGGGTGTTTAGTGCTTTCAAGACGCTGTCAACAAAAGTGTAGCAATACCCGAGTTGATTGCGACAGTCTGGTCGGCAAACGAATCAGGTAAATACTGACCGGGAATAGAGTCGCTGCTGCCAGATGCAATTTGATAATGACATGGTTGTGAGATGCCAGTGACAGGGTAGTGATATGAAGGGTGATATGAAGGCAGACATGAAAGAATCTGCAAATTCGTTTTGCGTTGGCAAGTTGCGAATGGGCCTGTTTCAAATGGACCTCCAGCTCAAATCGCTTGGTGTGTTGCTTGTGGCTTTGATTCTACTGATTGGTCTTGGCTTTTGGCAGTTACAACGAGCAGAGGAAAAGCGAGACTGGAACAGCGCGCAGATATTGAAAGAACAGCAGGCAGCGCAACCGTTGGTGTCGGTAATGAGTGATGCCGAGTCTTCACAGCGAGTCAGTTTCCAGGGGGAGTACCTGTCCGCGTTTAATCTGATGATTGCCAACCAGCGATTTAATGGCCAGCCTGGTTATGAAGTGATTACGCCGGTTCGCACAGGGCATGGGATAGTACTCGTCAGTCGAGGTTGGCAGGCGAGTCTGTTAAACCCTGAGAACGATAAACTGTTGCAAAACTTGTTAACAATCACCGGAACAATTTTTATTGCCCCCGATAATTCCTTTTTTCTCCCTCCAAAAGTTGATCACCTTACGTGGCCAATGACCTTGCATCATTTTGATTTAAGAACGGTATTGGATATTTATGCGGAGGTGTTAGAAGAGAAAGTGCAGCCGTTTATTGTGCGCCTGGACGCAGGAAATATCGGCGTGCTTGAACGTCATTGGCCTGTTAAGCGATTAGATCCTTCCGTGAATACCAGTTATGCATGGCAGTGGTTTGCGATGGCGCTGGTGGCTTTGCTGATTTATATCGGTTTTAACAGTAATGCGATTCAGCTATTACAGGAAAAGTCGCTACCAATATAAGATAAGGTGAAGCTGTCTAATGGGTGGAGAGATTTTTGCTGGCGATAATATCGGCGATGATCGATATCGCAATTTCCGCCGGGGTTTTGCTGCCGATATCGAGGCCAATAGGGGCATGCAGTCGTTGTAGTTGAGTCTCGGTGATGCCGAGATCAGCTAACCGTTTTCTGCGATTTCTTGAGGTGTTGATAGAGCCCATTGCACCGATATAAAAGGCATCCGTGTTAAAGGCATCCATTAAACCCATATCATCAATACGTGGATCGTGACTGACCGCCACGATGGCCGTGTTAGCATCGGTTGCGTGCTCGCGAATTACATCGTCGGGCATGCCGGTAAAGACACTACAATTGTCGATTTGCCATTGTGCAATTTGCTCAGGCCTTGGGTCGCAAATACTGACGCGAAAACCCGTTGCCAAGGCAAAATCCGCCAGATACCGACCCACTTCGCAGACACCTAAAATCATCAAGTGCACTACGGGTCCATAAACCTGTTCGAATTGTTGTGGCTGATTATGTGGATCAAGTTCCAGGTCAACCCGCTTTTCCCCGGAGGCCAGCGCTTCGACAAATTGATGGCCGGTGGAGGTATCCCGTGGCTGCCATTGGCGATGGCGTTTGATGAGTTGTCGCTGTTGCAAGGCCTGCTCGATGGCGACGAACTGTTCTTTAAGGGCAGGGTAGGCTGCAATCAATTGGGTAGAGAAGGGCTCGATTAATACACCGAGAGTACCACCGCAGGGGAGTTTTAATTGTTCGCGCTCAGAGTCTGTCTCGCCATACCGCTTAAAGCATGGGGTATCGCTCGCCAGCTCACCGGTTTTTAGTGCTGCCAGCAGGGCATCTTCGACACAGCCGCCGGAAAGCGAGCCGACCACGTCACCCTTGCGATTACAGGTGAGCAGACTGCCGGGAATGCGGGGTGCAGATCCCCAGGTATTGATCACAGTGCATAGCCAAGCGTCATCGCCGGAAGTTATCCACCGATTGAGTTGGCTGATGACGGCTAAATCAAGATTATCCATAGTGGATATTTTAATCGAGTTTTTATGGTGGAGCACCGGACTCTGGTGTCTATTATCATTAAGATTCGTTCAGGGTGCTTACTATCGAGCTTTATTTCCTTTTGCTTCGTTTTTGTTTTCGCGCTTCTTTTTTAGCAGCCTTTTCGGCTTCTTGTTTAGCGATTTGAGCGGCCACTTCTACGGTCTCGTGTTCGACCATCGTTGGTGTTTCCAGCGTGATCGGGCCGAGTATACCTGAACGTAGTTCGTTCAACAGGATGGTTGATACTTTTTCCAGATCAACCCGACCACCAGCCTTGAGGCAGCCGCGTCTAGCGCCGATTAATTCCATCAGCTCAATTTCAGTGTTAGGCAGTTGCTCTATCTGGTAGCGAGTTTGCAAGGCGTTCGGGTAGTGTTGCAGTAAAAAATCGGCGGCAAAAAATGCGACATCGTCGTAACTCATGGCAGTATCTTTTATCGCACCGGTGGTGGCGAGCCGATAGCTGCTTTTTTCGCTTTCTACCTTGGGCCACAACATGCCTGGCGTATCGAATAACATAATGCCGTTACGCAAATTGATTCGCTGCTGCCCCTTGGTGACCGCTGGTTCATTACCCGTTTTGGCAATAGCCCGGCCTGCCAGAGTGTTGATCAGGGTGGATTTACCGACATTGGGAATGCCCATAATCATCACATGAATATCATTAGGGCTTTTATCTTTAGCAGGCAGCATACGGCGGCAAAGCTCGGGAAGCTGGCGGGTTTTTTCCGGTGTTTCAGTGCTGAGAGCCAGGGCTTTGGTATCTTTGGCCTGTTCCAGATAATTTAGCCATTCCCCGGTGCGAGTAGGATCGGCAAGATCACTTTTGGTTAATACTTTGATACAGGGTTTGTCGCCACGCAGTTCAGCGATCATTGGGTTCTCACTGCTGAAGGGTATGCGTGCATCAAGTACTTCGATAATCAGGTGGATTTGCGGAAGTATCTCCTTCACCTGTTTGCGGGCTTTGTGCATATGCCCTGGAAACCACTGAATGCTCATGCTATTTGAGACCTCTGCTCATGGCTGGGTTAACTTCAGCTCAGGGCTGTACTTCTGCTCACGGCTGTTTAAGGTTCTGGTTTGCGCGAAGATCAGCCAGTGAAAACTGCTGGCAAAATTGGGCGAGTTCTTCGGCTGGCAACGGATGACTGAAATAATAACCTTGGCCGTAGTCGCAATCGCATTCTTCCAAAAATTGTAATTGTTCTTCGGTTTCTACGCCTTCGGCAACCACGAGATAGTTTAATTTATGCGCCATGGCAATAACTGCCGCGGTGATAGCCATATCGTCTTTGTCCTCAGGAATATCCATCACAAAGGAACGGTCGACTTTGACGATATTAACTGGTAGTCGCTTGAGGTAACCCAGTGAGGAATAGCCGGTGCCAAAGTCGTCGATGGAAATGAGCAGCCCCAGTTTTTTTAGTGCTTCTAATATTTCGAGTACATCGTTGAGGTTTTCCATTAACACAGTTTCGGTTAGTTCGACTTCCAGCTGTGCAGGTTGAATATGATATTGTTCGATTTGGCTGGCAATGAAATCAACCAGTTCTTCGTCCTTGAATTGCTGCACGGATAAATTCACTGTGATGGCTACAGATTCATTAATTATTCCCTGCTGGCGTAGGGTATGAATTTGTTGACAGGCTGCAGTAATAACCCAGCGCCCGATGGGAATGATCAGGCCGGTTTCTTCTGCCGCAGGAATAAATTCCATCGGGCTGATAAAACCTCGGGTTTTATGTTGCCAGCGGATTAAGGCTTCAAAACCGACCAGGGTTCCTTTTTTAAGATCAATCTGTGGCTGGAAAACCAGTGAGAATGCCTCATTGTTAACTGCTTCCCGCAGGTCTTCTACCATACGCAGGTGATTCAACAAGCGGGTATTCATTTCGGCGGTGAAAAACTGGTAATTATCTCGACCATGGTCTTTGGCACGATAGAGCGCAAGGTCGGCATTTTTAATTAATTCTTCGGCCTCGTTGCTGTCATCGGGCGCCATGGCGATGCCTGCGCTGGTGGTAATCCGGATTTCGGTTTCCCTGAGTATGATGGGCTTTTTCAGGGTTTGCAGAATTTTCTGGCTGACATTAGAGACTGCCAGAGAGGTATTAATACCGGGTAGGAGAATGGCAAATTCATCGCCGCCAAGTCGGGCAACCGTATCACTGGCGCGCACACATAGCTGTAATCGCTCGGCAATAATGGTCAATAACGCATCACCTGAGTCGTGTCCCAGGGAGTCGTTGATGTGTTTGAAGTGGTCGAGGTCAAGCAGAATGAGACCCAGAGTGCTGCGCTCACGCCCCAGGTTGTTGATCACATGCTCCAGCCGATTGCGGAACAAGCGTCGATTGGCAAGGCCAGTCAGGGTGTCGTAAAAGGCCATTTGCTCCAGTTGGATCTGTGCGTTTTTTATATCCGAAATATCACTGATAGTGCCAAGATAGCCAATAGGGTAGTCGTCGTAGCGCTGCAACAGACCAACGTGACCACTGATCCATTTGATCCCATTATTTTGCAGGCGACAACTCAGATTGATCGACTGGTTATTTTGCAGCATGCCATGCCATTTGCTATCGACAACCGGGCGGTCGTCAGGGTGGATACAGGACAGCCAGTTGTCGGCCATAATCTGGCTGATGGAAAGACCGGTGATGCTGGCGAGCTCTTCGTTGGCATAGATGCAGTTGCCATCGAGATCGAGCTGAAAAATGCCAACTTTGGAGGAGGCACTGATCATGCGGAATTTTTCCTCGCTTTCCCGCAGCTGTGCATCCTCTCGTTCGATCACATCCAGCATTTGGTTGAAGGAATCGACAACGTAACCAATTTCATCATTGCTGTACTTTTCAGCGCGGTAGCTGTAGTTATCATGCTCGGCAATAATCCGGGCCGTTTTTCCCAGATGGTAAAGCGGGCTGGATAACCAACGGACAAAGCGGCTAGTCAGCAGAATAACAATGAGCGCCGCGAACAGGGATACAGCCACAATAAGGTGTAGGGGTAGACCCTGTCGCTCTTGCAAAATAGAGATGTCAGTTTTCAGGTAAACATAACCAATGATGATATCGTCAAGGATAACGGGTTCGATCAGTTCCAGGAATTGCGCATCACTGGAGGTAATGCTGAGAGACTGCTTAGGGGTATAAGAAGGACACGGTGTTGATGGTTGAGGATAAGCGGACAGGCGAGAAATTTTTCCCGTAGCCAGCGGTTGTCCGACGGTGTAGATACAGGCGCCAATGACCGCGCGCTGTAAGTCCAGCACCGCCAGATTGGCTTTGGCCAGCTCTGGATCATTAAACACAATGGCGGCGTGGCTCTGGTCGCTGATAATTTTTGCAACAACTTTCAAATCATTCTCAACAATATTTGACACATTGTAGCGATCGTAGGCGATGATTGCGCTGATAGAGAGACTCAAACTGATCAGGATGACCATGACACAGAACAGGGTGAGCTTTTGCGTGATGGGGAGGTCGCGAAAAGAGGAGAGATTGACTTGCTTCATAAATAAGAGGGTACTGTCTGTGTCGGTCGCTGAATGGTTACTTGCTATACGTGAGCTGCTAACTGTTGGGTGAATCTGTTGATGGGACCGATGGATTTTTTTGCCATATAAATCCCACTATTATCCTTGTTTGCAGAGGTTTTGAACAGGTGAGATTATCGTTTTTATAGTTTTTGAGATGGTTTGGGGAATCTTTGTTACTGGTCCTGGCACATAGAACGCACATAGAACGGGATAAGCGTTTTGTGCAATGAAGGGTAACACATGCGGTTTGCCCCAAGTGGCTAATTAGAATAAGTGCTCAGTGTGCATTGCCCAAGCATAAATAGCATTTCCGGGTATTCTTAGCGTATATTAATCCAAGTCCAGGTTTGACAGCATTGTTGAAGCCGGGATTGGCTATAAATTGATCGGTGACGTGTTTTTTTTAACCCTGATAAACAAAGGCAATTCTACATTCCGATCTTTAACACTTTAACCAAGCTGGTTGATATAACTGTGGCAATTGGCTACTAATGATGAATAGCGTGGAACAAAACAAAAAACCTACCCGTATTGATGTGCCTGCAAGTACTGACACTATCAGTGAAAGTAGTCGTGAGCAGTGGCTGGATAAGTTGTGGTTTTGCCTGTTTGACGGTAATTCCGGCGGCTTAATGAGTCCAGGACAAATTCGCCGCGAGCACCGCAACCGGGAAGCGGTACGACAAATTGAAATGGCCGCCATTCTCGAGGCCGAAGGTGAGCTGAATAGTATTCACCAGGGGCTTAAAATGATCGATGAGAAAGGAAACCTGGTAGATACCCCGCCGGTCGATTGTATCGCCACCCATCGTATAATCGAGAATACCGCTATCGAGCAACATCTTGATATTGGCCTTGATACGCCAGCGGCAATGATTCGCTCCGTGGTCAAAGAGGTGAGTGTGCGAGATCTGGAACGCTCTCTCAACCTTCGCAAAATTGCCATTCAGGCCGAGAGTGAAATCCTTGCCAGCCCACTGCGGGCGGTCAGCAATGGACCCGTCAATGCCGAATGGATGATACGCTGGCGGGAGTCGGCTGAGAATGTGATCAATCCCGAGTTGCAAGCACTGTGGGCGAGGGCTTTAATTCTTGAGATAGCTGCCCCGGGGAGTTTTACCCTGGGGCTGATGACGACCCTGTTACAGCTTAATAAAGAAGACTGGGAGGTGATTCGCATTGCGGCCAAGTATGCTTTTGCCGACTTTATTTTTGATGCCACGGACTCTTACTTTAACACCGATGTTCACCTGAGTATGTTTGATGTACTGGAGGATCTCGGGCTATTAATTGCCAACCCTTCAAGAAAGCTGATTAAAAGTACAGATAGAAGCCAATTTGCAGCGCTACTGACTTGCCGCCACAAAGGCCTCAAGGTGACCCACCGCGATGCCAGTAAAGATTTGCTGTTGTCAGTGTTTAAACTTAGCCGTATCGGTCGGCAAATTTTCAGCCTCTGTGACAGTGAAGCGGACCTGGCCTATTTGTTAACCTTTGCCCGGCAGCTGCAGGCCGAGGGGTATTCAGTTACCTTAGGGGATATGAAGTTCAAAGGAAATCGTACGGATTTTATAGAACGAATGACTTTGTAAATGAGGTTTCTCTGAGTGCTGATGTATGGATAGGCTGGTGTTTGAATGGACTGGCTTGAACTAAATTAACATGTTGCTTTGAAGAGCTTAACCTACCTAAAAAGATTTGCAGTGAGACGGGGGTTCGCTGAATATTGTTTCATTGCGCTGGTAAATATTTATGTCTAGTCTGGAATATCCCTTTAATGCTGTCACACCGGAATTTGGGACAACAGTAGAGGTAGCCGACGGGGTGCGATGGATTCGTATGCCGCTACCCATGGAGTTGGATCATATCAATCTCTATTTACTTGAGGATGATGACGGCTGGTGGATTGTTGATACGGGTATTAAATACGACCCGATTCAGATGTACTGGCAGCGTATTTTTGACAATGAATTACAGGGAAAGCCGATCAAAGGCGTTATTGTTACCCACAATCATCCCGATCATGTGGGGCAGGCGGGCTGGTTGTGTGAGCAGTTTAAAGTCCCTTTGTATATGACTTTTGGTGAATATTATTTTGCCCGCGGCTTTGCTAATTTTCATACTGATAGCTGGTATTGGGCGACGGAGCAATATTTTCGGGGTATGGGCTTTACCGAAGACGCTCTGGCAGCGCTGCAGAAAAATATGAAGGGTTATAGTCATATTATTGCACCTGTGCCCGGGGCTTTTACCCGCATTCAGGAGGGCAGTGAGTTTGTCATTGCCGGTCGCACCTGGCGGGTAGTTATTGGCAGTGGCCACAGTCCGGAACATGCCTGCCTGCTCTGTGAAGAGCTGGGTGTGTTGTGTTCTGGCGACCAGGTTATTCCCCGAATTAGTTCTAATATCAGTGTTATGCCGACGGAGCCGCTGGCCAATCCTTTGCAGAATTGGTTGCAATCACTCGAGGATTTAAAAAAATTATCGCAGGATCTTTTGGTACTGCCTGCCCATAACACGCCTTTTAAGGGTTTGCATACCAGGCTGGAACAACTGCTGGAGCATCATCATGAACACCTGCAGGCGATTGAGCAGGCCTGTGTTCAGCCGCACACCGCACTGGAATTACTACCTGTTATGTTCAGGCGCGATTTGAATGCGGCGCAGGTGGCCATGGCTGCAGGCGAATGTGTCGCGCATCTTAACTATTTGGTATACGCCAATAAGCTCGAACGTCAGCAGGACTCAGCCGGGGTCTACCGCTACCGCAGTATAGGCCCTGTTGATCAGGAAAAAAGAGTGGTCCACCGCAGCCCGGACGATGCGCCGTTTATGGTATGAGCTTGCTTCCTAGTTAATTAATAAAACAATTCTCAGCTTTCCTGCCGTAAAAACGTCAGAATTTCCTCCTGCTGAGCCAGGCCATCTCGGTAGCCAAGGTCAATCAAGTGTTGGCAAAATTCGCTGGTGAATAACAGGTAGCTCGCAATATTCACCCCGCCACTACTGGACCCACCGCTGATTGAGAGAAAAGCACGAATGCTTCTGGGCAAATAGCAGAGATATTGATCGGCCAGGGTGTCGATATCCTCTGAAGGTGAGACCACGAAGAAATCAATGGGACGTAGCGTGCGCCCTTCCTGATTTTTTAGATCGGCATTAGTCAATTCCAGTAAGCGGTTCATCTGCTCCAGCATCTCAATATCGGTCTCCAGACTGTCGACAAAGGCACTGTTTAACAGATGGCCGATAACTTGACCGAAGGCAGGGGAGTGAATGCGGGTATAGGGCTTTTCATAATTACGTTTATGGCCACTGGCACTAATGATAAATACTTTCTCAGCGCCAAGATGAAGAGCCGGGCTGACCGGAGCCAATTGCCGCAGGGCGCCATCGCCATAGTAATTTCTACCGATCCGCTGCGGTGGAAATATCGTGGGTATGGCCGTAGAGGCCAGCAGGTGCCGAAGTTGCAGAGGAGTGGGGATGCCCTGTCGGCGCCAACGTTGCCAGCCCGCTTTTTCTGGTCCGCCCTGAAAGAAACTAACCGATACCCGCTCGGTGTAGTTCATGGCGGTTACACAGACAGCCGATATAACATTGTTGGCCAGATTGCGGTTTATGCCGGAGAAATCAATCTTTTCCCTGAGTAATTGTTTTAGGGGCAGGTTGTCGAGCAGGGCGACAGGACGACCAAGTGCGATACCGGAATTAAATAACGAAACAAACAGCCGCCAGGCATTGCGACACAGGCCGGCCCAGTCGCTACGGTAGACATCCTCGGTGCCTAAACTCAGCCACAGCTGTTCCAGCCATAAGCTGGCATTGCTGAAACTTTCCTCCCGGCTGGCCAGCGCCACAGCATTAAGTGCTCCGGCCGAGGTGCCGCAGAGGATAGGGAAGGGGTGGTCTTCGTTGGATTCAGTCAGTTCGGCCAGGGCTTTAAGAACACCAACCTGATAGGCGGCTCTGGCCCCACCACCGGGCATGATTAGCGCAATATTATTAGTTATAGCAGCGTTTTCGTGGCTCAAGTTTGCCTCTGTTATTCTGTTGTTAAGCTTGCAGTTTAACCAGATATTGCCTATTTTCCAGCGATAAAGGTTTATGGGCAGAATAATCTATTCACTTATTTGCCAGCTAATGGATTGTTTCAATGCTAAAGGCTCTGGGGATAACGCATGCGGTTTTACTCACTGGAAAAATTGATCAACCTGTACGATGGTTATCGTAAAGTTTTTAAGATAGATCAATTCAATTTGATTTTGCTACAGATCGATGGTGAGCGTTACTTGCTGGAAAGCACCTGTCCTCATCGCGGGCACCCTTTATCCGAGTCGGATATCGACGGCAACGAGTTACGCTGTCCCTTGCACGGCTATCGGTTTGAAGTCAGCAATGGCAATCTGCTTGAAGCGACCGAGGAGCCCTGTCGCGGCTTAAAACACTATGAGCTGGTTTATCAAAATACTAATATCGGGCTGATGCTATAAATTTTTGCTGGCTCGAATATAAAGCGCATTTCGGATTGCAGTGGTTATCTTTTTACCTGGTTTGGAGTTGGAGTATCTTGAGTTGGAGCTTGTATTTTTCACCTCTACGACGTTCTCACCCCCGTCAATATAAATTGCCAGCCACTCTTCCAATGGACCACTAACCTGATGGGTGCGGGTTTGGAAAATACCATTCTCCAATCGTTGATGTGTGATTTTAAAATGCACGCTTTTTTGTGCGGACTGCATCGAGATTTTTAAAAACTCCTGTTCCGTGGGTTCGGTTTCTATTTCCAGCCAGCGAAAGTGTTTGCCGGATATCTGCTGCGATATTTGTTCGCGGAGTACTATCAATTCAGTATCGTCACTTAGCGTAAAGGTTTGTTCAATCAGCGAACGGCTCTTTGTGGAATACTGCTTGTCTTTGTCTGCAGTCGGGTGACTGCTTAATTCGATATTAAATGTTTGGCGGGGTTGATCCAGTTGCTGTGCCAGTTGCATCGACTGCTCAACATAACTGGGGTGTCCGCGTAGCAGAATTTGGCCACTGCTTACAACTACTGCCAGATCTTGGCTATACAGATTTCTAATGGCGGAGGCCAACTCTTCGGCTGGTTTATGGTTAGGCTGATAAGTCTCCACTTTTGTGATGACGTCTTGCTTGGAAGTTGCGGGTTGCAATTGGGCTGTGGCCGTGGGTATTGGGGATAGCGTACAAAACAGCAGGCTTAAAAATCCATAGAAGATGAGTTGACGGGGAAGCCCTTCATATATCCAGTTGGCGCAGATCTTTGTCTTCACGGGCATGCTCCCAGAGCCTATCAAACTGTTCAATATAGTTACTGACAACGGGTTTATTATTATAGTTTCCCCATATTTTTTCGGTTTCACGCATGGACTGGCAGATTATACCCAAGTGATCTGCTATCACGAGGTTATCTTTAACATCGTGTTCCAGTGCGCCGCTGCGACGTAACAGAATATTACTGGATAAACGGCGGTGCAGGGTTAATAAACGGTGGCCACGCTTAACCACTTTCGAACTATCGAGAAGCATTATTCTAACTTCGCTGTAGCGGCTTTTGCGTGCCAGACCTGAGATCAACTCGGCAATCTCTGCATCATCGAACACCGTGGGGTCGAGGTCGTAGGAGAGGATGCGTAACCGTTGCTGGGCCTGTCCAATAAGGTCACACACCGATTCGCGCAAATGACTGATTGCGAAATCGCCACCATGGACTCCCAGTAGTCTCGGCTGATCGAGAGGTTTACGCATGGTGAGATGGGGAATGCCGGCATCCATAAATTCTTCGCCATGCACCACAAAATCAGCTCGTTGATAAAATTCCACAGCCTGTGTCTGTGCGTAGAGATACACTTCCAGTAATTGTGCTTGTTGGGCGCATTCAATCGCTGCATGCAACAGGGCCTGGCCGATCCCCTGTCCACGGAAGCCTTTGAGTACAGCCATGCGCCCAATATGGCCATTGGCCAACATACGGCAGGTGCCGATAACCTGATCTTCAAAACTGGCTAACCAATGCCAGGCATTCTCATCCTGTTCATCCCACTCAAGTTGTTCAGGAACCTGCTGTTCCTGAACAAAAACCTGATGGCGGATGGATTGCAGAAGCTTTCGATCCTCTTGCCAGCTGGTTGCTCTAATCGTTATCCGGGTCATCGAAATACAGATAGCCGTTAGTGAATAAGTCTAATAACAGATTAAAACTTTGCGGTTCATCAATCAATCTTTGCAACGCCAATGATTCGATCTTGTAAGCATTGCAAATCAGAGTGGCCAGCTCCTGACTGTTTTTGGTGTCTAATGTCGAGCTGCTGCCATCCACAAAGAAGTAAAAGTTATTATCCGACAGGGTAAAGGCGATTCGGGTTCTGGAGTCACGGAAGCAATAGTCATATTGTTGCAGGCCATTGATTAACATGTCCGCGGAAAAGTCACTTTGTACCGAATAGAAATCCGGGTATTTGGCTTGGGTCATGTACTGACCAAACCATTTGGCAATCGCCTGAGGTTTGTTGATTTGCTGCTGCAAAACGGCTTGTACCTGTTTGATCGCCTCAGCTGAAATTTCACCACTATTGTTTTGCTCAGTTAATCCAGCGTCGATAAAACGCTGTTCTTCGGTTAAATGCTCAATCTGAAAATCACAGAAGTCAGACAGGATATCACCGTGACTCGGTGCGCGAAAACCGACGGAATAGGTCATGCACTCGTTATCGTTGGCAATGCCCCAGTGACCATATTGGGGTGGGAGATAAAGCATATCACCAGCCTCTAACAGGTATTCCTCTTCAGTCGAAAAATCTTTTAATAAGCGTAAAGTTTCATGGGGCAGTCGTGGGCTGTTACTGTTATAGCGAGGGCCTACTTTCCATAGGCGTGAACCCGCTCCCTGTAACAGAAACACGGAGTAATTATCATAGTGTGGGCCAACTGAGCCACCCTTGGTGGCATAACTCACCATGACATCATCAATACGCCAGGATGGAATAAAACGAAAATCTTCTAATATAGCTTCAACGGCAGGGACATAGTGATCGACTGCCTGCACTAACAGTGTCCAGTGTGATTCAGGCAGTGTGTTAAAAACGGTTTCTGCCAGGGGCCCGTGATTTAGCTGCCAGTCGCCGTTTTCTTCAGTAACCAGTCGCGACTCAATCTCCTCTTCACAGGCTAGTCCTGCTAACTCCTCGGGGGATAGTGGGTTGATAAAATCAGGAAAAGCCTGCTTTATGAGTAGTGGTTTTTGTTCCCAATAGTGCTGCAAAAATTCTTGTTTGTTAAAATTGCTTATCGACATAGGTAAAATGTTATCGGTGGAATGTTGAAGTTGTGGCTGGCGAAAAAAAGCCCCGCTGTGCGAGGCTTTAAGCAAATTATATTTTCTCGGCTTGGTCGATCGCATTACCGATATAGCTGGCCGGAGATAGTTCTCGCAAGCTCTGTTTGGCGTCTTCAGGAATGTCCAGCGTATCAATGAACTTATCCAGCGTTTCCCGATTAATCGTCTGACCGCGGGTCAATGCTTTTAGCTTTTCATAGGGCTCTTCAATATTGTAACGGCGCATAACGGTTTGAATGGGTTCTGCCAGCACTTCCCAGCTGTTATTCAGGTCTTCGGCCAGGCGCGCAGTGTTGATTTCCAGTTTACCCAACCCCTTCATAGTTGCCTGATAGGCGATCAGACTGTAGCCCATGCCGACACCCATATTGCGTAGCACAGTGGAATCGGTAAGGTCACGTTGCCAGCGAGAAACCGGCAGTTTGCTTGCCATATGTGAAAATACGGCATTGGCCAGTCCCAAATTGCCTTCGGAATTTTCAAAGTCGATTGGGTTAACTTTATGCGGCATGGTTGAGGAGCCAACTTCGCCAGCGACAACTTTCTGCTTGAAAAATCCCATAGAAATATAGCCCCAGATATCGCGATCCAGATCTAACAGAATGGTATTGAAGCGACTCATGGCATCAAATAGTTCGGCAATATAATCGTGCGGCTCGATTTGCGTCGTGTAGGGGTTCCAGTTGATGCCCAGGCTGGTTACGAAAGCCTCAGCATTGGCTTGCCAATCGATATCCGGATAGGCAGAGAGGTGGGCATTGTAGTTGCCCACAGCCCCATTGATTTTCCCTAACAGTTCTACTTGTCTGATTTGTTCAAGTTGACGACGCAGCCGCGCGACAACATTGGCAAATTCCTTGCCCATGGTGGATGGACTGGCGGTTTGGCCATGAGTACGTGACAGCATGGGGATGGCGGCAAAGTCATGGCTGAGTGCCTGCAGCTTATCGACGATAGCCTGCATTTCATTCAGGATCACTTCGCGTCCCTGTTTTAACATCAGCGCATGTGACAGGTTGTTGATGTCTTCGGAGGTGCAGGCAAAGTGAATAAACTCGCTGACCCTGTTTAGCTCTGCATTGCCAGCGATAGCGTTTTTAAGAAAATACTCCACCGCTTTCACATCGTGGTTGGTGGTGCTTTCAATGTCCTTGATCGCCTGGGCGTCGGTTTCGGAAAAATTATCGGCCAGTTGGTTCAGCAGGGCATTGGCTTCATTGCTGAAGGCGGGCACTTCACTGATTTGTGGGTGGTTGGCGAGTTGTTGCAACCAGCGGATTTCGACAATGACGCGACTTCTAATCAGGCCATACTCGCTGAATACACCACGCAAAGCGCTGGTCTTGTTGCCGTAACGGCCATCAATTGGTGAAATTGCAGTTAAAGCAGATAGTTCCATGTGCAGTAATACCCGATAGTTAAGAGTGTAGTGAAAGGTGAGATTAATAGGTGGCCGTCAACTAGCTGTACTGTCTATTGACTGTACTGTCTTTTGGTTGTGCGTAGGACGGCTATCATACACGATCTCGTGACTAAATTCAGTCTTCGAAGTGGTCTTTAGATTCGTTCTTTAAGTGGCGCAAGGAGTGGCCCTCAAAGCTGGTTTAAAAGTTCCCGTGCGGTGCTGCGCAGTTTGTCCCGGTGCAAAAATAACTGCCAGCGCCTACCGCCAGATTGTCGCCAGAGAACAGCGGCACGAATACCTGCCAGCAACAGTGCTCGAATATTATCGGCGTTAGAGGGGTTTTGCAGTTGCTGCATGCTGCCACTGATCTGAATGCGAAATTTAAAGGTACTGAGCGTGTCCTGATAAATGGAGGCAATACTCGAGGTCGTAGAGTTTATGTTCTCACTAAAATGTTCTGCTTTGACGGCGGTATGCTCCAGCCGGCTGCGGATAATGCTGAGCAGCTCAGGTTTGTTTGTCAGCCTTTTTTGCAGGTATAACATGCCGAGGAAGTAGCGGATTGCAACGCGGTATTGTTCGCGATTTTGCCCGGCCAGAATATCACTCATTACCTGCAAACCTAATTTTACTCCATGCACGCCGCCGAACACCTCGGTGGCGGTGTTAGCATCAAACTTAAACAGGCTGTTGATGGAGGGGTTAAAGCTTTCCGCGGCGGCTAGGCCGGTGCGGGCAATCTGGTCTACCAAATAGGCGCTTTGTAGCACCCCGGCGAGGGCGATAACCTGTGCTTCGGTTTTACTGGGTTGTGATGTGGCGTGGCTCAAACAATATCCTTAGCGGCTGTTTTCTTAACAGGGTTGTCGTCAACATTATACGCGTGTTCAATCACTCCTCCGCCAAGGCAGATGTCGCCCTGATAAAAAACCACGGACTGCCCGGGAGTGATGGCCCGCTGTGCTTGCTCAAAAATAACCTGATAACCGGCAGCGTTTTTTTCTATCCGGCAGGCTTGATCCTGTTGTCGGTAACGGACTTTGGCATAACAGTGGAGTGGAAGTTCGGGTTCCTGTCCAGCAATCCAATGAATGGTGCTGGTGAATAGCGCTTCTTTGAATAAACTCGGATGCTGGCTGCCCTGAGCGATGATAAGGACATTGCGATTAAGGTCTTTGTCGACGACATACCAGGGCTCTTCACTGGCGCCTTTGACGCCACCGATACCCAGACCCTGACGTTGGCCGATGGTGTGGTACATCAGCCCACTGTGTTCTCCCATGGGATTACCATCTGTGTCTTCAATCTGGCCAGGTTGGGCGGGCAGGTACTGCTGTAGAAAATCTTTAAAGCGGCGCTCGCCGATAAAGCAGATGCCCGTGCTGTCCTTTTTGTTGTGGGTAATCAGGTCGTGTTGTTCGGCAAGCTGTCGAACAACAGGTTTTTCCAGTTCACCCACGGGGAACAGGGTTTTGGCGATTTCAGCGCCACCGACGGCGTGCAGAAAGTAGCTCTGGTCCTTGTTGTTGTCGAGGCCTTTGATCAGCTGTGCTGTTTCGCCATCTGACTGCTTGCGCACATAATGGCCGGTAGCAATGAAGTCAGCACCCAATATCAGCGCATAATCCAAAAAGGCTTTAAATTTAATCTCCCGGTTACAAAGAATGTCCGGGTTGGGTGTGCGGCCAGCTTTGTACTCTGACAGAAAATGCTCGAAGACGTTATCCCAGTATTCGGCGGCAAAATTGGCAGTGTGCAGATGAATGCCCAGCTTATCGCAGACTGCCTGTGCATCGGCCAGATCTTCCTTTGCGGTACAGTATTCTGTGCCATCGTCCTCGTCCCAGTTCTTCATAAACAAGCCTTCCACCTGATAGCCCTGTTGCTGTAACAGGAGGGCGGAAACGGATGAGTCGACACCGCCGGACATACCAACGATGACTTTGAAGTTTGGGTTAACAGTCATATCTTAAGAGTGCGTTATCGATTATATGGTCGATTAGAAAAACAGGCTGAGCGGGTAGAGATGTCCATTTTGATACTGCTCAACGGATTTTATCACTAATTCGGAGCGCATCTTATCAGAGGCGGCCAACATTTCCTCATAGCTTAGCCAGATCGCACGTTCAATGTCTGTATCCAGAGGGCGTTCAGGGTCGTGACTGAGGGCAGTAGCCGCAAAGGTGGTGCGATGATAGGTAACATTGTTACTGGGGGCTTTATAGAGAGCAACACCGACAATACCCTGGATTTGAACCGTCCAGCCGGTTTCCTCCAGAGTTTCACGAACGGCCGCTTCGATCAGGGTTTCATCCGCCTCCAGATGGCCTGCGGGCTGGTTGTAGACTAACTGGCCATTGCTACGCTCTTCCACCAGCAAATATTTGTCGTTTTGTTTAACGATTGTTGCCACGGTGCTGTGAGGAAGCCATTGCATCGCTGATTACCTATTGTCCGTTCTGAGAGAGTGGGGAAATTATAGCTTTCTACGGTCAGGCTTTGAATGTTTGCTTTTCTGCAACTTACTGCGGGGTGGTTTTTTTCTGGTACGAGCTGGATTTTTATGGGTTTTGGCGGCGCTGTGTATAGATTGAATTATGGATTGGCCTGGCTGTAACTCGCCGAGACTCCAGTTACCGATTTTCACTCTCACCAGACGCAGAGTGGGGAAGCCAATGGCGGCTGTCATGCGTCTTATCTGTCGATTTCTGCCTTCGCTGATGGTGATTTCCAGCCAGCTGGTGGGAATGGCTTGGCGCTCGCGAACCGGTGGATTGCGCTCCCAGAGTTGCGGTGGATCAATGACCTTCACTTTTGCCGGTCTGCAGGGACCGTCTTTAAGCGTAACCCCTTTTCTCAGCGGTTCAAGCAGAGTATGGTCAGCAGAACCTTCCACCTGAACCCAGTAGACCTTGGTCAATTTGGCTGCGGGGTGGCTGATCTGATGCTGGAGTTCGCCATCATCGGTCAGCAGTACCAGTCCTTCTGAATCATAGTCCAATCGGCCTGCGGGGTAGACATTTGGAGTATCCACAAAATCCGATAGGGTGGTTCTGCCTTCTTTATCGGTGAATTGGCAGAGCGTATTAAATGGTTTGTTAAGTAGGACCAGTGTCGCCATAGCTTATGGGTTTTTTTGCGCTAAGTGGTTGTTTTAAATTATGTTATCACCTATCGAAAAGCACTGCTTGCTGATATACTCCCCACCCGCGATATACAGGTGGGGGTATCTTTAAGAGTTCTGAGTGAAAGGAGGCGGCACAGCCTTTAAAGCTCAACCATCGATCCAGCCTTCAGACTTATGACTACCGGGAACTTAGCATGACAACTGACATTTCTAAAATTATTTATACTCAAACCGACGAAGCGCCTGCGTTAGCAACCTATTCTTTGCTTCCGATCGTTAACGCTTTTACTAAGGCGGCAGGGGTTGAAGTAGAGTCACGGGATATCTCATTAGCCGGACGCATTTTGGCTAACTTTCCAGAGAACCTGACCGAAGAACAAAAAATAGCGGATGCGCTGGCTGAGTTGGGTGAGCTAACCCTGAAGCCGGAAGCCAATATTATCAAGCTTCCAAATATCAGCGCTTCAACTCCGCAATTAAACGCCGCGATTGCCGAATTGCAGAAGCAGGGCTATAACGTCCCTAATTATCCATCTGACCCTAAAACGCCGGAAGAAGAAGCGATCAAAGCTCGATATGCCGCGGTTCTGGGCAGTGCAGTAAACCCGGTATTACGCGAAGGTAACTCGGATCGTCGGGCACCCTCGGCGGTTAAGAAATTTGCCAGAAAATACCCCCACCGTATGGGCGAGTGGAGCCAGGCTTCACAAACGCATGTTGCGCATATGCGCGGTGGCGATTTTTACAGCAGTGAAAAATCAATGGTAATCGACCGCGCCTGCGACGTCAGCATTCAGCTGAAAACCAAAGCCGGTGAAACGAAAGTGTTGAAGGAAAAGGTTTCTCTGCTGGAAGGTGAAGTCATCGACGGCATGTTCATGAGCAAAAAAGCGTTGCGCAAGTTTTTTGAAGAGCAAATTGAAGATGCCAAAAACACCGGTGTGCTGTTTTCCCTGCACGTAAAAGCCACCATGATGAAAGTCTCGCATCCCATCGTATTTGGTCATGCAGTGACCGTGTTCTATAAAGAATTGTTTGAAAAGCATGCGGAGACTTTTGCTGAGTTGGGCGTCGATCCTAATAGTGGTTTGGGCAATGTCTACGAAAAAATCGAGCAATTACCCGAGTCGCGCCGATCTGAAATTGAAAGGGATATTCAGGCCTGTTACCAGGATCGCCCGGCCATTGCGATGGTTAATTCCGACAAGGGTATTTCTAACCTGCATGTGCCCAGTGATGTCATTGTCGATGCCTCTATGCCTGCGATGATTCGCGAATCCGGCAAAATGTGGGGCCCTGATGGCAAATTGTATGACACTAAAGCGGTTATCCCTGAGAGCACCTATGCAACCTTTTATCAGGAAGTGATCAATTTCTGTAAAACCCACGGTGCCTTTGATCCTGCCACTATGGGTTCTGTGCCCAATGTTGGTCTGATGGCACAAAAAGCAGAAGAATACGGTTCGCATGATAAAACCTTTGAGCTGCCCAGCGATGGCACTGTACAGATTATCGACGATAAGGGCACTGTGCTTATTGAGCATGATGTTGAAGAGGGCGATATCTGGCGTATGTGTCAGGCCAAAGATGCACCGATTCGCGATTGGGTGAAATTGGCTGTGACCCGTTCGCGTTTGAGTAATACACCGGCGGTATTCTGGCTTGATGAAGAGCGTGCCCATGACGCTCAGTTGATTAAGAAGGTCGAGCAGTACTTGCCTGAGCATGATACCGACGGTCTGGATATTCGTATTTTGTCGCCGGTACAGGCCTGTCGCTTTACGATGGAACGCCTGATTCGAGGACAGGACACTATTTCGGTGACTGGTAACGTACTACGTGACTACCTGACTGACCTGTTCCCGATTATGGAATTGGGAACCAGTGCCAAAATGCTGTCGATTGTGCCTCTGATGAATGGCGGTGGCCTGTTTGAAACGGGTGCGGGTGGTTCTGCACCAAAGCACGTCCAACAGTTTGAGGAAGAGGGGCACCTGCGTTGGGATTCTCTGGGTGAGTTTTTGGCTCTGGCTGTCTCGCTGGAAGACTTGGCCATCAAGTCAAGCAATGGCAAAGCCAAGGTGTTGGCGAAGGCTCTCGATGATGCGACCGCCAAATTGCTCGACAATAACAAGTCACCTTCACGAAAAGTGGGTGAAATTGATAACCGCGGCAGTCATTTCTATCTTGCAATGTATTGGGCTGAGGCTCTGGCAGCGCAGACTGACGATGCAGAATTACAAGCAAGCTTTTCAGAATTAGCAACATTCCTGAGCGAGAATGAGCAGGGAATTCTGGAAGAATTAAACCAGGCGCAGGGTAAGCCCACCGATGTTGGCGGCTACTACCATCCTGATTTTACTTTGGCTTCGAACGCTATGCGCCCAAGTCAGCTGTTTAATGGGGCTTTGGATAAGTTGGCTTAATTCACCATTTGAATTTGCGTTAAGTTAAACAAGGGCCATCAAACTTTGATGGCCCTTTTAGTTTCTGGCTAATGGTTGTATAACTGACTTATATAACTAACAGTAACAAATTTAAAACATGGAGCGGAAGATGGCCTATCAATACATCGAAGTACCAGCCGAAGGTGACAAGATCACCGTTAATCCAGACTTTTCACTCACGGTCCCGGATCAGCCGATCATCCCGTTTATTGAGGGTGATGGTATTGGGGTAGATATCTCCCCAGTCATGATCAAGGTGGTTGACGCTGCGGTTGCGAAAGCCTTTGGCGGCAAGCGAAAAATCAGTTGGATGGAGATCTATACCGGGGAAAAAGCGGCTGAGATGTACGATGGAGATTGGTTTCCCGCTGAAACGCTGGATGCGATAAAAGAATTTTCTGTGGGGATCAAGGGGCCGCTTACAACCCCTGTTGGAGGGGGGTTTCGCTCCCTGAATGTCGCCCTGCGCCAGGAGCTGGACCTTTATACCTGTTTGCGACCTGTGCGTTGGTTTGAAGGCGTACCTTCACCAGTGAGAGAACCAGAGAAAACTAATATGGTGATCTTTCGGGAAAATTCCGAGGACATCTACGCAGGTATTGAGTGGAAGGCCGACAGTAGCGAGGCAAAGCGAATCATCCAGTTCCTTCAGGCGGAGATGGGCGTCTCTAAAATCCGCTTCCCGGAAACCTGTGGTATTGGTGTCAAGCCCGTCTCTAAAGCGGGGACCCAGCGGCTGGTTCGCAAGGCCATCCAATATGCCATCGATCAGGAATTGCCTTCAGTTACTTTGGTCCACAAGGGCAATATCATGAAATTCACCGAAGGGGCTTTCAAGGACTGGGGCTATCAGCTTGCCGCAGAAGAATTTGGCGCTGAGTTGTTGGATGGCGGCCCTTGGATGAAACTCACAAATCCAAGTACAGGAAAGGATATTATTATCAAGGATGTGATTGCGGATGCTATGTTACAGCAAGTTCTGCTAAGGCCGGACGAGTACAGTGTGATTGCGACCTTAAACTTGAATGGCGACTATCTATCTGACGCATTAGCAGCCCAGGTAGGCGGCATTGGTATTGCTCCTGGCGCCAATCTCAGTGATAGCATTGCGCTATTTGAAGCGACACACGGAACTGCTCCAAAATATGCAGGTCAGGATAAGGTGAATCCCGGGTCTCTGATACTATCTGCGGAGATGATGCTTCGTCATTTGGGCTGGAATGAGGCGGCTGATTTGATTATCAACGGCATGAACGGAGCTATTCAGGCCAAAACCGTAACCTACGATTTTGAACGCCTAATGGAAGGGGCTACCCTGTTGAAAAGCTCTGAGTTTGGCGATGCCGTGATTGCAAATATGTAGCACGACATCTCTAACTCATTGCTTGGTGCTTCAATAGTCAGCTTGGCTTTTTGTAATATTGGCTAATGTTGGCAGTCAATCGCTGCTGTATGGAGTCTGATTTACTCAAAATATGGCCGTAACTTGCCACGTCAATTACGTTTGGACACGGCTCGTTATGGCAGTGATATTATATGTTTGAGCCTTCTTCTTTTGTTGCAAGCTTGGTATCTTCAACAGCACTGGATGGGCTGGCTGCCTGAATACTGGTTGCATGTAAACCTTTAGGCCCATTAATGGTTTCAAAGGTTACATTTTGACCAGCTTTCAGGGTTTTATAGCCTTCCATATCAATGGATGAGTAGTGAGCAAAAATATCTGCTCCGCCACCTTCCGGAAGGATAAAACCAAAGCCCTTGGCGTTATTGAACCACTTTACTATCCCGGTTTGCATGGTAGAGATCCCTTTAAATTACCCATATTTGGGTCTGGTCACTTCTCTCTATGTAGCCTGACAATGGTGCAAATATTCAGGCAAACGAATCCTTAATTGTTAAGAACAAGGAGGATTTTTTAACATTTATTAACCAATAGTCAAGTGTTCTGGATGAAATATAATCAGACAGGTTAAAATTAAGACAGATTGATTGGAAATTATTGGTGTTACAGGTAGGTATATGGGTAAAGACGAAAATCTTCTACTAAAATTAATACAGGCTGGTGAAAACGAGCCTCCACCCGACCGGGACCCGGAGTGGGAGGGGGATGTTGCGGTTGCCGAGTCAAAACCGGAACTGAAGCCACCCCAGATGTATAAAGTTGTTCTGCTTAATGACGATTATACTCCTATGGAGTTTGTTGTTGAGATTCTGGAAACATTCTTTTATATGAGCAGGGAGAAGGCCACTCAGGTGATGTTAACCGTACATACCCAGGGTAAGGGTGTTTGTGGCATTTTTACCAAGGATATTGCAGAAACTAAAGCCGCCCAGGTGAATCAATATGCGAGGGAGAGTCAGCATCCCTTACTGGCAGAAATTGAAGCTACTGACGACTGATATTTAGATCCAATAGTGGAGTACGCGTATGTTGAGTAAGGATCTGGAACAAACCCTAAACCAAGCATTTAAAGGTGCTCGCTCAAAGCGGCATGAGTTTATGACGGTTGAGCACCTATTACTGGCATTGGTAGATAACGCTGTTGCTGCAGATGTTCTGGTTGCCTGCGGAGCAGATCTTAGCCAGTTACGTTCAGAGCTGGTCGATTTTGTCGATTCGACCACGCCTCTTATCCCCGAGCGGGAAATTGACCGCGAAACCCAGCCGACACTTGGCTTTCAGCGTGTCTTGCAGCGGGCGGTGTTTCATGTGCAGTCATCCGGCAAAAAAGAAGTCACCGGAGCCAATGTACTGGTGGCGATTTTCAGTGAGCAGGAAAGCCAGGCGGTATATTTCCTAAAACAACAGGCTGTGGCCCGATTGGATGTAGTGAATTACCTCACACACGGCATTTCCAAGGTTGCCGGTCATACCGATCAGGGTATTGAGCATGGCCAGCCACAGTCAGAAGAAGACCCCCTCGGTGGCGGCGCAGAAAGAAGCCCTTTGGAGAGTTATGCCACCGATCTCAATGAAGAGGCCCGCTTAGGCCGTATTGATCCATTAGTCGGTCGTGCTGAAGAAGTTGAGCGTGTTTCACAGATTCTCTCCCGTCGCCGCAAAAATAACCCATTGCTGGTAGGTGAGTCGGGTGTGGGTAAAACCGCGATTGCCGAAGGCTTGGCGAAGAAAATCGTTGATGGGGAAGTACCTGATATTTTAAAAGAAAGCGTGGT
The DNA here is from genome assembly GCA_965661375.1 of Oceanicoccus sp. Lineage (GTDB taxonomy): Bacteria > Pseudomonadota > Gammaproteobacteria > Pseudomonadales > Dasaniaceae > Oceanicoccus. The sequence continues at coordinate 88,199 of CBFIDJ010000017.1, read as the reverse complement.
CTATTCGCTGGATATGGGTTCCTTATTGGCCGGTACTAAATATCGAGGCGATTTCGAGAAGCGCTTTAAAGGTTTATTGGCTGATCTGAAACAGCGCGAACACTCGATTTTGTTTATTGATGAAATCCATACCATCATCGGGGCCGGTGCTGCCTCGGGTGGGGTGATGGATGCCTCAAACCTGCTAAAACCTTTATTGAGTTCAGGCAGGCTGCGCTGTATCGGGTCAACCACTTTCCAGGAGTACCGTGGTATTTTTGAAAAGGACCGGGCGCTCAGTCGCCGTTTCCAGAAAGTGGATGTGCTGGAGCCCAGCGTGCAGGAGACTTACCAGATTCTGCAGGGCTTAAAGAGCCGTTTCGAGGAGCATCACAATATCACCTATAACGACAAGGCATTACAGGTAGCTGCGGAAATGTCGGATCGTTATATCAATGATCGTTTTCTGCCGGATAAAGCCATTGATGTTATTGATGAAGCTGGTGCTTATCAGCGGCTGCAACCGGAAGAATTGCGGGTTAAGGTGATTGGTGTGCCGGAGATCGAGGCTATTGTTGCAAAAATAGCCCGTATACCGCCCAAATCTGTTTCTTCCGATGATAAGCAGGCGCTTCAGAAACTGGAAGAAAACCTCAAAATGGTGGTGTTTGGCCAGGATAAGGCGGTGGCCTCACTGGCTACTTCCATCAAGTTGGCGAGAGCAGGTCTGAAACCGGTTGAAAAACCCATTGGCTCTTTCTTGCTTGCTGGCCCCACCGGTGTCGGTAAAACCGAGATCAGTAACCAGCTGGCGAAAATCCTTGGCCTGGAGCTGATCCGTTTCGATATGTCCGAATATATGGAGCGTCATACGGTGTCGCGTTTGATTGGCGCGCCTCCTGGTTATGTCGGTTTTGATCAGGGCGGGTTACTGACCGAAGCAGTAACCAAGCATCCGCACTCAGTGGTACTGTTAGATGAAATAGAGAAGGCACATCCGGAAGTGTTTAATTTGTTATTACAGGTGATGGATCACGGTACGCTGACCGATAACAATGGCCGCAAGGCTGATTTTAGAAACGTGATCTTCCTGATGACGACCAATGCGGGCGCGGAAAGTGTCAGTCGCCGGACCATGGGCTTCACCGAGCAGGATAACAGCACCGATGCGATGGAGGCGATTAACCGTCTGTTTACGCCGGAGTTCCGCAATCGCCTGGATGCTATCATCCAGTTTGAGCCGTTGCCGGAAGAAGTGGTGTTAACGGTCGTCGATAAGTTCCTGATGGAATTACAGGGACAGCTGGATGACAAAAAAGTCACGCTGGATGTTGATGACGAAGCACGTAGATGGCTGGTCAAAAAAGGTTACGATAAACACATGGGGGCCAGGCCAATGGCTCGTGTCATTCAGGAACATATCAAGAAGCCGTTGGCGGAAAGAGTGTTGTTTGGTGATCTGAGCGAAGAGGGCGGAGTGGTCAGGATCAGCGTAGAGAACGATCAGTTAGTCATACTGGAAGAAGCGCTGGCCTAGCGCTTCTTTCCTTTTCGATTGCCTTAATTCGTTTGCTTTAATTAAGCGGGAAAAGAATAAAGTTTAGCGAGCGCGGTAGGTGATACGGCCTTTACTGAGATCATAGGGCGTCAGTTCCACACGAACTTTGTCGCCTGTCAGAATACGGATATAGTTCTTTCGCATTTTGCCGGAGATATGGGCAATCACTTCGTGGCCGTTTTCCAGCCGAACTTTAAAGGTTGTATTCGGGAGGGTGTCGATAACTTCACCTTCCATTTCAATTTGATCTTCTTTTGCCATTCAGCGCTTTCCTCTGGCTCTCGGGAGCAGTATAAACGGGTTGGAGTAGAAAATTTTCCACCGGCTGGCGAAAAACTGCGCGCATTGTGCCTTAAATCGAGAAAGGAAGCAAAAGACATTAAGGTCAGAGTTAGGTGACTGTTAGCCACTGATTTTTAATGTACAACTGCAGTGGTCGATAGTCGATTTTGTAGTTCATTTTGCGGCAGTCTTTCACCCAGTATCCCAGATAGAGATGTTCCAGTTGGAGCCGGCGGGTCTCTTCTATTTGCCAGATAATGGCATAACGGCCTAAGCTACGTTTTTGTTGGTCCGGATCGAAGAATGTGTACATGGCAGATAAGCCGTTATCCATAACGTCGGTGACGGCCACGGCAACTAGTTGATCGTTGTCCCAAAACGCATAGTAGCGTGTCAGATTCATCTCCTTGCCCAGAAAAGAATCAAATTGCTCTCGACTGGGCGGATACATATCGCCATCGGCATGTCTGCCACAGATATAGCGTTCGTAGAGGCTGTAAAAACGATCATCATGAATATCGTCCAGCTCGATCACCTGCAGGTCCTGATTGCGTTGCATAATGCGTCGCTGGCTGCGATTGGGCTTGAAGTCATTGACGCAAACTCGAACAGAAATACAGGCGTTGCAGGCTTTACAGTGGGGCCGATAAATATGCGGGCCGCTTCTCCTGAAGCCAGCCTCTGCTAATTGGCTGTAGGTGCTGTCATCAATAACTGTTTCCGGGTCGATAAATAAGGTAGTTGCCAGTTCTTTCTGCAGGTAGCTGCAGGGATGAGGGTGGGTGGCAAAAACCTTGAGATCAGAGAGTGCAGTCATAGGGTAAGTTGATCGGATTTTTCATCGGTTTTAGCAGGGCGAGGCGCAGGAAAAACCGGTAAAAGCCAATACAGTTAAATGGTTGCGGCCAGTTATCCAATCATACGGCGAAGCAGTTGTTCTGGCCAGTCGTCAGACCATTTTGCAGTATTATTCCGATCAACATTTTGCTGCAAAATTCGGTCAAACTGAGGGCGATTAATTTCTTCTGCGCCCATACTGAGCAGGTGAGGGTTGGTCACCTGACAGTCAATAACAGCGAAACCCCATTCTTGCAGTTGTTGGGCCAGATACACCAAAGCCACCTTAGACGCGTCGCTGCGCAAACTGAACATGGACTCGCCATAGAATACGCTGCCAATAGCAAGGCCATAGAGACCACCGACGAGAGTCTCTTCATGCCACACCTCCAGCGAGTGTGCCACTCCCATTTCATGCAAGCGCCGATAGGCCAGTAGCATATCGGCGCCAATCCAGGTGCCATCCTGTCCATGCCGCGGAATCCGGGCGCAGTAATTCATGACCGTTGCAAAATCCTGATCGCAGGTGACGGTATATTCTGCTTTTCGAAGGCGCTTTTTCAGACTGCGGGAAATAACGATGTTTGAAGGAAAAAGTACGGCTCTGGGATTCGGAGTCCACCACATGATAGGTTGCGGGTGTTCATACCAGGGAAAAATACCGTGACGGTAAGCTTCGATTAAACGCTGCGGGCTTAAATCGCCACCTACAGCGAGCAGACCGTTAGGTTCGGTAAGAGCAAGCTTTGTAGCGGGGAAGGTGAGGTTGGTGGAATCCAGCCAGGGTAGTGTCAGCATCCCGTTATTGGATGCTGACAGGTACCGGACTGTCAATAGTGCTTACTAGAGATTGTCGAGATATTTTTCGGCGTCCAGCGCGGCCATACAGCCCGCACCGGCGGAGGTGACTGCCTGTCGATAAACGTGATCGGCAACATCCCCGGCGGCAAAAACACCGGCAACACTGCTCTGGGTTGCGTTGCCCTCCAGACCACTCAGGATTTTGATATAGCCGTCTCTCATATCGAGCTGGCCTTCAAAAATATCCGTATTGGGCTTGTGGCCAATGGCGATAAAGACCCCTTCGACATCAATCTCGGTAGTTGCAGCCATCTTGGTGCTGTCCAGTTTGAGGCCGGTAACACCGCTGTCATCACCGAGCACTTCTGACAGCGTGTGGTCCCAGAGAATAGTGACGTTGCCGTTCTTCTCTTTCTCGAACAGTTTGTCCTGTAGGATTTTCTCGGCGCGCAGACTGTCGCGTCTGTGCACCAGGATTACCTCGGAGGCCAGATTGGAGAGATACAATGCCTCTTCAACCGCCGTGTTACCACCACCAATAACCGCGACTTTTTTACCGCGATAAAAGAAACCGTCACAGGTCGCACAGGCGCTGACTCCTTTTCCCATAAAGGCTTCCTCTGAAGGCAGCCCAAGGTACTGAGCTGAGGCTCCGGTGGCGATAATCAACGCATCGCAGCTATAGGTAGCACTGTTGCCCTTGAGGATAAAGGGGCGTTGCTGCAATTGAGTTTCTTCGATGTGATCAAAAAGGATCTGTGTATCGAAACGCTCAGCATGCTTCTGCATGCGCATCATCAAGTCCGGGCCTTGCAAACCTTCAACATCACCGGGCCAATTATCCACATCGGTAGTGGTGGTTAATTGTCCTCCCTGTTGCATTCCGGTAATGATAACCGGGTTGAGGTTGGCCCTGGCCGCGTAGACTGCTGCGGTGTAACCGGCTGGGCCAGAACCCAGGATAATTAGGGGGTGATGCTGTACGTCGCTCATAGACTACCTTACTGTGTTGTTCGCTGCTGTGTCGCTGATAGATCTGCGATCAATTTTGTATTTCTACTGGAATTAAAGGCTGCTAATCATAGAGCAATTAGCCGTTGATAAAAATAGTTACCGTGTATTTGCTCGGGATGTCTTGCTTTCAATTGGACATCAAGACAGGCGGGCAAATACCTGATTTAGATGATAATATTGGGATAGTTTTAATAAATAAAAGTCTAAGCAGGCATAATTCATCTGTTATTCATATACAGCCACTTTCGAAACGACATCAACAGCTGCGTGCTGAGGGGATAAACCGGTCTTGAATAAACAGACCTCTGTTGAAAAAACAAACAATCATCCAGCGGTAGAAAAATTTGCTCCCCGTCTGCGTGAGGGGGCGCTGATTGCCTTTGTGGCGATATTTCTGTACCTGATCATGGCGTTGGGCAGCTATAGCGCTTCCGACCCTGGTTGGTCGCGCACTGGCAGCGGTGGACCGATTGCCAACGCAGGTGGTCCAACCGGTGCCTGGCTGGCTGATATCTTTTTTTCCCTGTTTGGCTATATGGCTTACCTGTTTCCGGTGATGGTGGGTTACCGCGCCTGGGTCCTGTTCCGCGAGAGGTACCATCCACCGCCCTTTGACTGGGTGACTCTGGTAATCAGGGTGTTGGGTCTGACATTGGTGATGATTGCGAGCACGGCGTTGGCCAAAATTGCTGATAGCGGTGCATCGGGTTTGCCCTTTGGCGCCGGGGGGGCATTGGGTCAGGCTATTGGCACAGCGACACTGGAAGCCTTCAGCCAGTTTGGTGGACGTTTGGTGTTGTTGGCTATTTTCCTGTTTGGCATGACAATTTTTACCGACCTTTCCTGGTTGCGGTTGATGGACTCAGTGGGTGCTACCACGCTTAATTTTGTCGGCTGGATACGCAGTTCAGTCCTTCGTCGTTTCCGCCAGTGGCAGGACAAGCGTGCCCAGAAACAACTGCTGCAGGAACGTAAAGTCGTTATAGCGAAGAAGGTAGAAGAGCAAAAAACCCGGACGCCACCCAAAATTCAGGTCCTGCCGAAAAAACCGGAGAAAAGTGATCGTATCGAGCGAGAGAAACAACAACCGTTGTTTAAATCAGCACCGGTTGGTTCCCTGCCGCATCTGGATTTACTGGACCCGGTCACTGATGTACATAAGAAGGGTTTTTCCGCTGAGGCACTGGAGGCTCTGTCCAAACTGCTAGAGCACAAACTAAAGGACTTTGGTGTGATAGCCGAAGTTAAGGAAGTCTTTCCAGGGCCTGTCGTCACTCGCTTTGAAATACAGCCAGGTACCGGTGTCAAAGTGAGCAAGATTACTAATCTGGCGAAAGATATTGCTCGCTCGCTGGCGGTGATCAGTGTACGGGTGGTTGAAGTCATTCCCGGCAAGTCCGTGGTGGGTATTGAGATCCCCAATGAAGACCGAGCGGTGGTGAATTACCGTGATGTGCTGGCTTCAAAGGTTTATGACGAGGCCAAATCGCCACTCACCCTGGCCTTGGGGCATGATATATCTGGCGAGCCTATTGTTGCAGACCTGGCCAAAATGCCCCACTTACTGGTCGCTGGTACCACAGGCTCCGGTAAGTCCGTCGGGGTCAACGCGATGTTATTAAGCCTGCTATATAAATCGACGCCACAGCAGGTTCGTTTGATTCTGGTCGACCCGAAAATGCTTGAGCTGTCGGTGTATGACGGCATTCCTCATCTTCTCACACCGGTTATTACCGATATGAAAGATGCCGCCAACGGCTTGCGCTGGTGTGTGGCGGAGATGGAACGGCGTTATAAGTTAATGGCGGCAATGGGAGTTAGAAACCTTGCAGGTTTTAATCGTAAGGTGACTGATGCAGAGGCCAGCGGTAATCCGATTCCCGATCCTTTGTGGAAGCCTGATGAGGTCTACGAGGCAGGTGTCGAGCAGCCCGAGGCGCCGCCGCTGGAAACGCTGCCATCGGTTGTAGTAGTGATAGATGAATTTGCCGATATGATGATGGTGGTTGGCAAGAAGGTGGAAGAGTTGATTGCTCGTATTGCACAAAAAGCTCGAGCGGCAGGCATTCACCTGATTCTTGCCACCCAGCGTCCCTCGGTGGATGTTATTACCGGTTTGATTAAAGCCAACGTGCCCACGCGAATCGCGTTTCAGGTTTCTTCTCGAGTGGATTCCAGAACGATCCTCGATCAGGGAGGTGCTGAACAATTGTTGGGTCACGGCGATATGTTATACCTACCACCTGGAACGAGTTTACCTGTGCGGGTGCACGGTGCCTTTGTCTCTGATGAAGAAGTGCATCGTGTGGTCGCTGACTGGAAGCAACGCGGAGAGCCAAACTATATTGATGGTCTGTTGGATGAAGGTGCCAGTGGTCCTGCGATTCCTGGCTTCAGTGCTGAAGGCGGTGATGATGACTCTGAATCGGACGCACTCTACGATGAGGCAGTACACTTTGTGACTCAGACTCGCAAGGCGTCGATTTCTTCGGTACAGAGGAAGTTACGTATCGGCTACAACCGCGCAGCACGTTTAATAGAAACCATGGAAGCGGCGGGTGTAGTTTCCGAAATGGGCACCAATGGCAGTCGTGAAGTACTCGCACCTCCACCACCCTCCGATTAGTGAACCTCTACGAGTGGTAATATTGTGAAATCAATTGTTAACGTATTTGTTGTGTTGTGTCTTTTATTAAGCACTCAGTTATTCGTCTCGCTAGCGCATGCCTCTAACGAAACTGATAATGCTGTTTCAAATCTAACACAAAATCTTAATGGCATGAAAACCCTCTCTGCACATTTTAATCAGCAGGTTTTTGATGAGCGAGGGCAGTTATTGCAGCAAGCCGAGGGCGAGGTCAAACTCAAGCGACCCTTACATTTCTACTGGCATACTGTGCAGCCCTATGAGCATTTGTTAGTCACCGATGGCGACATTTTGTGGTTATATGATGTTGATCTCGAACAGATCAGCCGTAAGGCCTTTGCAGCTGAGGTGGATCAGGCCCCAGCCTTATTGTTAAGCGGGGAGGTTGCGAAAATAAATCAGCAATACATCATTCGGCAGGAAATGTCAGGCGAAGATATCACTCAGTTTACATTACAGCCCAGAGTAGAGGGTTCACTGTTTCGCGAGCTTACGATCAGCTTTAAGGCTGGCAAGCTAGCCACCATGTCGATGTTAGACAGTTTTGATCAGCGTACTCGAATTGGGTTTTCATCCGTCAAGGTTAATCAGACCTTGGACGATGAGTTGTTCCGCTTTGTGGTCCCTGATGGCGTTGATGTGATAAGCGATGAACCGTAACCTCTTTGAAACGGAACCGGTTTATCAGCCGCTGGCGGCAAAAATGCGACCGCGCCAATTACAGGATTATATTGGCCAGCAACATATATTGGGTGAAGGCAAACCGCTAAGGGAATCGTTGGAACACGACCAGCTGCATTCTATGGTGCTATGGGGGCCGCCGGGTGTCGGCAAAACTTCGCTGGCTAAACTGATCTCTGAGCTATGTGATACCCATTTTATTACCCTGTCGGCGGTGTTGGCTGGTGTCAAGGACATTCGTGCCGCGATTGACGAAGCGCACCACCAACAGGCTGCTGGCCGTAAAACGATACTGTTTATCGACGAAGTGCACCGCTTTAATAAAGCCCAGCAGGATGCGTTTTTGCCCTTTGTGGAAGACGGTACGGTAATTTTTATTGGTGCCACTACCGAGAACCCGTCCTTTGAGCTAAATAATGCGCTGTTATCGCGTACTCGGGTCTACAAGCTGCGCTCACTCGATGAGGCGGATATTGCTACCATTATTCGTCGCTCCTGCGACAGTTATACTGAGTTAACCATCACCATTGAAGATAAACAGCTGGAACAGCTCTGTGCCGCTGCCGATGGAGATGCTCGTCGGGCTTTAAATTTGCTGGAGTTGGCGCTGGAGCTGGCTCCCGAAAATCGGAACCATAAAAGCATCGATCAAAATACCATTGATGAAGTGTTAGATGGGTTTGTACGCCGCTTCGACAAAGGAGGTGACTTGTTCTATGAGCAGATTTCCGCCCTGCATAAATCCGTTAGGGGTAGTGCACCCGATGCAGCCCTATACTGGTTTTGTCGCATGCTCGATGGTGGTTGTGATCCGCTGTATATTGCCCGTCGTGTAGTGCGGATGGCCAGTGAGGATATCGGTAATGCCGACCCGAGAGCGTTGGAAATAGCACTCAATGCCTGGAATGTGCAGGAGCGATTGGGCAGCCCGGAAGGCGAGCTGGCGATTGCTCAAGCCGTGGTGTATATGGCCAGTGCACCGAAAAGTAATGCCGTTTACAAGGCCTTTAACCAGACCATGGCGGCGATACGCCAGCAACCCAGTTATGATGTGCCGGTACATCTCAGGAATGCGCCGACTAAAATGATGAAAGATATGGCCTTTGGCGAAGGCTATCGTTACGCGCATGACGAACCTGAGGCCTATGCGGCTGGTGAAAATTATTTTCCTGAGGAAATAAAGGAAATGCGCCATTACTTTCCCGTTGCCAGAGGTCTGGAAGCCAAAATCAGCGAAAAACTCAATTATCTGCGAGAATTGGATAAAAAGAGTAGAATACGCCGCTACCAAAAATCTGATAGTTAAGTACTTAAGTGCCTTAATCGACATGAAACATTTACTGATGATAGCTGCAGGTGGGGCCGCAGGGGCACTGTGCCGACACTGGATGGTAAATCTGGTCAATGCCTATAGCCACTCCAATTTAAAGCTGGGTGGCTTCCCTGTTGGCACACTGTCGGTCAATGTACTGGGTTCTTTCTGTATTGGCATTATGTACGTATTAATTGCCGAGCGGCTATCGCTTCACGCTGATTGGCGCAATGTGCTGATGGTCGGCTTTTTGGGTGCCTTCACCACGTTTTCTACCTTCTCTCTGGAAACCATCACCTTGCTTGAAAATGGACTGCTGGCAAACGCTGCGATGTACGTTGTCTGTAGTTTATTGATTTGTGTCTTTGCTGCCTGGCTAGGCATTTTTCTCACCAGAATGATGTAATGCATTATTGATAAATATTTAAGGTTTAAACCCTCATGCTAGATTTAAAACTGATTCGACAAAATCCTGAATTAGTCGCAGATAAACTCAAAAAGAAGCGTTTCGATTTTGATATCGATGGATTTAAAAAACTCGACGACAACCGTAAACAGGCCGATACCGATAGCCAGAAATTGTTGGCCGAGCGTAAACAGGCATCGAAAAAAATTGGTGAGTTAGTTCAACAGGGTATCCCTGTGGAAGAAGCCAAGGCAACGGTTAATCAAACGCTGGCCAAAATTGAAGAGCAACTGGAAGCGCTTAAGGAAAAAGCAAAACTTGCTGGCGATGAACTGGACCAGTTGATGATGGGAGTACCGAATATACCCGATGATGAAGTACCGGAAGGGGATGACGAAGACAGTAATGTCGAAGTACTGAACTGGGGTGAACCAAAGGCCTTTGATTTTGAGGTTAAGGATCATGTGGATGTCGGTGAGCATTTGGGGGAGCTGGATTTTGAGCTTGCCGCGAAAATCACTGGCTCGCGGTTTGCTGTTATGCAGGGTGGGTTGGCCAGACTACACCGAGCCTTGATTCAATTTATGCTGGATACGCATACCAGCAAGCATGGTTACAATGAAATATATGTACCCTATATGGTCAATGCGGATTCACTGCGCGGCACGGGGCAGCTCCCCAAGTTTGAAGCAGATCTTTTCAAGCTCGAAGGCGAGCAGAATTATTACTTGATTCCCACGGCGGAAGTGCCGGTTACCAATATCGCCCGCGACCGAATTTTTGAAGCGAAGGAATTCGGGGATGGGTTGAGCTTCGTCGCCCATACCCCCTGTTTTAGAAGCGAGGCGGGGAGTTATGGGCGCGATACCCGCGGTATGATTCGCCAGCATCAATTTGAAAAAATTGAAATGGTGCAATTAGTACGTCCGGCCGACTCCACCGCTGCGCTGGAAAAGCTGACCGGACATGCCGAGGCTATTCTGCAAAAACTCAATCTACCTTACCGCAAGGTCATTCTCTGTGGTGGGGACTTAGGCTTTTCTGCCCAAAAAACCTACGATCTGGAAGTATGGCTGCCGGGACAGCAGAAATATCGCGAAATTTCGTCCTGCAGTAATTTTGGCGATTATCAGGCGCGGCGGATGTTAGCCCGCTGGAGAAACCCTGAAACCAATAAGCCTGAGCTTCTGCATACCTTAAATGGTTCCGGACTGGCGGTGGGACGTACTCTGGTTGCCGTGTTGGAAAATTATCAGACAGCAACAGGTAAGGTGATTATCCCTGATGTTTTACGCCCTTATATGGGCGGTCTGACCGAATTGGGCTAATGGGTTATGGAATTTCTGCCGCTGTTTTTTCAGCTTAAAGAGAAACACTGTATTTTGGTTGGCGGTGGTGCGGTTGCGTTGCGCAAGGCGACGTTGTTGCACAGGGCGGGGGCAGTTCTACATGTCGTCGCGCACAGTGTAAAGCCCGAATTACAGACTTTGGCCGAGGCCAGCGGCGGCAATTTTCGCGAGGGTGAATACAGCCCTGATGATCTTAAAAACAAAGTGTTGGTTATCGCCGCGACTGATGACAATGTTTTGAATGCGCGTGTTTCCGCTGATGCCCATGCGCGCCAACTACCAGTAAATGTGGTTGATAGTCCTGAGCTGTGCAGTGTTATCCTGCCTGCGATTATTGACCGTTCACCACTGGTGATCGCTGTGTCCAGTGGCGGCACCTCACCGGTGTTAGCGCGTATGATTCGCGCAAAAATTGAAACCCTGATTCCCTCTGCCTATGGCGAATTGGCCAAATTGGTTGGTCAGTTTCGGGATCGTGTAAAAGCTCGTTTTAGCAATATCGATGATCGGAAAAATTTCTGGGAGTTGGTGTTGGACGGGCCCATAGCAGAAATGGTTTTCGCTGGTAAATCGAAGGTGGCGGAAACTATGTTATCCGACAAGTTGCAACAGGATCTGGAAGTTAAAGGCGAAGTGTATCTGGTAGGGGCTGGCCCTGGTGATCCGGATTTATTGACTTTCAAAGCCCTGCGGTTGATGCAAAAAGCCGATGTTGTGCTTCACGACCGTCTCGTAGCGCCTCAGATTGTCGATCTGACGCGACGTGACGCAGAGCGTATTTATGTCGGTAAAGCCCGCTCCGAGCACGCCGTTCCCCAGCAGGAAATTAATAAACTACTGGTGGATTTAGCGTTACAGGGTAAGCGTGTTGTTCGACTCAAGGGTGGTGATCCGTTTATTTTTGGGCGCGGCGGAGAGGAAATTGAAGAGTTGGCGCAGCATAAGATTCCCTTTCAGGTGGTGCCTGGCATAACCGCGGCCTCGGGTTGTGCGGCTTATTCCGGCATCCCTTTGACCCATCGCGATTATGCGCAGTCAGTGCGTTTTGTGACCGGACATTTAAAAGATGGCAGTTGCGATCTACCCTGGGATGAACTGGTTTATACCCACCAGACCATAGTGTTCTATATGGGGTTGGTTGGCTTGCCGATCATCTGTAAGCAGCTGATAAAGCATGGTCGTAGCCCGGAAACTCCCATCGCCTTGATTCAGCAGGGAACTACTCTGCAGCAAAAGGTCATAAGCAGTACTCTGGCAGAGATGCCCGAGGTGATAAAGCAGCAGGAAATCCATGCCCCGACACTGCTGATAGTGGGTGAAGTGGTCACTTTGCGGGAAAAATTGGCATGGTTTGAGCATGACAATCTTTGAGCTTATTAGTTTAAGTTGTTTTTTAATCCGTCTTGGAAAAGTAGAATAATAGAGAGTCTTTATATAACGAATTGTAGGTGGGGGGCTAAAGTTTGACGAGTTTTCGTCGATAGCTTTGTTAGGAGGCATAGCAATGGTCAATTTCCCAACAACGATCGTACCGATAACGGGTACAACGACATCCAGAAAAGGGTCTGCTCGTCGTGTGGCGTCATCGACGGCGGCTGAAAACCGGGAGACGCATAGTATCGATCGCCGAACGCGACGTGATCGCCGTTCCCGTCGTGGTCAAAAGCAGATTATGGACAGAAGAAGTGGCCCTGAGCGTCGTCGTTCAACGATTGATTTCAGCGTATAGCCCCTCCAGTGAGTAATCAGCGCAACACATAGCATTCACTATTTCCTGAGTTCGCGACGTTAGTTCCGAATGTAAGCCCTCCACCTTAGCGGCCAATATTTAGTTTGCCGCCACATTATTGTTTCTATAGACGGGGAGGGCATCCAGCAGGATATGCCCCGTCTCGGTTAGCAGGGGATCAATTTCTTCCTGCTTCTCTTTTTCTTCATCTTCGATTCGGGTGCTTTGTTCAATTTCAGAGCCTACGGAGTCCTCATCCATATGGGCGCTCACAGAATCCTCAGTATCAGCGTCTTTCAACGAGCTTAAGGGCTCCAGGCCTTTGGCGACACGGCGTTTGTTTTCTATAGCGAGTGATTTATCCCGCTCCGCTTTTTGTAAATCCGCACGAGCTTTTTCGCTCAGGGGCAGACTGTTAATGGCGCGAGCTTCTTCGATCAGGGACAATTGTTCCTGCAGAAAAATAAAGTCGGGGTCCGTTGCCATGCGCTTGGCATGCTTCGTTTTCAGGTCAGGCAGAATAGCTGGAATATTGAAGTAGCGTGAATGGCGAATTGGGTCAATCCGGTCCCAGGGCAGGGCATTATCCAGTGAGCTTTCACCGACTTTTTCCTTGTCGTAAATAGCGGGAAACTCGATATCCGGAATCACCCCTCGGTGCTGGGTGCTTTCACCGGAAATACGATAAAACTTGGATTCGGTAATTTTTAACTGACCCTGTTTAAGCGGCGAGAGCGACTGCACAGTGCCCTTGCCAAAGGATTGAGTGCCGACAACGATACCGCGTTGGTAATCCTGAATGGCGCCAGCAAAGATCTCCGAGGCTGAGGCACTGAGGCGGTTAATTAAAACGGCTAGTGGGCCGTCGTAATAGGCGCTACGGGCGCGTTTGCCGTCGCGGTAAACACGGGTATTGGAATGACGAATTTGAACGGTAGGGCCCTGTTCAATAAACAGCCCGGTCAACTGGTTCGCTTCCTGTAAGGAGCCGCCGCCGTTTTCACGCAGGTCGATAATGATGCCGTCGACATCTTCGGCGATCAGTTCGTCCAGTAGCTTTTTAACATCGCGGGTGGTGCTTTTATAGGCCAGGTCACCATTACGCATGGCCTCAAAGTCGATATAAAAGGCTGGAATATCAATAATGCCGATACGGGACATTTTATCGTCGTGATGAATGTCCAGAATTTTCTTCTGTGCGCTCTGCTCTTCTAGCTTGACCCGGTCACGGGTGATGGCGATCACCGTATGCTCTTCATCGGTGGCTGCGGCGACGGGAATAACTTCAAGCTTTACCACGCTACCCTTGGGGCCACGGATCAGGTCAACCACTTCATCCAGACGCATGCCAATCACATCCTGAAATTCACCGTCTTCCTGTGCTACCGCAACAATTCTGTCTGAAGGCTGTAATTTGCCCTGCTTATCAGCGGGGCCCGCATGGATTAGTCGAACCACCTTGGTGTATTCGTCCTCCGATTGAAGAACGGCGCCAATGCCCTCTAGAGACAAGCTCATATTGATGTTGAAGTTCTCGGAGGTCTTCGGCGACAGGTAATTGGTGTGGGGGTCGTACAGTGAGGCCACGGAGTTCATGTAAATCTGGAAGGCGTCCTCGGCGTTGGATTGCATAATACGGTTTAGTTGGTTCTGATAACGCTTCACCATTAGTGGGACGATTTCGTCTTCGGGCTTTTCTGCCAGGCGTAAACTCAATACTCGGCTTTTAATAATCTTGCGCCACAGGTCGTCGGCTTCCTGTTCGCTGGTAGGCCAGGGGAGTTCGCTGCGGTCAATGGTCAGTGACTCTTCCTTGTCGAAATCGAGAGAGGCGACGATTTCGGGCAATTCATCAATAATGTTGCTCAGTCGTTCTGTCAGCCGTTTTTGATAGCGATTGAAAATGATAGCGCCTGGAGATAACTCACCGTTGTTTAAGGTGTTGTCCAGTTCGTAGCGGTACTGTTCAAATTCCTCCAGGTCCGACTGCATAAAAAAGCTGCGATTGCCGTCGAGACGCTCCAGATAATTATCATAAATACGGGAGGATAGTGTGTCGTCGAGGGATTGTCTGGAGTAGTGTCGCTGTTTGAGTTGTTTGACGATATCAATAGCGGTACGAGACTGTTGCTCGGTAAAACTAATCGCTTCGGCTGGAGTATCCAGCTTTGCAAAAGCGGGAGCTGCAACCAGCAGTGCGAGTAACAGCGGGAGAGAAATGTGACGGAACAGCGTGTTAAAGTGAATTCTCATCTATACAGCTCTTGTAATAAGTCTATTTATATCAATAGGATAAATCAGTTTATTGAAGTTAAATATTGTACTATTTTGAAATTAATTCCTAGCTTAGCATGAACTTGGCTGCTAGTGAGAGTGAGACCGGTCGCATGCTAAGAAATTCACATAACTTACAATTCTCGGTGTTATCCATTTATGTCACTGGTTAATCCTAACCCCGTCGTAACTGCCGGTACTGTCGCGGTGAAACACCAATGATCTTTTTAAACAGGCGAGAAAAGTAATAGTTATCTTCATAACCCAGATTGCGGCTGATTTCCTTAATACTGTTGCCGGAGATATCCAGTAGATAACAGGCGTGCTCCATTTTCAAATGCAGAAAATGCTGAATGGGGGATTGTCCAGTGATTTCCTTATACTTGCTGGAAAAGTGGTATTTGGACAAATTGACTCTGGCAGCCAGTTCATCCAACGCCAGTTGGCCGTGCAGTCGTTCCTGCATAAAGGCATGCACCATATCCAGATCAAAGTGAATCCCTTCACGGGTTTTGGTCAGCGGGTTGATCGCGCCAAGATAGCTGAGAATTTGTCGCAGCAGGTTACTGGCGTGGATAAAACTGCGCGGGTTGTAACCGCTGCGCCTTACATCCAACAGTGTTTCAAAGTCGGCGACAATACGGGGTTGTCCGCTCAGTTTTAATACTGTGTAACTATCGCCTTCTTTGATTAAAGGTGCGAGAAACTGTTCACAGAGCTCCCCGCCAAAGTGTATCCAGTAAATACTCCAGGGCTTATCGTTGATGGCCTGATAGTGGTGGCTGATACCTTTGGGCAACACCAGCATATCACCGGACTCGATGACGCTCTTGGTATTGGCTGCAGTGACAATGCCCTTGCCCTCGGTGCAATAAATAATCAGGTGGTCATTGTGCAGTTGCCGCTCCATACGGTGGCCAAAGGCGCTGGGATAGTAGCCCATGGCAACTGGATAGCAGCCACTGGTGAGAGGGTTATCGGCCATTCCCTGAATGATAAATTCGGGGACAACAAATCTTATTCCGTCGGTTGGCAGTGGCCACTGTGAAGTGATAGGCATCGTAACTGACTGATCTGTTAGGAAAAATTGAATACAGCTTGAGTTATGCTAGAATCTCTGCCGCGCAATATAGTCCATCAATTACGCAATTAAATCAATTCTTGAGGGCGTATTGCTATGATAACGTTACCCGCTGTTTTAAAGTTCAATTGTTAGCTGCTCCAACCAGGCTAAGCCCAACCCTTCAGGTATTAAGGTAACAGGCGGGCTGAGCGGATGAACTTGAATAAACCATTACTACAATCTCAGGCAGGACCAGAGCTTATGACTACCGAAAACACGACTAATGAAGCCCAGGCTGAAATTGCCGCTCTTATTGAGCGCTCACGCAAAGCTCAAGCTGTACTTGAAACTTACACGCAGGAACAGGTCGATGAATTGATCACGGCTATGGTCTGGGCTGTGGCGCGTCCTGGTGTTTCGGAAGAGATTGCACAGTTTACTGTCGATGAAACGCAGCTCGGCAACTATGACGGTAAATTCCTCAAGATCAATCGCAAGACTCGCGCGACGCTGATGGACATCATTGATGACAAATCTGTTGGCGTGATTGAAGAAGATAAAGAACGCAACCTGATTAAAGTGGCTAAGCCTGTTGGTGTTGTTGGGGCCTTGATCCCTTGTACCAATCCTGAAGCCACACCGGTTATCAAAGCCATTTCTGCGGTTAAGGGCAGAAACTCTATCATTCTGGCCCCGCATCCACGCTCCAAGCTAACCAACAAGAAAATCGCCGATCTGATGCGTTCTGCGATCAAGCAACTGGGCGCGCCTGAAGACCTGGTCATCAGCATTGATACCCCTTCACTGGAAGGCACTGCCGAATTAATGAAGCAGTGTGATCGCGTACTGGCCACTGGCGGTGCGGCTATGGTTACTGCGGCCTATTCTTCGGGCACTCCTGCGTTGGGTGTGGGTGTGGGTAATGCCTGTATTGTAGTTGATGATACGGCGGATCTGGATGAAGCGGCAGAGAAAATCCGCATCTCCAAAACACTGGATCTGGCGGCCTCCTGCTCCTCCGATAACGCAGTACTGGTCTTCGACTCGGTTTACGACGCGTTGACTGAAAAACTGCAAGCCCAAGGCGGTTATCTGGTGAATGATGAAGAGAAAGCCAAGCTTCAAGGCGTTATCTGGGAAGACGGTCACGTTAACTCGAAGATCGTTGCACAACCCGCCTCTGTCATTGCAGAAATGGCGGGTTTTGATCTGCCTGAGGACAAAACCTTTTTTATGGTGCCTGAGACTGGTGCCGGTGCAGACTTCCCGTTCTCCGGTGAGAAAATGTCTGTCACCATGGCTTACTACAAAATAAGCAATATGGATGAAGCTGTTGATCTGACTAACCGCATTCAGGCTTATCAGGGGCAGGGGCACTCCTGTGGTATCTACTCCTACAATGATGACAATATTCTGAAATACGGCATGGAAACCAAAACCTCACGGGTGATGGTACGACAGCCCCAAGCGGCCTCTAACAGTGGTAATCTCTGGAACGGCATGCGCCAGACTTTCTCACTGGGTTGTGGTTCCTGGGGTGGCAACAGCACCAATAATAATATCACTTGGCAGGATCTGGTGAATATCTCCTGGATTTCCAAGCCACTGGAAAAAACCAAGGAAATTCCCGCTGACGAGGTACTGTTCGCCAAGGTTATCGACAAAATTAAATAACACTCATAGCCATAAAATTAACAAAAAGCTGCCACTATGGATTTTTCATTAAACGAAGACCAGTTGGCCTTCCAGGACGCGGCGCGCTCGTTTGCTGAGGGCGTGTTCGCGCCCAACGCTGCACAATGGGACGCTGAACATATATTCCCCAAGGATGCGCTCAAGCAAGCTGGTGAGCTTGGTTTTATGGGAATCTATAGCCCGGAAGAAGCGGGCGGCATGAACCTCAGCCGCCTCGACACCAGCGTAATCGTCGAGGAGCTGGCCAAAGGCTGTACTTCCACCACGGCCTTTCTCACCATCCACAATATGGCGACCAATATGATAGCCCGATACGGGCAATCGGCACTTATTGAAAAATGGTGCCTGGATTTGGTCGCTGGTGAAAAGCTGGCTTCCTATTGTTTGACTGAGCCGGGTGCGGGCTCGGATGCCGCTTCTCTGCGTACCAGTGCCGTAGTCGAGGGTGACGACTATGTGATCAACGGCAGCAAAATGTTTATCTCCGGTGCCGGTGATACCGATATTCTCGTGGTGATGCTGCGTACTGGGCAGCCGGGCCCTAAAGGTATTACTGCCGTTGCTATACCGGCTAATCTCGAAGGGATTGAGTACGGCAAACTGGAAGAAAAGATGGGTTGGAACTCCCAGCCGACCCGCGCCATCTCCTTTGACAGCGTTCGTGTCCCTCTTGCCAATCGCCTCGGCGAGGAAGGGCAGGGCTTTAAGATCGCGATGGAAGGTTTGGATGGCGGTCGCATAAATATCGCAACTTGTTCAATAGGTACGGCGCAAGCGGCTCTGGAAACTGCTACAGCCTATGTGCAGGAGCGCAAGCAATTCAATCAGGCTATTGCCGACTTTCAAATTACCCAGTTCAAACTGGCCGATATGGCTACCGAACTGGTCGCTGCGAGGCAAATGGTTCGACTGGCGGCCTTTAAACTGGATAACAAAGATAGCGACGCCACCACGTACTGTGCGATGGCCAAGCGATTTGCCACCGATGTCTGTTTCAATATTTGTAACGAAGCCCTGCAACTGCATGGCGGTTATGGCTATATCAAGGAGTACCCCATGGAGCGATTTGTGCGCGATTGTCGCGTGCATCAAATCCTTGAGGGTACTAACGAAATCATGCGGGTGATTATTTCACGCCGCCTATTACTGGAAGGTGCACTGGAGATTATTCGATGAGCGATTTACTGACCGTAGAAAAAAAAGGCCATATTGCCTTACTGACTATTAACAACCCGCCCGCTAATACCTGGACCCCCGAAAGTCTGCAAATTCTGAAAGACACGATCAATGAACTCAATGCGGACAAAGATAATTATGGGCTGGTTCTCACTGGCAGTGGAGATAAATTTTTCTCGGCTGGTGCTGATTTAAATCGCTTTAACCACGACGATAAAGGATTGTCCTTTGAGTTCTGCCAGAAGTTTGGTGAAGCCTTTGAAGCGCTGACCAACTACACCGGTGTTTCCGTGGCAGCCATTAACGGTTTTGCGATGGGTGGCGGGTTGGAAGTGGCCATGTGCTGCGATATCCGTATTGCCGAGCAACAGGCACAAATGGCCTTGCCAGAATGTACCGTTGGTTTATTACCTGCTGGACTCGGTACACAACATTTGGCCTGGTTGGTGGGTGAGCAGTGGGCCAAGCGCATGGTGCTTTTAGGTGAGCGCATTAAAGCGGATAAAGCGCTGGAAATAGGCTTGATTTCTGAAGTGGTTGAAACTGGAACGGTCGTTGAAAAAGCGATGGAGCTGGTCAGCAAAGTGGAAGGCCAAAGCCCAACCTCGGTTCGCTTCTGTAAAGAATTGATTATGGCGGCACGTTCGCAAACTTTGAACTCTGCCTTCACCAAAGAGCGCGAGTTGTTTGTGAAGTTGTGGGACAGCCAGGACCAGAAAGAAGGCGTGGCTGCCTTTTTGGAAAAACGTAAACCCGAATGGAAAAATGCGTAATGAGTGATTCTGCTCAATCGCCGGTTTTATCTGAGCCCGTTATTTTTGAGACCAAGCCCACAGCGGGTGGCAAGCTGCTGGCCTTTGCCACGCTCAATGAGGAGAAAACCCTTAACTCGCTCAGCATTGAAATGGTTGAGTTGCTGCTTGAGCAGTTAACGGCTTGGCAGGACAGTAGTGATATTGCTGCGGTATTTCTACAGGGAGCGGGGCAGAAGGCTTTCTGTGCCGGCGGCGATGTGCAAAAACTCTACCACTCGGCCATCGATAATGTTGGTGGTCCCTGTGAGTACGCGGAAAATTTCTTTGCCCGTGAGTACCGTCTGGATTACCTGATTCATCAATTCCACAAACCCATAATCTGCTGGGGGCACGGTATTGTGATGGGCGGTGGTCTGGGTTTAATGGCGGGCTGTCGTCACCGTATCGTGACCGAAAAAACCCGTATGGCGATGCCGGAAATTACCATCGGTTTATTTCCTGATGTTGGCGGTAGTTGGTTTCTTAATCGTGCCCCCGGTCGTACCGGTTTATACCTGGCCCTAACGGCTGCCTCCATGAATGCGGCGGATTGTTTGTTTGTGGATTACGCCGACCACTTTATTCCACAGGAACAGAAAGAAGCCTGCATTGACGAGTTACTGTCACTGGAGTGGACCGGTAATCCTGAGCTTGATTCCGGCCTTGTCAAAATTTTACTGACGGCACGGGCGGAAGCTGCTGACGATGAGAAACCGGCGGGCAATATCGAGCCGCACTTTGATGTAATTCAAAAGCTCACCGATTTCGATAATCTACCAGCGATTGTGGATGCCATTGAAAACTACGACTCTGAGGATAAGTGGTTGCAAAAAGGTGCGCAGGCGCTGGCGCATGGTTCATCCCTTAGTGCCTGCAATATTTACCAGGCACTGAAACTGACTGCTGATATGTCGCTGGACGATGTGTTTCGATTTGAATTAATGCTGGCGACTAATGTCGTTCGTCACCCTGAGTTTGCTGAAGGTGTACGTGCCTTGCTGATCGATAAAGATCAACAGCCACGCTGGCAGTTTGACTCCGTGGCCGATGTACCTGGCAGTTTGTTAGCGCAAATGGTTACACCACCCTGGGATGAAAATCCCCTGAGTGACATTTAAATATCGTTTTAAACTGCCGACCAAAAGCTGGCACTAACACCATAAAACAGGAGAGTCACGTGGCAAAAGTTGCATTTATCGGTTTGGGCAATATGGGTGGCCCTATGGCCATGAATCTGTTGAAGGCTGGGCATGCGGTCACAGTATTTGATTTGGTGCCTGAGGCCGTTAAGCAACTGGTCGATGCGGGAGCGGCTTCAGCTGAATCTGCCTCCATTGCTGCCAGTGATGTAGATTATGTGGTGACCATGTTACCCGCAGGTAAACATGTCGAAATGGTTTACCTGGCTGAAGACGGATTACTGAATAGCGTTAAACCAGATACGATCTTACTGGATTCCAGCACCATCGACGCTGCCACTGCCCGTATGGTAGCGTTAGCTGCTAACGAAAAAGGTATAGCGGTGATGGATACGCCGGTTTCGGGAGGTGTTGCAGCAGCAGCAGCCGGCACTTTGGCTTTTATGTGCGGTGGTTCAGAAGAGACCTTTGTCAAAGCTAAAATGATTCTCGAAGGTATGGGTAAAAATATCTTCCATGCCGGCGATCACGGTTCTGGTCAGGTCGCTAAAATCTGCAATAACATGCTGTTGTCGGTGCTGATGGTAGGGACTTCTGAAGCACTAAAACTGGGTGTTGATAATGGTATGGATCCCGCCAAACTCTCAGAAATTATGCTAGCCAGTTCTGGTCGCAACTGGACACTGGAAGTGTATAACCCCTATCCCGGCGTGATGGAAAATGCACCCGCAAGTAACGATTACAAACCCGGTTTTATGGTAGACCTGATGTGCAAGGATTTGGGCTTGGCAATGGAAACTGCGGTTCAATCAAAATCCTCAACCCCGATGGGTGCATTAGCCAGAAGTCTGTACTCGGCCCATGCTAGCAATGGTAATGGTCAGGTGGACTTTTCCAGCATTATCAAGATGCTCGGTTAATAAGTAGTATCTAACTGATTTACTTTAAACCTGGCAGGCGGAGCTTATGCCTAACCCGTTGATAGGGTGGGCGCGCGCTCGTTGGCTGTTTTCGGCTTCGCTGATGTCTCGTAATGTAATTGGATTTGACTTAAATCCGGGGTCGATAAATCAATACCCTCGATGACTGAAGCGGCATAGATCTCTTCATTAACCCGGTAGATCGTGCGCATCAGGTGCTTGCGGATAGTGGCGGTGACTTTGGTTTTTGGAATGCGTTCCAGATAAAACCAGAGTGAATATTCCAGCGCATATTTACCTGTTTCACTCAGTGCCCATTCAAAGGGCTTGTTCCTATTGATACAGATATTGTCATCTTCGCTCGCGCGGTCAAAGGCACGTTTAAACATTTTTCCGATTTTACGCTGAAAGTGGTTATAGGCTTCTTCACGATCATCCACATTACTAAAGTTGGGATAACCAATCTGATAAGCGAGTTTTTTGCGAATACCATCAGTGCTGGCAACGCGACTGAGGTTGTCAATTTTGCTCTGAATAAAACGGCTGTTGCGGATCAGGGTACGATGGTTGTTGCGAATGTCGTACAGGATAAGGTAAATAAATGAGACCTTGTTAATGATATATTCGTCAGGGTAGCCGTCAATAACGACTACGTCGCCATCTTCCAGCATTTGCGTATTCAGAATAATCAGACCGCTGATAAGATCCGGGGCCCAGATACTACTGGTAAAAGCAAGAAAGGCGACAAAAATACCGATAATCCCCGTCGTTTCCAGCAGGCTGTTGGCATCCCAGATGATGATCAGGGCATAGATAGTAGAAAATACAATCAGGACTAACAGCGATATATCAATGACTCGGCTACTGTAGGTTTCATGAAAAATCCTTTGCTTGTCGAGTTCTTTCTCGATACCGAATTTCTTACGTGAGTAAAATGAACAGAGACTGTAAATCAGTAGCGCACTGTAAGCCGCCATCAGACTCTGGCCACTTTTTATAAAATAATGTTCGTAATCAGTAGTTATCCTCAGTAGCACGATATCAATAGCCTGCAGTACCATCACCATGATATTCAGGCCGCGCAGTATATTGATATGAGACTCTTTCTCTGGGTCGCTGTCGATGCGCGAAAGAATGGGCTTAGCCAGAAAGAACAATAAAAAATTAATGATAAATATCGTAGCGTGAACGATCCATTCACCCCTGCTGAGGTCCGGGATAAGCCAGGCAAAAGATTCCAACGATGACTCCTTACGGTACTTATTCTTGTTCAGGGGTTTACAGTGATGAAAATCAGTCCTTGATCCTATTATCACTCCTGTTCTTGACACTATAGTGCCTTTTTCGCCCTATGTCAGATTGGTGCCTATGCCGTAATGATCAAATAATTCGGGCATATCAATCAAAAGATTGCGATTTTCGCCGTCAGCGTTGTCCACTAATATATTCAGAAGTTAATCAAGGAGCTGTGTTATGCACTATCTACGACCTGCAACTGCGCGTGGCCGCGCCAATTTTGGTTGGCTTGACAGCCGCCACAGCTTCTCATTTGGTAATTACTATGATCGCCAACATATGGGGTTTTCGGTATTACGGGTGATCAACGATGATAGCGTCAAAGCGGGTGCTGGCTTTGATGCTCACAGCCATCGTGATATGGAAATTATCTCCTATATTCTGGACGGCGCTATTGAACACGAAGATAGTATCGGCAACCGTTTTATCGTACCTGCGGGTGAGGTGCAGTTGATGACTGCGGGCACCGGGATTACTCACTCGGAATACAATGCGTCAAAATCTGAGCCATTAAAATTCCTGCAAATCTGGATTGAACCAAAATTTACCGGCTTGAAACCCGGTTACCAACAGGCAAATATTGCTCAGACCGGCAGCCTAACGCCGTTGGTAACTGATGATGGCAGAGGCAATTCATTACGGATTCATCAGGATGTTAATCTGTACCGGCTCCGGTTGAGTAAAGGGCAAGAAGAGCTAATTGAGCTGGATAATCGTGCAGGCTATCTCCATATGGTCAAAGGCTCTGGAGAGGTGGCAAGCCAGAGTCTGCAAGCTGGAGACGGCTTGGGGTTGTCTGCGATTGATACGGTGACGGTCACAGCGGCGGAAGATGACTTTGAGGCCCTCTGGTTTGATCTTCCAGAACCTGTTAAACATTAACAAAATTGATAGAGTAATCCATCTGTTGTTTTAAAAATCCACCATAGTGCTTAAGGAGTCAGATATGAAAACTAATCGTCAATCCATTGCAGGGGTGTCTTCGGAGCTAGTTGACCGTTGGTCGCCGAGAGCCTTTTCTTCCGAGCCTGTTAGTGACGAGATATTGACCCGTCTAATTGAGGCCGCGCGCTGGAGTCCTTCCTGTTTCAACGAACAACCCTGGCGTTTCTATACCAGCAATACTGAAACCTTTGAGGATTATCTCGGGCTGTTAGTGGATGTGAATCAGCAGTGGGCCAGTAACGCTCCGGTGATTGGTTTTCTGGTGGGCAAAAAACAATTTGCAAAAAACGGTAAGGATAATAGCAGTTACGCTCTGGACTGCGGGGCTGCCTGGATGGCGATGACTGTTCAAGCGGTGAAGGAGGGCCTGTATACCCATGGCATGGCAGGTATTAAGCATGAAGCTATTGCCGAATATTTTAAGCTGGACACTGAAACAGAGGCGGTAATGATGGGCTTTGCGCTGGGTAAAATTGGTGATCCGGGATTGCTCGACGAAAATTTTCGGGAGAAGGAACAACCCTCAGACAGAATGCCGCTTAGCGAAATCTGGTTGGCAAAGTGACCCGCTGACAGACGACAAGCGTTGTAATGTAGCCTGAATGTATCATCAGAGATCATTCCACAGAAAAATGCAGCACTTTTGATGGGAGAGTGTAGCGTTCGATTTAATGGCTGACGGAGTATTATGGCTAATAAAAACGTTATCAAACCAGTCCAGAGCCCGCTTTATGATATGAGTGCTCTGGGTTTTAATTCCGGAGATGTAGTAACCATTACGGGTAGTGGCAGTGGTATTGGTAAGGCAACGGCATTGGCTGCAGCTAAATCCGGCCTCGCGGTAGCGGTGTGGGATATGGTGGCTGCAGCAGCTCAAGCCACCGCCAATGAGATAGAAACTGCTGGAGGCCGGGCGTTAGCGGTGACGGTTAATGTTACTGATTCAGACGCAATTGCCAAGGCCTGGGCTGAGACACTAGCTTTTGGCTGCTGTCGCTATCTTGTCAATAATGCCGGGCCTTCGAGCCATTCCGATGATACGTTTTTAAGTAACCTCGAGGCCTCATTAGGGAGTATGGAGCAGGTTACTACTCAGTGGCTCGATCAGGCGGCGAGTATGGCAGAAAGCATCGTAAACATTACGTCAATCGCCGGTAACTTTCAGGGTGGTGGTAAGACTATCGCATCATTTTATCCTACCGCCAAAAGTGGTGTAACCGGTTTTACGCGTTTTTTGGCTACCCGCTACGATGGTAAACCGCGAGTCAACGCTGTTGCTCCTGGTATGACGCATAGTCCACGAACCTCGGAATTCCTTGACAGTCCGGTTGTGGCCGAAGCTGTAAAGCGAATACCAATGGGCCGGCCGGGATACGTAGAGGAGCTGGCGGCTGCCATTCTATTTCTGCTTTCACCAGCGGCATCCTATATTAACGGTGTGTTGTTACCCGTGGATGGGGGTTGGTCGATAGCCTGATGCTTGCCCATCAAGTAAACAGATAACAAGCGATTAGTAGAAAACCAACAGTCGTGACTCAATGCTTTCACGGGCGGGGGCATTCTTTGGCGCTAATGGATTGTCAAAGGCGGTGTGGATGCAGCGACTTACGCTGTCACTGGCCGAGTCAAAGGTCTTGATAAGCAGGGCCTCATCTAAATCCATCTCGGGGTAGTAATACCACCGGTGGTCCGGGTTCCAGTTTACAAACTCCACTTCGCCAGTTCGGTCAGCGGCGCGGCGTTCGACGGCGACCATATCGGCGTTGGCAATGGTGTCAGCGTCACAGCAGGTCATCGGGCTATTCCAGACCACACCATTGATAGTGCGCCACAGATTAATGATGGCAAAGCGTTGTTGTGAACGCCTTACCGCTTCTGTCTCACCGACAATATCTACCAGACGTTGATGGGCTGATGCATCAGTGTAATCATTGTGAATAAAATTGGCTGGTTCGCGGGTTGTCTGTCTATCGCGAATGGCAAAGCAATCGGAGCGGAGGGTGTGGTCAAAGACTAGTGCTTCAATGCCACCAGTGGCCGCTAATACGCGCTCACAAATTTCCTGTTCATAGGCATAATAATCACCTTGCAGAGCATAAAAGTCCTGTACGGCTGTATTGTGCGGTATCAGCTCAAAACCCTGTTGGTCTATACTGGCAGCGGGTTGCATTAAGCGAGCATCGAAAATTGTGACGGTGTGAGATTCAAAGGTCATACCAATATTATGACTATCATCCACGCCGCCTTTGGAGGCGAGGTAAATCGGTTTCTCACGGGTAGGTGCCAGATAGCGAAGTGTAGCGGTGGTCTGTTTGCTGGTTGTGGGCATGGTTTCAGACTTAAGACTTTTGGGCGAGGCGATCACCATTTACAATAACCGCTATAATAAAGAGCGCAGACCTATTATGGAACCATTAGCCACTATATCCAGCCTTTCAAGCCTGTCCCATATTATCCAGCTCGCCGTAGCCCCGGTATTTTTACTGGCGGGTATTGCCGGGTTTCTCAATGTAATGTCGGGGCGGCTTGGTCGAATTGTCGATCGCTCAAGGGTGGTGGAACGACGAAGTTTAGGATTAAAAGATTCAGCGTTGATTGAGCGCAATAATAAAGAGCTAAACGCGCTGCATCGACGGATTCAATTGAATAACAGGTCGATTGGTTTTTGTACGTTTTCCGGTTTACTGGTTTGTATGTTGGTGGTCACCTTATTTGTCGGTAGTTACTGGGGGATTAATATGGGGGGCGGTGTGGTGATGTTTTTCGTACTGGCTATGCTGTCACTAATTGTATCACTGGTGCTGTTTTTGAAAGAGACTCAGCTTGCGACACGAACGCTTCGAGATGCGACTGAGATGCTGGAAGCGGATGCTCAGTCGGAGGAATAAGACTCGCTGAATATCTACCAATCCAGAAACACATTATCGGGATCAAACTCGCAATCTACTGAATGTTGGTGGCGTGATAGCCGTAACTCTCGAATGATGCGCTGGGCAGCCAGTCGCCACTGTGAAGGTGAATGCTCATCAATACTGAAACCGACTTTGAGCAATGAAGCCGCAATTGCCGAGCGCGCAGCAACTGCCTGATCGCGAAACTGGAATGGCCCCTGCACTTTGAGCTTTGCTGGTTGTTTACCGGTTTCACCGGCCATCGCCACCAGACTAAAACTGTCATCTTCATTGGGTAAAATACACAGCTCAACGCACCGCTGACCAACACTGTTTAATAACAGGGTCTTCTGGGTTGGTGACGTGTCAAGGTAGTGTAAATACATAGCATTGCTTTCCGGCTTTGAAAAAAATCTGCCATATACTTTTTCTAACGACTGGCTTAACCAATAGTGTGCCCATTTACTGATGAGATTTAAAGCTCTCAACTCTGCACTTGCCACAGTTTGTTTAGGACCAGGAAGGTTTTAATCCAATGGATTATTTGACAGGGTCCTGTGCTGGCATGGACCCGAGCAGTCAGGGCAGGTATGCTAGCCAGCGCTGGTACAGGGAGGTCGTACAACACCTCCTCAATCACTGAAATAATCATCAGCAAGCGGTAACTTTAAAAGGAAGCAACGATGATCAAACGTTTAAGCATTTTGCTGTGTCTAGTCGCGATGTTGAGCGCCTGTGGCGTTAACAATATTCCCACCTATGATGAGAAGGTAAAATCCAGCTGGTCACAGGTTGAAAACCAATACCAGCGTCGAGCGGATCTGGTGCCGAATCTGGTGGCGACGGTAAAAGGCTACGCTGCTCAGGAGAAAGAAACCCTGACTGCGGTTACCGAAGCCCGCGCCAAGGTCTCCTCCATGCAGGTGGATGCCAATCTGGTCAACGATCCACAGAAGCTGCAACAGTTTCAGGCCGCACAGCAACAACTCAGCGGTGCACTCAGCCGTTTGATGGTGGTTGTTGAGCGCTATCCTGATCTTAAATCCAACCAGAATTTTCTTGCCCTGCAATCTCAGCTGGAGGGCACCGAGAACCGTATCAGTGTTGCCCGACGCGACTTTATTGCCGCGGTAGAGCTGTATAACACTGAAATTCGAACTTTCCCGGGTAAGCTCTGGCATATGTTCCTTTACAGCGATATGCCGATTCGTGAGAACTATCAAGCTACCAGTAGTAATGCTGAGCAGGCGCCGGAGGTTAGTTTTGAGTAATGTGCTTATGCCAGGGACGAGTAGTGCTTTATTCCGCTCCAAGCTGGCTGTTTTTTTTCTGGTTTTTTTGTTATCAGGTTTAAGTTTTGCTGAACCCGAATTTCCACCTTTGACAGGCAGGGTGGTTGACCTCGGGGGTTTTCTCGACAGTACTACGGAAGCGCAGCTATCACAACAACTGGAAGCGCACGACAATGCCTCCAGCAATCAGCTTGTCGTCGTTACACTGCCGGACCTTCAGGGATATACCATCGAAGAGTTTGGCTACCAATTGGGTCGCCACTGGGGTATAGGTCAGAAAGGTGAAGACAACGGCGTGTTGTTAATCGTTGCCAGGGCCGAGCGTAAAATTCGTATTGAAGTTGGTTACGGGCTGGAGGGCACGTTAACCGATGCTATTAGCAGCAATATTATTACAACCGTCATTCAACCGGCGTTTAAAAAACGCCAGTTTGAACGGGGCATTATCGAAGGCGTTACTGCCATTATTGATGCACTGGGCGGCGAGTACGCCATGAAGCAACCACAGCGTGGCAACAGTAAAAATCGAGCTTGGCTGTTTATTCTGTTCGCTATCATATTCTGGCCGATTCTCTCTGCGGTAATGCCCTTTGGTATGCGTAGCTCGGGATATCGTCGTTCCGGAGGTTATTACGGTGGTGGCTTTGGCGGAGGTCGAAGTGGTGGTTTCGGTGGTGGTGGTTTTGGCGGTGGAGGCGGCGGCTTTGGCGGCGGCGGTGCCTCGGGAGGATGGTAAGCAATGAGCATTATTAAACAAAGTGAATTGGATGCGGTTAACGATGCTATTCAAAGCGTAGAAAAAAACACGGATGCCGAATTGGTGGCTGTACTTGCCAGACAGGCCGATGATTATCGTTATATCCCGACGCTTTGGGCTGCACTGATTGCACTGGTGGTACCGGGTATGATGTGGGCGCTCGGGTTGTGGTTGAACACTTTAGAAGTGCTGGGTGCGCAGCTAGGCGTATTCATAGTCTTCGCAGTCATTCTCAGATTGCCTTTTATCCTGTTTCGCCTGATTCCTCGCTCCGTCAGAAACTGGCGAGCAGCAAATCTTGCGCGTAGACAGTTTCTGGACAATAACCTGCACCATACCAAAGGCGAATCCGGTGTCTTGATTTTTATTGCTGAAGCCGAACGCTATGTAGAAATTATTGCCGACCGCGGCATTGACCAGCATGTGCCGCAGGAGCAGTGGCAGGGTATTGTTGATCATCTGACCACAGCAATAAAGCTCGGTGAGACTCAGCAGGGCCTAATCGATTGTATTAATGCCTGTGGGGAGTTGCTAGCTGAGCATATGCCTGCGACGAGTGAAAAAAATGAATTGCCGAATCATTTGGTGGTGATTTAAAAAATTAAATAATTTGTTTGCTGTTTTTCATTTCATGGATTTACACAGTTACCGTTAAAGGAGAAAAAATGGCTGAATTAACCCAAGCAAAAGGACAATGCCTCTGTGGCTCGGTCGAAATTGCGGCTGCCACAATGTCACAAAGCGTAGGCGCCTGCCACTGTAGCACCTGTCGTAAGTGGGGCGGTGGGCCATTATTTGCGGTTGACTGTCATACCGACGTTAAATTTTCCGGGGAAGAGAGCATTAGTAGCTATGCATCTTCCGACTGGGCTGAGCGCGGTTTTTGTACTCAATGTGGAACCCACCTGTTTTTTAAGCTTAAGGGAAATAGTCAGTATATAATTCCTGTAGGTTTGTTTGATGATGGCTTGAATGTGGTCTTTGATCATCAGGTGTTTATAGAGGAAAAGCCTGAATATTACGATTTTAGCAACCCAACCAAAGAATTAACCGGTGAGGAACTGTTTGCGCAGTTCTCACCAGAATGATTGGGAAGTAAATTGCTGTTGATTTATCGGTTTATTCGGAAACAGGAAACACGCGATGTAAGGTGCAGTATCGAGTGCGAGTGTTTTCGCTGTCCTTAACGGGGTTGCTGATAGTGTAGGTGATAGACGGATCGCAAATAGCGCTTAGTGCTTTTTTGAAGTTGGGTAAATCACTACCCATATTGGCCTTTTTTAGACCTCTTGCCAGTCGGGAGGAGGGTTTGTTCTTTCGAAAAATATCACTGTGGAATGAGCGATAGGGGAATTTGGTAATACGCAATTGATCCATGTCGTTATTGCTGACAAAAAATTGCTGTGTGAATAGTGTTTTTTTCCAGAAGGGCCTGTCGTAGCACTGGTTATCATCGACTTGTAGACGATTGCTGGCAGTGCCTGTCAGTTCATCGGTGAAACCGAAAATATACTCCTTGCTGCTTAGGCCGAGTTTGTCGGCAATTTCTAGTCCGAGTGGAATATCGGTGCTGAGATTACTTAGCTCCAGCGCGCTAACACAGTCTCCCCATATCAATATGCCAACGAGGCTCGAATTGTTGTAGTGATTCTCCCACAACATAAATTCAGTAGGTTTACCGCTGATTTCTCCTGTCCAGGTGCCAATTAAAGGCACCAGTAGTTCGAGTTGCGCTGAGTTGCGCTCAGTTTGTGGCTGTGCCTGCAACGGATACTGCAAACAGAACAATCCGAGAAATAATAAGGATAAAAAGCAACGAGACCTCGCTAAACACATGACTGGGCTCACTTAACAAATGGGTTTTATGGCAACAGCTTTCATCTTAACAGTTTCGTCAGTGCTTTGGGGGAGTTATCTTTTTTCGGAACGCCTCATAAGGAAAAATCGAGATACTTAAAGGAATTCGAATTGATTAGCCCATGGTTGCCTTAAGTAATACTAGCATGCCATTCCACGATAATTGCTCGGCCAGAGGATCAAATTGCATTCCACTACTTTCAGGTTCATTGGCTTCGGGGTCAGTGAATGAATGGTAGGCGTCACTGAACAGCGTAATCTGGTAATCCGCATTGGCGATATTCATTTCTTCACGAAAGGCATCCACCTGCTCAATGGGGGCATAGGGGTCTTTGCCGCCGGTATAAACTGCAACTTTAGCTTTGATTTTATTAACTTTGGCGGGTGATTCAGTACTTAATAGGCCATGAAAACTGACTACGGACTTAGCCTCTGCACCACTACGGGCAAGTTCCAGAACACAACGCCCCCCAAAACAATAACCGACAGCTGAGATCCGGGATGGGTCAACCTCGGGCAGTGCCTTGATGAAATCAAACCAGTGTACAACGCGTGAACGCAACAGCTGAGGATCATTCAGAAACTGAGAGAAATAAGGTCCTACGGCTTCTCTCTCTGTGGAGTTAAAGCCAATTCCGCCACCGTACATATCGGTAGCTATGGCGATGTAGCCTTGTTCTGCGAGTCGAGTGATTCGATCGACAACAAATTCCGTTAGACCCATGGCGCTATACATAAGCATCACAGTAGGATGCGGGCCCGGGTCCGAGGGCAGGGCTATTTTGCCATTAAGTTTAGTGCCTTGATGTTCACAGAATAGATCTCGGACTTCATTCATAATTATGTTATTTTATTCTGATATATAGAGAGATTCATAAATTGAATGCTCACACATTTTCAACCTGTAGGCAACTCTATGCGGTGTACAGAAAAAAATGCTTAAATACACAAAATGATGCAGTGGTATATTGATTGAGTGATACTGTAAACAAGTTTTCGGGAAACTGGAATTCGTTCTAATCTTAGGTCGCACTCCGATATATTTATATTTTGTGTTTTTTATTGGTCAGCAAGGGGATGCAGATTGACTGGTCGTTAATTGATCAAACAACAAAGTTTTACAGGTATACTGCTCTATGAATACTGATGCCTTGCTCAGTTTACCCGAAGTAATGGATTTAATGCTGGATGCTGTATGTGTGGTTGATCGTGAAGGGCGCTTCCTCTTTGTCAGTGCGGCCTTTGAACGTATCTTTGGCTACCAACCACAGGAAGTATTGGGCAAACCCATGCTGTCATTTGTTCACCCAGAGGATCAGGAAAAAACCCTGCAAACTGTTGATGCCTTGCTAGCGGGTGAGCTCAGCCCTAATTTTGAAAATCGCTGGGTACATAAGTTTGGTCATTCCGTCGATGTGCTGTGGTCAGCGCGTTGGTCGGAAAGGCATCAGGTTAGAATCGCGGTCGCCCACGACATCACTGATCGCAAGCAAATGGAGGCGAGACTTCACCATTTGGCGGGTCATGATTCCCTGACAGATTTGCCTAATCGTGCCCTATTACTAGACCGCTTGCAGATTGCATTGAAGCGAGCGCGACGAGATCAGTCTCAATTATCAATTCTGTTTATCGATATGGATGGCTTTAAGTCGGTTAATGATAATTATGGTCATTCGGTTGGTGATAATTTGCTGCGCAGGATTGCACTTCGCCTGAAAGAGTTGGTGCGTGCATCCGATACCGTTGGTCGACTTGGAGGTGATGAATTTTTGGTCTTACTTAATAGTACCGGTGACCATCAGGATGTGACGATGATCGCTGAGAAAATAAGGACTGAACTGGAAATACCCTATGAGGTGGATGGTATCGAACTATACCTCGCTCCAAGTATAGGTATAGCCCAATACCCTGAGAACGGGGACGATGAACAGCAGTTGATCCAGTGGGCCGACCAGGCCATGTATCAGGCAAAAAGTACTGGTGGAAATCGCGTGGCTTTTTTAGAGTCAGCTTCAGCTTAAATCTAACTTTTTACAACCATACTTTTAGTGTACTAACCGGCATTGGGATAAAACGGAAATATCCACGGAGCAACAAGTAATGTCGTTAGATAGGTCAGGGCCAGTAACGGTAACCCTGTTTTAAGAAAATCCCCAAAACGATAACGGCCGGGCTCAACTACCAGTGTGACCACGGGTGTTGCCACCGGTGTTGAAAAAGCCGAGGAGGCGGCAATCACCACGGCCACGGCAAAGGGGTAGGGCGATACACCAAAGGCGGTGGCAGCATAGATTGCAATAGGCGAAACCAGAACCGCCGAAGCGGTATTGGAAAGCACCAGACCAATACTGGCTGTTAGAAAGAACACCAGTGTCATTAACATATAGGGGCCGGATCCTGAGGAGAGTGTCATCAGAGCATCCGACACCATTTGTATGCCTCCCGTTTTGTTTAAGGCCTGAGCGAGTGGCAGCATCCCACCAATTAACACCAGAGCACTCCAGTTTATCGATCGATAGGCTTCCTCGACCGTCAAGCAGCGGCTGGTAATTGCGGCAAAAACAGCCATTAAAACGGCAGGAATCAACGGTACGATATTAAACAGAGTGAGTAATACCATTGCTAAAACAATAAGCAGCGAAAGTCCAAGGCGATCATAGGAGGGGACGATATTCTCATGCTCTCGTGGTAATTCCATCACCACAAAGTCATGCAGTTTTTGACTGAGTTGCTGGATTTTACTCCAGTGCCCTACTACAAACAGGCTGTCACCTGTCTGCAAATTGGCATCTTCATAGTCTTTTAGCGGAGAGAAATTACGGCGGATACCCAGCACGTGCACACCATAGCTGGAGCGAAACTCACATTCACGAAGTGATTTACCCGAAAGTTGGGAGTCGGGATGAATCAGAATAGTGGCACCACTGATATCCCAGAGCCAGCGTTGTGGGTCGCTTTGCTCTGGAGGTAGAACAGGCAGGTGATTTTCTCTGGCCATCTGGTCGATATTGGCTGGGTTGCCTAGTGCAAGCAGGGTAGCACCTTTGGTAATTTCAACTTCTGGTGAAGGTGCAGCGACACGCTTCTTGCCTTTCATATTTTTACGAAATATACCGGCAATACGTACTTTATAGCGAGTTTCCAACTGACTGTCGGCCAGCGATAGACCCACAAGTTCTGAGTCACTGGTTACCTGTAGCAGACGGTAACTACTACCAGGGGCGTGTTCTAGCCAGAGGTCTTCGACGGTACGGTTAACCATTTTGGTGGAATTTGACTCGCCCGCTTTTTTGCCTAACAGGCGCCGCCCAACCAACAAAATGTAGAGAATACAGACCCCTAAAACAGAAAGACCTACCGGCGTGAAGCTGAAAAAATTAAAGCCGTTGTAGCCAGCATCTTTCAGGGCTTCATGAACCACAATATTGGGAGCGGTAGAAATCAGTGTTTGCATGCCCGAGATCAGTGAGGCGTAGGACATCGGAATCAGCATACGCGAAGCATTGAGGTTGGTTTCTGCACAAACTCGCAGTACCACGGGGATTAGCAGTGCGACGACAACGGTAGAGCTGGCAAACGCACCAATGGTGGCTGCGGAGATCATAATCAGTGCCAGCAGGCGGGTTTCACTATTACCCCCATGGCGCAAAATCAAGTCTCCAACGGACTTTGCCACACCGGTGCGGGATAACATATCCCCGATGACGAATAGCCCGGCAACCAAAATAACCACCGGGCTGCCAAAACCTGAAATGGCCTCTTCTATGGTTAAAATACCGGTTAGCATGAGGGCTAACACCACCAGCATGGCGACCACGTCAAAACGAAAGCGGTTGCTGGCCATCATCAGGCCAGCGGCACCTATAAGAAGAAATACCTGGTTAGCATCACTGATCATGTTTAGGAATTCCTTAAAGGAGACGCGCGCCTGCAAGCAAGAGAAAACTAATATGGGGTGGCGCAGCCGCGCATGGTAGCCGAAACATTAAGAATTATCCATGCGGGACAATACTTATAACTTAGTTCAATTGAACGGGTATTTGTGATTTTTCAATCTTGAAGTGACGTCGTAAAGCGTGGATGGAATATCGCTAACACCTTTACAAATTGAATCTTTAAATTATCTGTGTCACGGTGATTAGCTGGGTTCTCGATTGGCTTCAGGTGTCATCTGGATTGCGTCAAGACGGGAGCCGGGTAAGTTCTCGTAAGGCACTGGAATTTATTAGTGTTAATACAGCCTAAACATACGAAACTGAAAGTGATTACTGGATTTGTAGCGTCGGTTTGATTTTTCAGTGCATGATATTTACCCGCAAGATTTGAGTAGAGTTAGGAGGGTTGCCACTGTGCAAGAAATAAAACCCGCTGAACCCGCTAGCTGGTTGCCAGCCGATGCATTGGCTGAAAATGGCGAAGAGCGCCGGGTGGGTGTTGAAATTGAGATGGCGGGTTTGCCGCCTGGAGAAATATGCCAGCTGGTACAGGCACAGTGGGGGGGGCAGGTAGAGGAAAAAACGCCCATGGTCTGGTTTGTCAGAGACAGTTCTGTGGGGGATTTTACTGTTGAGCTGGATGCTCAATACCTGCAAAAACTGGCGGCAAATGAAACTCTGAATCAATCTGATCCATTGGCTGAGATGGCCATGGAGTTTATCACTTCAGCTGCCGAACAGGTCGTCCCCTGGGAACTGGTTACACCGCCGTTACCCTTTTCACAGTTGAGCTCACTATACTCTGTGATAGAGGGGGTTCGCAGAGCTGGAGGCAAGGGCACTCGTCATGCAATCCATTACGCCTTTGGGGTTCACCTCAACCAGGAACTACCGGCACTGGATGCGAGTACCATTACTGACTATCTACGAGCTTATTTCTGTCTCTATGACTGGATTTTAGATAATGAAAAAACCGATCTTACGCGTCGTCTCTCCACTTTTATAAAACACTTTGATAAGACCTATATCGCAAAAATAGTTGACCCTGACTATCAGCCCGATCTCAATCAATTGATTAATGATTATTTAGAATACAATCCCAGCAGGAACCGCAGCCTGGATATGTTGCCATTATTTGCCTACCTGGATGCTAAGCGGGTTAGGCAAGTGGTCAATGATTCGCTGGTTTCAGCACGTCCAACCCTGCATTACCGACTGCCCAATTGTGATATTGACAACCCTCAGTGGAATATCCATAAACCCTGGCAGCTATGGCTGGCGGTTGAGGCTCTGGTAGTAGATAAACCTCGGCTGGAGCGTTACTGTCGGGAATATCTGTTGGAACTCAGTCGAATTACCCATATTTTGGAAGACCGGTGGTTGAAGCGATTGAATACTTTAATGGCTGAAGAAATTAAGCTGACCTAAGGTTAGACTGTTCGAAGGGTACCTCTAAGCATATGATGGACGCGAGAATCGTACAAACTTCAAAGGTTCAAACTACAACTGCTGAATCGCACCAGCAGACTCCGATTGTTGCGGTCACCGGACCCGACAAAAAACTCAAGCTTGGTTGGTGGGCGACCCGACTAGTGTTGAAATTGGTTGGGCTTAAAGCCTGCTATGTCACTCCAAAGTACCCTGCCATTCCAGAGGGGGTAAGGGGTGTAATAATTGGTGGCGGTGATGATATTGATCCACAGCACTATGGCATCACCGGTGATGCGGGTGCTGAATATGATGCTGCTCGCGATGCTCTGGAAATGTCTGTAGTTCGCTGTGCGATCAAGGAGCAAGTGCCGCTGCTGGGCATTTGCAGAGGTGCGCAATTGATTAATGTGGTGATGGGCGGCAATCTATTTGGCGATATTCGACCACTGCGAAAAATAACCCTTAATCGCAATAGTGCCTTTCCTGTTAAGTGGGCAGATCTTGTGGATAATTCCCTACTTCAACAGCGGCTAGGTAAATCCTCGGTAAAAATAAATAGCCTGCATAATCAGGCGGTGCAAAACCTTGCAGATCCATTATCGGTAACGGCCAGAGACAAAGATCGTTTTATTCAGGCCTTTGAGGGTCACCAGAAACAGTTTATTGTCGGCGTGCAGTGGCATCCCGAGTATCTGTTTTACTCATCTATCCATCGACGTCTGTTTCACTGGTTTGCGGAAGCTGTCTTTAAAAGTGACCAGATTCTCAGTAGAAACACCATTGAAAATCCACTGCTGTTACAAACAAATCCTGAGCAATCCCCTTGATGTATTTTTGGATGTTTATCAGCGCCGTAGGGGCAGGCTCGCTATTGCCTTTTTATTCAGAAGTGACGCTGCTCGCCTTTATTAAACAGGCTAACCCCTGGTTACTGTGGTTGTCTGCCACCACTGGAAACACCCTTGGTGCAGCGCTCAATTGGCTAATTGGTCGTTATCTCACCCATTATGAATCCCACAAATGGTTTCCCTTTAAAGCAGATAAACTGCATCGTGCTCAGGATTGGTTTCAACATTATGGCGTGTGGAGCTTGCTGTTGAGCTGGCTGCCCATCGGTGGCGATGCGTTGACCTTTTTAGCAGGAGTCATGCGGGTACGGTTTGAACTTTTTCTGGTACTGACCTTTATTGGTAAGGGCGCACGTTATCTGGTTGTGATGGCTATTTTACTGAATTTAATTTGAGTGGCACCATAGTGACACAGAGGGAAGGGACAGGGACAGTTGTATTGCAGCTGATAAAGATTTTGTGGGAAGATAAAATGCTGCAGTCTCATCTTTTTAATACTAAGGAATAATATGCTACTACTGGTAGTTTTTGTGGTTCTTGCCGTGGGCTTTTCTTTCCTCTGCTCAATTGCTGAAGCCGTGCTGCTTAGCGTTTCAATGTCCTATATTGCGGCTGCAGAACAGGAAGGGAAGGCCTTTGGCCTGCGCCTTCGCGCGTTAAAAGAAGATATCAATAGTCCCCTGGCGGTGATTCTGACCTTAAACACAGTGGCCCACACCGTTGGTGCAGCAGGTGCCGGGGCTCAGGTGGCTGCTATATACGGCAATGTCTACCTGGGCGTATTTTCTGCAATCCTTACGCTGGTCATTTTAATTTTTTCCGAGATTATTCCCAAGGCATTAGGGGCTCATCATTGGCGAACACTGGCACCGATCACGGCCTATACCCTGACTTTTTTGATTCGAGCGCTTTATCCCTTTGTGCTACTGTCCAATAAAATTACCCAGGGGCTGACTCAGGAACCGACGTTGCAGGGGTTCAGTCGCAAGGAATTCAGGGCGATGGCCGAATTGGGCGAGTTGGAGGGACAGCTGGATCGCAATGAAGCTGTTGTTTTGCAGAATCTGTTTCGGCTGCGGGAGGCTAAAGTGAGTGAAGTGATGACCCCGCGATCGGTCATGTTTGCGGTGCAGGAAGACTGTTCAGTCATTGATTTATTAAATCGGCATACTCGCAATATATTTTCACGCGTTCCTATCTATTCCGACTCAGAAACCATTACCGGATTTGTGTTACGAGATGAATTACTGGTGGCGCAAAATCAGGGCCATGGTGATGTGGCTTTGAAAAACTATGCCCGTGAGTTGGTCGCCATTGTAGATGCTGCAACCCTATTGCAGGCGTTCGAGGAGTTTATTACCAAGAGTGTGCATATCATGTTGGTGGTGAATGAGTACGGTGACACGCAGGGCTTGATTACACTTGAGGATATTTTGGAGAGTTTGCTGGGGCTGGAAATTGTCGATGAATCCGATGCTATCGAAGATATGCAAGTGCTTGCCAAACGATTAGGAACTTTGCGAAAACGACGTATGGGGTTGGAGCTGGATTAGTTAGTGAATTCTAAGGTTAGGACAGTCAGTCTGGTAGAACCCCCGACGTTTCAGCTTTTATTTCAGATCCAATAATTTTACAATTTATTTATTCCACAAGCGCTAATCCTGAATTTTACCCTCGAAGTTTTTAACTCTAAAGCGTTACTCCAATTTTTGTTCCGGGGTTGTACTCGGAATGTGCTCAGAAATACTGACAACCAAACTGCATTTAATCTTCCGTTCGCTATTCATCTTTTAGAAGCGATTGCAGTGCGGCTTCTTTGTTTTGCCGGACGGTAGCTTTGGTGGTGAGAGTCAAATTGTAATATTGGTCATTCAAGATAAGAGTGTTTTTTGACTACCACATTAAGTCATCGGGGATTTGGTAATCCGCATAGGGATCGTCTTCATCAATCTGTTCCGTGCCAGATTCGTTTTTAAGCAAGATACGATCGGGGTTTCGCTGACTGATTTTTTCTGCAATTCTAGCCGGCACTAGTTCGTAGTTGCCTTCAAGTTCAACGATGGCAACCAATCCATTGATCAGTTGTTCCTGTAGTCTGCCAGTAACATAGAGTTTTTTGATTTTGGTACCATGGGTAAATTGGTAGGCTACATCAGCTGTTTCGTCTGAGCGGCCAGATCGATCAATTCGATTGAGGGTGATTAGCTGTTTGATCTGAGCTTCGATGGCTCGGAGCTGAGCTTGTTCATCACGCTGGCGGTTAAGTTCGCGGTCACGCTCGGCTTTTTCGGCCAATGCCTGCCTGGCAGCGAGTGCGGCTTCATCAATCTGCTGTTGACCCTTGGGCTGTTGCTTGGCTTGCTGACGCTTTTCCTTGTTGATTTTCTTGGCTTTTTTTGCGTCTGCCAATCCGGCCTTAAGTAGTTGTTCTTGAAGCGATGCCATAGTTTAGGGGTTCTCTCGTCAATATTCGATAACGCGCTATTGTATCGGTTTGAAAGTTGTCTTTGTAGCAGAGGGTATAATAAAAGCGCTTGAGAAAAACCCTATAGATATAGATTTTCCAACGTTGAATTATCAGAGTATGTACTGTCTAAGGGGTTAGGTGCTTACAAGCGGAACTGATCTGCCGTAATTAATACTGGTGATTAATGATATCAACAATTTATCTTAAAAGTTATAGGCATAGGATGAGTCAATTAGGGAGGAAATAAAAGGACATTGCATAGGTGGGTTAGGTACCGGGTGTTATACTTGGTCAATACGTCCTTAAGTAAAATTGACTATTTTTCAAAGGTGAGACTTAGTGGTTAATGGTTTTGATACAGTAAAAAATTCAGTTTTTGTTCCCAGTCTCCCGGTTCAGGCTCGAGGCGGCCTGACGAGGCCAGTATTACTGGCGTTCGCGTTATTGTTGCTAGCACTTTCCATTGCCGGATGCAGTGCTGAGGAGTCAGAAGTCTCTCAGGATAAGCCGGCCCAGGTTATATCGGCATCTAAAGTAGACAAGGACGATATTGACGTTGATAAACTTGTTATACCTAATGAAAAGTTGCCCATGTCAACACTGCCTCAAAACCTCACTCGTGTACCAGGCTCGGAAGAAGGTCAACATAAGGCCGCTGGTACTGCATCCTCGCTGGATTTAAGCTTGCCAAAGGAATTGTATTCAGATGACCTGCTGATAGATGATGCTGGTAATCCAGTGGTTGGCAATACTTCGCAATTAGGTAATCTTTTTGAGCAGAAAAAGAAGAAAGACTCCAATTTGTCTATAACGGGCAAACCTCTGTTCAGGACCGTGGATGGCCCGATCACCCGGGATAGCCTGATTGATCAGGTGGATGGTGCTTCACTGAATGTTGAAATCAAAAACTAGGTTGTCCGGCTTGTGTTTCTAATACAGGCCCGTTGAGTGAACCTTTAAAACGGGCATCGATCCAATCAAGCAACGGATTGTTGATCTTCAATAACGCTATCACTGCAGGCGCTCAAGTCTTCCCCGCCGAACACGGCAAACAACTGTTTCAAAAACGCTGACAGCTCCAGCGTCATGATGCTGAAGTCGATATCAAATTGTTCGGCTGCGCTATCGGCATCCTCTTTATCAACTTTTTCCTGAATCATATCTCCGTAGACTAAGCGCTTAATAGCGAGCTTTTCGTCGATTACGCACTCGATACCGGCCTCGGATGCCAGCGCCAGTTTGCTGACATACATACCGTCTTCAATATGATTAAGGATATGTTTTGTTGACAGGTCTTGATTTTTACAGCGGATAATGCCGCCTTCATCGCTAGGATCACGCAATTCACATTCGTAACCCACCTGAAAACCGGGTACAGCCTGGCGATGCTTGAGCCAGTTGGTCATGACCTGTTGCGGAATATTTTTGGTGATGGCCGGAATGACGGGGAGGGTGCCGATAGCCTCTCGCAGTGTAACTAATAATTCTTCAGCCCGGTTGGCTGATGAGCTGTTGACGATCAGCAGGCCTTCTTTGGGGTCAATATAGGCGAATAGCTTGGTGGACTTTTTAAAGGCCTGCGGCAGCAGTGTCATCACTAGTTCGTCTTTGAATTGCTGGCGTTCTTTGCGCCCGACTTTTCTGGATTCATCCTGCTGAACTTCTCTAATCTTTTCCTCCAGTGATTCGTTGACAACGGCGGCAGGCAACACTTTCTGCTGCTTTTTGCAGCACAGCATAATGTAACCGCCGGCACTGTGAACCAGATCTTCGCTGTCATCACCCAACGGGGCGACAAAGCCGATCTTGCTGGTGTCCTGGCTGCCACAGGGTTGAAAGGGATAGGCCTGCAATTGTTCACTGAGAGATTCTGGCGATTGAGTAAAGGGTTTGGTAAAACGATAAACCTGCAGGTTTTTAAACCACATGAAAATACTGCCTGTCTGAATGAGATTAAAAAATGATCAGCTGTGTGTAGCCAGCGGGTTTGAGATGATGCCGAAATTTGTTGCGGAATAACAGGGTTATTTCGCTAAAATCAGGCAGCCTACTGTATGCTCAGCTGGTTATTGGCTAAGGGTAAGTAGCTGCCTGCTCAGTTAGCTCGGCTATGAGTTAGTATTGCGATTTAACGTATGGCGATTAAGCGGTCTAACCGTTCAAAGTCATTAACGACACGCCAGTCGCCACCGCCATTCAGCACCCGTTGCTGCCAGTTTGCCAGTCGGTTCATATAATCCCGGGGGTCGATATTGTCACTGCGCAATTTGGTGACATTTAGTGCAACGACATGAATACCGGACAGGGTGATGGGAAAGTCCCGAATATGACCTTTTTCCAGGTCTTCCTCCAGATCAGAAAATACCAGCACGTATTTTTCGCCCGCGCCGGTTTCATTCAGGTAATCAGCCGCCTGAAGGATACCACCGGTGATGTCGGTATAGGCGCTGCCGCGTTTTACTGTGGCGACAAAGCGATCCATATCGGTTTTAAACAGGCGTTTTTGATCATTGGCAACACTGGGACGCTCATCAAAGGTGACCCTTGAAACCACATCTTTTTCGCTGAAGCTACCGCTATCGATTCTCGCCACGGCCACGGAGTCACCGCTGTCGAGCGTTGCCAGCAGATAATTTAAAATGCTCTGTGCCTTGCTGAGTTCCTCGGTATAAGTACCTGAAGTGTCAATTAACAGGTAGACCGCGCGATTCGTGTATTGAGGCTGGCCGCAGGCGGCCAGCGTGAAGCTTAAAAAGATCGTTAGAATTACAGTTTTCATCGTATGTTTCTCCTAATGCTGTTCGCTTTCTGGACTTCGACTAGCTGTTGTTATTGGCAAGTTCAACCGATTCAGGGTTTGAGGACTTGCTGCGGCGAGTGGGTTTGATCGAGTTTTCCTCTTTCATGGCATGATCTTCCTCAGAACGCTGGTGGTTTACGGCAGATTCCGGCTTGTTAAACCCGTTTCTCAAGCCACCTTTGACCCAGCTCTCCAGAGTAAGGGGAACCGTGATCACAATGTCGTAGGCGTAAACCAGTATTTTGCTGATCTGGTAAAAAAGTCCGCCGGTGAGGCGCAACAGGATGATCACACTGCGTAGAATTGCTACCGTCAGCACCCCCAGAACCGTGCGGGATGCATGGATAAAGGATTCCAGCGGTATGGCAACAAAGGCCAGCGCAAACGGCAGAATAAATCCCATCACCATTTGGCCGATGGAGGGTATCCAGCGAAATTCTGCATTCACGGCTGTGGCACCGGTGAGTGTCTGTTGCAGGGCTTCACGGTCCAGTGCCAGCAGATCGCGCATGTAGGCAAGTGAAGCCTCAATGCTCGCCAGTACAAACAGGATGGTGAAGGTAATGACCATCATGCGTTTACGCATTTTGTCATC
Organism: Oceanicoccus sp.; assembly: GCA_965661375.1. Lineage (GTDB taxonomy): Bacteria > Pseudomonadota > Gammaproteobacteria > Pseudomonadales > Dasaniaceae > Oceanicoccus. The sequence continues at coordinate 45,429 of CBFIDJ010000017.1, read as the reverse complement.
CATATGACCAATCACAGGAAACAGCTTGGTGATACGTAGCGACTCCAGCAAAAACAGCCCCATGGCAATTTCCACCAGAATGATCACCAGGGCGGCAATATCCGAGGTTTTCAGTGGCCCTATATAGCTGTTACCGCCGACCATTTCGGACATAGGCATGGCGATTAATTGAAAATTTATCAGGCCACCCATAACGGCCACGATCAGCACCAGTCCCGCGATGAAAAACTGGGTCAGTGATGAGGCCGTGAGGGATCGGGTAATAGCAGCTTCTCCATCCCGAATCGCCTCATAATCCGCCATATGCCGATCCACAGCGTCAGCGCGTTGCTGCGTGATGGCAACAACATCCCTGGTTTTATTCATCCTGTTAGTCAGGTTGCGCCACTGTGGCTGCATGGCATTGAGCAAGCGATGCCGTTCAGCGCTGGTTTTTTGATAAAGCTTGAGGGTTTTTTCGTGAGCGACGTTGACTTCCTTTTGAATATTTTCAAGGATGCAGGTGACCATCGGATCTCCCTGCTTGGGCAGGTGCGAGATGGTTTCCACAACATTGAGCCATTCTGGCGGAAGTGGTGGCGCATCGGTCGCTGCCTGATAGTCGTTTTCCAGACGACTGATAGTATCCGTCAGCTCCCGATGCAAAGCCGGGTAGTGACTTAAATCGCGGGCGACAATATCGTTAATACGGGTAAATTCCCGCTCAATAAGATGCTCGGTGGCCTCCCGGCCTTGGGCGAGAATGATTTCTTTGTTACGGTTTATTGCCTGAGTTTCGATATGTGCGACCGCCTTCGCTGCACTGCGCATAAAGCGATAGATACTACGACCGCAGGTTTTAATCATCAGGTGCGCAGGCTCGCGGGCAAGATACAGTATCGTGGTGAGTACCAGTAACCAGATCGCGAGTGAAACACCGGGCTGGTCGGACCAGAGCGTAATCAATTCAGAAAACATGGCTTTCTCCTCATTTTTTGTGAAAGATGGCGCAGTTAGAAACATCCAGCGCCCTTGGGAAGTGATTTTTAGTTAGGCTGGTGAAAAATCGGTGAGTTTTTTAGTGCAGTTTCACAGCTGTTAACGGGTTCACAGTTTTATGACGGTAATCTGATTAGCGATGGCCAAATTATTCTGGGTGGAAGATCAGTCCCACTGGATTGAGAAATTCAGTGCAATCTTGCAGAACACCGACTTTGATGGTGAGGCGAATCACCTGGAAATCTATAAATTTCCCGAGGCCGCGAAACAGCGCATAGCTCAAATGCCAGAGGGCCAGAAGCCTGACCTGGCCTTGCTGGATGCACATATGAATGGCTCCGATCAGGCAGGGTTTAGTGTGTCCAGAGCATTGCATAAGAAGTGGCCCGATGTGCCGATACTCTATCTGTCCGAACACAGCGGTACTGAGATTGAAGAGCAGGCGATCACGCAAACTGGCGCCAGAGATTTTATTGCCAAGCACCAGCGTAATATTGAAGCGGTTTTGTGTTGGCGAATTAAAGCGGCCTTGAAAAACAGCCAGCCGCTGAAAGATATGACCGATGAAACGGTTTTAGTCAGCGGTAGTCTGCGTATTGATCTGAGGAGTTGGGAGGTATATTGGAAAGAGCTTAGGCTGATGAACCCGCACAATCCCCAACGGCCTTTGGCGCCAACCCCCAGAAAAATATTACGCTTTCTGGTTGAGCGCAGTCCAAGACCTTTATCCACTGAACAGATCGCAGACTTGCTTGAGGCTGATCTGGAGCGTTTTTCCTACGCCAATTATCGACAGCATATTAAAACACTACGGATGGCTTTCGATTATGCTGAATCCAACTCCAGTGCATTTACTGAACTATGCAAAGCAGGTAAGGGCATTGTGACCTTTGGCGATGCGCATGCCTATTGCTGGAAACCTGATTGATGAAAAAAGCGAATGTCCCTCTTGTCAGTATTCTCTATACGTTGGTATTAATCAGCTATTTTTACCTGCTTCTAAACCCTGAGTTGATGGTTTACTACCAACTCCCCAGTGAGTTGTTTAAGCCGTGGATTCCTGAATACCTATTGCTGATTTTTGCCTTCATTCTGTTAATTGAGTTGAGGTTGTCGTTTCGTCGAGTTGGAAAATATAATGAGAAAGTGTTGGCGCTTAATCAGCGTATTAATGAGCTGATGGAGGAGAAAAAACAGCTTCGCACTTCGGCGCATGTGTATGCCGGGCATGCCGATAAGCTGAAATTATTTATTAGTGACAAATTGCTGGAATATATCGAGTACGATGAAAAATTTCTCCACTTTAAAAGTATCGCCAGTGAAGTTCGCCACAATGGAGTTATTAGCTATGACAAGATTTTTACCCTGCTTGAGGGTTTATTAGCGGATAGCGAAAATAAAAAGGTCAGTGACAGCGGAGAGCTACAGGATGCCATACAAAGCCTGAAATACCTCTGGGATCTGCTGGATCTTTCCACTGCGGATAATATTGCGTTGCATATTGCCAGTCAGGTCTGTGAATATGAAGAGCTTTTCTTTCAAAGAGAATTAGGCAATCAGTCATTCGGAAAATTGCCGGACTTGCCAGTGTTTGAGAGTCAGACAGCCTTAAGTAAGGCTCTGGGGAGATGCTATGGCAGCACACCAGAGTATCTTGCCAATGATATGCTGTATGTTGAAGGTCAGGATTTACTTAGAGTGTACACGGAAAAGACGGATAGATTATTAGGTAATGAAAATCACATTGTTCTTGCTCTGGAGAACCTGATTAATAATGCGCAGTTTTTTGCAGGGAGAAGGGGAGGAAGACGCAGTGAGAAACGCGCCGAAATTGCCATTGAGTTGGAACAAGAGGGCAATATTGTTCAATATCATATTTTTAATCGTGGGCCACATATTGATAATGAAACTGCGAATAAGTTGTTTCATTTAGGTTATTCAACCCGCCGGGTCAAACAGCATCACGGCAAGGGGTTGGGCCTGTATTTCGTCAATGAAATCCTCAAGGGTTATGACGGTTCCGTCAGTTTCAATAATATTTATAATAGGACTGGGCTGTTATCAATTCGGGTTGAGTTGGAAAGCGGAGAATCTTTTACCGATGTTGTTGAGATTTTACTTGAAGATGAGCAACCCTGTTGTCGAAAGTCTGGCAGCATTGAGCTTCAAGAAACGATTAGCTGGGACGTGAATGCTGAAGTTTATTCAGTGGAAGTCACTCAGCAAAATGATCAGAAAACTTACCGGTTTGAAAAAGCGCAGCTATTATCGGGTAAGTGTTTTGATCCCGGCCAGAAAGGGCAGCCACGTTGGAGCCTCAGTGTTGACAGTCACCGTAATCAGTCACGGCTCAATTTTAAAGTGCTCGATATTGCTGGGGTGAAATTTACCCTGTCCCTGCCAAGTCTTAGTGCGCGTCTTGATGGAAATATTCTGGATCCTGACCTTGAAGGGATGGAGCAGGAGGTCGCGAGTATTTCCGGTCGCTTCAGAGCGCTGGAGGAGTAGGCTGATGCTTATTAGACAAATTTTTAAATATAAAAGTCTTGAAATAAAAGAATCTTCTAAGTAAATACTTATTTCAATAGATGCGTCTCTTTAAAAGCATCAGCCTGCCAGGGTTTTCAGACTTAGTTCAAATTCATTATCCAGATATGTTATCCAGACTATTTCAACACCGAATCCAGAAAGTCTCTTGTTGCGTTTAGTGCCTCCCGTTGTTGGGAAAATAATTCGATACTCATAAAGCCGTGAATCATGTCAGGATAGTGGGCTAACTGAACGGTATTTCCTTCATCTTCCAAGCGTTTGGCATAGGCTTGGGCGCTATCAGTCAGCGGATCAAACCCGGCAGTCACAACTAAAGCTGGTGGTAGACCTGCCAGACTTTCTGCATAGAGCGGTGAAATATAGGGGTCACTGAAATCTGATAGATGGCCGATATAGGCTTTATGGAAGGCAAGTATGGCCTCGGTTGAAAGACCATAGCCATCGCTAAAATTGCTTTTGCTGGCATAATCAGTGTCGGTTAAGTCTGTGCCGGGATAATAGAGCAGTTGCGCGGCGATTTTAGGTCCAGCCTCATGCAGGGCTTTTATTGAGACCACGGCAGCCAGATTACCGCCAGCACTGTCACCACCCACCAGTATTGTTTTCGGATCAGCGCCAAGTTTAGAGGCGTTTTCTGCAGTCCAAAGCAGGGCGTTATAACTGTCGTTAACCGCCGCAGGGTAGGGGTGCGCCGGAGCCAGTCGATAATCCACCGATAGAACAATCATGTTAGTCGCATTGGCAAGAGAGCGAGTCAGGTTATCAAATAGATCCACACTGCCAACCACAAAGCCACCACCGTGATAGTAGACGATGACAGGTGGCGGTTCAGGCAAGCTATCCATGGCAAGCGGCCAGTAGATACGAGCGGGGATATCGAAGTCTTCGCCGGGAATGACAATATCTTCGGTCTTGCTTACTTCTTCCTTAGGCATCATCGCGCTGAAGGCGTAGATCATATTAACCGGCATCATAAACTCGAAATCCGAGTTTGGGTCAGGTTTGATCAGTTGCTCAAAACTCAGTGCGTGGAGGGATACGGCAGCTCGGTAATCCAGACGGCCCTCAGCGGTATAGGTCCAGCTGTAGCTATAGGCAATGGCAATTAGCAGTAAAAGTACAAGAATACTGGCTTTAGGGTATTTTTTGAGAGACATGCTGGGTATCTTCCTGGCTTATTGTTATCAGTTTGACTCAAGGTATTTACTCTTACCTGTGCAGAATTTAAGAGTGAAATGTTCAGCGGATAGATGCTAACACATGTGTTAGTAATATTGTCTAGTAAAACCTGCCAGGGGTTTGCGGGCGGCTGGTACTGAGCTTGTTGTGCTGCAATAATAGCCTCTTTTTTAATGGCTGGTGACCGGCTCAGTCTTGGTGCTTGTTTTTGCGGGTAGATGCTGAGAGTCACTTACCGAGAGATTTTTCAATAGGGCAATTTATGTATTTTATTCTTTTCTATGATTACGTTGAGGATATCGGCGAAAAACGCGCGCCATTTCGCGATGGGCACTTGGCTTTGCTTGGTAAGTATGCCGAGCAGGGAAAATTGGTGTTAGGTGGTGCCTATACTGATCCACTGGATGGAGCGGCCCTGATTTTCAAGGTTGATGATAAGAGCGAAGTTGAAGCGTTTACAGCTAACGACCCCTATATGGCGAATGGCCTGGTGACTGAATGGCGGATTAGGGCCTGGTCGGTGGCCCTGGGTTCTGCGCTCTGATGCTTCGCCATGTCATCTATTGATACCTATTCCTTTTATGTTGTTGCCAGAGAACCGGGAGCAGAGCACCCGGCTCTGCCCACTTGGGCCAATAATGGGCTAAATCCGGTGGGTTTAACTGCGCAGTATCCTGTCGAGCGCATTGTAAGGCAGGAGCTGCCCGACGTTCCCGGGGCTTATCAGTTGCTGAATGTTCTATCGACCGTTGAGTGCCAGCAGTTTGTAACTGTCAGCGAGGCAGTGGGCTATCTGGAGGATGCTGCGGTGTCCTTGCCCAGAAATATCCGCCATAACGATAACTTCACTTGGGTCACAGATACTCAAACCGATGAAATTATCTGGCACCGTGTTGCGCCACTTGCGGCATCAGATCTGGAAATTTTTGAGGGTAAAGCCCCTTTGGGGTTAAATGCCCGGTTTCGATTCTACCGCTATGCAGAGGGCGATTATTTCAGTTTTCACACTGATGGTGCGTGGCCCGGCAGCCGGGTTATCGATGGTGAGCTGATTAGAAATGCTTATCCCGACCGTTACAGTCAGATGACGTTTCTTATTTTCCTGAATGATGATTTTACCGGTGGCGCCACTCGATTTATTGTCACTGATAGCTTAGGGCTCGAGCGGGAGGTTGATGTTCGCACCCCACAGGGAGGAGTGTTGTGTTTCCCCCATGGTATGCATCCGATGCATTGTGTTCACAGCTCAGAGCCCATTTTTTCTGGTACTAAGTACATTATTCGCACGGATATGCTATTTGAGTTGTAACGTATAAAGCTTTGCCGATACTTATCATCCTTTGAGATAATAGCTATGGTTTGGGTGGTTTGGGTGGTTTGGGTGGTTTGGGTGGATAGTGCACGGATCTGCTTCACTCAGTGGGCTAAAATCACGAGTACTTGTTCATAGAAACGCTCAGCAAAATAAAACCGGGTATTTGGATGACGGATAATATTAATAAAAACGCTTTACCACGCGATTATAAATTACACTGGTATGCTATCAAGTCTATTTTAGGGCAGGGCGGTTTTGGCATTACCTATCTGGCCTATGATCTCAATCTGGAACGAGAGGTGGCGATCAAGGAGTATATGCCGGCTGAGTTTGCGCACCGGGATGAACAATATCGAGTACATGCGCTGAACGATGAAAAACAAGCGCTTTATCAGTGGGGGCTGGAACGATTTATCTCCGAAGCGCGAACGCTATCCAAATTTGAACATCCCAATATTGTCAAAGTACACGCTGTTTTTGAAGAAAACGGAACTGGCTATATGGTCATGTCCTATGAGTATGGCCAAAGCCTGCAAAATATGCTCGATGAACATCAAACACTGGAAGAGGATGTTCTACTCCGTGTAATTAGGCCGTTGATGTCTGGTCTGGATGTGGTCCACAGCCACAATTTTATTCACCGTGATATTAAGCCCGATAATATTTTTATTCGTAAAGATGGTACGCCGGTTTTGTTGGATTTCGGCTCGGCGCGGCAGTCACTCTCCGGTGAATCTACAAACCTGACGGTACTGGTGACGCCGGGTTATGCGCCGGTGGAACAGTATTACTCTAACAGTGATGAACAGGGGCCGTGGACCGATATCTATGGTATGGGTGCGACTCTGTATCGGGCTGTAACCGGTACTTCGCTAACCAATGCTGTTGATCGTAGCAAATTGATTCTCAACAACCATGAAGACTCTTACAATACTGCGATGTCAGAGGGGAAGGGTCGTTATTCACCTCAGTTTTTAGCAGCCATTGATATAGCTATTGCCTTTAAGCCCGAGGACAGACCACAGAATATTTCTGAATGGCTGAGTTATTTTCCACAGGAAAATGAACTTGGCTCCACTCAAATTTTAACGGCAGTACCGCGTTCAAAGTCCCATTCTAATGCCCGCATGAACAGAAATGTCTCTGCAGCAACTGCACCCAGGACTTCGTTATCTATACAGGCTCCACCCTCTGTGAAGAAAGCAATGGTTTTTGCTCTGCCATTGATGTTGTTAGGGGTCGGTGGTGGTTACTTTTTCTTTCAGCAAAATACAGTAGATTTGGAACGGAAGATTATTCAGGAAAATAAACCCATAGCCAAGGAGCAAGCAACGAGCGAGACTGTAGCTGCTATGGTAGCAGGTGGGAATGGAGTTGTTGCAAATAATGCTACAGTTCAAACTGTTTCAACGGCTGCCAGTGACATTGATAAAGAGCATAAGGAGCAACAGGAACAACAGGAACAAGAACGCTTGATGGAGGCTGAACGTTTAAGGCTTGAACAGGAAAAGCAGGCGCTGGCCGCAGAAAAACAACGTGTGGAAGACGCGAGGGAGCAAGCGCGCCTGGCTGAGTTAAAGCGTCAGCAGGAGGTTGAGGAACAGCGCCAGCAACGACTAAAGGAACAGCAGCGTGAAGAGCGTATCGTGAAAAAGATTGCGGCATCTCAACCCGAGTTTGACGCACGCTACGCAACTAAAGTGGATAGCTGGGGATATTTGGATGTGGAAAATACCCGGCCACTTTCCAAAACGGACAATCAAAAACGGATAAAGGTCAATGCCAAATCGCAGGGCTGGCAAAGTTCGGGCGTTCAATTGCAGCGAGGCGCTACCTACAAAATTGTTGCCACAGGTAGCTGGAAAGTTGGCTCTTTGTGTAACCAAACTGATGCCTCTGGTGAGGGCGCGTATGGGATGCTCTGTCTCAATTTGGGGGGGCAGACTGTTTCAGGTTATTCACATTCTGCCCTCATCGGAAAAATCAGCCAAGGCACTCGGGCATTTTATGTCGGCGAAAAATTTGAATTTACCGCGAGTCGCAATGGCGTGCTGTATTTTATGAGCAATGACACCGCAGACTACATGAGTGATAACGCCCTAAGCTTGAGCGTGGTAATTACGCTTATGGATGTCGAGTGAAAACCAGTAGCTGAGATTTGTTGTCAGGGGCAGGATGCATTTTTAAGAGCGTAGCTGCTCGGAAAGCAGGCCATGCAAAAACATACGAATACAGTATTCGGTATGCCGGGTGATTTGAGCACGTTCAATACTGACACCCCAGGCACTCATGTTGGCGACTCCGCCTACTACCAGTGATAGAAAGGCCAGGGCAGCATCATCTGCGTCGGGCATCTCTGTATCGATTCTTCGCCGAAATAAATCTGCTAAATATTCCAGTGTTTGTTTAGTGCCCTGTTCATAGGTATAGGCACTGATTTCGGGCATGGCGTTTGATTCACTGTTGGTGATGCGCAACAGACGTAAGCCTTCGGGCGTCATAATATTATCCACCAGCAGCTGACCGATATCATGGAGTGTTTGCTCCAGGTCATCTGTTTCGGCACGTTGTAGTTCTTCGACTGGAAGGATCCAGTTATCAATAGCCAGTTGTAACGAGGCTTTGAATAGAGATTTTTTATCGCCATATAGCCCGTAAACCGTTCGCTTGGCCATGCCTACGGATTCAGCAATACCCTCCATCGTGGTACGTTCAAAACCTTTATTAGCAAATAAAACCAGTGCTCGCTCTAACAGTTCCAGATTGCGCATTTGGGCTTGTTCGCGGGTTGGTCTGCCCGGACCCGGGCGGGAGGATTTAGCGAGAGCGGCGGATTGTTTGGACATTCGTTTTAATTTCTGCTCGTCAAAAGTGGATAAATATTGCTTAGGACGAGCTAAACGCTGCGGTCTGGAACCATCGCCCTTAGACAACGTTATAACTGGCCAGCGATTGTTTGGCAAATATCTGGCTGCTTCTCTTCACTCTTTTCTGGGTCGAATGCTGATCAACTAAAGCCTTTAATCCCTATTGGAAAGAGGACTGCCGGAGGTACATGAGCCTCCATCAACTGGCAGAATAATCCCCGTCACCTGCGCAGATAATTCGCTGGCCAGATACAGGGCGGCGTTGGCGACATCCCTGGGTTGGCCGTTACGATTCAGCGGCTGCACGCGTTTAATCATGGCGGTCATATCATAGAAGGTTGCTTCGGTGGGAATATGCCCGGGGGCAATACAGTTTACCCTAATGCCATATTCGCCCAGATCCCTGGCGATGGATTTGGTGACATGAATAACCCCGGCCTTGGCTGCGCGATAACTGATTAAGGGCAGGCCGGGTTTGATGCCGGCAATTGAGGTGGTGTTGATGATCGAGCCTCCGCCATGCTTTTTCATATAGCGAGCGGCGCATTGGCTACCGACCATGACGCCATAGAGGTTGACGTCAATGACGCGGTGAAAATCCGCCAGATCATCGTCCAGAAAACGTTGATGCACTGCACCACCGATACCCGCATTATTAAACATGATATTGAGGCCACCCAATTCGGTTACAGTAAAATCGACCAGTGCCTGAACCTGTTGAGGGTCGGCAACATCGGTGGTTTTGAACAGTGCGTTGTCGCCAAGTTGATCCGCCAATTGCTCGCCACTTTCTCGGTTAATATCGGCTATAACGACTTGCGCACCCTGTGCTACAAACAGCTCAGCTGTGGCGCGACCAATGCCGCTGGCGCCGCCGGTGACAATCGCAATGAGTCCGGAAAGTAGTTGATCCATAGAGGGCTCTCATATTTCAGGGTTCTTTTTGGGAAAAGAACTTCTAAGTGGAATGGGGGAATAAATCTATAAAAAGTAAGCCATTAATAGTTTAATGGACCGGCTCTTCACCGGCCAGCGTGGTTCTGATCATCAGCCGACCGCTATTTTCAGGGTAGGGTAACGCTCGATGCATCGCGCCGGTATTACTCCAGATGACAAGATCACCCAGTTGCCATTGATGCTGGTAAACAAACTTTGGCTGGGTGCAATGTTCGCGCAGGCGAACTAGTAGTTTGCGACTCTCCTCCGGTGACATACCTTCAATATAATCAGCAGTGGCGCCGATCAGCAACGATTTGCGGCCTGACTTATGGGTCCAGACCAAAGGGCAGGATTTGGCTGGCACTTTTTGCCAGGCTTCAATCTGTGCCAGTGTGGGTTCCGGGTAGATACACCAGAGGGAGCGTTCCATGGTGTGTATTACCCGCAGGTTTTCATAGGCGTCTTTTTCTTCCTGAGGTAAGTCGTCATAAGCTGCATAGGTATTGCAGAATTCAGTTTGGCCTCCCGTTTCTGAGAGTGCAACGGCTCTAAGCATGGTGCCAAGATAGGGTTTGTCCTGAGTTGAACCGTCGATATGCCAATAGAAAGCCCCTCTAATATAGTCGGCCTTTTCATTGACTTTGCTATCAAGGCTGACTTTGTAGACACCATCGTCGCCGCCGCCTTCTTTCAGTGGCGTGCCCAGGGTTTTGGCAACAGCCAGTTGTTGTTCATCATTGATTGGCAGGTTTCGAAACAGCACAACCCCTCTGTCCTCCAGCGTTGCTCTAATCGATTCGGCCTCTTTACCGCTCAGCAAGGTATCCAGGTCTGTGTGGATCTCGCTGCCTATAAAGGGGCTCAGGTCGGTTGTGGTTATAGTCATTTGCGGTCTCCGGAAATTCCAGGGTTGTTATTGTTATCGTTGTATTGCATAGATTTGTGCCTGCCAGTCAGGCCGCTACATTGATAATTTATGTGGCATTCCAATAATAACACCTGACACGTTTCATATTAAGGCAAGGACAGTGGCGTTTCAATTAGGCTGAATTAATTTTTGTACATGCAATGGTCTCTTATGTCATAAGACTCTATGAAATTCTACCCGTTGAAATGACCGAACTGGCGAGTGCTTTGAACCAGCCGGTGTCCCGCAGTGATTGGCTACCCTTGGGCTCAACTGTTATTTCACGCTCATGTGTTGCTAGCCAAAAACGACAGTTCTTTTGTGGTTTTCAGTGGGGTCAGTAGATTATTAAATACACAACACTGTTGACTTTATTTTGTTTGAGATCATACCTTGTTGGTGTATCATGCGGCCTTCTATTTTTGCGGCGAAGGCCTTTCTGAACTGTCGCTGAGGCGCCGCACCGTTAAGATCAGAGGACCACAATGACTGATTCGCAAGCTCTTCAAGGTGTCCGCGTACTGGACTTGACCCGCGTACTGGCCGGGCCTTTTTGTGGCCAAATTCTGGGCGACCTCGGTGCTGAAGTCACCCATGTTGAACGCCCGGGTATGGGGGATGATGGCCGCATGTATGGCTTTTCACAGCTCAAGGATAAAGAGGGTAATCCAACGCGCGAATCCGCCTTTTATATCACCGCCAACCGTAATAAAAAATCCATCACCGTCAATCTCTCCAAACCAGAAGGCCAGGACCTGATTCGCCGTCTGGCGGCTGATAGCGATGTACTGATCGAAAACTACAAAGTCGGTAATCTAAAACGCTATGGCCTGGATTATGACAGTTTGAAGGAAGTGAACCCCAAACTAATCTATTGCTCGATAACCGGCTATGGCCAGACCGGGCCGATGGCAACCCGGCCCGGATATGACGGCTTATTTCAGGCTACTGGCGGCATGATGGCTGTAACCGGTGTCCCGGAAGGTCAGCCCGGCGCAGGCCCCTTAAAAGCTGGTCCAAGCCTGGTGGATGTTTTTACCGGCCATAACGCGGCAATTGCCATTCTCGGCGCGCTGAACCAACGTTATTCCACTGGTAAGGGCCAATATATCGATGTGGCATTACTGGACTGTTCCGTAGCGATGACCTCCCACATTATGCAGGATTATCTGGTCTCCGGTAATCCACCGCCGCGGCTGGGCAATGGTGGTAATGGTGGCGGCCCCGCTGATCTCATTAACTGTTCGGATGGCATTATATATATCACGGCGGGTACTGATGAACACTGGCGAGTTCTTTGTGAATTGATGGAGCGGCCCGACTTGTTTAACGATGAGCGCTTTAACAGCAACCCGAAGCGCGGCACCAATCGCAACGAACTGGTAGCTATCATCAATCAGTGGAGCATGGGCTGGAAAGCTGCTGATTTACTTGAGGCTCTGGATAAAATCGGTCTGCCGGCTGCACGCTATAACGAATTACCTGAGGTGTTTGATGATGTACAGGTACAACATCGCAAGTTGAAGGTAACGGTGCCGCATCCGATTGCAGGTGAAGTCACCATGATTTCCAGTCCGCTGGCTTATATGTCCGATTCCCCGGTCAAATATAACGCTCCGCCAACCATTGGCCAGCATAACGAAGAAGTATGGAGCGAGCGTTTAAAACTTTCGGCAGAAGAAATCGCCAAGTTGCGCGAAAGTGGTATTGTCTAGTACCACTGTGAATAACACCACCGTTGAGAGTCACTCACTATTGGCCAAGCTCGAAAAATTTTGGTCCGAACTGATAACGAAAAGGGTAATGCAGCGATGAAAGTAGCCATTATTACAGGAGCCGGTAGCGGTATCGGCCTCGAAACAGCGAAGAAAATGCACGAAATGGGTATGGCCGTGGTCGGCATCGGTCGCAGTCAGGACAAGTTGGACACGCTGGTGGCTGAGTTGGATAACAGCGATCGTGTTGCCGTATTCTCAGCCGATATCACTGCCGTTGATGCCCCAAAACAGATTGTCGAGTTTACGTTGGAGCGCTTTGGTCAGATCAATTATCTGGTTAATAACGCCGGTATTGGCAGCCCCAAGCCGCTGCATGAAACCGACGATGAAACCTATGATTATTTTATGGATATCATGCTGCGTGCGCCGTTTCGCCTGTGTCGTGAAGTCATCGGGCATATGAAGGACGGCGACGCGATCGTCAATATTACTTCCACCTATGCTGAAATTGGTGGTCGTCGCGGTGGTGCATATTCCGCGGCCAAGGGTGGCTTGCGCTCCCTGACTGAGCATATGGCCTGCGAATACGGTCCACAGGGTATTCGCTCCAACTGTGTTGCACCCGGTGTGACCATGACCGACATGGTAAAAGATCGTATGAACGACAAAGCCTTTGTTCGTACTAACGTTCAAACTACACCGTATCCGCGGCTCGGTTCAGCGGACGAAGTTGCCAGCACTATTGCCTTCCTGTGTTCACCCGGTGCCGGTGCAATCAATGGCCAGACAGTGGTTGTTGACTGCGGTTGGACAGCAACAAAATACCTCTCACCAGAAGTGTTGGCATTGTAGTTAATAGGCGCCGAATGGGGTTATTGATTAGCACCTGCGAGGCAGTGAACTGATGCAAAAGACCCAAAGAGTTAACGTCATGTCACTTCAGGGCGAAATAAAATAACTATTTAAAGTTGAGGTTACTATGAGTAAGGGCACCATTGAAGAACGTCTGGAAATTCGAGAGCTGGTGGAAACCTTTGCCGTTGGCACCATGCATGTCGACCTCGAAAAATGGGGCGGCACTTGGGCCGAGGATGGTTTGTGGAAATTGCCGTCCATGGAAGAGCCCGCCGTTGGCAAAGACAATATTGTTAAAGCCTTCGCGGAAAAACTGGCCTATGTAGAATACATGAGCATGATCTCCTTCCCCCATGAGCTGGATTTCGAAGGCGATACAGCCACGGGCCAATGCTATTGTCGTGAGCTGATCTATCCCAAGGCTGGTGGCAAACTGGTTGTGGTGGGTTATTTTAACGATAAATATGTTAAGCAGGATGGACGCTGGTTGTTCGCCTCCCGAATTTATGAAGTGTTGGGCAAAGAGATGCAACAGTAGTGGGTTAAACGAGACGCTCCAGTAGCATCGCAGTACACACCGGACAATTTCAGAAAACGCTAACCATTATCAGAATAAAAAGGAGAGGGCTGTATGTCACCGCAATCCGGACGATATGCTTTTTCAAGTGCGCTAAAACCAGCAGATGGCTGGACTTTTGAGCGCTTAACCCCGCCTTCCCGATTATTCGGCGCCAACGGAATGCGAACCGGTCGTGACGGACGCATCTACGTAGCGCAGGTAGCAGGAAGCCAGATCAGCGCTATCGATGTGAATAGCGGTGTGGTTGAAACGATCAGCCCTCAGGGAGGCGATATCGTAGCTCCCGATGATCTGGTAATGGATGACTTGGGAAATATTTTTGCCACAGAAATCACCGAAGGACGAGTGAGTGTCTTAAAACCCAATGGTGAAGCTGCTGTGGTGCTGGGAGATTCGCCTTGTGCCAATCCCATTACCATGCATCAGGGGCGACTTTTCTCTGGTGAGTGTCGGCCTGGTGGTCGCCTGATGGAATTAAATCTCAATGGTGGTGCACCGCGAATTTTATTGGATGATGTGCCCATGCCCAATGCCATGGAAGTAGGTCCGGACGGGATGCTATATTTTCCGGTGATGGGTGCTAATGAAATATGGCGGATTAATCCTGAAGGCGGTGCGCCGGAAGTGGTCGCTACCGATCTTGGCGTGCCGGATGCTGTTAAATTTGATTCCCAGGGTTTCATCGTTTCCACTCAGGTGGCGAGCGGTCAGGTATTGCGAATTAATCCTAATACCGGAGAGAAAACTGTATTGGCGACGATTGCTCCGGGTCTCGATAATTTGACCTTTGTGGGTGATCGGCTGTTTGTTTCCAGTATCTCGGGGCAGGTTAATGAAATAACGGTTGATGGCAAGGTCGAGTCCCTGATTCCCGATGGCTTGCAATGGCCTATGGGTCTGGCTGTTGGCGGGAATGGGGAGCTGTTTGTGGCTGATGGGGGCTTTACCTATTCACTCCAAGCCGGTGGCAAACCCCAATGTTTGGGTATGTTGTTCTCGCCGGGTTTCCCTGGATTCACTCGGGGTGTGGTTGCAGTAGCTCCGGGTGAGTGGATTGTCACCACGGCCAATGGTGATGTGGCTCGTTACCGTCCGGCAAAGCAGGAATGCGAGATGCTGGTGACCGGGCAGGGCCTGGATCGCCTGATGGGGGTTGCACTTACACCCAGTGGTGCGCCGGTAGTTGCTGAGTACGGTACCGGTCGGGTATTGCTGGTTGAATCGGGCGCTGTGACAACGCTGGTCAGCGACTTGAAAAAACCCATGGGTGTGGCTGTTGCTAACGATGGTACTTGTTTTGTCGCGGAATCTGCGGGCGGTCGAATTGTTAAACTGGTCGGCAACAAAGTTGAGACCGTCGTAGATGGTCTCAATAACCCCCAGGGGATTGCCATCCAGAACGACACATTATTTATTGTCGATGTAGGAAGTAAATCCCTGTTTGAATTTAATCTGGCCAATGGTGAAATGGCAGAGATAGCTACCCAACTGCCGGTAGGAGCCCCCCCTGGCGTTATTCCCAAACCATTGATGTCTGTCGGTGAAATGTCAGGGCCGATGACTTCTTTCACCGGGCTGACTGTCAGTGAGAATGGAACGATTTACCTTGCTGCCGATGCCGAAGGTAGTGTGATTGCATTGCATGCTGAAAAATCCGACAAGTAATCTACAAGTATTGAGAACTGGAGTAATACATGAGCGATAAAACCCTGGACTGTTCTGCCCTCGACGAGCTAATGGGCAAACCGATTGACCCGGCCAAAATGAAAGAACCGCTGCACAATAACGATTTTCGCCGCTGGGTGCAGGCGATGCACTATCCCAACCTGTTGCACTACGATCATGACTATGCCAAAGAGGGCCGTTACGGGCGCTTGGTTGCACCACAATCCTTTGCGGTGGCCGCCGACGACGGTCACGGTGCCTGGCCCGCTTCCGTAGGGCGGATTCCTGATTCTCACCTGATTTTCGGTGGTGACGAGTGGTGGTTCTACGGCCCAAAAATTTTTGGTGGTGACATGATCACCAATGAAAAAGTGCCCTACGACTATGTGGTTAAAGATACCAAGTTCGCCGGCCCTACCTGTTTCCAGCGTGGCGATAATAACTATTACAATCAGGATGGTGACTTTATCGCCAAGCAGCGTTCAACCGCAATTCGCTACCGCGCTGACCTGGCCCTGGAAATGGGTTCCATTGCCGGTGATGCAGAAGATCCCGAGTGGAGCGATGAAGAGCTGGCCGAACTGGAAGATAAAAAATACGAATACATCAAAATGATGCATGACCTTGGTCACGGCAAGCGTTACTGGGATGATGTTAACAAGGATGATGAGCTGCCGGTACGTGTAATCGGCCCGCATAGCATCACCAGTTTTGCTACTGAGTGGCGCGCCTACCTGTTCACCATCTGGGGCAGCACCCATCGTCCGGGTATTGATTTGGAGGCGCTGGGTTACACCAAAGAGATGGCGGGTCATGAAAACGATCCGGTCATGGAGAAAGATAACCCAGAATGGACTGACGGTGCCTATTTTGGCCCATCACGTGGTCACCTGTTTCCGAAATATGCTCGCATGATCGGTATGCCTCGTGGCTATGGCTATGGCGCTTCCATGGGCGCCTGGATTATCGATTATCTGGCCGGTTGGGCTGGTGAGTGGGGTCAGGTTGTGCACGTTAACTCCGCCTACCGCGGTCCGGCTTTTACCGGCGATGCGACTTTTATGACGGCAACTGTCGTTGACAAAATGGTTGATGATGAAGGCCGTAATGTGGTGCAGGTTGATTTTAAAATGAAGAGTCAGCTGGGTGCGACAATGGCCACAGCGACGGCTGAAATAGAACTGCCGAAAAAATAGTTACTGGTTCTTCGAGCTGATAAGAGGCCAGAGCTTTTTATCATTAGCAGCAGACCCTCACATCTATTATGCATGGGTAGATGTGAGGGTTTTTTATTTAGTCGTAATCAAAATTTCTCTTGGGTTGAAAAATCTAAAACCATGGCTTCAACCCATGGGGTACATAATTTCTTTACTAACCGTATCTATCTGCTTTAGGGTTTCATCACTCAGTATCAGGTCTGCTGACGCTAAAATATCATCCAGCTGTTGTACCTCGGTCGCCCCTACAATCGTTGAGGCCACAAAATCATGCTGTTTGCTCCAGGCAATAGCCAGCGTTGTTGCAGAAATGCCAATGCCCTTTGCAATAGCCATAAAGCGTTCGGTAGAGGCGAGTGCTTTGTCATTAACAAAACGACGAGACATGGCTTTTTGTCGTTCGCCAGCTTTCTGGTAAGCCGAAAAGCGTCCTTTTTCAGGAAAGCCATTATTGTACTTGCCGCTGAGTACGCCGCCAGCCAAAGGGGAAAAGGGGATCAGGCTGATTTTTTCCTGGCGGCAAACCTGCGCCAACTCATCTTCAAAGCGACGGTTATTTAAACTGAAATTATTTTGAATGGTTTCATAGCGTACTATGCTGTTCAGTTCAGATTGCCATAAGCTTTTAGTTAGACCCCAGGCGGTTTCATTAGAGCAGCCAACGATACGTACCTTGCCAGAGTGAACAAGATCATCCAGTGCCCGCAGGGTTTCTTCATAGGGAGCGTCATGGTCGGGCCAGTGGGTCTGGTAAAGATCGATATAGTCTGTCTGTAATCGTTTCAGGCTGCCTTCGACAGCCGTCATTATATTGTGTCGGTCCAGGGTGTTTTTGCCACCGCGAAGTGGTGGGGTGAACCAGGAGTGGCCAGGGCCAGTGACTTTGGTAGCAATTATAACCGATTCACGGTCTTTGGTTTTTAGCCAATTGCCTACGATTTCCTCCGTACGGTGTACCCATTTTTTATCGGGGGGTACGGGGTATATCTCAGCCGTATCAAAAAAATCCACGCCGGCGTCATAGGCTCGATCCATAATGTCAAAGGAGGTTTTTTCATCGGCTTGATTGCCAAAGGTCATCGTCCCCATGCAGATTTCTGAAACGACAATACTGCTGCCGCCTAAACGTCGATATTGCATTGTTATAGTCTCCTGCTTTTAATGATTCTGCGTTGTAAATCCTGAACCTATTGTGACCGATGAAAACTTAGTCGCCACAAAATATGGATTAAATGATGGTAATACGACAGGCTGATTGATCAATTTGAAGCATAAAAAAACGGGGGACTTGTTAGCAAGTACCCCGTTCGAATCAGTGCGCTTGTTGTATGCAAAAGACGAAAGGCATGCAATAAGCGAGCATTGCGCACAAAAGTCTCCGGTGCTTAATCAAGTACCTCAAGAATCGTAACATTAGCCACGCCACCGCCTTCGCACATGGTTTGCAAACCATATTTCAGGCCGCGATTTTTGAGTGCGTAAACCAGAGTCGACATCAGCTTAGTACCACTGGCACCCAGTGGGTGGCCGAGCGCGATGGCGCCGCCGTTGACATTCAACTTGGCGCGGTCGGCGCCAGTTTCCTTCAGCCAGGCTAAAGGTACGGAGGCAAAAGCCTCGTTTACTTCGAACAGGTCGATTTGGTCCAGTGTCATACCAGCACGCTCCAGCGCTTTTTTCGTTGCGCGAATCGGTTCTTCCAGCATGATAACAGGGTCGCCAGCGGTGACGGTAAAGCTATTAATTTTAGCGATAGGTTTAAAGCCGTATTTTTTGACCGCTGCTTCACTGACGATTAACGCTGCAGAGGCAGCATCACACATCTGGCTGGCGTTTCCTGCGGTATGAAAGCCTTCGGGCAAAATAGTATCGAGACCTGCCAGAGACTCAAGGGAGCAATCAAAGCGTACCCCTTCGTCCTGTTTATGTTCTCCGAATTCAGTTGATACTGGGATTATCTCATTGGCAAAAACATTGGCATTAATCGCTGACACAGCTTTCTGATGACTTTCTACAGCAAATTGGTCCAGTTGCTCACGGGAAAAACCGTGTTTTTTGGCGATCATATCTGCACCAGTAAACTGGCTGAATTCCTGAACGCCGAATTTTTCCAGAAGCCCTTTACTCCAGGGGCCTTCACCGATGCCTGCTTTTGCGTGCAGACTGAAGTCACTCTGCATAGGAGCACGGGTCATGCTCTCAACACCGCCAGCAATAATAATATCCTGAGTGCCTGATAACACAGCCTGTGCAGCAAACTGTACGGCCTGCTGCGAAGAGCCGCACTGGCGATCAATGGTGACGGCGGGAGTAGTGTTTGGCAGATGATTGGAAGCCAGCACACAGCTTCTGCCAATAGCAAAGCTTTGTTCGCCAGCCTTGGTGACGCAGCCAAAAACCACATCTTCAACAGTCTCAGGGTCAAGACCGGTGCGCTCAACCAGAGCATCGAGAATCAGGCCGCCTAAATCGGTGGGGTGAATGCCAGCCAATGCGCCCTTTCTTCTGCCGCCTGCGGTACGAATTACATCAACAATATACGCTTCCACTAAATACCTCTCGCTTTTGTTCCAGTTGAATAAATGGGAGATATGCCGCTCTAATTTTGTTACAGCTACGGACTGTTACTGCAGGATTGGAAAAACCAGGGCGGGAATCTAAGGTCCAATGGCCGATGATTATACAGTTTTCTGGGTAATTTACCCATCGTGAAAAGCAATTTGCCGTTTACAAATTCGGCTATAGCAATTGTCCCGCCAAGTAAATCCGGCGTGGATTATTGGCGTATGTTGGAGGTATCTATAGGAGCAAGCGGCAGATAAAATTTATTTACCGCTGAGGGGGCGGTATTTTTAATCGGGTTCGGTGATTAACGCCGGTAGGCTCAAGCGCTCAATCATCACGGTGGTCTTTTCATCCTCCGGGATATATCTGCTATGGTCTGTTGTTTATATTTCGTCGCCGCACATCTGGCTGGAGATTTTATTGGCTGAGGAGAGCAGGGCGCTCTGAAGCTCCGAAAGCCCATTGCGCTTGAGGGCGCTACCAATACCGATAGCGACTATGGCATGACTAAGGCGGTCTCGGGTTTTCCAGACCGGGGCAGCCAGCACCGTCACGCCTGAGATGTAGTTGCCGGCATCCACCGCAAAACCCTGTTCCCGGGTTTGTTCCACCTGGGCCTTCCACTCCTCCAGTGAAGGAGGCTCATCCCAGCGCAGCGCTGTAAAGCGCTCTTCCAGGTCTTCAATGGCATATTCGCCAAAGGCTGCAATGCAGCGGCCGGTGGCGCTAATAAGTGCCGGAAAACGACTGCCAATTTGTGCGCTGATCTGAAAATTATTTCCCGCCTGTGAGGCGGCTACCACAATGATATGGTCCAGGCCTACAATTTGTACGCCTAACATGGTGACATCAAAACTACGGCTGGAATGATCCAGCGTAGGTTGAACCAGATCGGTAAACTGGTTACGCCTTAACCACTGTCTGGCCAGGGTGAGTACTCCTGCTTCAAGTGAATAGCGTTTGGTATCGGGATCAAAGGCGACAAATTCTTCCGCTACCAGTGCTCTCAATACATAGAGGCAGGTGCTGGGTACCAGGCCAAGTTCCTTGGCGATGGTCTGTAGTCCCACCGGAGCATTGCTTTTTCCCAGCAACCTTAGAATGGCTGCAGCCCTTGATATAGCAGGGGCTTTACTTTCCTTTAGGGTCTTGGCCAGCTCACGATCTCGGCTTGAAGGTTTAGGTGCAGTATCCATCGGTGGTCCTGGTTTCTTGCTATGAATAGGTGGGTGTATGCGTGGCCAGAGCATAGATCATTCAATATATAAAATGCAATTCTATATTTACAATTATCTGTGGCTGTGGCAATGTACCGCCTCATCAAATTTGAGGTGTTTTGATTGTTGATGCGCTGCTATCGCATCGCTGTCTAGCACGGACTAACAAAATAAATGGTGGATTGATGGCAAAGCTTACTGATTACACTTCCTTTGCAGATGCCCAGGCCCACGCCAATTCTGCGGCACTGTGGGAATTATTTGATGGCGACCGTGAATATTTGAATATTGCCCATGAATGTATGACACGTCATGCCGATGGCAGTGGCCGCCCCGCAGTACGTATCGCTCACTCCGACGGTAGCGATGAGATTTTAAGTTTCGATCAGGTTTCAGAGGGCTCTGCCCAATTCGCCCACTGGCTTGATGCTGAAGGCGTAACGAAGGGTGACCGTATCGCCTTTATGCTGGAGCCTTCATTACCGTTTTACGTATGCCTGTTTGGTGCCATGCAAACCGGTGCCATCAGTGTGCCGATGTTTACGTTGTTTGGACCGGATGCACTGCGCCTGCGGGTCAATGACTGCAAGCCGACGATTCTGATTACCAATGCTGAAAAGGCCGATATGGCCCGGGATATCGAAGGTTTGCGGGTTGTTGTTGCCGATAAAAGCCTGTTGGACGAAATCGACAAGTTCCCAACCCGTTACGAAACCAAAACCAAAGCCACCGATCTGGCTGTGTTTCAATACACTTCAGGCACAACCCGTGAATTACCAGAGGCTGTTAAGCACACTCACCGCTCGATTGTGACCCTAATGTTTGCTGCGTTGTACGGTACCGGTATTCGTCCCGGCGACGAGTTTTTCTGTCCTTCTTCACCAGCCTGGGGGCATGGACTGTGGCACGGTACGCTGGCCGCCTTAGCCATGGGTGTGACGACGGGTACTTTCGCGGGTAAGTTTGATGCCACGCGGTTGATGAAGGCTTTGCAGGATTACAAAATCACCAATATGTCGGCGGCTGCCACCCATTATCGCCTGATGAAAAACGCTGGCACTGCCGATAATTTTGAGTTTTTCTTCAAGAAGCTGTCTTTCACTGGTGAGCCAATTGACCCGGCGACTCTTGAATTTATTGACACCTATTTCAAGGTGCCAGCCTGTAGTATGTATGGCACAACCGAGATCGGTGTGGTATTGGTGAATTTCCCCGGTGCCGAGGATTTTGAAAGAAAGCCCGGCTCACTGGGTAAGCCAATTCCGGGGTTAAAGTTGGAAGTACACCGCCCTGACGGCAGCCAAACTGACCCGGAAGAAGTAGGTGAGTTGATGCTCTGGAAGCGTGATCACTGGGAAACTACCAAGGATCGTGCTCGAGTAGATGCCGACGGCTATATGTATCACTGCGGTCGAGCTGATGACGTTATCATCTCTGCCGGTTGGACCATGAGCGCCGTTGAAATTGAGCACACCATGCTGAGGCACGATGCTGTTAAAGAAGTGGGGGTTATTGGTGTGCCCGATGATCAACGCGGTCAGGTGGTTAAGGCCTTTGTGGTCAGTGATCGCGAAGGTAGCGAAGAGTTGACTAAAGAGTTACAAACCTTTACGCGCGAAAAATTAGCCCAGCATGAGTTTCCGCGCATCATTGAATACGTTTCAGAATTACCAAAAAACCCTGCGGGTAAAGTCCACCGCAAGAAGCTGCGCGATCTTGAGGCCGAACGGGCCGCAGCCTCCGCTGCTAACTAATTGCTGTTTTCTAATTTAATTGGAGAGAAACCTATGGCTGAAAATAAATTCCCTAAAATCACAGAAGAAGGCTTGGCTGCACTGCGTGAGCGTATTGGTGTGAAGATCACCAATACCATTGAGCCCTGGAACTACGAAGCGACTCGCGATGCGGTGCGCCACTACGCCCACGGTATCGGTGACGACAACCCACTGTGGTGTGACCCCGAGTACGCGAAAAACACCAAGTATGGCGACATTATTGCACTGCCAAGCTTCATGTTTACTACCAGCCGTATTATTTCTGGCTACTGTGGTGGTTTGTCTGGTGTTCACGCCATGTGGGCTGGCGCCAACTGGAACTGGCACAAGCCTGTTATGCGCAACGACACCATTACTACAGAAGCTTACCTGAAAGATCTGGTTGAGCATCAAACCAAGTTTGCTGGTCGTGCTTTTCAGCAAATCTACCACGTAGATTTCTATAATCAGAATGGTGATCTGGTAGCCGATGCGGATAGCTGGGTGTTCCGTACTGACCGTGATGAAGCACGTGAGCGCGGCACCAAGTACACCGAAGCACGTGGTCGTGTTGAGCCATTCACTGATGAGCAACTGGCAGAGTGGGGCAAACTGTACGAAAACGAAGAAGTTCGCGGTGCAACTCCACGCTACTATGAAGACGTAGAAGTGGGTGAGAAGCTGCCGAAGATGATGAAAGGTCCAATGACTGTAACTGGCTTTATCTGTTATGCGCAGGGTTGGGGTGGTCTTTACATTCGTGCCAACAAGCTGGCTTACGCAATGCAGCAGAAGCACCCTGGAACCGGCATTAAGAACCGTTTCAATGTGCCTGACTGTCCTGAGCGTGTTCACTGGGATGAAGAGTTTGCGCTGGAAGTTGGCGCCCCAGGTGCCTACGACTACGGCCCCGAGCGCGCTTCCTGGTTGACTCACCATGCTACTAACTGGATGGGTGATGATGGCTTCCTGCGCTCCGCTAACAGTGAAATCCGTCGTCACAACCCCGATGGCGACGTCATCTTCATCGAAGGTGAAGTTGTTAAGAAATGGCAGGAAGATGGCAAAAACCTGGTTGAGATCAAGCAGAAAGCGCTGACTCACCGTGACGAACTGTCTGCTCACGGCTCTTGTGTTGTAGAGCTGCCAAGCAAAGGCTAATAACCGCCTGGTGAGTGTTATCTGCTGGCCAGCTGCTTTTAGGCGCTGGCCAGTCAGTAATTATAATAATGAGATGGCTCTGTTATGGATGCCATCTTTTTTCCGTTTTACAATGCTTGTTCCGCAGGGCTATATCGCTGTTGGCCACCGCTGAATGACATCCCCAAAGGTCAGGCTTATGCAAGAAAGTAATGACCCCAATTGGACCGGACCTCTCAAGGGTATCCGCGTTCTCGATTTTACCCGTGTTTTAGCTGGTCCTGCCGCTTCCCTCGCTCTGGCGGATCTCGGTGCCGAAGTTATCAAAATAGAACCACCTGGTTCTGGCGATGAAACTCGTACCTTTCCTCCCTTTCGCGATGGTGAAAGTCACTATTACATCAGTGTCAATCGCGGCAAAAAAAGTATTGTTGTCGATTTAAAAAGTGTCGAGGGCGTGAAGCTGGTGACGGAGTTAGCCGCCGAGTGTGACATTCTGGTTGAGAATTATCGTCCGGGGGTTATGGATCGTCTGGGTCTAGGCTATGAGGCGCTATCAAGTGTTAACCCTGGTTTGATCTATTGCTCCATTTCGGGCTTTGGTATGACCGGTCCGTTAAAGGATAAGCCATCTTTCGATATTGTCCTGCAGGCCTTATCCGGAGCGCTCAGTGTTAACGGCGAGCCGGGAACCATGCCAACCAAGCTGGGCATTCCGCTAGGTGATTTGATTGGCGGTATCAATGGGCCAATCGGTATTTTGGCGGCTCTGCATGAGCGTCATTCCTCAGGCCGTGGCCGGCATATCGACATCAGTCTGCTGGACGGCATGGTGGGAATGCTGGGTTATCTTGCACAGTTGGCGTTTTTCACTGGCGAAGACCCCAAACAGCAGGGGTCACAACACCCAAATCTGGTGCCCTATGGTGCATTTCCAGCATTGGATGGCTCTATCATTATTGCCTGCCTGACCAACAGTTTTTGGGCCAAAATCTGTAATGCGCTGGATTTACAGGAATTTATCGACGATAGCCGCTTTGATACATTGGAAAAACGCCGCGATAACCGTGATCAGGTTAATGCTATGATCTCAGCTAAAACCAGTCTGAAAAGCGTTGCCGAAATGGAACAGCTGTTCACGGATTTTCAGGTGCCTCATGCGCCCATTCTCGGCATCACTGATGCACTGTCCCAGCCGCAGGTGGCTGATCGTCGAATGGTCATTGAAGCTGAACATCAAACCTTGGGAAAAATTCCCATGGTGAATCGCGCGATAAAATATGTGGGAACTGAACAGGCCGACCCCGCTGCGCCTCCAGTACTGGGTCAGCATACAGAAGAGGTGTTGCGCGACATCCTCGATTTAACACCGGAACAGGTCGCGAAACTGAGAGCATCAAATATCGTGGCCTAAGGGCTATTCGCTGTGAAAACCAATGATAATACTAAGTGTTTATATCAGGGTTTAGTCAGTTTACTTAAAGGTCTTCACAGTTTTCTAATCGTTAAATGTTACCGATTGGTATTTGACTCTCTTCACGCGCCGCGTCATTATCCCCGCGTTTCGGTTAGGCCCCAGTTAACTGATGTTGCTGTCAGGGTCAACAACCCTTCTAATAATACTCAGGTTACAGGAGAATCCTAATGTCAGAACTCAGATTTGATGGGCGTGTTGCAGTCATTACCGGTGCGGGTAGGGGGCTTGGCAGAAGTTATGCAGAGTTGCTGGCTGCGCGAGGTGCCCGGGTCGTCGTCAATGACCCTGGTGTCAGTATGAAGGGCGACAGCACTAATGAAGGGCCTGCTGAAGAAGTGGTACAGGCTATCAAGGCACAGGGTGGTGAGGCGATTGCAAATACTGATTCGGTTGCCACGCCTGAGGGAGGTAAAGCCATTATTCAAAGCGCGATGGATACCTACGGCAGGGTCGATATCATTATCCACAACGCGGGTATTATTCGTCGCGGTGGCCTCGATGAGCTGAGTTATGAGGATTTCGAGTCCGTCATTGATGTACATATGCGTGGCGGATTTCATGTAGTGCGTCCTGCATTTCCTCTTATGAAGAAAGCAGGCTATGGCCGCATTGTTTTAACCGGATCTATAAATGGCCTGTACGGGAATGCTGGTGTGGTTAATTACAGCATGGCGAAGGCCGGGCTGATTGGTCTGTCAAATGTTGCTGCGATCGAAGGTGCCGAATTTGGTATCAAGAGCAATATTATTCTTCCCGCTGCAGTAACGCGGATGTCTGAAGGTGTTGATACCAGTGCCTTCCCGCCAATGGATCCGGAATTGGTTGCGCCTGCAGTGGCATGGATGTGCCATGAGTCCTGCTCTATCACCGGAGAATTGTTGGTCTCTGCGGCTGGTCGTGTTGCCCGTGCATACCCAGCGGAAACCGCCGGAGTTTATCAAAACTCCTGGACCATTGAGCAAATTGCCGAGCAGATGGACGCGATTCGCAATCAGGACCCCTTGGTCACCTTTGAGCCAGTTCCCACGGGCCACCTGGATCATCTAAAATATAGTTTTGCGTCGGCGAGTAAAACCTAGACATTGGCTTGGGCCTTGAGTAGTTTTTTTGTCAGTAAGCCGTTAAATATTTCAGTCAGTAATCAATTGGAGCAGTAAGACCTATGGCCGAGTTATCTATCATTAAGGGCATTCCTCTTTCGGAAGAGAAAGGTATTGGTGCATTAACACTGGGTGCCTATCTTAAGGAAGTGACAAAACTCTATGGTCCACGGGAAGCCGCGGTAATGCGCAGTGGCAATGACGTTCAACGCTGGACCTACGATGAACTGTTAGCTCACTCCGTTAAAACCGCACGCGCTCTGTTAGCCTGTGGTATCGGAAAGGGTACCCGGGTTGGCTTTATTGCCACCAATCGCTTTGAATTTTTGACCAGTTTATTTGGCACCGCTTTGGCGGGCGGTGTCGCTTCGCCACTAAGTACTTTTTCGACTCCGGCCGAATTAGAATTTCTACTTAAAGAATCTGCCTGCTCGGTGTTACTGATTGAACAAAATGTACTGAAAAAGAATTTTGCAGCGATTGTGACTGAGTTGGAACCGGCTATCGCGACAACTCAGCCCGGTGAATTAAAGTCTGACAAGTTTCCTTTTTTGCGCTACTTGGCAACAATTGATAATGAAGACAACCAGGGAGCGATTGAGGGCTGGAGCACGTTCCTGTCACGAGCTAATGAGATTGCACCCGAGCTGGTTGATGCTACGGCAGCGACGGTAAAACCCGCTGACCCCGGTGTGCTGTTATTTTCCTCCGGCTCTACAGGTAAGCCCAAGGGCATTATGAATGCCCACCGGGGTGTCTGTTTACAAATGTGGCGCTGGAAACAATGGCTGGAATTGGGTGACGATGTACGTTGCTGGTCGGCTAATGGTTTCTTCTGGTCAGGCAATTTCGCCTGGGCCATGGGGGGCACTCTGTCCTCGGGCGGCAGTTTGGTATTACAGCGTTATTTTAATCCTGAAGAAGCGTTGACACTGATGGAAGCCGAGAAAGTCACGCAGATTATTGCCTGGCCACATCAATGGGCGCAGTTAACCGATGCCAAAAACTGGCTGGATGTGGATCTGTCCAGTGTGAAGTACATGGATAAAGATTCACCGATTGCAGCACATCCCACAATCAATACCGATTGGATCGAAAATAAATGTGCCTACGGTAATACTGAAACCTTTACCTTGAGTTCTGTATTCCCCGCTAACACGCCAAAGGAGGTTTCGGCTAACAGTCACGGTGTGCCGACGGCGGGTACGATATTTAAAATCGTTGATCCGCTGACCAGTGAAATTGTCCCTATGGGTGAGCGTGGAGAAATCGCGGTTAAAGGCCCAACCTTGATGCTGGGCTACCTGGGAATCCCTCTCGATGAAAGTCTGGATGATGAGGGTTATCTGCGAACTGGCGATGGTGGTTATTTTGAAGGAGGCCGTCTGTACTGGGAAGGTCGTCTCAATGACATTATTAAAACGGGTGGTGCTAATGTATCTCCTGTTGAAATTGATGATGTGATTGCGAAATGTCCCGGTGTCAAAGTCACGAAAACGGTAGGGGTACCCGATGAGTTGCTCGGTGAGCTGGTGGTTGGCTGTATCGTGCCTCAGGATGGGGTCTCTCTGACCGAAGAGCAGGTAAGGAATTTTGCCAAAAAAGAGCTGGCTAGCTATAAAGTGCCTCGTCGCGTTTTATTCTTCAGTGAAAGTGATTTAAGTACCACCGGATCAGCTAAGATAAAAAGCTCTGAACTACGTGAGTTGGCTGCTAAGCGCCTGGCGGAAGAAGTGGGTTAATTTATTGAGATCTCCCTGGTAAGGTCTCTCTTTTAAGATCTATGCTCCCCATAACAGGCCTGCTTTTAAGCGGGCCTGTTGCTTGCCTCTACCACCTTCTCAGTTGCTTGTTGTTGCTTTTCCGGTCTAGTCGACCGTCTTGATTTAAAAGTACTAATTGGTATTATTAATGCCTTCTATGTCTCAGGTTTGCTGAATAAGTTAGGCGCGAGATACAAGAGGTAAACGCATTCATCCGCTGTTATTACAATAAGTCGTTTTGGAGGTAAGAATAATGATAAATAATGTACCCGCAACCTGGGACATGGAAGCTGATCTTGTTGCCGTTGGCTCAGGTATCGGTGGTTTATCCGCAGCTATTACTGCTCATGATCATGGCGCTTCAGCAATTGTGCTAGAACGCGCTGAACAGGTAGGTGGTGTCACTGCCTATTCCATGGGCGAGGTTTGGGTTGCCGGTAATCACCATGCCGCCGAATTGGGGTTGCAAGATTCACAGGAAAGCGGCTTTCGCTACCTGCAGCGTCTTTCGATGGGTTATGGCGACGATGCTGCCATTCGTAATTTGATTGATCATGCCCCAGAAGCCTTAAAATATTTCGAAAGTAACATCGATTTAAAGATGAGCGTGATCGAGGATTGTCCTGACTATTATTACCAGCACTGCGATGATGGTGTTGCGGCTGGCAGAATGTTAGAAGTGGAACCATTTCCAGCGCAATCGCTCGGCGAATGGCAAACTAAAACCCGCGTGTCACCACAGGTTCCCTACGGCATGAGTCACGCCGATATTTCGGCGGGCGGTGGAACCGCGAATATGCTGAAGTGGGATTACAGCGTGATGTCTGAGCGGATGGTCAATGATGAACGTTGTCTTGGCCCTGGGCTTGCGGCTTATTTTGTAAAAGGAGTGCTGGATCGCAAGATACCCATGCAAACCGGTTTTAATGTCGTTGAACTGATCGGCGACGGAGAGCGGGTGATTGGTATTCGTGGTGTACAGGATGGAAAAGATGTTTTTGTAAAAGCGAACAAGGGCGTAGTGATTGCCGTCAGTAGTTATGAACGTGATCCCCGTTTAAATAAAACCGTAGGTCAGCAATTAGATGCTGGCTCCATGGTTTTTTCTACTATTGACGGTGCTCATTTACGTTTGGCGGGGCCTTTTGGTGCAAGAATTGCGAGAGTGCCGGATATTACAGCCACTTGTTTTCATCTTCCCGGTGAAGAAGATGAGGAGGGCCATGACCTATGGCGGCCGGCTTTGCCTTTTCTGGGTTTACCGCACAGCGTTGTGGTCAACCGGAAAGGGCAGCGCTTTGGTAACGAAGCGTTTTATCGTCAATTTTATTATGCTATTGATGCTATTGATGGTAGTGATCAAACTCACCCGAACTTCCCCTGTTGGTTGGTGACGGATAGTCAGGCCCGTGAAAAATACCCGCTGGGCTCACTGATGCCGGGTCAGGAGTTTCCCGAAGGATTCGGTGTTTCAGCCGACTCTCTTGACGAGTTAGCGGTTAAAACCGGTATAGATCAGCAGGGCTTGGTAGAAGCAATTGCCGCATTCAACCCACCTGCGGAGCAGGGAGAAGACCCGCTGTTTAATCGCGGTACCCATCCATGGAGTGTCTGGATGTGCGGTGATATCTACCACGAGCCTAACCCCAATTTAGGACCGCTCCTGAAACCGCCATTTTATGCCGTTGAGCTTCGGCGTATGTCCGGAGGCGGTATTCCGGCTGCAGGCCTGGTGGCTGACAATCATAGTCGGGCTATCGGTTGGGATGAGCAGCCACTGGTTGGTCTTTATGTGGCAGGTAATTCTGTCGCTCGTATGGAAACCGGTGCGGTGATGCAAAGTGGTATTTCCAATGCAAGGGGAATGACGCACGGTTATCTGGCTGGATTGCATATTGCCGGTAAAACATAAGTAGATGCATAGAATCACTGCCTGATTTGGAGTTATACATGTGTGCAGATTCAAATACAGCCGGGAGTCAGCCTGACGATTGGACGCGTAAAGCGATGAAGGGCCTTCCTGCTTCGCTGGGTGCGCTGTGGACACGCCGCACGGATGAAGGTTGGCGCTATGGTATTCAATTAGATGAAAGCCATTGCAATTCACAGGGCGTTATTCATGGCGGCGTATTGATGACCTTTATGGACCACGCCCTGTCGCTACTTGTTTGGGAAGCAGCAGGGCGGGTGCCCTGTTCAACGGCACAACTGGATAGCCATTTCCTGAATGCGGTTCGTCCTCCCGCTTTTGTTGAGCTGGATGCTGAAATTATCAAAAAAGGTAAATCGTTAATTTTTGCCAGGGGTGTGCTGCGGCTCGGCGACAAGCCGGTTATGAAGGCGTCTGGTGTATGGAGTGTTTTGTCTGAAAGGTAAGATCTGACTGGAGTGGCACTTACTTAAGAACTTTTCGTTATCTTCCCGCAATGCATGGTCGGTATACCCTCGTCGTTTGGAACCCCACGCCCTATGAGGGTATACCCGACCACACATTGCTAGATCGCAACTTACTCGTGTTGCACGGAGTAACGGGCTGTGGTGGCAGGCTCTTTGAGGGCGTGGGGTTTCAACCGAAAAGGGGTTGCCATCACAGCCCGTGGCTTTAATACCATAAGAAAAGCTTAAGTGAGTGCCATTCAACTCTGACTGGTATTAATAACTACCGCAGCGTGAGAAAGCCGGTGTTACCCGGCTTATTATCCTGGCTAGGTCTCAGGATTGTAAATAACGATCAAGCTCACGGTGCATGTTCATAATCAGTTTTTCCTGATTCTCCGCCAGCCAGACATGTTTCATACCCTGCGAATTGAGCCCTTCCTGAATGCGTGGAATATTACTGATATCCTGGCGAGGAATTAAGCCAACTTGCTCTGGATCCGTCACCATTTCCATAACAGGTTTAGGTGCTTTCACCGCTTCTGGATAGGTTTTTACTGACATAATTTCAAAGGTGCATTGATTAGGATCGGTTGGATGGGGGAGTACGCGATACATTGCACAGTTTCCGGCCTGGGCCAAAATCAAAAAGTTAGGGAAAATAATATTGACGCCACCCCAACGGGCAACATTTTCCGGTGTTAATTTTGGCATAGGGCGATTTTGTTCGGCAGCCGTTTCGTACTGTAGTTTTACATATTCCGCACCGATGTTAGCATCGGCTGGTAGTGCTTTATTTTTTAGTGATAAAAGTAATTGAATATCATCGCTGGTAATCATGGCGCCCAATCCCTCGGCAGTCAGGTTCATGCGCGTCGCCATAGCGTCAATCAAATTGCCTGAAGCATCCTGCACATGTCCAGCGATAGGAGTCTTTTCGCCTCCATAGAAATAACCGTGGCCTTTTTTCTCGGCAATATAGCTCAGGTCTTTATAAAACATACCACTGTCGTCTGTGCGTTCACCATAAACTACTTCACTGCCAATTTTTTCTAACTGGGGATGGGTTGCCGACACGTGATAGGCTTCATAGAAAGCTTCCTGGGCTACTTTCCAATTGGCGGGTAGCGCTACTTTTTTCCACCAGATATGGTGCATATCGCTAATAACAAACTCATCCAAGAATTGTTTCATGGGCGCAATAAACTCAGCAAAGGGCTGAGGGTTTTCTGACAGACTGACAAAAACAAACCCGGCATAAACCTCTGACTTCACTTCGCGCATGGCAACATCCTTATCCTGCAGATTGCCGCCAGCAAATTCATTGCGCTCTAGCACCATTTGTATATTGCCCGCCAGATCCCAGCGCCAACCGTGGAAAGGGCAAATGATTTTATTGCTTTCAAAGTGACCACAGCCGTCACCCAGGGTTGTGCCCCGATGAGGGCAGAAGTTGTAATAGGCTTTAATATTATCTTCATCCACCCGCACTAACAGTATGGACTGGCTGCCAATTTTGTAGGTGGTGTAATCGCCTTTTTCAGGGATTTCATCGCAACGCGCGGCAATCTGCCAAACCTCGTTCCACAGTTTTTCAAATTCGAGTTCGGCAAATTCAGGATCCGTATACCGTCCAACTCCCAGGCCTTGGGCAAGTGTCTGCCATCTGGCCGGCCATTCATTGTCGTTTGAATTATTTGAATCCTTGGCAGCAGCAGCTTTGAGAATTGCATTCATTAGATTTCCCCTTGGTTTGACAAATTTGTAACCACAGTAAAGTCACTGTGTGATTGTGGTTCATATGCTACGTGCAGGTTGGATGGCAAGTCGTTGATTTAGGTCAACGACCTGATTCAAAACCCCAGTCATTATTACAGCCGTGGGTATTTGGATTCGGCATCAACAGCAGGCGCATGTAGCTTGCTGGTCGACATTCAGGTAAGAGTTAAGAATGAATACATTAAAAGAGACAGTGTCGGAGAGCATCCTATGAAAATGGACGATATGGTAATAATCAGTGTTGACGATCATATTGTAGAACCACCTGATTTGTTTGAAAAACACCTGTCAGGTGAGTTTCTGGCAACGGCTCCTCAGTTCCATACCAATGAAAAGGGAGAGAACTGGTGGACCTATCAAGGCATGACCATGTCATCAGTGGGACTGAACGCAGTAGTGGGGCGTGTACCTGAAGAGTACGGTATGGAGCCTTCTTCCTTAGCGCAGATGCGTAAAGGCTGTTGGGATGCGAAGGCCCGGCTGGAGGATATGGATGTTAATGGTGTGGCTGCTTCACTCAATTTTGGCAGCATCGGTGGGTTTGATGGCAGCCGCTGTTTTCATATGGCACCTGATAAAGACCTGGCGCTGGTTCACCTCAAAGCTTATAACGATTGGCATATCAAGGATTGGTGCGGTACCGACCCCGGTCGCTTTATCGCCTGTGGAATATTGCCCACCTGGGACATGGATGCAACAGTCGCTGAAATTAAACGCATTGCTGATATGGGGTGTACCTCGGTTTCTCTGACCGAAAACCCTACAAAGATCGGCTTGCCGAGTATCCATAATGCGTACTGGGAACCGATGTGGAAGGCCATTGTAGAGCATGATATTACTATCTGCCTTCATATTGGTTCCGGCAATCCACAACCACACGCCTCGGATGAAACGCCCATTGAGGCCTGGATCACAACCATGCCGATGTCCATTTGTGTTGGAGCGGCAGACTGGCTGAGCCTGGAAGCCCTGCAACGCTACCCCGAGATGAAAATTATCCTTTCCGAAAGCGGCATTGGCTGGATACCCTACTTCATGGAACGGGCGGACTTTAGTCATTCACGTCACACAGCCTGGACCAATTCTGATTTTGGCGGGCTCAAACCCAGCGATGTGTTCAAGCGAAACTTTATGACCTGTTTCATTGATGACGCCTTTGGCCTGAAAAACCTGGAAGCTGTTGGTGAAGACATGGTGGCTTATGAGTGTGACTATCCTCATTCAGATGCACTGTGGCCAGAGGTGCCGGAGTTTCTGATTAAAACTGTGAATGGATTAAGTGATCAACAAATCGATAAAGTTACGCATGGCAACGCGGCACGGTTCTTAAATTTTGATCTCTTCAAGCATCATAAGCGTGAAGAATTGACCGTAGGTGCTTTAAGAGCTAAAGCCAAAGCTGAAAAAGTTGATGTTACGCCTATTTCAACCGGCGGAAATGCGCCGCTGGAAGAGGGCGAAGCTAAACGTCGTATTACGTCCGGAGATATTGTCAAAATGATGTCAAAGCAGTCAAAGGTCGCTTAATGACAATTTATTTTTACTGCTTAACAGTCAATTTTTTTCGATCTGGAGAAAGATTATGAACAACATTGCAGAAGAAGCTCCTGTAAGCCTGCCTGCTTCTGATATATCACCTAACATCGGTAGTAAAGTGCATCTTAGTAAAGCCTCCCTTGTTAGTGGGGAGTATGCGAGTGAATTGCGTGAGCTGCTTGAACGGAGAGGGGTATTGGTGCTACCGAAAATCAACTTCTCTGATGATGAGCAGGTTGCTTTCACCGAGACACTTGGTAACTTTGTACCAGAGTTGGAAGGCCAGAAGATTTATAACATTACACTCGATAGCAAAATTAATGCTAATTCCGAGTACCTCAAAGGCTCTCTATACTGGCATATCGATGGAACGATGAACAAAGTCCCCCCGGGTTTCGCTGTTCTTTCGAGTAAAGTGCTACCAACCTGGGGGGGCAATACCGAGTTTTGTAACACTTATGCCGCCTGGGATATGTTGCCCGAAGAGGAGAAAGACGAACTTCGACAACTACGGGTTATGCATTCAGCCTGGACCAGTTTAATGTTTTATGAGCCAGAGCCGAGCTACGCCAAGCTGGAACAAATGATGAAACTCGGAGAAGTTGAATTACCCCTGGTTTGGAAGCATCAATCGGGTCGCGAATCACTAGTCCTGGGTTGTACGGCTAATCATGTCATTGGTAAAACGCCAACGGAAAGTGCCAAAATTCTTCATCGTTTGCGCGACTGGGCGACCCGTCAACAGTTTGTCTACAGCCATGAATGGTCAGTGGGCGATGCGGTTATCTGGGATAACAGCGGGACGATGCACCGGGCTATGCCCTATGACCCTGAATGTGGGCGTCTGTTGCGCAGGACCAAAACTGCGGGTGAAGAACCTTTTATTTAGCCATTTTTAAACGTTTATCTTGTTAAAAAAACCGTCAGATTCTGGCGGTTTTTTTATTTTCGATCCGGGGATCAATGACAATTTGATCTGGGTCAACAAGTCGTTTGATTGCCTCTTTCTGTGGTTTACTCGCAATCAATAATGCGGTTTTATAAACACCACTGTTGATTAAGTGGTTTCATATTTAGCTGCTCCAGGAGAAGAACTCATGACACTTTATGACATTGATTTACCCGCTGCCGATGAAATAAATATCGATGCTCTAAAAGCAAAATATCAACAAGAGCGTGATCGTCGGATGAAGAAAGAAGGGCAGGAACAGTACGTCAAGCCCGTAGATGATTTTGCTTATACCTATGAAGGCGATCCCTATACCCCTGTGACAAATCGCGAACCACTCACTAAAGATATTGAAGTGGTTATTCTTGGTGGTGGCTGGTCAGGTATTATGACTGGGATTGAGTTGCGTAAGCAGGGGATTAATGACTTTTGTCACATCGATCATGCCGGCGATTTTGGTGGCGTGTGGTACTGGAATCGTTATCCGGGTTTACAGTGTGATAATGATGCCTATTGCTACCTGCCGCTGCTGGAAGAGACTGGCTTTATGCCCTCCAAGAAATTTACCGAAGGTTATGAGATTCGGGAATATGCGCAATCGCTCTGCAAAAAATATAATCTTTATGAAAATGCTCTATTTCATACCATGGTTAAAAGTATTGTTTGGGATGAAGCGTTAAAACGCTACCATATCAAAACCAAGCAAGGTGACGATCTGCGTGCACGCCATCTCATCGTGGCCAATGGCCTGTTAAATATTCCTAAATTACCTGGCATCGAGGGTATTGAAACGTTTAAAGGCCATATGTTTCATACTGCTCGTTGGGATTATGACTACACCGGTGGTGAAGAAAAAAATCCTGTGCTCGATAAGCTCGCAGACAAAAAAGTAGCCATAGTAGGAACCGGTGCCACTGCGATTCAGCTTGTACCTTATCTGGGAAAATATGCTAAGGAATTTTATGTCCTGCAGCGTACACCTTCTTGTGTTGATACACGCAGAAATACTGAAACCGATCCAGAATGGGTTAAGTCACTTGCTCCTGGTTGGCAGGCAAAGCGGCGTGCAAATTTTCATCGGGGTGCCAATGAGCGCTATCAGGATCAGGAAGAAGATCTGATTGTAGATATTTGGACTGAAGTCAATCGACGCCTGACGACTGAATTTAATCAAGGTGACTACTATCCCACCATGGAAGAATATGCCGAACGCCGCGAGGTGATGGACTTTAGAGTGATGGAACGTCTACGCAATCGTGTTGATGCTATTGTGAAGGATAAGGAGACCGCTGAGAAGTTAAAACCCTACTACCGCTATCAGTGTAAGCGCCCAACATCCAACGATAATTATTATGAAACGTTTAATCGTGACAACGTGCACCTGATAGATGTTTCTGAGACACAGGGTGTAGAGCGTTTAACGGAAAATGGTTTCGTGGCCAATGGTGTGGAGTACGAATGTGACTGCATGATTTTTGCGAGCGGTTACGAGGTAACCAGTGATCTGGATCGCCGCTGGGGTTTTGAAACCTTTAAAGGGCGAAATGGATTTTCCATGTATGACAATTGGTCGGGTGGTTATAAAACCATGCATGGCGTGGTAACTCATGGCTTCCCCAATATGTACATCATTGGTTTAAATCAGGGCGGACTCAATTCAACACTGACTTTGAATTTCGAAGCCCAATCTCAGCATGTTGCTTATATCATCAAAGAGGTCAAGAAGCGGGGGGCCGTTGCAGTAGAGGTGACAAAAGAAGCCCAGACTGCCTACGTACAACATTTACGTGATACTGAAATAGATAACACTGAGTGGATTCGTCAGTGTACGCCAAGCTATTTCAATAACGAGGGCAAGCCTGATGTGGATGAGAATGGTAATGAAAGATACCGATTTTATCTTGGTGAAACCTATGGGCCCGGATGGGATGCCTTTGTTGCGTTGCTTGAAAACTGGAGACAAAGTGGCGAACTGGAAGGTTTGAAATTGGAAATGGCCGATGAGCAAGTGGCTGAATTTGCTTAATGTATTTATTAACTGATTTATTGAGGGGGACATACTATGGACATGAATGCCAATATAACTGAAGACCAATTGTCCGAACCGTTAATTTATCCGGCAGAAGCCTATATTTCAAAGGAATATGCTGAGGCTGAAGCGGATAAATTATGGGCTCGTGTCTGGCAACATGTAGGTAGGGTCGAAGAAATTCCAAAGGTCGGAGATTACATTACCTACGATATTTGTAATGACTCCATACTGATTGTACGCTCTTCACCAGATAGCATTCAGGCGTTTCACAATGTCTGTCCGCATCGTGGCCGTAAACTGGTGGGTACACCCAAAGGTGCCAATCAGGCCTGTGGTCACAAGGATCAAAGTGATGATAAAAAACAAGGGTTTTTTTGTGCCTACCACGGTTGGACCTTTGATCTGGAGGGCAATAATACTTTTATCCTCGACAAGGAAGATTGGAAGGGTGCATTGACGGATGACCGTACAAGGCTTAATGCAGTTAAAGTCGATACCTGGGGTGGTTGGATTTGGATTAATATGGATCCAAATTGTGAATCTCTACAGGATTATCTTGCTCCTATGACAGAGCTGTTAGATCCCTTTGAGTTTGACAAAATGCGTTACCGGTTTCGGCAATGGGGAGTTTTTGATTGTAACTGGAAGGTTGCATTAGAGGCCTTTCTAGAGCCTTACCATGTTGCAGCAACTCATCCGCAGTTATGCAAATACGGTGATTTTTATGCCTGGAGTCAATCACTGGGGCTGCATGGTAATGATGGATTTGATACTAAAAACGCCAGTGACGGTTCAGCCGCAGAAACAACCGTACACCGAGCAGCCAAAGGCGAAGATGCACGTATCTCCATCGCTCAAATGCAGCAGGAGTTTTGGGAAACGATTGGGGCCAGTACTACGGAAACCCTGGTCAATGCTGCCAAGCGATTAGTCGATGAGTTGCCTGAGGGAACTCCCGCTGCTGAAGTACATCATCACTGGATGGAGTCCGCCAAACGCGATGATGCTGCTCGTGGCGTTAACTGGCCCGATATATCCGATGAGCAAATGGCAAAAGCTGGGTTGGCACTGAGTATTTTTCCCAATATGAATATTCTACCTGGCCCTACTTTTGCGCTGTATTATCGTGTGCGGCCCTATGGTAATGACCCCAACAAATGTATCTATGAAGCCATTGCGATTGATCGTTTTCCTGAAGGCGAAGAACCAAAAACTGAGTGGGTGTTCGCCGAGCAGGATCCTGATCAGTGGCCATATGTTATTGCTCAGGATATTTCCAACATGGTAGAAGTT
Source organism: Oceanicoccus sp. (assembly GCA_965661375.1). Taxonomy (GTDB): domain Bacteria; phylum Pseudomonadota; class Gammaproteobacteria; order Pseudomonadales; family Dasaniaceae; genus Oceanicoccus. The sequence continues at coordinate 7,678 of CBFIDJ010000017.1, read as the reverse complement.
CAGTTGGGCTTACAGTCTCGAGGTTTCAAAGGAAATTTACCTAATCCTCATCAGGAACAGAAAGTCTCTAACCTTCATCGCAATCTGGCAAATTACATGGGGATGGGGTCACCTCGTCTGCTGGATTAAGATTATTGATTGTGCCGGTGATCCTAATTTAGGACGCTGGCACTGTTATCTGTTATCTATCTGGCTCAACTCGCTTGTGTAGTTTCTTCACCACTTTTAGAATGCATCATTCAATAATATTAAGAGGTATATTAAATGAATGAGCTTCTGCAAGCAGATTTTGAAATTCGACAGTTACAGGCGCGCTTCATTGATGCTGCATTTCGTCAAGACGGAGAATATTACGCCAAACTTTTTACTGCTGACGGCGAATGGAAATTGGCCGGCATGCATATGCGCGGGCAGGAAGAAATTAAGACCACGTTTAATAAACTGTTGGGTTATACCAAAAAAGTACAAATCATTATAAGCACGCCTATTTTGGAAGTGGACGGTGATACGGCGGCCAGTCGTATGCAGTGCACTGAGATGACCAAAATGCCAGATGGCAGCTCGGCAATTGCCCTGGGTGTCTACCATGACCGCTATGTGAAGGAAAACGGCCACTGGTTGTTTAAATGGCGACACTTCAGTCTGCATTACCGCGGCCCAATGGACCTTTCCGATGAGTTTGTACCATCGCCTGACTATGGCCATTTTCCCGGCAGACCCGCAGCCGATGAGCCCACCTTAACTAAGCTCCCCCCTCAAAAATAACGGTGCAGGCCTATGCAAGAACCCGAAGTACGATTTGATGGCCGGGTGATACTGGTAACGGGTGCCGGTAGAGGCCTGGGACGGTCGCAGGCGACGCTTTTGGCCTCACGCGGAGCCAGTGTCGTTGTTGCCGATAACGGTTCTGCCATGGACGGTGATCACCCTGACCAGACGCCTGCTGCTGCGGTAGCCAAAGAGATTATTCAGTCTGGGGGTTCTGCTACATCTTTTACTGAAGATATCTCCACCAGAGAGGGGGCTGCCAATGCGATTGCCTGCTGTAGGGATGTATTTGGCGGTATTGATGGCATCATTCATAACGCAAGTAGCTCGCCAGCCCCGGCGAAGCCTGAAGAAATCAGTGATTATGACTTTGAAACTGTCATGAATGTGAATCCTGGGGCCGGCTTCAGAATGGTTCAGGCGGCATGGCCTTTGATGGTTAAACAGCAGTATGGTCGTATCGTATTGGTCCCTTCTGCAGCTATCTACGGTGCATTGGGGAATTCACATTACGCCACGGCAAAGTCTTCTTATCTGGGGATGATGCGATGCCTCGCTCTTGATGGTGCGCAGGAGGGTATAGCTGTTAATGCTGTGATGCCTGCCGCTCGAACAAGAATGACCGACCGGCTTCCACCCTCTGACTTCGCTGATTGGTTTTATCAAACCATGTCGCCTGAGAAGGTTGCTCTGGGGGTTGCTTATTTGCTCAGTGCGGACTGTGAGGTTAGTGGTGAAACATTCGCTATCGGCGGTGGCCGAATGGCCCGGGTCGTACTAGCTGAGAGTCAAGGAGTTACCGGGCTGGTTGACTCTATCGAGCAAGTTCGTGAGGCGATGCGGGATATTATGCAAGATGATCGCTTTTTCTATCCCAGAGATCTTTCCGAGCGCTCTGTGTTGATCAATAAGGTACTTGGTTTTGACGGGGGAATAGAGGCTAGTAGTGGTTTTGCTGTGCAGCGAGACTCAGTTGAAAAAAAATGAATACCATTCTGATTATATCGTTCGTTACGAGTAATCTGTTATGGTCTTGTGAGAGTTTATCATGCCATTAGTATCCGGCCCCTGACAGGCATTCCTGTTTTTGCCATTTACAGCAAAGCTGACCACTGTCAGGCTACGGTATAAGCCCATATATCAATAATTATGCAGCGTCAGGCATATTAAATATTGCTAAGTAGACAACACTGTTGCTTTTATTTACCATAGCTGCGCTTTTTTATGGCAGAATTAGCCTGATAACGCGAGCCCTATGCTTAATACTGTGCCTATGACAAAGAGGTTAAATATGACGTGCAAACCTACTAATATCCCGGCGGCTGAAGATATCGATATCCCGGCAATTCGGGAAAAGTATCGCCAGGAGCGTGATAAGCGTATTAATAAAAAGGGGCAAAAACAGTATGTCCGGCCAGTGGGTGATTTTAAAGATACCTATGAAGGCGACCCGCATATGCCTGTCGTACCGCGGGAACCAGTAACCAGTGAAGTTGAAGTGGCTGTTCTTGGCGCTGGGCTATCGGGCTTATTGGCCGGTGTTCAATTGAAAAAAGCTGGCATATCAAATTTCTGTAATATTGATCACGCGGGCGATTTTGGCGGTGTCTGGTACTGGAACCGCTACCCCGGGGTACAGTGTGATAATGATGCCTACTGCTACCTGCCCATGCTGGAAGAAATGGGCTTTATGCCTTCCAAAAAATTCTCTGATGGCGCCGAAATTTACGAATATTGTCAAAGTATTGCCAAGCGCTTCGAGCTTTATGAGAATGCGCTGTTTCACACCATGATTAAAGGGGTGCGCTGGGACGAATCCATCAAGCGCTGGCGAATAGCCACAGACCGTGGTGATGATATCAAGGCTCGCTTTGTTATTATGGCTAACGGCCTGTTAAATATCCCTAAATTACCGGGTATTCCGGGTATTCACGAATTCAAGGGTAAAATGTTCCACACGGCTCGTTGGGAGTATGACTATACTGGTGGTACACACAAGAACCCTGTATTAGATAAGTTGGCTGATAAGAAAGTTGGCATTATCGGCACCGGTGCAACGGCACTTCAGGCTATTCCTTACCTGGGCAAATACGCTAAAGAACTCTATGTGCTTCAGCGTACCCCCTCAACCGTTGACCAACGCAATAACCCCCCGACAGACCCGGAATGGGCCAAGAGCTTGAAGCCAGGCTGGCAGGCTGAGCGCCACGACAATTTCCACCGCGCTGCAATGGAAGGACGTCTGCAGCCTCGCGAAGAAGATCTGGTTTGTGACTTCTGGACTGAAATTACCCGTAATATGCAGGCTGAACTGGAAGCTGAAGACTGGCCGGATATTTCGATGGAAGACTATTACGCGCGCCGTGACCTCATGGAATACCGCGTTATGGAGCGTATGCGTCATCGGGTAGAGTCCATTGTAAAAGACAAGGATACCGCTGAAGCGCTGAAACCCTGGTACCGATTCCTCTGCAAGCGCCCCCTTTCAAACAATGACTACTACGAAACCTTTAACCTGCCCAATGTTAAATTAATCGATGTCTCAGAAACACAGGGCGTTGAATGCATGACCGAAACGGGGTTTATCGCCAATGGCGAAGAATACGAAGTGGACTGCATGATATTTGCCAGTGGCTTTGAGGTCACCAGCGATCTTGACCGTCGCTGGGGATTTGAATACTTCGAGGGTCGGGACGGTGTCTCCATCTACGATCATTGGGGTTATGGTTATCAAACCCTGCACGGGATGATGACCCATAAGTTCCCCAACCAATTTTTTATGGGTTACTACCAGGGTGGTCTGAATTCTACGACCACTGAACAGTACCGTTTTCAAGCCGAGCATATTGCCTCTATTATTTCGCAGGTGAAAGAGCAGGGCGGCACGGTGGTTGAGCCAACTAAACAAGCTCAGGATGACTGGGTAGATCATGTACGCGCTACAGCCGTTGATATTTCCGAGTTCCAGGCAGAATGTACGCCGAGTTATTACAACAACGAAGGCGAGAAAGCTGTGGATAAAGAAGGTAAAGAGAAGTTTCGGAATTACCTTGGTGAAGCCTATGGCCCTGGTTGGGGAGCCTTTACCCAGCTGATTTATAACTGGCAGGAAAAAGGTGATCTTGAAGGGCTTGTTGTCGAGAAAGAATAGCGTAAGATTGATAACAGCTAGTATCATTATTTGAAACATTCAAGCTGTTCCAAGCCTGCCGGTGTAAATTTCCTGGCAGGTTTTCGTTTAACCCCAAAGACGGGTGATTTCTCGCCGTGTCGGGGAAGCAAAGATACTGTCGAATATACTGATAATTAAGGGTGGTTGTGAGTTATGAGTAACAAATCTGACATTCCAGTACGAGATCTGAGCGACGAGGATTTAGCGGAGCCGTTAACCTATAGCGTTGAGCCCTTTATTTCCCGTGAATATGCTGCCGATGAGGGTGAGTTGCTCTGGGCCAAAGTGTGGCAGATGGCCGGCCGGTTAGAAGAAATCCCCAGTGTGGGTGACTTTCTGACCTATAACGTTGGCGATGAATCGATCATTGTATTACGCAATGCTGAGGACAGTTTAAAGGCATTCTATAATGTTTGTCCCCACCGCGGCCGACAGTTAGTGAACACGCCGGACGATAAAAACGGTGTCTACGGCAAGAAGAAAAATTTTGTCTGTGGTTTCCACGGTTGGACCTTTGATCTCGAAGGCAACAATACCTTTATTCTGGATAAGCAGGATTGGAAAGGCGCTCTTGATGACGAAGACCGGACCTGCCTCTCTGAATTAAACGTCGATACCTGGGGCGGTTGGATCTATATCAACATGGATCCGGACTGCGAGCCTTTATTGGATTTTCTGGGAGAAGTTGACCGTATTCTCAGTCCCTATGAGTTTGAAAAAATGCGCTTCAAATGGCGCCAGTGGGCAATCTATCCCTGTAACTGGAAAACCGCAATCGAAGCCTTTATGGAGCCTTATCATGTGGCGGGTACCCATACCCAGTTGCTGAAATACGGACAGTTTTACGCCTACAGCAAACCCTATGGCCTACACGGCGTAAGCGGATTTGATGAGCGTGACGCCAGCCAAAAAACCAGCCAGAGCACAGGTGTTGCACGAGCCGGACTAGGTGATCCACGTATCTCAACGTATCAACTGGCCAAGGAAAACTATGAAACGGTGAACAACTCAGCGTCTACAGAAACGCTGGTGAACGCTGCTAGCCGATTAGCTGACGAGTTACCTGAAGGTACGCCTGTTCAGGACGTTATGAACCACTGGATGAAGTCTGCCAAGGCTGATGATGCGGCTCGGGGAGTGATCTGGCCAGAGATGACCCCGGAACAAACCGCTGAAGCCGGCCTGGCCTGGAGTTTATTCCCAAATCAGACCATTCTACAGGGTATTACCTTCGCACTTTGTTATCGTGTACGTCCTTACGGCGATGATCCTAATCAATGTATTTTTGAATCCTATGCACTGGAGCGTTTCCCGGAAGGTGAAGAACCCAAAACTGAGTGGGTCTATGCCGACCCGACGGCCGAGAATTGGGGCGCCGTTTTGGCCCAGGATTTTGCCAATATGGAGTGGGTACAAAAAGGCATGAAATCCCGTGGCTTCCGTGGCACATTGCCGAACCCCCATCAGGAGCAGAAAATCACCAACGCGCATCGTCACCTGGCCAAATATATGGGTAGGGATACGATACGTAAGCTGGATGACGAATAACTAAGATCGCGAAAAAGTGTTTATTAAAATTAAAATCGGCCTTGTGCTGCGACAATTAATTGGAGAAATTTAACATGTCCGTACCTGTTCATGAACGTATAGTAGATCTACTGGAAGCGGAAGGGATCAACACATTATTTGGTATTCCCGATCCCGGTTTTATTCACATGGCCATGGTGGCTGAACAGCGCGGCTGGAAAGTTGTAGCACCTCGGCATGAACAAAATGGTGCCTTTATGGCCGATGCCTGGTCGCGCATGACCGGCAAACCCGGTGTGTGTTTTGGAACCCAGGGCCCGGGTGTGTCTAACCTGGCCACCGCCATGATCGTGGCCAAGAAAGAGTGTTCTCCGACGATCTTTTTTGGCGGCAATCGTTCTCGCACCGCCAATCAGCGGGCTCGCGTAGGTCGAATTCAATACATGGATCAGATTGAACACTTTAAATCCTTGGTAAAATATTCTGCGATTATTGAAGAGCCCGATCAGGTTGATGAAATTATTCGCGAAGCCATTCGTCAATGTACTACGGGTAAACCCGGCCCCGTCTACATTGAATTACCACTGAGCGTGATTCATGAAACCTTTAACTGGCCGCCAGTAATGGCCCCTGAAAAATACCGCATGGTAGAGCAGTCAGCCAGCGGCACCATGGTAAACAAAGCCATTGAATTAATTAAAGCGGCCAAGAATCCTGTATTGCTGGTTGGGCAGGGTATGTTTACCTCCCGTTCCCATGAAGTCGTGGGCAAACTCGCCTCAAAACTGGATTGTCCCATTCTGCAAACCTCCGGTTGTTCCATGACCATCAAAGGTCATGAGGATCGTACTTTTGCCTACGGCTTTTCGCCAGCAGGGCGCGCAGCTGCCAGCGAATCTGATCTGTGTATCGCTATCGGTACCGAACTGGGTGAGCCCGTACACATGGGTATCGGCAGGCATTGGGAGAAAGGCGACAGTCAGCGCAAGTGGATCTATGTTGAACGTGATGCTGCCACTATCGGTGTCAACCGCCCAATTGATGCGCCATTGGTTGGTGACATCCGCGACGTTATACCCCAGTTGCTGGAAGCGTTGGGTGATTTTCAGCGAGCCGGCTCCGAAGAATTCAACACCTGGAAGTCCATGCAGACAGAATGGAAGGCTGAGTTGTTAGCTGGCGTTCCCAGTGGCATGAACCCGGTACACCCGGCACGCCTGATTGTGGAAGCGACTAAGGTTATTCCTGAGAATGCTATTTATGCGGCTGACGGTGGCTCTACCACAATCTTTGGCTGGACCTATTCACAATATAAGCCAGAGGATCTGGTGTGGAACCAGAATACCGGACATTTAGGAACCGGGCTTCCCTACGCTATAGGTGCTGCTCTGGCGACCAATGGCGAGCGGCCTGTTGTACTGGTCACGGGTGATTCTTCGCTATTGTTTGCTATTCAGGAGCTGGAAACTGCTGTGCGGAAAAAGCTACCAATCGTGACCGTGGTTGCCTGTGATTACGCTTGGGGTCTGGAAGTTGGTGTTTGGAAAAAGCAAGTCGGACCGGACTCGCCTGAAACTGAAGCGCATTGGGGTAACTGGGTTCGTTTCGATAAAATTGCTGAGGGCCTGGGTGCCCATGGTGAATTTGTTGAGAAGGAAGAAGATATAGCTCCAGCCGTTGAGCGTGCTATTGCCAGTGGCAAAACAGCGGTCATTCAAGTGCCCGTGGATGCCTATATAAATGCTATGGACGCACCGAACTATGAAGAGTTCAAATCCTGGTATACCGACTTTAAAGCCGGTTACGGTGCTGAAGCTGAAGATGCTTATTGATTTTTGGTTTGAGTTCGTTCAACCAAGCTTTAGGCGTCGCATTCGTCACCGGACGACGTTACAATAAAATCACTAGAATTTAGCGCCCTTCAGGGCGCTTTTTCGCTTACAGGTCAACCTCGTTTTAAACTTAAACGACAAGTTTAGACGCTAGCTATTTAAATAACGACAGGATGGAAAGCCATGCGCGAATATCTCAAATTTTATATCGATGGTGAGTGGGTCGATCCCATAGAGCACACAACCGTAAACCCCATTAACCCAGCCACAGAAGAGCCTTCGGGTACAATCGCTCTGGGTACAGCTGCCGATGTTGATCGCGCGGTTAAAGCAGCGCGTAAAGCCTTTGATAGTTGGTCACAAACAACGCGGGAAGAGC
>CBFIDJ010000016.1:0-114063 GCA_965661375.1 Oceanicoccus sp. | reverse complement strand
TAACAGGATTGCCTCGCATGATGATCCTTTTTTATCGAAAGTTAATCAGTCGGTCTTAAATAGCATTGTTTGCAAGTCTGGCAGCCTTTTCCGCACAGTCTTGGCAAATACAGCTGGCAGCTTGATTCAATTCGCGGTTTTTTTGTTGTGCCCGTGCGCGAATCGCATCGGTAAAGGTCGCTAGTTGACACCAGCAGCTTTCGGCTTCTGGGTTTTGAACTAAAGCACAGGTATTGGTTTCACCGCATAGCGGGCAGTGTTGGGTGTCGATGCGATATGGCTTGCTCATGATGAAGCTTAGACCAGGTCAGTCTTAATTGGGTTGGTAGAGTTTCAGTCTATTGCGAGCGCTGAGGCAACACAACAGTCTCGCATAAGGTTTCCATGATCGGAGTAGGTCGCACCCGCAAGATCGGATATAATCACCCTTTCACCTTATAAACACCTCAATAAACTCACCCATTGATCGAAAAGTTGATATAGATGGACGTTAAGCAATACATGGCCGATGTCGGCGCCCGAGCCAGAAAGGCCTCCCGCGCGATGGCAGCGGCAAATACCAGTGCTAAAAATGAGGCGCTGCTGGCGACTGCGAAGGCGATAGAGTCTTCGCGTGAAGTGCTGTTAGTGGCCAATCAGAAAGATCTGGCCAATGGCCGCGATAATGGGCTGGAAGCAGCACTGCTGGACCGGCTGGAATTGAACGATACGCGTATCGACACCATGATCGAAGGGTTGAAGCAAGTTGCTTCGCTGTCTGACCCTATTGGCGAAATCACCGACCTGAAATATCGACCCAGTGGTATTCAGGTGGGCAGTATGCGGGTACCGCTGGGAGTGATTGGTATCATTTATGAATCGCGTCCCAATGTGACCGTGGAGGCTGCGAGCCTGTGTCTTAAATCAGGCAATGCCACCATTCTGCGCGGAGGTTCCGAGGCAATTCATTCCAATCAGGCAATAGCTACATGTATTACCAAGGGGTTGATTGCTGCCGGATTACCGGAGGACGCAGTGCAAGTGATTGAAACCACCGATCGCGCCGCTGTGGGCGAGTTGATTACCATGCCGCAATATGTAGATGTGGTGGTGCCCCGTGGTGGTAAGGGGTTGATCGAGCGTATCTCTAAAGACGCCACCGTGACTGTTATCAAGCACCTGGATGGTATCTGCCACGTCTATATTGATGATCAGGCCGATCTCGACAAGGCTTACGCGGTGGCGATCAATGCCAAAACCCAGCGCTACGGTACCTGTAACACTATGGAAACCCTGTTGGTGGCTGAGTCCTTGGCTGCAGATATTCTGCCACGCCTGGCCGAGGGTTATCAGCAAGCAGGGGTTGAACTGCGGGGCTGCGAGCGTACCCGGAATATACTGCCTGCCATTGGGGCCGCAACTGAGGAGGACTGGAGCACTGAGTATCTGGCGCCGATTCTGTCGATCAAGGTGGTGGCTGGTTTAGATGAGGCGATCGAACATATCAATCACTACAGCTCCCAGCATACTGACTCGATCATCACCGAAAACTACAGCCGCGGCCGTCGTTTCCTGCGCGAAGTGGATTCCAGCTCGGTAATGATCAATACCTCGACCCGCTTTGCCGATGGCTTTGAATACGGCTTGGGTGCGGAGATTGGTATCTCCACCGACAAGATTCACGCTCGTGGCCCAGTGGGGTTGGAGGGTTTGACCTCACAGAAATATGTGGTGCTGGGTGATGGCCATATTCGCCAATAAGTGTCGGATTTAAGCCTGGTGTCTGTTAAAGCAAGCCTCGCAATTTTTGGCGGTACCTTTGATCCGGTTCACAATGGACACCTGAAATCGGCGCTGGAGTTGAAGCAGCGTCTACCGCTGGATCGAGTTTTTCTCCTGCCCTGTCACCTACCGCCGCATCGCGATATGCCGGGTTGCACCAGCGAGCAGCGGCTGGATATGTTACGACTGGCGGTGGCTGGCACCGAACTGTTGATTGATGATCGAGAGCTGTGGCGGGAACGCACGTCCTATAGCGTGGAAACGCTGGAGGATTTGCGGTGTGAATACGGCGATGAGATATCGATTTGCTGGGTGATGGGCACCGATGCCTTTGCCGGTTTTGATCGCTGGCATCGCTGGCAGGATTTTTTATCACTCAGTCATATTATTGTAATCACCCGGCCCAATGAATCTCTGCCGACCTCAGGGCCATTGGTCGAACTGATTGAACATCACCGAGCCAGCACAGTCAGTGAATTGCAGCAAGTCACTGCTGGTAGAATCTGGTTTGAAACATTAACGCCCTATGATATTTCCGCCACGGCAGTGAGGGCGGCTATTGCAGGTGATGAGCCGGTAGCCGACATGCTGCCTGCAGACGTACTACACTATATTCAACAACATCGTTTATACATCGATGTTTAACCTTGAGGGTAATGACACCGCCTATGAATTCAAAGGCCACTAAAACAGACGCAATGAGTGCAGATGAAATTAAAGACCTGGCGCTGGAAGCGCTGGATGATTTAAAGGGCAGAAATACTATCACGCTGGATGTGCGTGAAATGACCGATATTACCGACTATATGCTGATCTGTACGGGTACTTCCAATCGACATGTAAAGTCGCTGGCGGAAAACGTGGTGCAGGAGCTAAAAGATCGCGGTTGTCCAGCACTCAGTGTCGAAGGATTAAATCAGGCCACCACCGAGTGGGCACTGGTGGATTTTGGTGATGTGGTGGTGCATGTAATGTTGCCCGATGCACGGGATTTTTACGATCTTGAGCGTCTGTGGACGACACCAGCAGGTTAAGCTGAGTATTGTGTTCGAGCGCACAACAACAATAATTCAGAATTAAGCTTTGAGCCTAATAACCGCTGCAATTGATGATGAGAAAAAAGAGCCATTGCTGGTTAACCTATACGTCTGGGACAGATACCGTTATAACCTGTTCTGAAGTGGCAACAAGTGAGCCCGCTACATGCGTATCCGACTGATTGCGGTAGGTACCAAAATGCCCGGCTGGGTTGAGCAGGGTGTGGATGAATACTGCAAGCGCCTACCGCCGGAGATGAAGCTGGAAATAAAAGAAATAGCTCCGGGTAAACGCGGCAAAGGGGCCGATATTCAGCGTGCGATTCAAAACGAAGGCAAGCAGATTCTGGCTGCTATTGGTCAATATGATCGGGTGATTGCGCTGGATGTTAAAGGTAAAACCTGGAGTACAGAGCAACTCGCTACCGAGTTGAAAGACTGGCAGCGAGAGGGTGATGATATCAGCCTGCTGGTCGGTGGCCCTGATGGTTTGGCCCCGGAGTGTTTGCAGCGGGCCCATCAGCGATGGTCGCTGTCAGCCTTAACCCTGCCGCATCCGCTGGTTAGAATTGTGTTCGCCGAGCAACTTTATCGTGCTTATACAATCAATACTAACCATCCCTATCATCGCTGATTAACCTATTAATAAGCCCTAACAAACATATACATGCCAGCATCCCAGGTACTCAAAGACCCCTATACTGAAAAGCGCCTGTACGGAGCGCGGACGATTTTGGCGGGCCTGAGCATATTGCTACTATTGGGTTTGCTGGTGGCGCGTTATTTTTCCCTGCAAATCGTTCAGCACGATATTTATAGCACACAGTCCGATCGCAACCGGGTTCAGCTGCAGCCTGTACCACCCAAACGCGGTCTGATCTATGACCGTAAAGGTCTGTTGCTGGCCGAAAACCGGGCTAGTTACAGTTTGACCATTGTGAAGGAGCGAGTCGAGGATCTCGAGCAGACCATAGCGCTGTTACGCGAGTTGATTGATATAGATGAAGAAGTGGTGAATAAGTTTTATCGTCAGCTCCGCCACGGACGCCCCTTTGCCGCAGTCCCCCTCAAGCTGCAACTGACCGAGCAGGAAATTGCCACGATCTCGGTCAATCGTTATCGATTGCCGGGTGTTGATGTTGATGCCCAGTTAAACCGTTATTACCCCTATGGTGAACTGTTTGCCCATGTGATTGGCTACGTGGGCCGTATCAATGAAAAAGAACAGTTTGAGATTGATCAGGTTAATTACAGTGGCACCAATGAAATCGGCAAGGTCGGTCTGGAAAAGTACTATGAAGAACTGCTGCATGGCCAGGTGGGTTATCAGAACGTAGAAACCAATGCCCGAGGCCGGGTGCTGCGGGTACTGGAACGTACCGACCCCCAGCCCGGTGAAGACATTCACCTGTATCTTGATGCCCATGTACAGCGAGTCGCCTACGAGGCGTTGGGTGATCAGCGCGGCTCGGTGGTGGCAATCGATCCCCGCAACGGCGGTATTATCGCCATGGTCAGTACGCCCGGGTTTGATACCAACCTGTTTGTGGGTGGCATCAGCAGTAAGGATTACAGTCAGCTGAGGGATTCTCCCGACCTGCCGTTGTTTAATCGTGCGCTGCAGGGGCAGTATCCGCCAGCTTCGACGGTTAAGCCTATATACGGGCTGGCGGGTCTACATTATGGCATTGTCACTCCGGAGACCACCGTGCCCGATCCGGGTTGGTACAAGCTGCCGGGCGAGGAACGGTTGTTCCGGGACTGGACCTGGCATACTCGCAAACGTGGTCATGGTGCCCGGGTTGATCTGGAACAGGCTATTGTTGAGTCCTGCGATACCTACTATTTTGATCTGGCCTATAAAATGGGCATAGATCGCATCCACGATTTTATGGCGCCCTTTGGCTATGGCGAAAAAACCGGTGTCGATAGTACCAGCGAGCGCAGTGGCTTGTTGCCCTCACGTGAGTGGAAGCGGGTCTATAAACGTCTGCCCTGGTTCCCTGGTGAGACCCTGAATGTCGGTATTGGTCAGGGTTATATGCTGGCAACACCTTTGCAGATGGCCAAAGCGCTGGTGGCGGTGGCGAATCGTGGCAGGAATTTCAAGCCGCAGCTACTGCAGCGTATTAATGACCAGCAACAAACCCCTGAGGAGCTGCCATTGATTGAGGTGGAAGATGGCTACTGGGATGAAATTACTCATGCCATGAAAATGGTAGTGCACGGCGCCAAGGGGACGGCAACGCGTATCAACCGCGGGGCCCAGTACCAGATGGCTGGAAAAACCGGCACCGCACAGATGATTGGTATGTCCCAAAATGAAGAGGAGGATCCAGTGGAAATTGCCAAGCGGCAGCGCGATCACGGTTTGTTTGTGGCCTTTGCGCCGGTGGATGATCCGAAAATCGTGGTGGCTGTGGTTGTGGAAAACGGTGAACACGGTTCCTGGGTAGCGCCCATCGCTCGTCTGGTGTTTGATGCCTGGCTGCTGGATCAGGGAATGCTTGAAGACGCTGATGTCCAGAGTGCAGGCCGCGCAGGCGATGGCGAACGCGGCAATATAACGCAACAGCTGGTAGTGGGGACCGTGGAATAGTGAGTCAGGATTTTGTACGCCAAATGCCGGGACAGTCCTCGGAGCTCGCACGCCCCGTGGGGGTGTGGCAGCGGTTGCATATCGATCCTATTTTGCTGCTGTTGTTACTGTTGCTGACCGCTTTTGGACTGGTGGTGTTATACAGCGCCAGCGGCCAGAGTACCGGTACGCTTATTCGGCAAGGGCGTTTTTTAATTGTCGCTTACGTTGCCATGTGTGTGATTGCTCAGTTCAATGTAGAGAGTATCAGGCGCTTGGCACCGCTGGGTTTCTTTATCGGCGTCTGTCTGTTGATTGCCGTGCCATTCGTGGGTGTGGGGGCCAAGGGTGCACAGCGCTGGCTGGAGCTGGGTGGATTTCGCTTTCAGCCATCGGAAATCATGAAGTTAGTGGTGCCAATGGCAGTGGCCTGGTATTTTTCCGGCCGGGTACTGCCGCCCCGTTTCAAGTATATTGTGGTCAGTATGATTATGATTGCTGTGCCGACGGTGTTAATTGCGCGACAACCGGATTTGGGGACGTCGATTCTGATCGCTGCCTCCGGGTTGTTTGTGTTGTTTCTGGCGGGGATTGGCTGGCGTTTTATTCTTGGTGCTGTTGGTCTGTTGATCGCCTCCGCTTATCCGATGTGGCAGTTCGTGCTGCATGATTATCAAAAGACCCGCATCCTTACTATGCTCAATCCAGAGAGCGATAAACTCGGTGCCGGTTGGAATATTATTCAATCCAAAACGGCGATTGGCTCCGGCGGTTGGGAGGGTAAGGGCTGGATGAACGGCACCCAGTCGCAGTTGGATTTTCTGCCCGAAAGCCACACGGATTTTATTATTGCGGTGCTGGCTGAGGAGTGGGGTTTGCGAGGGGTGCTAATGTTGCTGGTGCTTTATTCCGCCATCATTTTGCGTGGTCTGTGGATCGGGATGAATGCTCAACACAGCTTCGGACGATTATTGGCAGGGAGTATAACGCTTACTTTCTTTGTCTATGTGTTCGTCAATATGGGCATGGTGTCTGGTCTGTTGCCGGTGGTGGGGGTGCCTTTACCGCTGGTCAGTCAGGGGGGGACGTCGCTGGTGACACTGATGGCTGGATTTGGTCTGTTGATGGCGATTAGTACCGAGAAACGGGTAATGGTGCAGTAGTTTGATTTTTGCTGGTTGTCCCGCAAAAGGTGGCCGGGTATACCCTCATCGGTTGGAACCCCACGCCCTTTGAGGGTATACCCGGCCACCTTTTGCTATATCGCAGAATAGACTGACGACCTTGAGTTGTAGGTAGTAGTGGAGCCTCTGCCGTATATTTAATACTGTGGACTATATTGACAGAGAGAGTTTTAAATCAACTAAAAGTGAAGAGGTGAGCTTTGCAAGCAGTGCTTAGAATAAAACGAATAATCAGTGCCATAGGTCTGGTGCTCGCGGCAACTACTGCCTGTGCCGAGGGTAAGGACGACGATAATAACTACAGTGATCACCCGCAGGCCAAGGTCTTTGTCGATAAAATGGTGAGTGAGCATGGCTTTGAGCGAGCCTACGTCAATAGCCTGTTGGCAGAGGCCACGCGCAAGCAAAGCATTCTCGACGCTATCTCCCGGCCTGCGGAAAAAACCAAAACCTGGGCGGAGTATCGGAAGATTTTTGTGACGGAAAAACGCATTCAAAAAGGGCGTGAGTTTATGCAGACTTATGCCAAGCCATTATCACGCGCCGAGCGGGATTTTGGGGTGCCAGCAGAAATCATTGCTGCCGTTATCGGGGTGGAAACTTATTACGGTGGCAACAAGGGTAGTTACCGGGTGATTGATGCGCTGGCGACACTGGGATTTGATTATCCGCCTCGAGCCAGTTTTTTCAGCAAGCAGCTGGAAGAGTATCTGCTGCTGGTGCGGGAGCAAAAATTTGATGCGAAGGCGTTAATGGGTTCCTATGCGGGTGCGATGGGCTTTGGTCAGTTTATTCCCAGCAGCTATCGCCATTACGCCATTGATTTTGATGGCGATGGGGTCGCGGATATTATCAATAACCCGGTTGATGCCATTGGCAGCGTAGCGAATTATTTTAAATCCCACGGCTGGCGTAAAGATGAAACCGTAACGGTACAAGCCTCAGTCGCGTCAGGTTATGATGCTTCGGTGACTAACGGCTCGCTAAAGCCAAAGCATACCGTCGCCGAACTGCAAGCTACGGGTTATGAACCCCTGCAGGCGATTAAGGGCGACCAACCTGCGACGGCCATGTATTTACAGGGAGTCGAGGGGGATGAGTTCTGGATTGGTTTGAAGAATTTTTATGTCATCACCCGCTATAATCATAGTCGGCTATATGCGATGGCAGTTTTTCAATTGAGTGAAGCCCTGGAGCAGGGCTAAGTCGTCAGCGGTCATAATAACTATGCGTCTATTTCGTTTTACTGTAACTCTTCTGACTGCCCTCTGGCTGGTTGCCTGTAGCACTGGCGGTGGCGTTTTCCCAGTCAAGGACAGCGCCCCGCGGGATTATGTCGATGCCCGCACCATTCAGGATGCAGTGCCACGGGAGGTGGTAGTCACCCGCGCCGGTAATAAAAACCCCTATACGGTTTTGGGCCAAACCTATCACCTGTTGCCGACCAGTGAGGGTTATTTTGAGGGGGGGCTGGCTTCCTGGTACGGCACCAAGTTTCACGGTCGGCCCACCGCCAATGGCGAAACCTATAGTTTGTACGGTATGACGGCGGCACATAAAACCCTGCCGATTCCTTCCTATGTGAAGGTGACTAATCTGGAAAATGAACGAACGGCTATCGTACGGGTCAATGATCGCGGACCTTTTCACCAGCATCGGATAATCGACCTCTCTTATGCTGCGGCGGTCAAACTGGGGTTTGCTGAGCAGGGTACTGCCAAGGTCATTGTTGAGGCGATTGATCCTAAAACCTTTGGCAAGGAGCTGCGAGAGGAGATGGCAGGTGAGACCACTGCCAAGCCGACGCTGGGGGCTGCATCGGTGGCAGCAGCGGCCGATCGGTATTTCTTGCAGGTGGCAGCGTTTAAAAATGCCGAGTCTGCCGAGCAGTTAAAGGCGCGTTTGTTGCTGGATACACAACAGCAAGTGCTGGTCAGGGAAAGTCTGCAGGATGGTTTTTACCGTGTGCAGCTGGGACCTTTTAATACCCTGCAGCAGGTTGAGCAGACCAGTAAGCGGTTGCAGGAATTAAACTTTGAGCAGCCGAGATTGATTACCGAGACAGTTGCCGTCAATGAATAGCATTGTCGGCTCCGGAGAGGAGTCGACGGACTTGTATTCAAAGCTACATCCGTTAACATCTGCGACAACTGACTATGCTGACTAGCTATGCCTACTAGCTATACCGATTAGTCGATTGCCCCAATCACTTTAATTCCGATGACATTATAAATAGAACCCTATGCCTAAAAATTCTGTTGCACCTTCTATAACTCCCGTTATTGCCTCTCTTATTGCTCTCTGCCTGTTCTTCGCCCAGCAACTGAGTGCTGCTCCAGCGATTATCCCGGCACCGCCACAGATTGCTGCTAGTGGTTTTATTCTTATGGATGCCGATAGTGGCAAGGTGATTGTCGAAAGCAATGCTGATGAGAAGTTACCACCAGCCAGCCTCACCAAGCTGATGACCAGCTATGTGCTGTCTTTTGAGTTGGAAAAGGGCAATGTTAACAATGACGATATGGTGACCATCAGCAAAAATGCCTGGGCGCAAAATCCGGTGTTTGCCGGTTCTTCCCTGATGTGGATTGAGGTGGGCAAACAGGTCAAGCTGGAAGATCTGCATAAAGGCATTGTGATTTCTTCGGGGAATGATGCCTCTGTGGCGGTGGCCGAACATCTGGCCGGCAGTGAGTCTGCCTTTGCCGATGTGATGAACCAGCACGCTCGGATTCTGGGGATGACCAACTCCCACTTCGTCAACTCCCACGGCCTGCCGCATCCCGATCACTATATGACGGCACGGGATCTGGCTACCTTGTCTCGCGCTATATTGAAATATCCCGAGGAGTACGCCCTGTACAGCGTGCCGGATTACACCTACAACAATATTCGCCAGACCAACCGTAATCGTCTGTTGTGGAAGGATGACAGTGTTGATGGGTTAAAAACCGGCCATACGGAAGAGGCGGGCTACTGTCTGGTGACCTCGGCCAAGCGCGGCGGTATGCGACTGGTTTCGGTGGTGATGGGTGCGGATAGCCAGAGCGGTCGAGAGAAAGAGACGCAGAAGTTATTAGCCTACGGATTTCGCTATTTTGAGACCCATCAACTCTATACCCAGGGGGATGAGCTTTCGGACAGTAAAGTCTGGGCTGGTGCGGCGGATTCCGTCAAACTGGGTGTGGAGCGTGATATTCATCTGACGATTCCCAAGGGCAAGCACGAAGCGATTAAAGCGGTAATGAATATCAACGAGGTTATCGAAGCGCCCGTGACCAAGGGGAAGGAATACGGCGAGTTAATCGTCACCCTGGATGGTGAGGAATTATTGCGCGAGCCGCTGTTGGCGATGGATTCCGTAGCTGAAGGGGGCTTTTTCAAGCGCCTGATCGATGGGATAATTCTATTCTTTAAGCAACTGCTGCAGTTTTAAACAGCGTAGAGACTAATGTCTGTTTATCCTTGCCGAGCCGTCGCACCCGAGTTCCTAGTATGACTGATCAACCGCCTCCCAAAATAGAGTTTCCCTGTGATTACCCCATTAAAGTCATGGGGCGGCAGACCGAAGGTTTTACCGAACTGGTGGTGGAGGTGATGAGCCGCCACGCGGGTGATATTGATGAAACCCGGGTTTCCTTACGTGCCAGTGGAAAAGGCACCTTTGTCTCGGTGACGGTTACCATTATCGCCACCGGCAAGGAGCAGCTGGATGCCATTCACCAGGACCTGATGGCCACTGGCCGTGTTCAGATGGTTCTTTAAACTTGTCTCCAGAAATCAACCAGCAACTCATTGTTCGCTACCTGGGCGTGGTGGATTATGTCTCCGCCTGGGAGTCTATGCAGCAGTTCACTAATCAGCGCGATCAAAACACCGCTGATGAAATCTGGTTATTGCAGCATCCGCCGGTATTTACACAGGGCCAGTCCGGCAAGGCCGAGCACTTACTGGCACCGGGTGATATACCCGTGATCCCGGTGGATCGCGGTGGGCAGGTTACCTACCACGGACCGGGTCAATTGGTGGCCTATCTACTGATCGATTTAAAGCGCCGAAAGCTGGGTGTACGTGAGCTGGTAACCGCCATCGAGCAGGCTATTGTGCGTCTGTTAGAGCATTATCAGATTCCAGCTACAGCCCGCAAAGATGCACCCGGTGTCTATATCCTAAAAGAGAATGGCGAATCAGGCGCAAAGATAGCCCAATTGGGTTTGCGTGTGCGCAGGGGCTGCAGCTTTCATGGCCTGAGCCTGAATATCGATATGGATATGGAACCCTTCCAACGGATTAACCCCTGTGGCTATGCGGGTATGGAGGTAACGAGCATCCAATTGCAGCGAGCAAACGTACCTTCTTCGGAGGATGTTGCTAAAGCTCTGGTGGACGAATTGGTCGCTGATCTCTGTTATACTGCGCTCCAATCAATCAGTGATGGTGTATTTCCCTGAGTACTTGGTGATAACCTCCATCGTCGCCTGTGAGCAGTGCGATTCCAAACGTTTCTTCTATACGGTGTTACAACATGTCCGAAAGCCATAGCGAAATTCAGGCTGAAGCCATCAACAAAGAGCCACAGACGGCCAGCCAGCCAGCTAGCAGTGAAACTGCCAGGAAGGCGCGCCCAAAGAAAGTCGTGCAGGGAGAAAAGCTGCGCGGGGCGGAAAAGGTAGCTCGTATCCCGGTCAAGGTGATTCCCACTGTTGAGTTGCCGAAAAAGCCGGACTGGATCAAGGTGAGAATGCCGATCAGCCCGGAAGTCACCCGAATTAAGAACACTCTGCGCAAACATAAACTGGCATCAGTGTGTGAAGAGGCCCAATGCCCCAATCTGGGCGAGTGTTTCAGTGGAGGTACAGCCACCTTTATGATCATGGGTGAAATCTGTACTCGTCGCTGTCCATTCTGCGATGTCGCCCATGGTCGACCGTTACCGCTGAG
The DNA here is from genome assembly GCA_965661375.1 of Oceanicoccus sp. GTDB lineage: Bacteria > Pseudomonadota > Gammaproteobacteria > Pseudomonadales > Dasaniaceae > Oceanicoccus. Next base: position 102,562 of record CBFIDJ010000016.1, on the reverse strand, counting down.
TGAAGAAGAGCCGCGTGAGCTGGCGGAAGCTATCGCCGACATGAAACTGAAATATGTGGTGGTGACCTCAGTGGACCGTGATGATTTGATGGACGGTGGTGCGCAACATTTTGCCAACTGTATTAAAGAAACGCGGGCGTTAAGCCCGGGTATTCGCATTGAAATTTTGGTGCCAGATTTTCGTGGCCGGATGGATATTGCTCTGGATATTCTGGCCGATGAATCTCCCGATGTGTTCAACCACAACCTGGAGTCGGTTCCCAGTCTGTACAAAAAGATTCGTCCCGGTTCCGACTACCAATGGTCTCTGGATCTGTTAAAAAAATACAAACAGCGTCGTCCCGATGTACTGACTAAATCCGGTTTGATGCTGGGTTTGGGGGAAACTCGAGAAGAGTTGATTCAGGTGATGAAAGATATGCGTGAACACGATATCGACATGATCACCATGGGGCAGTACCTGCAACCCAGTCGTGACCACTTGCCGGTAGATCGTTTTGTTACCCCTGCCGAGTTTGATGAGTTCGGTGATATTGCCAATGAGCTGGGCTTTAAATCTGTAGCCAGTGGACCCTTAGTACGATCTTCATACCACGCGGATAAACAGGTTGATTTAAGTTTATTGAGATAATTTGGAAAGGTTGTTGTTTGATATTGTTAAATTAATCTAGCTGGAGTAGCTTTTCAATCGTGGTAATAACCGATTGTTAGTTGTAACTGCTTCAAACAATTAAAGCACTGGTGATGAGCTAATTTTGTCGATTTGAAACCCTATGCGGCTAACGATTTGCGTTTTAATAATATTAACAACGTCGTTGCAGGTTGCTGAAATACGCGCTGAGTCAGAAGGCATAATTAACCTGGGCCTTATCTCCTGGAGACACCAGCCTCCATATAAATGGGAGAATAAAATTACGGGGCGCATGGAAGGGTTTGAAATTGCCTTGATCGAGTCATTGATGGAAAAGCTGGAGCTTGAATATCAATGGGTCATTTTTAAAGGCAATGATGCCAGCCTTTTAAACTCACAGGCTTTTGAAAGTCTGGCGCGGGGAGAAATCGATTTATACTTGTTGCCTCCGGGAGTTAATCCGGGGGCCGGTTCGGTCAAAGTTGATGAGCCCGTATTTAATTTGCAGGTCAAAGCTTATGCCTTGAGGTCCAAAAAATTACAGTTGACCAGCTTTGACGCTTTTCGTGGTTTGCGTCATGGCATTCTGCCCTATGCTGAAAATAACCAGAAAAAAGATTCCGATGAAGCTCTGCTCTCTCAATTTCCAACCGGTATATCTGTACACATTTATCCTACACAGTCGGCCATAATCAATGCCCTGCTGAACAATGAAGTAGATTTTACTTTGTCCTCTGTTGGCTCTCTGGCAGTTTACGCCCGGGTGCTGGAGGTGCAGGATCAACTGGAAGTATTTGATTTTCCCGGCAGTATCGATGTGCCAAGGTATCTGGCTCTGTCCCTGAAGGGGAGTCTGTTAGAACACGAAGATAGCTTATCTAAACTGCTGTATGAGTTTAAGCAACAAGGCCGTAGCCGTTTATTGTTTAACAATGCAATGAAAAAATACGTTGTTTACCATCGCCAGCTTGAGTCTCAGGAACAAAGTCGCTCCGCGCAATAATCCATTAATCTACGTCATGACCAATCCAGGACACCATTGTTTTCGTTTTGATCGGTTTTAGCTTCCGGGTAATGTAAGCAACCACAGTTATTGCGCATCGAAGGTGCGAATGTAAGCAATAAAAGATAGGATGTGATTGTTGAAGCGATTTCTTAGTATTAGAGTCTGAATGACGCGTGATTTTCAAAGATGCAAACTTTAAGCAGCTTTTTGAGCTGAGCGGCGATGCCATGATGGTGCTTGGTGAGAGCCGTTTTGTTTATTGCAATGCTGCAGCGCTGGATATATTTAACTGTCCCTCAGTAGATGAGTTTATCACCAAGCACCCCGCTGATTTATCTCCAAGGTTTCAGCCCTGTGGAGCCAGCTCCAAGGAGCTGGCTCAGATTCATATTCAGGAAGCCATTGCCAAGGGCTATAAGCGTTTTGAATGGGTTCATCAGCGTTTGACGAATGAAGATTTTTTTGCCGATGTTTTGCTAAGTGTGGGTGTGTGGGAAGATAAACCCATTATTCAGGCCATTGTTCGAGATATTTCAGGCTATAAGGCCGTTCAAAATATTCTGCGTCGCCAAAAAAATCTTGCTGACCAGGCTGCAAAAGCCAAGGCGGAATTTTTGGCGGTTATGAGTCATGAGATTCGTACACCGATTCACGGTATTTTAGGCGCTCAGGACTTGTTACTGGAAACGAAATTGGATGACGAGCAAAGAGGATTGGCTGAATTGGTAGGCACCTCAAGCAAACGGCTGTTAACTATCGTCAATGATGTACTGGATTTTTCCAAAATTGATGCAGGAAAATTAGACTTTGAGATTATCAACTTCAGCGCTCGAGGTTTGGTGCTGGGTATGCACGAGTTATTTCGAATTAGCGCGGAGGAAAAAGCGATTGATCTGACTGTTGAGGCAGATCATGAGGATGTCTATCTGCTGGGAGATCCGGCACGCATTCAACAGATTATTACTAATCTGGTTTCCAACGCGATTAAATTTACCAGCCCCGGTGGTCGAGTAAAACTTAATAGCAAGCTTGACTGTTCTGATTGCGGCGAGGCTTACGATTGGTCTATTACTGTTTCCGATAACGGTATCGGCATGACGGATGAGCAGCAAGAGACCGTGTTTGATATTTTTACTCAGGCGGATTCCTCTATTACTCGAAGCTATGGAGGTACAGGTCTGGGATTGTCGATTAGTAAGTTGCTGGCGGAAAAAATGGGGGGTGGGATCAAGCTGAAGAGCCAGTTTGGTGATGGTTCAAGTTTTACGCTACAGCTGTCGTTAAAGCAGGGGGGCGCGCCACCTGATTTGGATGCCGGTACCAAGCCAGTGTTGCACAGAGACTATCAGGCAGCAGTATTGGTTGCTGAGGATAATACCACCAATCAGCTAATCCTTCGCAGGAAGCTGCAAAAACTCGGTGTGAGCTCGGTGGTTGTATGCAATGGATTGGAAGTATTGCAGGAGTATGAAAGCTCACTTAATAGCGATGGCTCAAGTCCTTATGCGCTTTTGCTGATGGATATTCAAATGCCCTTGATGAATGGTATAGAGGCTGCCCGTGAATTGCGACAGCGCGGTTGTACCTTGCCGGTTATTGCCTTAACAGCTGATGCCCAGGTTGAGCGCAAGCAGCAGTGCCTGGCTGCAGGCATGCAGGCTTTTGTCAGTAAACCGTATGAGATAGAGAGGTTAATCAAGCTATTTGATAGCTATCTTGTGCCGTGATGGCTCAGGTTTAATTTTCACAGCTTGTTTCTGTTTTTGCTTGCCATATACTTAGCGCCTTAAATTGTATTATTAATTCGCTTTCTGGCAGTCTGGTACTGCGCAACAACTAGAATCCCAAACATGAAAAGTTCTTCTCGCTGGCTGCTTACCGGTTTGGTTTGCATCGTCATCTTTGTGGCTTTGGCTGCTTTTAAATTTTTCCAGATCCAGGCTGCCATTGCCTACGGCCAGTCATTTCCTGAACCTTCTGAAAGCGTGCAAGCGATCACGGCTCAAGTCAGCGAGGTGGCTATTACCATCAGTGCTATTGGCGTGGTTGTCGCTCCGCAGTCCATGGAATTAAGAAATGAAATTGAAGGCAATATTGCTGCGATTAATTTCAGTTCCGGCGATCAGGTGGAGAAGGGTAAAACGCTTATTCAATTAGATGTGAGCGAAGAGCAGGCTCGGCTAAAGGCGGCGCTGGCGAGGGTCAATTTGACCCGGTTGGAACTAGATCGGGTGAAGCGCCTGTTGAAACAGAAAACGGTCAGTGAGGAGGCTGTTGATCAGGCCGAGGCGAATTACGCCATTGCCCAGGCAGAGGTGATGGCGCTGGAAGCCAGTATCGCCAAAAAAACACTGCGCGCCCCATTTGATGCGATTTCCGGTATTCATGATTTGGAAGTGGGTGAGTATCTGCAAAGTAATACCTCCATTGTCAGTCTGGTTGGTATCAACGATTACTCCTGGGTCGATTTCAATCTGCCGCTGGCCAATAGCAAGCTTGAGGTGGGCACGGTCGTGAATGTCAAGTTAGGGGAACAAGCCTCTCTGGCAATGCCGGCAACCGTTATTGCCCGTAATGTAATGGCGTCGGCCAGTTCACGTAATGTCATGTTTCGCGCTCGCAGCCGGCAGGCTATTAACCTGCCACCTAATACAGTGGTTAGAGTTGAGGTGCCAGTCGGTAAAAGCTCTCAGGTTGTTGTGCCAAGAAATGCTTTGATGGTTGATCCCATGGGTGAATATGTTTTTGTCCTTGAGCCGGATGATGGTGGTAAAGCTTACCGGGCTAAGCGCCGGGGCATCAGCACTGGCCATAAAGGTGGAGATACGGTGAGTGTGCTAAAGGGCATTGAGTCGGGTGAACTGGTGGCTTCCTACGGTGCGTTTAAGTTGTATCCGGGGGTGTTGACCTATGTTCGTCCCCGCGTCACTGAAGACTCGAAGGCCGGGGAGTAGCGGGTATGGGAACGCGTGAGGGGCGCCCCAATGTGATGGACATTTTCGTCACCCGACCAGTGTTAGCAGTAGTGCTGTGCCTGACTCTGATGATCGCCGGTCTGATGGCCTCGCAGTCTATCCCGATTTTGCAGTATCCACAGATTGAAAGCTCTTCACTGATTATTTCGACTCCTTACGTGGGTGCTTCGGCGAAAACGGTGCAAGGTTTTGTGACCGAACCTATCGAGCGTGTCGCGGTGACGGTTCCGGGGGTGGATTATGTAGAGTCGACCACTACGCCGGGCATGAGCTCAGTAACGGTCTGGTTAAAACTGAATGAAAACAGCACCAATGCGCTCGCGGAAATGTCATCGAGGCTGGATCAAATTCGCTTTCAGTTACCAGCCGGTGCAGAAGACCCTTATATACAAGTCCAGCGTGCTGATCGTCAGGGCGCGGTGTTTTATCTTGATGTGCTCACCACCGAGTACAGCCGCGCTGAAATCACTGATTATCTCTCCCGCCATGTCACGCCGATTTTATCTGCCATCAATGGTGTGCAGCGTATTGGCATCGAAGGCGGTCGTGATCCTGCCATGCGCATCTGGATTGATCCGGTCAAAATGGTAGCCTTCAATGTCAGTGCGCAGGATATTCAGATGGCTCTAACCAGCAATAATATTATTGCGACCTTGGGGCACAGCGAAAATGATCAACTGCGTTATAACCTACTCAGTAATACCAATTTACAAACGGCTGAAGAGTTTGAGCAACTGGTTATTCGTAAATCCGATAATGCGCTAATTTACCTGCGCGATGTTGCCACCGTGGAGCTCGGTGAAGATGAAGGCGAAGTTGCTGCCCGTCACTCTCAGGACCCGGCCGTTTACCTGTCAGTCTGGCCTTTACCAGGGGCTAATGAAATTGAAATTGGCGATGACCTTTATAAATTGCTCGACCAGATCAATCCAACACTACCCGAAGGTTTAAAAATTGATATCGGTTACGATGGCACGCAATACATGCGTGATGCCATTCGAGAAATTTTTACCACGCTGGTAGAAACCATTGTATTGGTCGGCATTGTGGTGCTGGCCTTAATGGGGTCTTTCCGTACCGCACTGGTGCCATTGGTGACGATCCCCATTTCCCTATTGGGCGCAGTGGCTGTGATTACCTTTATGGGTTTTTCACTGAACCTGCTGACAATTCTGGCCATTGTGCTGTCGGTGGGTCTGGTGGTCGATGACGCTATTGTGGTAGTAGAAAACGTGTCGCGTTATATGCGTGAGGGAAAGACCCGTCTGCAGGCGGCGCTGATCAGCTCGCGGCAGTTGCTGTCGCCTATCATTGGAATGACGATTACGCTGGCAGCCGTGTATGCACCGATTGGTTTGTTATCAGGCTTGACCGGCATGCTATTTCGGGAGTTTGCTTTTACGTTATCCGTGGCAGTTTTAATTTCCGGTGTAGTGGCCCTGACCCTGTCGCCTATTATGAGCGCCTATGCCAACCCCGAGGGTGGAAAAGAGACCGGACTGACCAGTTGGGTGAATCAACGCTTTGATCGTCTGCATCGATTTTACGGCAAGCTGCTCGGCCATATTCTCAGCTGGCGAAAACAAGTATTAGTGTTAGGGCTTTTTATTGCGCTGCTAGTTGTGCCTTTTTATCTGTTTTCTCAAAAAGAACTGGCACCGATAGAGGACCAGAGCGGGATTAATATTTTTATCGAATCCCCGCCCAACGGCTCCATCGAGCATACCATTGATTATATGCATGACGCGGTCGCTACCTTGATGGAAATAGAGGGCGCCAAGTTTGTCTGGCAGATTATTCGTCCCAGTGGCGGTATTGGTGGGCTTGTGCTGGATGAACCCTCAAAGAGGGAGAAAAGCCCGGTGGAATTGCGGCCAGAAGTGTTTACCGCCACCAATCAATTAACGGGGATTCGGGTCTTTCCGATTTTGTTTCCGGCATTACCCACCGCCGGGCGTTTTGACGTGGAGCTAGTCGTGCAATCCACGGCTCCGCTGGAACAAATGAAAATCTATGCCGATAAAATGGTCAGTCAGGCGGAAAAAACCGGCAAGTTTATGTTTGCCTCAACCGAGCTGCAGATAGATCAGCCAGAAGTGAAGCTGCTTTTTGACCGTGAGCGTATTGCCGATCTGGGGATGGACCTGGCTTCTGTGAGTCGACAATTATCGGTGATGCTGTCGGGCAATTACGTCAATCGCTTTGATTTGAATGGTAAAGCCTATCGTGTTATTCCCATGGTCGAGGGGCAGGGCCGCAGTAATCCCGAAGCGATACTCGACCTGCAACTGCGCACACCGGCTGGTGATCTGATCCCGGTATCGGCCATCGCCACCCTGGAACAGCAGGTTGCTCCGAGGGTGTACAGCAAATTTCAGCAAAAAAATGCCTTTCGGATCTATGGTGGGGTCTTACCCGGTACCACCAAGGAGCAGGGTTTGGCTGCGGTGGAGGAAATTGCCAAGGAGGTGTTGCCGCTGGATTACAGCATTGATTATGCTGGTGAATCGCGTCAGATTCGTCAGGAAGGCAGCAGCCTGGTGGGAATTCTGGCCGTCGCTCTGGTGTTTGTGTATTTCGTGTTGACCATTCAGTTTAACAGCTTTCGTGACCCGCTGGTGGTGCTATTGGGCTCGGTGCCACTGGCGCTGTCCGGCGCACTGCTATTCCCGTTTCTAGGCTGGACTACGGTGAATATCTACTCCCAGATCGGCTTTATCACCTTGGTGGGGCTAGTTGCCAAAAACGGCATCCTCATTGTGGAATTTGCCAACCATCTACAGACCGAAGGCTTCAGCAAACTGGATGCGATCAAGGGTGCTGCCGAAACGCGGCTGCGTCCGGTATTAATGACCACCGCCGCCACGGTATTGGGGCACTTTCCGCTGGTGCTGGTGACCGGCGCTGGCGCCGAAGCGCGAAACAGCATCGGGATTATTCTGGTCGCCGGTATGTTGCTGGGCACCTTTTTTACCCTGGTCGTATTACCTTGCCTTTATCTGGTAATGGCCCGCACCCACAAACAAGACGATATCGATCCAGAGCACGAGGCTGAAAAGGCCTTGGATGTGAGTTACGCATCGCCGTAATTTAACCAGAGTTTATTTTTCAGCTGGATCAGTGGGATAAGTTTAGTGCTTTACCCGTTAAAGCCAACACCAATCGCTCCAACAAATCCCAGCTGGAGTTTTTTACCATTCCTTTAATCGATTGGTCAATTTCATTGGCGAGTGAAATCAGTTGCTGAAGTTGTTTTATATTTAATCGGTTTAGCGCTGCTTTGATCAGGGGTTTGCGTTTATCCCATACCCGTTGGCTTTGTAGCACGCGTTCGATACCGTTGCCCTGCTGGATCTGTTCACTACAGTGGTAGAGAGTGCGCAGTTCCCGGGTGAGAGCCCAGAGGATAACCGGTGGTTCGGTGCCTTCGGCTTTGAGGCCTTGCAGCATTTTCAGGCTGCCGCTGGTGTTGCCTTCCAGTGCTCGGTCGACGAGACCAAATACATCGTATCGGGCATTGTCGGCGACAGCGGCGGTAACAGTATCGGCGGTGATAACATTACCTTCTACGGATAGCCGCAGTTTTTCGATTTCCTGCACAGCGGCTAACAGATTACCTTCAACGCGCTCGGCCAGCATTTGCAGAGCATCGCTGTCGGCGCTTAGGCCGGCCTGTTGCAGACGCTGCCCAATCCAGCGCGGCAGTTGTTTAATATCGATGGGCCAGCACTGAATAGAAGCACCTGCTGCATCAATATTTTTATACCACTTGGTGCGGGTGCTGGAACCTTCCAGTTTATTGCAGGTAATGAGAAGAACATTGTCGGTAGAGGCGTTGGCGGCATATTCGGTTAGGGCTTTACCGCCAGCGTCGCCGGGTTTACCCGAGGGCATACGCAGTTCGATCAGTTTACGCTCGGAAAAAAGCGACATGGCGGATGACGCTGCCAGCAGTTCACTCCAGTCAAAGCTATTATCGACATGAAAAACCTCTCGGCTAAAACCCTGTTTGCGACAGTTGTGGCGAATGGCGTCGCAACATTCCTGTACCAGTAGGGTTTCGTCACCACTGACGATATAGATGGGTGACAGGCCTTTGCTGAGATTTTGTTGGAGTTGGTCAGGTCGTAAGCGCATGGGTAGCTCACTCGCCTAAATGAGTGGCCGTTACTGAGCCTGTTTGTTCTGGACTGGGTTTGGCTTGATCAGTTGCCTGTAGTCCCTTGGATGTAAAGTCAGCTGCACGTAATTGCCGGGTCATTTTCGCTGCGATATTTTGCAGCATTTCCCGTCGCAGGATTTCTTCCTCTTCGCCAGTGCTCACCACCTTATTGGGGTCGTTAGGCATGACGCGACGCTCAACGATTTTGCTGGGTCCAAGCACACGATGTCCCTGTTTATTAAGTAATTCGAATTCGAGACTTTCAATCAGTTGATATTCTATGGTTCTGGCGGCCTCGCCAATAGCTGTGGTGATTTTGTCCTTTTCAGTCTCCAGTACCACAAGCTGAAAATTATAGGGCTCATCGCTTGTAGCGAGCTGCACACCGCTGGCTCGGAGTTGGTTGCGCAATTCAATAGCCAGTTGACTGCTGGAGCCGATACCGGTTATGGCAATAGGCTCAACACCTTCGGGAAGGACCAGCGCGCCGCGTAATTGAAAGCCGCAGCCTACAGTGGCGGCGAGCAATAAGCCCAGCAGGCAGTGTTTAAGACAATGTATCCATGCTATTCGGCTTGGCATAATGGCTCTCTTATAATCGCTACTTAACCGCAATCGTGACCAGTTTACCCGGTATGACTTTGCGCATTTTTATTTCTTTGCCTTCGATAAACTTCTGCACATTTGCGTCGGCAAGGGCCTGCTCAATAATGCTGTTTTCTTCCGCATCGGCGGCCACTTCAATTTTGCCGCGCACTTTGCCGTTAACCTGCACGACCAACTCTATTGAGTTTCGCACCAGCGCTTTTTCATCAATCTCTGGCCAACTGGCATCGATTACTGCCCCCTTATTGCCCAGCGCAGACCACAACTCGTGACAGTAGTGAGGCGCGATGGGCGATAACATCACCACGATGGCCTGCAACGCTTCGCGTTCAACCGCGGCTGTTTGTGGGTGATCCTCGGGCAGTTTGGCCAGATCATTGACCAGTTCCATGATTGCGGCTATCGCAGTATTGAAGGTCAGGCGTCGGCCATAGTCGTCGGCGACCTTTCCGATCGTCTCATGCAGTTTACGACGGCATTCCTGTTGCACCTTGGTGAGCTTGTCTTGATTGAGTTCAGGAACAGTGTCTTGCTGAAGGTGGGCATAAACCCGGTTCCATAGGCGATTGAGAAAACGATGTGAACCGCCAACCGCAGAATCTGACCACTCGAGTGATTGCTCGGGTGGTGCTGCAAACATGATAAACAGGCGTACGGTATCGGCGCCGTACTCTTCAATCATCTGTTGTGGATCGACGGTGTTGCCCTTGGATTTGGACATTTTGCTACCGTCCTTCAATACCATGCCCTGACAGAGCAGGCGATCAAAGGGTTCGTCGCAGTTGATCATGCCTTCGTCGCGCATCAGTTTGTGAAAGAAGCGAGCGTATAACAGGTGCAGTATGGCGTGTTCGATGCCGCCGACATACTGATCCACCGGTAGCCAATAATTGGCGGAGTCGGTATCCAGCATGCCTTCTTCATAATCGGCGCAGGTGAAACGCGCGTAGTACCAGGAGGATTCCATAAAGGTGTCAAAGGTATCGGTTTCGCGTTCAACAGCCTGGCCGTTCAATGTATCTTTGCGCCACTCGGGGTCGCTTTTGATGGGTGAGCTGACGCCGTCCATGGTGACATCTTCCGGTAACAAAATCGGTAAGCGGTCAGCGGGAACAGGAATTTCACCGCCATCGGGCAGATTGAAAATGGGAATAGGCGCACCCCAGTAGCGCTGCCGGGAGACTCCCCAGTCACGCAGGCGGTAATTGGTGGTTTTGCGGCCTTTATTCTGGGTGGCTAATTCATTGGCGATGGCGTCAAAGGCAGCCTGAAAATCCAGACCGTCAAACTGACCAGAATTGATGGTGCTGGTATTGCTCTTGCGCGCATACCATTCCTGCCATGACTTAGTGCTAAAGTCGTCGTCTTTATCATCGTTACTGTTGATTACCTGCACGATGGGCAGGTCGTACTTAATGGCAAAGGCGAAGTCGCGTTCGTCATGGGCCGGTACCGCCATCACCGCGCCGGAGCCGTAATCCATCAGAACATAATTGGCGACCCAGACCGGGACTTTTTCAGCGGTTATTGGATGAATCGCGTGAATACCTGTGAACAGTCCTTTCTTCTCCATGGTGGCCATGTCGGCTTCGGCCACGGAGCTGGTTTTGCACTGTTGGATGAAGGCTTTGAGTTCGGGATTGTCTTCGGCCAGTGCCAAACTGACTGGATGCTCGGCTGCCAGACTGACGTAGGTAGCGCCCATCAGGGTATCGGGACGAGTGGTATACACCTCAAAGCTGTCGATATCAGCAACGGCTTGTTCCAGCTCAAAGCGCATTTCCACGCCTTCGCTTTTACCAATCCAGTTGCGTTGCATGGTTTTCACCTGCTCGGGCCAGCCATCGAGCTGATCCAGGTCCGAGAGTAGTTGATCGGCATAGGCAGTGATTTTAATAAACCACTGGGGAATTTCCTTGCGTTCTACCGGGGTGTCACAGCGCCAGCAGCAACCGTCGATAACCTGTTCGTTGGCCAACACAGTTTCGTCGTTAGGACACCAGTTAACCGCTGAGGTTTTTTTGTAGACCAGGCCTTTTTCATAGAGGCGGGTAAAAAACCATTGTTCCCAGCGATAGTAGTCGGGCTTACAGGTGGCCAGTTCTTTGGACCAGTCGTAGGCAAAGCCGAGTTGTTTGAGCTGGTCGCGCATATAATCGATATTGCTATCGGTCCAGGCGGCAGGTGCGGTGTTATTTTTAACGGCGGCGTTTTCGGCGGGTAAACCAAAGGCGTCCCAGCCCATGGGCTGCAGGACGTTTTTACCCAACATCCGTTGGTAGCGGGAGATCACATCGGCGATGGTGTAGTTGCGCACATGCCCCATATGCAATTTACCGCTGGGGTAGGGAAACATGGCAAGGCAGTAGTACTTGTCCTTGTCGGTATCGACCTTGGCGACAAAACTGTTGTTTCTGGCCCAGTAGGCCTGTGCTTCTTGCTCGATGGTTTTGGGGTCGTATTGCTGTTGCATCAAAAAGCCTTAATGTTTGATCGGGCTGTTAGGTCCAAGGGGTATATTGTCAGGTTTAATTTACCGGCAGCGGACTAAAAATCAGTCGCGCATTTTAACAGGTTTCGCTCGTAAACTTATAGTGAGTGGCAGGATTATCAGACTGGCGCAGAGCAGTAGGGTCGGGGTGCTGCCGGTCAGAGAGAAGGGCGTTGTACCGCGATAGATTTTAGCCTCGCCAGTGATGACTTCGCGGCTGAATTGCGCTCCTCGGCTGACAATCTCGCCGCGCTGATTGATGATGGCGCTGATTCCGGTGCCGGTACTGCGCAGCATATAGCGACCGCTTTCCAGGGCTCGCATCTGCGCCATCTGCAGGTGCTGTAGTGGGCCGATAGAGGCACCAAACCAGGCATCGTTGCTGATGGTGATCAGCAGGTCGGCTTCGGGTAGCCAGTCAGCCACCAGTTCCGGATACACGACTTCGTAGCAGATAAAAGGCGCGAGAAGTAAATTTCCCGCGCTAATGCCCTTTTGTTGATTGCTGCCGGAGCTGAAGTTGGAAAGCGGCAATTCAAAAAAGCGCAGCAAGCCGCCCAGCAGGTTTTCCAGTGGCACATATTCGCCAAAAGGCACCAGCCGTTGTTTAAAGTAGCTACCACCGCCCTCACCAAACCCCATAATGCTGTTATAGCGCTGTACAGTATTATTTTTTTGCTCAAAGTAGGGGATGCCGGTAATCAGAGTGCTGTGACTGGCTTTGGCTCGCTTACTGATGCCATCCAGAAAATCCTCCGCATTCTGGTAATAGGTGGGGACCGCCGCCTCTGGCCAGATGACAATGTCGTGTTGCTGCCAGAGCGGTTCGCTCATATTCCGATAGAGATTGAGGGTGGGGAGTAATTGCTCGCGCTGCCATTTGATAGACTGCGGAATATTGGCCTGCACCATCGCCACGGAGACCGGCTTATGGTCGGCGGGCTGTACCCAGTCAACCTGTGTTAGAGCAACGCCTGTCAGCCACAGGCTGATGGCCAGTAAAGAGGGTTTTAACTGAAGCTTCTTTGTTAGCAGGCATTGGGTGAGTACCGCACCGCTTAGGGCGATAATAAAGCTGAGGCCAAAAATACCACTTACTGGTGCCCAGCCAGCCAGGGGGCTTTCCAGGTGGCTGTAGCCTAGGTAAAGCCAGGGAAACCCGGTCAGAAACCAGCTGCGCCACCATTCTCCCAGCACAAACATGGCGGCAAATCCCAGCCATTGCCCTCCTGACAAGGGGCGTACCCAGCGGGCATAGAGATAAAAAGTCAGGCTGCAAAATAAGCCTAGTCCCGCTGTGAAAATCGCGGTTGTCAGGATGGCTAGGGGAATGGGCAGATAGCCATATACGTGGATACTGACATACACCCAGGAGGCGCCGGAGCTGAACAGGCCAAAACCATAACACCAGCCGCGCAGTGCAGCCTGGCGCGGGGACAGATCTGTGAGTAGCCAGGCTAATAGGGCACAGCTGAGAATACCCAGCGGCCAGATATCGAAGGGAGCCAGTGACAGGGTGACCAGCGCGCCGGCGATTAAGGCCAGTATATTGCCACGCCAGCCCTGCTGTTGCAGCCCATTTATTCGCCAACGGCTCTGCCCTGGTTGGCGTTGAGTGGTCACTGTGTCGTATCCCTGAAGTGGTTATTATTGTTGTGAATGGGTTCGGCGCTTATAGCTCCGGCTCAGTAATCGCTGACATGCGTAGCAGGTGCACCTGACGATTATCGGCATTGAGCACTTTGAACTGGTAGCCATTGACTGTGGCCATCTCGTTGCGTCGTGGCATATGACCAAACTGTTGCAGAATGATTCCACCGATGGTGTCGAACTCTTCGTCGCTGAAATCTGCCTTGAACTCTTCGTTGAAATCTTCGATCGGGGTTAGTGCTTTAACAATATAGTCATTATCGGCCAGTTTTTTGATATAGGTATCCTGCGCAACATCGTGTTCGTCTTCAATGTCGCCAACGATTTCCTCTAACACATCTTCGATGGTGACAAGACCTGCAACGCCGCCGTATTCGTCAATCACCATCGCCATGTGGTTGCGGTTTTCGCGAAATTCTCTCAGCAGTACGTTCAGCCGTTTGCTCTCAGGTACAACGGTGGCGGGACGCAGTAACGTGGTGATATCAAAATTGTCGGTATTGTTTTGCGAGACCAGCGGCAGTAAATCCTTGGCCAGCAGAATACCTAACACTTCATCCATGGTTTCGCCAATCACCGGGTAGCGGGAGTGGGCGGTCTTAACGATCAGGTCCAGCATATCGTTAAAGGGCTGACCGGCTTTGATCACGGTCATCTGGGTGCGCGGAACCATGATTTCCCGCACCTGCATTTCCGAAACCTGCATGGCGCCATCGATGATCTTTAAGGCATCACTATCGATAACGTCATTGCTTTCGGCAACTTTTAATACATCTAACAGATCATCGCGGGATTTTGGCTCGGATGAAAAAAGTTGGCTGATTTTGTCGAGCCAGGATTTTTCTTCTGGCTCGTTAGTTCGCTCGTCGGACATGGCTTCCGGTTTGACTCCTGGGTTGTGTAATCGTTATTGGTAAAACTGTCATGAGGCAGACAGGGTTTGATGATGGCTTACAGCCAGATACGGGTTGGCGATCCCCAGCCTGGCCAGCAGTTCGATCTCGAGGCTTTCCATTTCGTCTGCTTCGTGTTCCTGTTCGTGGTCATAGCCCAGCAAGTGCAGCGTGCCGTGGACCACCATATGTGCCCAGTGATGCTCGTTACTTTTATGCTGTTGCTCGGCTTCCTGATTGACTACGCTCGCGCAAATGACCAAATCTCCCAGCAGCGGAAGATCGATGTGGTCGGGAAGGTCGGCCGGGAATGACAGTACGTTGGTGGCTTTATTTTTTCCGCGATATTGATGGTTGAGCTGGGTGATTTCGGCTCGGTCAACAATACGAATAGTTAGCTCAGCGGTGGGCAGGCGTTGGTCGATAGCCAACTCAACCCAGTGACTGAGCTGGCTAGGGGGAGGGTGGTCGTCGTCTTCCACGGCGACCTGGACATCCACGCTCAGGTTCATTTGGGCTTGTGCTCGCCGGATTTACTGTCGATGGATTTCGCTGGGCTTTCGCTCTTTTCATAGGCATCGACAATGCGTTGCACTAGCGGGTGACGTACCACGTCCTTCGACTGGAAATAAGTGAAGCTAATGCCCTCGACCTTTTCCAGCACCTTGATGACATGGGTGAGGCCCGACTGAGTACCCTTGGGCAAATCGATCTGGGTGGCGTCACCGGTAATGACGGCGGTGGAGCCAAAGCCGATGCGGGTCAGGAACATTTTCATCTGCTCCTTGGTGGTGTTCTGGCTTTCATCGAGAATGATATAGGAATCATTCAGGGTGCGACCGCGCATATAGGCCAGCGGTGCAATCTCAATCACGTTGCGCTCGATCATTTTGGTGACGGTATCGACGCCGAGCATCTCGTATAGGGCATCGTAAAGCGGACGTAAATAGGGATCGATTTTCTGCGCCAGGTCACCGGGTAAAAAGCCGAGTTTTTCACCGGCTTCGACGGCGGGGCGTACCAACAGGATACGCTGCACTTCTTCGTTAATCAGCGCTTGCACAGCACAGGCTACCGCGAGATAGGTTTTACCGGTACCGGCGGGGCCAATACCGAAGTTAATATCGTTTGTCATCACCGCGCGCACATAAGCCTGCTGGTTTTTGCCGCGAGGTTTGATAGTAGATTTTTTAGTGTGAATCAGGGTGATTGGTTCGACGCCGCCCACCCCGCTGCTGCGATGTTGCAGTGATTCCACACCAGCCTGTTGCAAATTGAGATGAATCGTTTCCGAATTGAGGCTGACACCCTCACAGGCTTCCTGATAAAGGCTTTGCAAAACACTGGCGCAGGCTTTAACGGCAGCCGCTTCGCCATGGAGGCTGAACAGATTGCCGCGATTGCGTATCTCAACGGACAGGCGTTGTTCAATCTGACGCAGGTGCTCGTCAAATTGGCCGCTGAGATTGGCTAGTGCCTGGGGGTCGTTGGGTTCGAGAGTCAGAACCTGTTGTGTTTGCGCTTCAGTGTTCAAATTGTCGGTGATATTGGCCGCTATTCGGCAAGTTCCAAGTTCGATGTGGTTAGGATAGGGATGATTGCGGGTCTGAGTCAATGCTTTCTTTGATTGCCGTTTAGACAGACTCGCTGCCGGTCAAACCTGTAGCTCACCGCGTAATGAATTGGGCATGGCTTCATTGATTTTCACAGTTGCAAAATTACCGATAAGTGATTGATCTGTCGAGGAAAAATTAACAACACGATTGTTTTCCGTACGGCCCTGTAACTGGCCAGGATCTTTTTTGGAAACGCCGGTCACCAGCACCCGCTCCTGTTTGCCCACCATTTGCCGACTGATCTGTTGTGCCTGCTGCTGGATGCGGTGTTGTAGCAGTTGCAGGCGGCGCTTTTTCTCTTCCTCGGGAGTATCGTCTGCCAGCTCTGCCGCCGGGGTACCGGGTCGAGCACTGTAGATAAAGCTGAAAGAGGTATCAAAACCGATCTCGGCGATCAGGTCCATGGTGTCGTTAAAGTCTTCTTCGGTTTCACCGGGAAAGCCGATAATAAAATCCGAGGAGAAGCTGATATCCGGTCGAATGGCCTGCAGACGTTTCATCTTGGCGATATATTCATCGCGGGTGTGGCCGCGCTTCATGGCCGCCAGAATACGGTCGGAGCCGCTTTGCACGGGCAGGTGTAAGTGACTGACCAGCTCGGGAATATCTTTATAGGCTTCGATCAACGCGTCGCTGAACTCTACCGGGTGGGAAGTGGTATAGCGAATGCGCTCAATGCCGGGAATAGCCGCGACGAAATACAGTAACTCGGCGAAATCAACGAGGTCTCCCTCATGATTCGGACCCCGGTAGGCGTTTACGTTCTGGCCAAGTAAGTTGACTTCTTTAACACCTTTTTCGGTGAGGCTGACAATTTCGGCGATCACGTCATCGAAGGGGCGGCTGACTTCTTCGCCACGGGTATAGGGAACCACGCAGAAGGTGCAGTATTTTGAACAGCCTTCCATGATGGAGACAAAGGCGCTGGGGCCATCCACCGAAGGCTCTGGCAGGGCGTCAAACTTTTCAATTTCAGGAAAGGTTACGTCTACCAGTGTCGGGCCATCGGGTTTGGTGGCGTTAATCATTTCCGGCACCCGGTGCAGGGTCTGCGGGCCAAAAATTACGTCAACATAAGGCGCGCGCTTGCCGATGGCATCGCCCTCCTGGCTGGCCACGCAGCCGCCGACGCCAATCACCAGGTTGGGGTTTTGCTCTTTCAGACGTTTCCAGCGTCCCAACTGGTGGAATACCTTTTCCTGGGCCTTTTCCCTGATCGAGCAGGTATTGAGCAGCAGGATGTCGGCTTCCTCCGGGTTGTCGGTGGTTTCCACGCCATGACTGACGCCCAGCAGGTCCTGCAGCCGGTCGGAGTCGTATTCGTTCATCTGGCAACCGTGGGTCTTGATAAATAACTTTTTGACCTTATTTACCCCCCTGTTGGTCTTTGTTCCCGCTGCTGTAGCATTGGAGACCACGGAAACACTGGTAACGGCTGAAGTTGGTTTGTCACTGGCAATGACATCGCTCATGTACTGCATACCACACTGGAAATTAGGACCGGAGATTATACAGAATGGGATATTTATTGACCACTCTGTGATAACATCGGAATCAACAGCAAAATTGCTGATACTAGCATTTTTTAGAAAGTCGGATTTTAAGGTAATCGTATATCCATGTCAGAAAGTAGTCCCATCTATAAAGTTATTTTCCACAACCAGAATAAGGTCTATGAGCTTTATGCTCGCGGCATTTATCAAAGTGAGATGTACGGGTTTATCGAGGTTGAGGAGTTTGTCTTCGACGAGCGCAGTCAGATGATTGTCGACCCGGCTGAAGAAAAACTGAAGACAGAGTTCGGTGGGGTGTCCCGTTCCTATATACCCATGCATTCGATCATTCGTATCGATGAAGTGGAAAAAGAAGGTGTGGGGAAAATTGTCGATGCGCCCGGTGGTAGCAGCAGCAATGTTGCGGCTTTTCCTATGCCTGGCAGTGCTCGCCCGGTGAAAAAAGACAGCGATTAGTCTCTCTTTTTCTCAAGCTTAACGAAAAACGCCAGCATTAAGCTGGCGTTTTTTTTGGCTTTTGTTGCTGTAAGTATGCCGCCATAAGGCGACAAGTGTTACGCGTTTTCCAGCGCCTGGCGAACCGAGGCCAGTTTAACGCAGAGTACAAACACGTCCACCGCTTCGCTGAGTTCCTCAACCGTAGGAAATGACGGCGCCAGGCGAATATTTTTATCCTCTGGATCATTACCGTAGGGGAAGGTTGCACCGGCGGGGGTGAGTTTAACGCCGGCACTCGCGGCCAGCTCAATGATCTTCCGCGCCAGTCCTGGTAGGGAGTCAAAGGAAATAAAGTAACCGCCCGAAGGTTCAGTCCAGCGACCCATACCGGTATCGCCCAGTTCAGTCTTCAGTGTTGATATCACGGCATCAAAACGAGGCTTCATGATCGCTGCGTGCTGCTTCATGTGCTGGGCCAGGTTTTCGCTATCCTTTAGAAAGCGCACATGACGCAACTGGTTTACCTTGTCGGGGCCAATCGACATCGCACCCATATTTTTTTGCAGCACCGCCAGATTGGCTGGCGAGCTGGCAATAAAGGCCACGCCGGCACCGGCAAAGGTGATTTTCGAGGTCGAACCAAAAATATACACGCTGTCTTCAGTGCCTGCTTCACGGCACAGATCCATGATGTTGGCAAGTTGGGGTGCGTCGTCGTCGAGTATATGCACGGCGTAGGCGTTATCCCAGAATACACGGAAGTTAGGCCCGGCAATTTTGCCCAGGTTGGCCATGCGCTTAACCACTTCGTCGGAATAGACTGTGCCGGTGGGATTGGAGAAACGCGGTACACACCAGATACCTTTGATGCTGCTATCGGCTTTGACCAGTTGTTCCACCTGATCCATATCCGGACCGTCGTCGTTCATGGACACTGGGATCAGTTCAATGCCCAGATGTTCACAGACGGTGAAGTGACGGTCATAGCCCGGGACCGGAGCCAGAAATTTAATCACTTGCTCTTCCAGTGACCAGGCACTATCCGCATCGCTAGCGCCATAGAGTAGCGCGGTTTGCGCAGCAAAATACATCAGGGTCAGACTACTATTGCCGCCGATCATAATCTCATCGGTCTGTACGCCAATCATTTCAGCAAACAGCTGTTTGGCTTCGGCGATGCCATCCAGGCCACCATAATTACGTACATCGGTACCCTTGCTGTCCTTGTAGTTGCCGCCCAGAATGCCATCCAGTGGGTTGGACAGGGTCAGTTGTTCAGCGCTGGGTTTACCACGAGTCAGGTCCAGGCTCAGGCCGGCCTGCTGAATCGTTTTATATTGCTCACTCAGAGAGCTTTCCCACTGGCGTAATTGTTCCGGGGTTGCTTGATCTAGACGCAACGTTACATCCTCGATTAAGTTGTTGGTGGTTTGCCCGTTGATACCTTCAGGAATACCGGGCGACTGGTCTGGACACGGCCTGTAGCGTTTGGCCTGTGAAGTGGCTCGATTATAACAGACCCTTATTTAGAAGCGAGAGCTCATAGGTAAGAGTTCAGAAGTTGGATTCAGAAATAAGAGTGAATAAATTAGAGAAATAGCAACGAAAGGGACATCAATGAGCGCGCTTTTGTCGTCCAGGCTATTCGGATCGACCGACCTGTAACCGGTCAGCTGTGGTTTCTACTTGCTGTAGTGTGCAATCAGCTCTGACATTTGCTGTATGGCAGTGTCTGACGCGTCGATAATTTGAAAGCCGGCCCAATAGTGATGGAAGTTTTCGATCTTGCGGCACCACAGACAATCGGCTCCCAGCAGAATTTTGTCACTACCGGCGATGGTGGTGGGAAGTTGCAGGCTGAGTTGGTAGATTGAGTGGGTAGGGATTTCCCGCTCGGTGATAATCATCATGCCTTCCACTGTAACATTAACCAGTTCGCCAAAGTTGCCACCATTAATCTCATCCACAATGGGGATGGTTTCATTCAGCTCTTTGCGTTCCTGTTTGCGCTCGATATGTTCGTGGTCAGACATAAGTATCTCTATTGATTTGGATCGATCAGATTTTGTCCAGAGGCTGCTAATCTAAGCTGTTAATACTAATTAAGTAGTGTAGTCCATTCATCGCGAGTGGTAGCGGTTTTATTCTGTCGCTTCATGTTGCTTTTGTCGTAATTGCTCTAATACTTTTTCCATTGCTTTCTCGAAAAAGGGTTTGCTATCGGTGGTTTGCAGTATCCGTGTCTTTGCAGCACGAATTTCTCCAGCAAGCTGCTCACCAGTTTTGACAGCAACCTGCTGCCCCAGTCGATTGACGAACATAAAGTGCAGGGTGTTGTTATTCGCCCAGGCCAGTTTGGCTTGTATAGGGGTAACGGTATCGGCATTAAATTCAAACCAGGTGCCAAACTCGGTATGCCGTAATTGCTGCAATATGCTGTCGGCTTGCAGTGCGGCTTTGGCCCGTTTGCCCAAATCGACCTCGTCGATATTGGCGACACCGGGGGTCAGCGACGATTGGCTGTTGGCCGCGAGTAGATGCTGTTGATGGAGGGCTTCAAGCAGCCGCTTGCCCTGAGTGCTGTCATAACCGACGGTGTCAAAACCGGCCTGAAGTTTTAGCGCCAGGGTTTTGCGCAACTGCTGTGCGCGTTGAACGGTGGGTAAATGATTGGGGTCATAGGCCTGGCAATACCAGAGAATGTCATCCACTTGATTGGCTGCGTCCCGCCACTGTTCGCTATTGGAACCGAAGCGTAACAGGTTGAAGGACAGGTAATTGGCCCAGGGTTCAAACAATAGCGTTTGGATACTGGGGGCGAGTTTCAGCTTGTCTACTTTCTTCCTGAGATAGCTATCAACCTTCAGTCGAATTTCCTTGAGTTTGTTTTCACCCTGCGCGGCCTGCGTCGCACGCTGCTCGGCCAGGCGGATACGGCGGGAATGTTGCCTGAGGTAATGGTTGAACTCAAAGGCCAGTTCTGAGAACAGGCGCACATCATCATTGAATTCATTTAACAGCCGTTCCACGACGGCTTTGATGTGGTGGAAGACGTCGTTTTTATGTTTGCCGCTTGGCTCTACCCAGCGCTCGCCAGCTGCCACCAGACTGTTGAGTAATTGCCGCGCCGGGTGGTTAGGGTGCTCGAAAAAATTTTTATCGATAAGGGCGATTTTTAAGAACGGCGTATGCAGATAGCTTAACAGCGCTTTGACGGAGTCGGGGAGTTGTTCATCGTTCAGCATATATTCAAACAGCAGGCCGACAATTTCGATCACCTGGCCGTCGATGTGCTTAGTTTTCTGCAGTGCTTTTTCTGCCTGCTGACGAAACTTCTGAGGTGTGCTGACTTGTACCGATAGCGGGTTTTCCAGCGACTTCAGAATAGCGGCCGCATTGGTTTGCAGTAATTGAAGATTGGCGATCAGTGGCTGGGGCAGGTTGGCCCAGCTGCGCGGTGCCTGAGCTGAGGTTGGTCTGCTGTTTAGCCGAGCTTGTAACAGACGAATACTGTTTAACAGCTGTATTTGGTGGCCGATGGAAGCTGTACTGACCAGTTGTCTAAGTTCTTCAGGCAGTTGCTCCTGTAATTCACTCGTTGCCTGCTGGTCTATCGGGTGCTGCCCTGCATGCTGAGCGCTGGCTGCCTGTTGCTCTGTAGGTGGATTCAAGGGGTTTTTGTTAATGTGGTAGTGCAGATGGGGCAGAATCCCCTGCTGAATGAGATGATCATTCAGTTGCTCGTAAAACTGTCGCAGTTGCGACATAAACTGCGCGTCAAAGACTTTGAAGATCAGTATTTTGCTGCGTTCATCCAGCATCAGGCCATCAAGTGCCTGTTGAACCGCCTCACCAAAAACTGCTGGTGCGACCGGGTTGCCTGGATCGGTAATTTTTCGACCCCCATTTAGCACCGATAAGCGCTGGTTTAGGGCATACAGCAAGTCCGAGTTATTGGTGGCCACTTTGCGGCTCATGGCGCTAATGGCAAGCCGTTCTTCCAGCACCGTATTGTCGACCAGAGTGAGTTTTTCGGTCTTGTCTTCAGCCAGTTCCCCCTGTAGCAGAGACGCGGAGCTGTAATCCGTGGCGGTGTTTTGTTGCTTAAGGTAGTGCTCAAAGGCGTGCTTGCAGTGCTGGAGAAATTGGCCCTGGATGAGGCTCTGCTGTTTGTTTAACTCGCTGTTGGCAAGAAAATAACGACTCTGGTCTGCATTGTTATCCGCTGAGTCTGCCAGCTTAAATAAGCGGTCCTGAGCCACTTTCAGAAAATCGCTGCAATGACGTTTCGCCCAGCTAAGAATTAACTCGCGACAGGAGTGTAAAACCTGGTCCTTATCAGGGGAGTTATTTGGGCTTGAGCTGCTCATTGGTTCAGGAGGCCCCGGTAAATTTAGCGACTCGATCTATTCAGTATAGTCGGTAGCAGTATAGTCTGTAGCGGGCGGGGAATCGATGGGTTCCTTAGGACTCCAGCAGTGATTGCAGGTATTCCGCCTCAATCTGGTCCTGTAACTCGGCCTGTGCAATACCTTTATGGCGCAGGGACTTCTTCAGTCTTTGATCCCTTCTGGCCCGTTTGTGTCGAGCCAGAGCGTGTTTGAATCTGGCCTGATGATGCTCTCCGTTGATAAGGCTCGAAACCAGGTCAAAGTCAATTCCGGTGCGGTAGGCGATTCGCTCCGGCTGAATTTTGTGGGCGTGAAATTCGGCGACAACATCTATTTGCTGGTACAGCGATTTATGGCTGGTTTTAGCGTGTTGTCTGGGGTCAATAGCTGTCATGTAAGGGGTACTTTGAAGGTGTTTTCTGCCATGGTTTTTAAAAAACTATGTGCAGACCGTTAAAATCATGTGCAGACCGTTTATGTTACAGGGGTTGCTTCTATCGGGTATTGTTGATTATCCGAGCGTGTTCTACTCTGGTCAAAGATGCTGTTTGGCAAGCTCTGCTGTGGACTTGATCTCTTTGCTGTACCTCAAGTCTGCCCAATAATAACTTTGGCCAATTATAAGGGATGGCTCTCTAAGTCATAACCCGCTAAGCCCGGGTAAGGGGAATAAATATGAAGACACGCTATCTTCGCCATAATATTGCCATCTCAATGGCTGTGATATCGGTACTGGCAATCGCTGTAAAGGCATCTGCCGCCCAATCCGATTTTAACCAATTGGTCGTCTTTGGCGACAGTTTAATGGATACCGGTAATTACGGGGCAGGCAGGCGATTTACCAACGAAACCTCGCCGGGAAGCGGTGTCTATCAACCCATTGCGGCCGATTATTTGGCGAACGGCCTGGGGCTCTCATTAACTCCAGCGATTGAGGGGGGTACCAACTACGCGGTGGGGGGGTATCGTGTGGCCAATATTCTCAATTCAATTGCAGGCACGGGTATCGACACCTCTTCATCCCCGACAGGAGGGACAGCGCCCGCTTATCTGACCCAGGTGGGGGGTGCTATTTCATCAAAGACACTGGTTTTGATGGACGGTGGCGGCAATGATATTCGCGATATTGTGATTGGAAATATCAGCACGCCGGAAAATATTCCCGACCAGCTGCGCGTTGCGGTTACGACCTATTTACAGGGCGTGCAGGCCTTAGCGGATGCCGGGGCGGACTACATTATTGTGGCCAATGCCCCGGATTTGTCACTGACACCCGGGGTGGAAGCCTTTGATAAGGTGCTGCTCCCTGGTGCAGGTGCGGCGGCAGGGTTTAGTCAGGCCAGTGCAGGGTACAACGGTGCCATAGAGTCGCTGGCAGCCTTTTCCCTGCAAGGGGTTAATCTGATCCCATTTGATATAGAGGGTGCGCTCAACTACCTATTTGACAATGCTGAGACCTATGGCTTTGCCAGTGGCGAAGTTGATATTGGTGGCGGTACGCTCGTGAATCAGTTCTCCATGTGTTACGACGGCTCTGGCGGTGGCTGTGTTGAGCACCCGGTTTTTGGCATTAACGGTACAGCGCCCAATCCTCGCGCGCTGTTTTTTAATGATGAGCTGCATCCTACAGAAAGTGCCAGTGAGCTGTTTGGCGATTATTTGCTGGATATTATTCAGGCACCACAAACGATTGGCTTGCTGCCTGAACTGGCCACCGATGCTGCGCGCTCGCAGCTTGTCTCGGTAAGGGGTGAAATGCGGCGCTCGCGTTGGAGCGAAAACCTTGCCGAGAGTGGGGAAGGTCGCCTTTATATTAGTGGTGTGGTGAGTAATCAGGAACTGGAGAACGGTCTGCAGCCGGAAACCGACAATCAATTTCTTCAGCTGGGGCGAACCTTCGTCGCCTCTGAACATACACTTTACGGGCTGGCGGTGAGTGTCGGCCAGCAGGAGCTGGATGTCGATGGTGCCGAGTTTGAAGCTGATTTCTGGGGGTTGTCCGGCATGATGGCCTATCGGCAAGGCCGGTTTTTTGTCGATAGCAATATTGGGCTGACGGTGTTGGCGCTGGATGATTTGCAGCGTGAGTTCGCCTTGGGCGATCAGCTGTTAATCGCTGAGGGCGAGACGGACGGTTATGCCTGGGCGGCCGATGTGCTCGCGGGTTACAAATGGCTGGCTACAGAATCGTGGAAACTGGCGCCCGCCATTGGTGTGCAATACGTCCACAGTGTTATCGATGGGTATACCGAGTCGGGCGGAACGGTTTCCAACTATGCCTGGGGTAACCAAAAGCGCAAAAGCCTGGAGTTGCGCGCTGGTTTGGTAACGGAGTTTGCGGTTAATCAGCGACTTAATCTCTTCGCTGAATTTTTTGCGGTGCAGGAGCAGGAGGATCAGGGCGATCGCATTAGCATTCGCAATACCAACCTGAGTTTTTCCAGTTATCAATTGCCCAGCTTTGCGGGGCGCGATGATAATTTTGCAACGCTTTCTGCGGGAGTCTGGGCCGCCGTCGGGAACGGTAATCTGCAACTGACAGTGGAGTTGAGTGACCGGGGTGATGGGGGCGAACAGGCCATGATCAGTTATTCATTGCCTTTCAAGTGAAGCAGTTTATAGTAGATTATTGAATAACAATTTCCGGAGGTAAGCATGGATCAAAAGCAGTTGCAGGACTATCTGGATCAGTTGAATACCGCGATTGATAAATCAGGCGCGCCTGAGGCGGATAAAGCGCAGTTGAACGAGTTGATTGAAACCATTGAACAGCAGCTTGATGATCCGCTGCTTGCCGAAGACTCGGATAATCTGGCGGATCAGGTGGATGTAATGGTGGCCCAGTTTGAAAGTGAGCACCCTACCATCGCCGGGATTCTCAATAATATCATGGTGACACTGAGCAGTATGGGCGTGTAGGTCCTCGGGCTCATCTGAACTGTTGAAAGTGTGAAGTTGAGCTGTTCTCAAGAGGAGCAGCTGACTTCAAGTTCCTTGCCCCAGTCCGGTGGTCGTTGCGCATAGTCTTCACAGCCCGGATGTTCATCAAAGGGGTTCTGCACCAGCATGAGCAGTTTTTCCACCTCTGAATAATCCCGTTGCTGTGTCGCCTGGGTAATGGCCTGTTGAGCCAGGTAATTGCGCAGAATATATTTGGGGTTTGTTTTGAGCATACAGTCTTGACGCTTAGTCTGGCTTTGGTTTTCTCGTTGTAAACGTTGCTCATACAGCGTTGCCCATTCATCAAAGCCCTGCCGATTGACAAATTGATCGCGCAACGTGTTGACGGCAGTCGACTCAAAATAACAGAGCTCGCGAAAGAACAGGCTGTAGTCGAACTGCTCCTGTTGCAGCAATTGCAGCAGCAAGCCGAATAGTTCTGAGTCGCTGTTATCGGATTGTTCCAACCCCAACTTGGCCAGTAATAACTCGTCAAAACAGCTAACTAAGGTGAGTTCGTAGGTGCCCAGGGCCTGTTTGAGGTCTTCCTCGTCAATCAGTGAGGACAGGGCGTGGGCCAGGGCATTTAAATTCCACAAGCCGATATTGGGCTGGCGATTAAAGGCATAGCGGCCACTGTGATCAGAGTGATTGCAGATAAAACCGGGGTTGTAGTCGTCCAGAAAGCCATAGGGCCCATAGTCAAAGGTATCACCGATAATGGACATGTTATCGGTATTCATCACGCCATGGGCGAAGCCAGCTGTCATCCACTGCGCCATCAATAGCGCCGTTCGGCGTACCACTTCTCGTAGAAAAGCCGGGTATTTGTCACCTCTATCAGCAAGGTCGGGAAAATGCACTTCAATCACATGATCGGCTAACTGTTTAACCATGTCGAAATGCTGGTTGTAATGGAAATACTCAAAATGGCCGAAGCGGATATGGCTGCGGGCCAGTCGCAATATCATCGCGCCGGTCTCTTTTGTCTCCCGGCGGACTGGGGTATCGCTGTTGACCACACAAAGTGCGCGAGTCGTGGCAATACCGAGCGCAGCCATGGCCTCTGAACAGAGATACTCGCGAATGGAAGAGCGCAATACGGCGCGGCCATCACCAAAGCGGGAGTAGGGGGTTTTGCCTGCGCCTTTTAAGTGCAGATCCCATTGGCCGAATTCAGGTGTATCCAGCTGGCCCAGTAGCAGCCCTCGGCCATCGCCCAATTGGGGATTGTAGCTACCAAACTGGTGGCCGGAATACACCATCGCCAGCGGTTTTGACCCCGGTAATAGTTTGTTACCGCTGAAATAATCGACAAAAGCCTGTGTTTTCAGCTCCTCCGGGTCCAGTCCGATTAACCTGGCTGCGGTTGGGTTAGCGCTGACCAGTTCAGGGTTTTCCAAACCGAGTGGATTGACCAGCGTGAATAGTTGCGGGTCAAGTTGGCTATAACGATTGTTGAAGGGTAGGTTGTCTAAGGTAAACATGATTCTATTATGCTTGCTTTACCAGCATACAAATACCGATCTTTTGTAGGGTTTTATAGTCTTAAGTGAATCAGATTTGAGGGAGGGTAAATTTATGGCAACCATTGAGCTGTTTCAGGGCGATATCACCACAGTGAACGTAGATGTGATCGTCAATGCGGCCAATAGTAGTTTGCTCGGTGGTGGCGGTGTAGATGGCGCTATTCACCGAGCGGCTGGCCCCGAGCTATTGGAGGAGTGTAAGGCGCTGGATGGTTGTGAGAGGGGGCAGGCGAAGATTACCCATGCCTACAAGCTAGCCTGCCGTTATGTGATTCATACCGTCGGGCCAATCTGGCGGGGCGGCCAGCAGGGTGAGGCGGAACTGTTGGCCGCATGTTATCGGAACAGTTTGGTGCTGGCGGACGAGCATAAGCTCACCGGCATTGCTTTCCCTGCGATTAGCTGTGGAGTTTATGGTTATCCTGTTCAGCAGGCAGTGGCTATCGCAGTGGATACGGTAAAGCACTATATCGCTACGGGGACTGGCCTGAAGAGGCTCATTTTTGTTTGTTTTAATGAGGATATGAAACAGCACTTTTCAGCTTATCTGACCTGATTAGTGGTAATACTCGACAATTTTGAGGTTATGAAAAAGTGGTCTAAGCTCTATTAATAATTTCTTTAACAGCTATAAGCCTGAATTGGCAGTAAATTCAGTTACTTATATTTGTTATGAAGTACTGGGGCGTTCTGTCAAATAAATGACTGTAAAATTCCAGTAAGCGCTTGTTTCCTAAACAAATTTAGCGGCTATACTTGCCATACATTTGATTTCTTCCTAAGTTTTTCGTCAAAAAACAATCGTTCGAGTCACTGTTTGATGAGCTTAGGTGATATGAGCAGCTAACAATATGCGCTGCCAACGGAGAGGAGTTTGAAGAGGTATCAGTGATGACCGACCAACGTGAACAACAAAATAACGATCTTGTCTGGGATATGGATGAATTCCAGCATCGTCGCCTGGCAACAGAGTTTGTCCGCCGGTTTGAGAATAAACTCTGTGTCTATTCTGGCTCCGTTGAGCAGCTCTACAGTAACTACAATATTTATTTTCCAGAGGATGAAGGCCGCAAAATGGTCATTCTGCCGGATCCCTACGCCTATCATGACACCTTTCAGGGGGTGCCTGAGGATGCGATTCAAATGACGGGTTTAACGATTGTGCCCGGCGAACTGATTGGCAAGCAAGGTTTACACCTCACCATTCCGCTGAAAAGTGCTGACGGCAAGAAAAAATACCGTGTAGTCCCCCTGCAAGCTGGCTTGCGTGCGATTAATAAACGTCGGCCTGCGGATAAACCCTTCTTACCGATCTTAATGAAGGGTGACCTGAGAGAGATCGAAAACAAAGTACCGGCTCTGCATTTGCACAGCATACGTCTCGATAGGTTGGGTAGCCGCTCGATGATGGAGAGAAACGGCATCAAACAGACGATTGCGGAAAAGTTACCTTATATTCAGTAATGGTTACAGGAAACCATTCGAATGAACATGCTGGCATGTTGCTCCTTTATAGGGAGATTGACTGTGAGGGTTGTGTGAAGTAGATCCAGGTAGTGAAAATTCAGTAGAAAAAAAGGGCCAGCGGCCCTTTTTTTGTAGCGGTCATTTGCCCAGCATAATTATAGCTTGAGTCTAGAAATGGGAATTGCTGGATTAAAGCTGAAAATTAAAAGGCAGTACGATTTCTATTTCATCGCCCAGTAAATCATTGGGCGGCTCGGGAAAAGGTTCTGACTTCATCACGGCCACCTTGGCAGCCTTGTTAAGCAGGCGGTGCTCTGAGCTGGTTTTTTCTGCAATATCCAACAACTTGCCTGAACGGTTGATTTTTATCACCAGTTCAACCAACCCCTCTTGTCGGAAATCCATCGCTCGTTTGGGATATTGAGTGTTGAGATAGGTTAACTTTAAGATGTTAGAGCGGTAAATTGCCATCAGGCTTTGCTGTTCGTCCTCAATGGTTTTTTCCTTGGCTGCTGGTTTAGTTGGTTCTGGCTTTGTCACTGGGTCGGGTTTCGGCGCAGGTTTTGGGGGCAGATTTTCCACGGTAGCAACCGTTACAGCCGCTGTAGCGGGGGTAGCACTAGTTACAGAGGTTGGGGGGGGTTGCTGTTGTAACGCCGGCTGCTCTATCTCAATAGTCGGTTTAGGTGCAGCCAGTGAAGGTTTGGCAACAACGATGTCTTTTTCCACGGTTGTAGTGCTGCTGTTATTTTGGCGTTTAGCTGTCACGGTGGTATCGCTGCCGGGCGGGGCGATAGCTCTATTGCGACTGCTCTCTTCCGCTATTATGGGTGTTGGAGTCGCGGCCTTTTTC
The DNA here is from genome assembly GCA_965661375.1 of Oceanicoccus sp. GTDB lineage: Bacteria > Pseudomonadota > Gammaproteobacteria > Pseudomonadales > Dasaniaceae > Oceanicoccus. The sequence goes on along the minus strand of CBFIDJ010000016.1, from coordinate 73,400 downwards.
CAGCTCGCTATTTGCTTTTGCCTTGTCTCTGCGGGACTCAGGTTCTCATAGCGAACCAACAGATCAGTTCCTGCCTGGTCGGTTGCCAGTGATAGCATGTCGTTTTTGAACCCGGAAGAAGGTGGGCGTGGGCCTATCCAGGTATTTAATAGGATTTTGAAAAACCCGTTCTCGGCTTCGGTAAACATTTTTTGCTGGTTGAGGTAAACCGTTACGCCGGATTTGGGGTGTGAATCGATGGTGATTCTGTCACCTTGTATGAGATCACCCTGTACCATGTCGACAAAAGCCAGAATGCCGTCAGCAAATTGTTCCAGTGCCGCTTGCTCATTGTTGATCAGTATTAATTGATTCCACTGTTGGCTAAAGCGTCGAGGGGACCAGCTATCGATCGTTATCCGCAGATCCATACGTTTTTTGCCCTCACTGTGCAGGGCAACGATGGGGTCTCTGCTGAGGCTTTCCAGGTACAATGCGCCAATATAATACTCTTTGCGTAACTGAACATAGGGCGCAAGGCCGTTTAAGGATAACTCGTCAAAGCTATTGTCCTGAGCATGACTTGGGGATGTCGTCAGTAAGCCGAGTGAAAAAAGAGTCGCATAGAGCCAGTGTGTTAAATATTTCATCATGATTTTTGAGCAGTCTACGAGCGCTTATCTCTCGCCATATAATTGTTATTTGGACTTGTTGAATGTTAGCCGCCAGTCAACAAAAAAATACTGAAAAACAAGGAATTACCTGAATAAGCTGAGTAGCAGATCGTTGTGATCACAGCGTTGCAGCTTTATTATTTTCGAAACACCTTTAGCATTCCTAATGTAGCGCAGGTACGCTGAAAGTAAAGGCTTATGTGAAGGGTTTGTGATGGGCTTGGTACCCTGAGCAGAGGATAGCCGTGGTGGTGGCTGTCAAAAGAGTTGAAATCGTACTTATTTAACACTTCAGAGAATAGATATCGCAATTTTTTGTTGAAGCAGCTATATCTTAAGCTTCGGCTATTTTTTGAGTGTTATGCAAACTGGCGTACGCCTTTAAGGAGTATTCCTGAAGCTGTTATGCTCACATTTTGCAGCATACTACTCAGCTAACAATCCGGTTAACAAGAGCAAAGAACTACAGCAGTAAAGAAACTACAGCAGTAAAGAGCTACAGCAAAGAAACTACAGCAAAGGTCTATCTACTCAATGAAAATAAAGGACTTAGCTTCTTTTAAAAAAGATCAATTACAAACACTGCTAGGTCGAATTCCTTTTTTTAGGGAAATACAGACCAGCAGTGAGCAGCAGTTACAGGTGTTGTTAAGGCACTCCTGTGTGGTGGAGCTGGAGCCCGGTGAAGTCATTATGCGCCGCGGTGACAGAGGTGCCTGGTTGTATTTTTTGATCAAGGGGCGGCTCAGTGTGTTCTGGGACGATATTACAGAACAGCCACTTAGCACCATCACTCCAGGTGAGTTATTTGGCGATCTGGCCCTGTTGTGTAATCATGAACGCAAGGCCACCGTGGCGGCTGCGCAGGGCGAAAAAAAGGCCTTGTTATTTGCTACCGACTTCAAACCCTTTGGTGATCTGGAAAACTTTTCCGTCGTTGATGTGGCAACCAAACTGACCTTCTATCGCACGATGGTGCACAGCATCCGCTGGCGCCTGGAGGTTAACAGGATGCAAGACCCCGTGCACCACCTGGCCCAGTCGTTAAGGCAGGTTCCCATCCACAGCGGCGCCAGAGGCGGTGAGGAAGAGTTGCGATCTTTGTACCAACAGGCCCAGTATCTTGCGGATATTCTGGATCGCTGGAATAGTGGTGAGGGGGTGGCTCAGGGTGAAGTGGTTCAGGATGTGGTCGTTGCTACGGCGGCACAGAACTGATGCCGGTCGCGAATAGCCCATGAAGTTTTTGACGTATCTCCATTAAAATTTCATCATGTCGCGGGGTATACTTTGACGGCGCGTCTATACTGTAGGAATTAGATGCCCGAAATACCCTGTGCAGTTGATAGAAAAGTTGAGCCAGTCCATGTCAATACCTTTACTCATTTGTGATGATTCCAATATGGCCCGCAAGCAGGTCGCTCGTTCGCTGCCTGCTGATTGGGATGTTGAAATCACTTTTGCCACCAATGGGGTTGAGGGAATTGAGGCGATACGGGCTGGCAAGGGAGAAATGGTGTTTCTCGACCTGACCATGCCCGAGATGGATGGTTATGGTGTACTAGATACGATCAAGGCTGAGGGGCTAAAGTGTGTCGTGATCGTGATTTCAGCGGATATACAACCTGAGGCCCGGGAGCGCGTGATTAGCGCCGGCGCCTTGGAATTTATCAAAAAACCCATCAATGGCGAAAAGTTGATGGCGGTTTTAACTCAATACGGTTTGCTCTAAGCCTTGGCTTTGTTCCCCGAATTAACCGAAGATCAGCGCGACTGCCTACAAGAAGTATGCAATGTAGCGCTGGGCCAAGCGGCCGATCATCTGGCCAGAACTTTTGGGGTCTTTGTTACTCTACCTATCCCCAACATTACTATGGTGCCTGCGAATAAGCTTGCCGCTTCTGTGCAGGCTTTTGAGCGTGGCACGATGGTTTATGGCGCCAGGCAGCTTTTTTCTTCCAGCGATTCTCAGGCTGCCCTGAAAGGAGAGGTATTGATTCTTTTCTCAGAGGCCAGTCTGCCGGATTTGCAGGCAATGCTCCCCGCAGATGTGGCGGAATCAGAGCGGGTTGCTGAGGCTGCCCAGAGTATCAATGACGCCTGTCTCGAGGCTTTACACCAGCACTGGGAATGGACTCTGCAAACCTCAGAAGTGGAAAACCTTGGCCTGGGCTCACTGCCGTCGATCTGTGATGCTGTTGGAGTTGAGGAGCAACCATTACTGCTGGTGGAGATTAACTTCCGCATAGAAGGCCAAGCCTTCAATGGTGATTTAGTGCTCTTGTTTCCTGGTCAGTCGATAGCCAGTCTGGTTGAACGCTTGGAGCTGTTGTTGGTCTGAGCGATGCCTGCTAACCTTCTAATCAGGCTCTGGAAACTCAAGTTCGGGGAACAGCGTATTTAAATGCAGATGTTGTTCCAGGCAGTCCGCTAGCCGATCCAGCTCCTGCTCCTGTAGCTGGCTATAATCAAAGTCAGTGACAGCTCCTAACCCCGCCCAGCGCAGCAAGCTCTCCCGTGCATTGCTGTGATCAAATAGTCCGTGAATATAAGTGCCGATAATCTGTTGATCCTTTGAAACCGCGCCATCCTGCTTGCTATTGCCGCGAGCGTCGCTGATAGTCGCAAAGGGGTTCGAAAGCGCTGGCCCCCGGCTGACCCCGGCATGAATTTCATAACCATCCAGCTGCGCACCATCCGCTTGTACCGAACCTTGCACCTTGACCAGTTGTTTGTCCGCTGCCAGTACCGTTTCAAAATCCAGCAGCCCCAAGCCCTCACTGCTGCCAGCATTGCTTTCAATACCGTCGGGGTCGTGAATCACCTGTCCCAGCATCTGAAAGCCGCCGCAAATCCCCAGCACTTTGCCGCCATAGCGAAGGTGTTTTTTGATTGCAGCCTCCCAGCCCTGATCACGCAGCCACTTTAAATCACGGCGCACGCTTTTGCTGCCGGGGATGATGACGACATCGCTGGCGGGAATATTTTCACCGGGGCCGACATAGTGCAGATTAACCTGCGGGTGTAAACGCAGAGCATCAAAATCGGTATGGTTACTGATGCGTGATAACACCAACACGCTGATAGTGATGGCGGCATCGTCTGGCGTTTGCTGTGAAACGTCTATCGCATCTTCCGCTTCGAGGTGGAAACCCTGTAAATAGGGCAAAGTGCCGAGTACCGGTTTACCGGTATAATCTTCCAGCCAGTCAATGCCCGGTTGCAGCAGTGCCATATCACCGCGAAAGCGATTAATCACAAAACCCTGCACGCGTTGCTGCTCTGATTTGGATAGCAGGGCCAGCGTACCCACCAAATGCGCGAATACGCCACCGCGATCAATATCGGCAACAATAATCACCGGGCAATCCACCGCTTCGGCAAAACCCATATTGGCGATATCGCGATCGCGTAAGTTAATTTCTGCCGGGCTGCCCGCGCCTTCCACCACCACATAATCGAATTGATTGCAGAGCCGTTGATGAGAAGCTAACACGGCATTCATGGCGACAGTTTTGTAATCGTGATAAGCGAGAGCTTCCATATTGCCTAGGGCTTTACCGTGGATAATCACCTGTGCGCCAATATCGCTATTGGGTTTTAGTAGTACCGGATTAAAGTCCGTGTGAGGGGCAATGCCACAGGCTTTGGCCTGTACCGCCTGCGCGCGACCAATCTCGCCACCATCCTTGGTGACCGCGCTGTTTAAAGCCATATTCTGCGGTTTGAAGGGGGCGACCTTGATATTACGTCGGGCCAGTACGCGACACAGCCCAGCAACAAGAACGCTTTTACCCGCGTCACTAGTGGTGCCCTGAACCATTAATGTTTTGGCAGTTTGAGGGAGGTGATCGCGGGTTTTGTTCATATTAATAGGGCGGGGATAGGTGAACGTCGGTGCAATGAAAAATCCTGATAGCTGGATGGAATTATACGCATCTTTAATGACAATAACCGCGCCGTAAAATAGAATTTGCCCCTGATTCCCCTCGTATCTCTTTGAGTAGCGCCTGACCATGATATTTATTGCTCCCGTTTTTACCGCGCTTATTGTACTGGCAGCTGTCGCGCTGGATGCGTTTTTTGGCGAACCTAAACGCTGGCATCCACTGGTGGGCTTTGGTCGTTGGGTCAATTGGGTTGAACAGCGGTTATGGCAGGATGCAGAGACTGGTAGTGATAACCGCCAGCGCGGCATCTTCTCGGTCATCATTGTGCTTGGCAGTGCTTTACTGGCAGCCGTCATTATCACCAGCCTGTTTTGTAACTCGACGGTATTGTCCTGCTTGGTCTCAACCTTGGTGTTGGCTGTGTGTATTGCGCCGAGAAGTCTGCGCGAGCACGCCGAAGCGGTGGCAACGCAGCTGGCTGTGGGTGACCTGGAAACCGCGCGACAAAAATTGAGCTTTATCGTCAGCCGCGACACGGCAGAACTATCCGAAGAGGAAATTTCCGCAGCTGTTTGTGAATCGGTACTGGAGAATGGCAGTGACGGTATTTTTGCCGCGATTTTCTGGTTTTTAATTGCTGGTGTGCCCGGAGTCGTGTTGTACCGTGCGGCTAACACATTGGACGCCATGTGGGGCTATAAAAACCAGCGCTATCAGGATTTTGGCTGGGCAGCGGCGAAGTTTGATGATGTGCTGAACTGGCTGCCCGCCCGACTGGTGGCCTTTAGTTATGCACTGATGGGTGATTTTCAGAGCAGTATTCAATGCTGGTCGACGCAGGCGTCACAGTGGAAAAGCCCTAATGCCGGGCCGGTAATGTCGGCGGGTGCAGGCAGTTTGAATATCTGTTTGGGTGGCGCAGCGACTTATCATGGCGAGCAGCAACAGCGGCCGCTGTTGGGCTGTGGATCTCTGCCGGGAGTGCGGGACATTAAACGGACGCTAGCCCTGGTTGAACGGGTTTTATATTTCTGGCTGTTGTTGCTGGTAGTGGTAGCGTTGTTTAGTCGATGATAAAGCGCGGATGATGAACCCTTTGGTATGTTTGCTACTCACTCTCATTTTTTTGAAAAAAGAGTCGCTAATTTATAGCGTATTTCGCTTATCATGGTGAAAATTCCAATAGTGAACTGTAAACAATGTTGTCCTCTCCCCGCGATCTCGAATCAGAGTCGGTATTACGAGTATCAAACTTAAATAAGCAACCTCCACAGCATGGCGGCCAGTTACTTGCTGCCAGCGAACGCTATAGTATTCCACTTGCTGATTGGCTCGATTTATCAACCGGTATCAATCCTGATAGTTATCCCATCCCTGACATACCCAAAAAAGTTTTCCAGCAATTGCCTGAGGTCAATGAACCAGAATTTATCTTAGCGGTTAAAACCTATTACGGTTGTCAGCATGCGGTTGTCGCCAGCGGAAGCCAGCGTTCTATTGAAGCAATGCCGCGATTGCGTGTTCCGTCTCGAGTTGCACTACCTGATGTGGGTTATCAGGAACACGCTTACCACTGGCAGCAACAGGGCCATGAAATTGTGTTTTACGATGGATTTCATCCTGAAACGGCTGGCAATCTAATCCAGTCGGGCGTGGTTGATGTGGTGGTATTGATTAACCCCTGCAATCCCACGGCAGCCTCTCTACCGATAGCGTTGCTACAAAGGTGGCGACAATTATTGGCTGAGCGCGATGGCTGGTTGGTGATTGATGAAGCCTTTATGGATGGTGCCCCGGAGCAGAGTTTTGCCAGCTTAAGTCACTTGCCGGGGGTTGTTGTGTTGCGATCCCTGGGTAAGTTTTTTGGATTAGCCGGTATTCGAATAGGCTTTGCGCTGACAGGAAAAACTTTGTGTAAAAAATTGTCACAGCTTATTGGCCCCTGGGCGATTGCCGGTCCATCGCAGTTTATTGCCACAAAAGCTTTACAGGATCTGGCTTGGCAGCGGGAAAATCGTCAACGTCTGCAACGCAACAGCCAGTGGATGGTGGAAAGTTTGGTTCAGGGTTTGAATCTGGAAACTCAGCAAATTTATGCTGCCGATTTATTTGTGTCAATTGTAATGGTAGAAAAAACGGCAAAAACTATTGCTGAGCAACTGGCTCAATCAGGGATTTTGATTCGATACTGGCCGCTGGCCGATCACAGCGAAGATAAAGCGTTGCTGCGTTTTGGTTTAATTAGTGAGACGGATATAGAGGCGCGTCAGCGTTTTAAAAAGGCTTTAAGCAAGCTCTAAACGTTTAACTGCTGCCAGCACGTTTTTATTTTCTTCACAGGGCAGCCCGTGTGTTTCTGCAAGCGTAACCAGGTAGCCATTGAGGTAATCAATCTCGGTACGGCGACCAGCGGCAATATCCTGATGCATGGAAGAATAATTGTTCGCGGTAGCTTCTAATGTTTTTTTGACATCGTCTTCGATATTGGCAACGGCGTCGTGCTGGCCTATGGCCGTTGCGGTAATAATCGTTTCCGCACAGATTTTTTTTATCCGTTGCAGTGCTTCGGTGTGTGAAAGCAATTCGCCATTGCGACAATGATAAATTGCCGTTAAACCATTAATGGCGCAGTTGATAGCCAGTTTTTGCCACTGCCGACGTGTTATATCGCTACAGTGGTGAATGCTTAAAAACTGTGTGGGCAATTGTTGTAGCAACTTCTGAGCACCACCGATAAAAGTTTCTCCCCGGCCAGCGTGGACCACGGTGTTGTTATCGGTTCGATAGGCGCCGTCACTGGTAATGGCCGTGTAAAGTTTCTGCGTCGGCAGCAATTGGGTCAGCTCCGTTGCTGCCATACCATTTTGTAAAACGACGACGGTGGCATGGCTGGCAAGCTGTTGGGATATAGCCGTTACCGCGTTCAGGGTGTTCTGAGCTTTGGTGCAAACTAACAGGTTTTCAATGGTGTGTTTATTGGTTTGACTATTAGTTTGGCTATTAGTTTGACTATCAGTTTGATCAACGCTGATCTGATCAATGGAAAAGGTTTCCGTGTGTTCGCCAGTAACCAGCTTCAGGTTGTGACTATCGCGTGGTCTGCGCGTGATCAGCGTTACCGGAAAGCCAGCCTTGCGCCAGTAGCAGGCCCAGAGGCAACCGATAGCACCTGCACCCAAAATATACCAATGTGCTTTTGAGGTTGGCTTGTTCATCAATCGGTCAGTTTTGCTCGTGCCTGTTGCAAGCTATGACACATTTGTTCTGCCCCCTGTAGAATTCGCAGAGTATGGCGTTGCAGTAGTGAGGGTGGAATAAAATAAAGATTTTCTGCAACCACCGCGGACAGCCGCGGATAGCCGCGCCAATTGTTAAGCCAGTCGGGGCGGTCTTCACCCATGCCGCCAGCGATGATCACCGCTGGATCCTGACTGATGATCGATTCAAGGCTGATTTTGGGGGTGATCACCGGCGCATCAGCAAAAATATTTTCACCGCCGCAGAGTTCGATAACAGCATTAATCAAATGATCCTTATTGATGGTCATCAAGGGGGTGTCCCAGACTTGATAGAGAACCGTGACGGCTTGTTGATGGCTATAGGTCTTGCGCAACTCAGTCAAATCGGCCAGAAATGCATTGACGGCAGGGTTGGCGATTTCAGACGTACCAGCCAGAGTGCCAATATTGCGTACCGAGTCGGCCACTTCGGTGAGTTCGCGCGGCTCATCAACATAGACTGGAATGCCCAGTCTCTCAAAGGGTTTGGCCGCTTCAGCGCCATCACCCTCGGCCCAGGTGATCACCAAATCGGGACGCAGCGAGGCGATTTTTTCCAGGCTGAATGAGACGTAGCCGCCTACGATGGGTAGTTCCTTCGCTGCTGGCGGATAATCGCTAAAGGTGACTACGCCGACTAGCTTTTCGCCGGCACCGGCGCTATAAACATTTTCGACGATATGCGGTGCCAGGGCGATGATGCGGGTGGCGGGTTTGTCCAGGCTTACAGTCCGGCCGGCCGAATCGGTCACTGTCAACGTTTCTGCACTAGCGAAATTGGCTAACAGTAAACAGCTTATCGAAGCTAACAGAATAGCGATGTTTGGTTGTAAACAGTAACCATTAATCATTAATAAATACCATGGGATGCCCGTTGTCGGGGTGCGGCACAACACGGGTCTCCACTTCAAAAAACTGATGCATATTGTTTTCGGTGAGCACTCTGTCAGGGGGGCCTTCAACAGCCAGCGATCCGTTTTTCAGTAACAGAATACGATCTGCATAGCGTGCTGCCAAATTAAAATCGTGCAGTACCATAATGAGTCCCAGCCCTTCACTGGCCAACTTGCGCGTCATCTGCATCAGTTGGCGAGTATGAGCCACATCCAGTGATGCGGTCGGTTCGTCGAAGACCATCAGTCGTGCCGGTGAGTCCTCGGCGCGCCACAATTGCGCCATGACTCGAGCCAGTTGTACGCGTTGCTTTTCGCCACCCGATAGCCAAGTATAGAGTCGTTGTTTTTTATCGAGCATATCCACGGCAGCCAGGGCTTCGTCCACGATATGTGCGTCTTCCACCTTGCCACTGGCATGGGGGATGCGTCCGAGGTTAACCACATCGGCTATGGGAAAGGAAAAATTCAATTCGGTATGTTGCGGCAGCAGGGCGAGCTGACGCGCTTTTTCTTCCAGCGGAATAGCATCAATATGACGTCCATTCAGCAGCACTTCTCCATGGTCAGGTGTCAGGTCGCCGGTCAGTGCGCGAATCAAACTGGTTTTGCCAGCACCATTAGGACCGATAATTGCTACTACCTCACCAGCCGCAACCGACACACTGATCTTATCGACCAGTGTAATACTGTGCCGGGAAACGGAAATATCTCTGGCCTGTAACAATGCCATCAGCGTAGTCTCTATATCAGTGCAATTGGGCTGTCATTTTTTGTCGCAGCAGGAAGATGAAAAAGGGCGCGCCGATAACGGCAGTAATCATACCCACCGGCAATTCGGTCGGGGCAATCACTACCCGGGCAAAGGTATCTGCCAGCAACAATAAAGAGGCCCCCGCCAATGCTGAAGCCAATAAAAGATAGCGGTGATCTGGCCCGCCAATTAGACGAATAATATGTGGCACCACCAGACCCACAAAGGAAATACTGCCTGCCAGAGCAACCGATACGCCGACGGCAGCCGCAACCATACAGATCACTCGGCGTTTGACACGATCCACGTCAATACCCAAATAACGAGCCTGAGATTCACCAAGCAATAGGGCGTTTAGGGCACTGGCCTGCGAGGGTATCAGCACCACAATGACCAGCGTGACAGTTAATGCCAGTACCACTCTGACGGTATCGGCGCCATCCAGACCGCCCATTTTCCACAGGCTAATACGCCGCAGCATTTCATTGTCGGCAATAAATTCCAGCAGGCTGTTAAAACTGCCAGCCAGCGCCGAAATGGCAATACCCGCCAGTAACATAGTGGCGACGGAAGTACCGGTGCTGCGGGTAGCGAGACGATAAACAAACATCACTGCGAGGACGCCACCGACAAAGGCGCCCAACGAAACCAGTGATAAACCCCAATAGCCCGCGATAGCACTGCCACCGACAACGATGGCTAAGCTGGCCCCGGCCATAGCACCGGCTGTGACACCTATTAAAGCGGGGTCTGCTAAGGGGTTGCGAAACAATCCCTGTGTAGCGGCGCCACTGATACCCAGCAACGCGCCCACGGCGGTGGCAAGCAGAGCGCGTGGCAGTCGTATTTCGCCGACAATTAACTGCACCATCGCATCGTTGCTTGCACCCATAAGGGCGAATAACACTTCTGTTATAGGGAGATGGACTGCGCCTAAGGCAATAGCTAATAAAAAGCTGAGTGGCAGCAGCAGTATCAATACCAGAAATATGCGTGAGGGTGCTTGATACATAACGCTGCCGGTTAAAGGGAATGGTTAGGGAGTTTGACTATAGAAAACTGCTAGAAGTCGACGCCGCGCCGCGCCTTCACTCCCGCCTTAAAGGCATGTTTTACATCGTTAATCTCGGCAACAGTATCAACTAATTCGCGAATTGCACTGCCGCCGCCGCGGCCCGTTACCACGACACTTTGTTCGCTGGGACGATTGCGGATGGCGTCGAGTACCTTGTCTTCGTCGAGGTATTTGTAAGCCAGCATATAGGTCAGCTCATCCAATACCACCAAATGATAGCTGTCGTCGTTTAATAGCTTTTCGGCGTGCTGCCAGGTTTCCTCGGCTGCTTTGATATCGCCGCTGCGGTCCTGAGTATTCCAGGTAAAGCCGGTCCCCATTTGATGAAAATAAACTTCGGGGTGTTTATCGCGAATAAAAATTTCTTCGCCAGAGAGCTGTTGGCCCTTAATAAATTGCACAATGCCGACTTTATAGCCGTAACCTAAGCTGCGCAGTACCATACCAAAGGCGGAGCTTGATTTGCCCTTGCCATTGCCGGTTAACAGAATAGCGACTCCGCGCTCGGTGCTGGCCTCTTCGATACGCGCATCGACTTTAGCTTTTTGCTTTTCCATGCTGGCTTTGTGCTTGGCTTGCTTTTTGTCATCTTGATCGGTCATGGCGGAACCCGTTATTTAAAAAGTTTGGGGGCATGTAGCCCCGGCCAGAAAGTGCTGAGAACTGCTGAAAAACGTTTTCGAGGCAGCTAATGCAAGGCAAAAGCTGGCGCAAAAGCGGAGTCTACACGTAGTAAATGAGCATTTTGCGCCAGCTTTTAACGCCGTAGTAGCAAGAGCCCAACCCATGAGCATAGCGAATGCTTTGGGTGCGACGATAGTTTTTCAGCAGTTCTCTAGAAGCGGGGAGTATAAACTACTGATAGCAACACTTCTAAACCGGGTTGGTTGTAGAGTCCACTACTGAAGCTGGAGGCGAGGTAGTACTCCTTCTCGAACAGGTTGTCGGCTTTCAGGCGGAATGTCCATTCATCGTTGGCTTTATAGGCGGTACGTACGGCGACTGTGCCGTAGCCTGACAATTCTACATTGTTAGCTGCATCATTAAAGCGGTTGCTCGACGCATAGAAGGTCGTACCGATTGACCAGCGACCAAACTGTCGGTCGATATCCAGATTAAAGATTTGCTTGGGACGACGGGCCAGCTCGTTACCGGTGCGGTTGTCTTCCGTATCCAGCAGACTAATAGCGCTACTGATATCCCAGCCCATCAGTTGGGTTGCCAATGAAAGCTCCAGTCCTTCAATGGTGGCTGAGGTGATCTGGTCATTAGCACGAAGAGTAGAGTTATATTGAATCAGGTTGTCGACGTTATTGCGGTAGGCGCGCACCGACCACTCCATGTTGTCACGCAGGCTTTGCAGGGCGATTTCATAGGTATCCGATTCTTCGGGAATCAGCGAGTCGTTGCCAAAATCCGGGTAATACAGATCATTAAAGGTGGGGGCTTTAAAGGCTTCGCCGTAGCTGGCTATAACCTTGAGTTCAGTGCTTAGTTCATAGCCAATGGTGGCGTTAAATGTATCCGCATTACCAAACTGTTCATTATCATCGTTACGTACGCCCAGATTAGCTGACAAACGACCCGCAGCCCATTGCAGTTGCAGGAATACTGCATCGTTGTCGCGTTCTTTTTCATTGTAAGGGATGCTACCACTAACCTCTTCATGCAGATAGTCGTAGCCTGCCGTCAGCAGTAATTGTTCGCTGAGTCGCAGGTCGTTTTGCCAGGAAATATCGGTGCGCTCGGTATTAAAAATGCCACCGCTAAAGGTTTCGTTGATATCGATTTCGCGGGCAAATTCCTCCGACTCATTTTTTGAAAGTCCGAGGCGTAAACGGCTCTTCCAGACTGATGTGATTTGCCAGCCGGCGCTCAATTGCCCCACTTCCACGATGGTTTCTGAATAGGGAGAGCAGATCAATGGATCAAAAGTTGTTGAGTCGGCACAGCTTGTGTCGTACTCGGTTTCGCTGTCGCTGTATTGATAATTGAAACCCAATACGAGTGATTTAATCGGTGTGTAATTGATGTTTAGTCCGAGGCTATCCTGCTCAATGCCGTCATCATCGCCATGGGTGGAACTGGTGTCTTCGGTGCTATCGATATCATCGGACCTTACTGTCGACAAGTTTAAACTCGTGCTGAATTGCTCCTGACTATAACCAGCGGTGATGGTGGATTCACGGGTTGCATTATTACCAATACTGCCGGTAACCGTGAGGGGTTGGGAAGAATCTGCCGTGCGGGTAATTATATTAATAACACCGCCCAGTGCATCGGACCCATACAGACTTGATTTAGGACCACGGACAATTTCGATGCGTTCAATTTGATCCGGGTCAATCAGCTCGATAGGCGTTTGGCCTAATGTTACGCTGCCAACGCGTACGCCATTGATCAGAAACAGGGTGTGATCGCTCTGGTTTCCGCGCAGGGAAATACTCGAGGAAGAGCCTCGTCCGCCGTTACGCGTCACACTGATACCCGCAGCGCGGGATAAGATTTCCGGCAGGCTTTGGGTCTGGTATTTTTCCAGATCGTTACGGTCAAAAATCGTAACTGACGCCAATGTGCTGGCATAGCCTTGCTCGGTGCGAGTGGCGGTCACCAGGGTGTTTTCGATATTTAAGTGGTTATCCGCCAGAGCAGTATTACAGCCCAGTATCGCCAGACAGATAGCGCTTGATTTAAAGCTGTTCATTTTGGTTCCTCATTTCGTCATTAGATGTTGCTGAGCGAATGAGGGAGGGAAAAGTAGGTAGGCAAAAAAGATTTGCTCCCGACGACGCCCTCCGCATCATCGTTGTAGTCGTTTGTCATTGATGCACAATCGACCGCTGCAAATGGCTGGTATCGGGCTTCTGGGCTCATTGCTTTTTAAAGCATGGCTCAGTTACCGTTGCGGGGGCAGCGCCGGACTTAATCGCTTCCTCTCTTTACGCTGAGAGGGAGATATCACCGGACTTCCCATTTAACACAGGGCTCATTCAACCAACTCATTGAATTGATATGGGGCAGAGCTCACCTGTGACCATTGGCAGACGGCGCGCACTGTAGCGGTAATGCGTGACTAAAGTCAATAATTCCCTGACCCGCTCCTTTGATTGCCTTATACTCTGGCGCGTTTCCTTGCGACATAATGATTGAGAAAGATGACTGACGAGTTTTCCGAGCTGGAAAAAAAAGCGGTTTATAAAGCGATTTACCAGCGCCGAGATATGCGCCACTTTTTGCCAGAGAGTGTTAATCCCGAGGTGCTGACACGACTATTGGCTGCCGCTCATGCTGCGCCAAGCGTCGGATTGATGCAGCCCTGGCGGATTATTCGCATCACTGAAGGTAGTATCCGTGAGCAGTTGGTCGAGTTGGTCGAGCAGGAACGACTGGCAACAGCTGAGGCCTTGGGTGAGCGCGATCAGGAGTTTATGCGTCTGAAGGTGGAGGGCATTCGCGAATGCGGTGAGCTGTTAGTGGTGGCGCTCTGTGATCGTCGCGAGCAGTATATTTTTGGTCGCCGTACCATGCCGGCCATGGATATGGCTTCGGTCGCCTGTGCGATTCAAAATATGTGGTTGGCTGCACGCGCCGAAGGATTGGGGATGGGGTGGGTATCGATTTTCGACCCTGACAAAATCGCCAGGTGCCTGAAAATACCTGAGGATGCTTCACCGGTAGCGATTTTATGTTTGGGTAAAGTTGATCAATTTTATTCCGAGCCAATGTTGCAGCAGGAGGGTTGGATTCAACCGGCTTCGCTGGACGACGTGTTGATGGAGAATGAGTGGGATGATGTTAAGGCTGGGGCGGCGCATGAGCGGGGTTAATAGCTAGCCTGGACGGTTTGTTGGGGCAGTAACCTTGTGATCGGGGCGCCCGCTCGTCTGGCTTTTCGGCGGTTGCGCAACTCGACCTCTTTCGCTACGCGAAATAGATGAAACTACGCTAAGGCGTATTTTCACCCTGCGGGCGACCTAACGGTCGTCGAAATTGCATGCAATTTCCCGGGACTCGAACAGTGCTCGCCGACAACCCCGACGAGCTAAAAACGCGCCATGACTGATCACAAGGTTACTGCCCCAACAAACCTCGGTCGTGCCTAAGATAATCGAGAGTTTAACGCGGTAGCTAGATTTTCGGGCTATCGGTACCAGTATAGGAGGTATATATACTGGTAGGTTTTTGCCGGGTGAAGATATAGAGACCAATTAGGGAGTGCTTTTAGCTTTTGTAAACTTTTGGAGTTGTCGGCGAGCACTGTTCGAATCCAAATTTTTGAGTAGCAAAAATTGTTGAGTTGCGCAGCGGCCAAAAGTTTACAAAAGCGAGCGAACTGGTCTCTATATCTTCACCCGGCAAAAACCGGGAATTCAATACAAAATCACCCCACAAGCCAACAACAAAACCGTCTCTAAAATTTCTGTCGACGCTCCAGCCGTATCCCCCGTTGCCCCACCCAAACGTTTTAGCATAAGTTGCTTTAATAACAACATCACTCCAGCGCAGAGTACGAGAATGATCAGCACGTTGGTGATGGACCCCATCAGCAAACCACACAGCAAAATTGCGACATAGCAAACCCGTTGGGCGTAGGGTGGACAGTGTTCAATAAAGCTTTTAGCGATACCGCTGGGTTGTACATAGGGCGCATAAAAAATCCCCCCCTTGAGAAATAACAGTGGGCCGACGCAGCGGCCAATAATGGGGGCGATTAATAAGGCCACCCACAATTGCTGCTCAACAATAACCGTAAGAGCAGCGAATTTGAGAATCAACAGACAAACGACCGCAACCAGTGCGCCACTACCGCAGCGCGAGTCGTGCATAATTTCCAGGGTGCGCTCGGGATCGCCGTAGCCACCGAGCCAGCCATCGGCGCTATCTGCCAAACCGTCCAGATGAATACCCCCAGTTACCGCCGCCCAAAAGGCTAACAAAATAGCGGCACTGACCAAGCTGTTAAACGCCGGTGCTATGACGATTGCCAACGCGCAGAGTAATACACCCAGCGCCAAACCAACCAGTGGAAAACACAGCAGGGAGCGACCCTCATCCTCAGGCGACAGTGTTTTAATCGTCGGCATGGGAATACGGGTGAGAAAAACAAAAGCGAGTGCCAGAGGTCGATACCATTGACTCATAACATACTCCGGTCGGTCACAGTATTGTGAGTTTTCAATACACTCATCAATGCGGGTTATGGAACACGAGTTGTGGCCAATGTTCTGAGCCCGGCTGCTGATAGACTTTTATTCGGCTGATAGAAGCGTAGGGTATTTCAATTCTGGAGATGGCATCGGGTGGGATTTGCAGCACCTCTCCCAATAGAGCTCGAATCACACCACCATGACAAATCAGCAGTAGATGCTGACCGGCATATTGTTCCAGCAATTGCCGCCAGGCCTGTGTGATACGTGAGGAAAATTGCTGAAAAGTTTCACCGTTGGGTGGATGATATTTATGTGGTTGACGCCAAACATTAGTGAACAGCTCGGGGTTTTCTGCCTGTAGCTCCACAAAACTGCGGCCATCCCAATCGCCAAAGTCCATCTCCAGAAAATTTTTATCCACGCTAACAGGGCTTTCATGTTGTTCGGATAAGTCCCTGGCGAATTGCGCACAGCGTTGTAACGGCGAAGTGATTATAGCTTCCCAGGGGGGGTGGGGATCGGCATAGGGCTGCAGTCGGTCCTGCATTTGCTGGTATCCCTCATCGGAGAGGGATACATCAATGCGACCGCGTAGAATGTCATCGGCGGTGGTACGGCCATGACGCAAAATATCGACGGTGGTGATGGAGTGTTCGGTGGCTGTCATACTCTAGGTAGTCTTTTGATTCCTGTTAATTCTGCGCGGTGCTAACACCTGCGCTGTCAAAGGTCGCCATTTGATTGTGCAGGCTGCAGGCAAGCTTCAGCAAGGGCACGGCACAGGCGGCACCGCTGGCTTCGCCCAGACGCATGCCCAGCTGCAGTAAAGGTGTTTTACCTATAGCTTTGACTACTTCGGTATGACCGGGTTCAGCGGACTGGTGGGCGAGGATTAACCAATTTTCAACACCCGGTAAAATACGCATGGCAGTGAGTGCTGCCACAGAACTGATAAAGCCATCGACCAGCATCGGCATGCCGAGTTGTGCGCCGCGCAGATAGGCGCCAGTGAGTGCTGCAATCTCAAAGCCGCCGACAAAGCGTAAGCAACTTAACGGGTTTGTTTTAGCGGAGGATGTGTCCAGCCCGTGTCGTTGCAAGGATTGTTCGATAACGCTTTGCTTATGTTGCAGCGTTGCGTCGTTAATACCCGTGCCGGGGCCGGTCAACCGGGCGGCTGGTTGTTGTAACAGTGCACAGGCTAACGCCGTGGCCGAGGTGGTATTGGCAATGCCCATTTCACCGCCGATCCAGAGTTGTATGCCCTTTTGCCTGGCGTCATCAATATGGGCTTTACCGATGGCCAGGGCCTGATCAAGCTGTTCTGCCGTCATCGCTGGCTGATGAAAAAAGTTCGCGGTACCGGGGGCAATACGACAATCTTCAACGCCGGTAATAGTTTCAAGTTCATTTACGGTGCCGATATTACAAACGCGTAAGTGCGCATTAAGTTGTTTGGCTAGTACCGCGATAGCCGCGCCACCACTGGCGAAATTTCTAACCATCTCTGCGGTAACGGCCTGTGGAAAAGCCGAAACATTTTCTGCGGCAACGCCGTGATCTGCGGCAAAAATACTGATGGCAATTTTATCGGCGTTGGGATGTTCCGTGTGTTGCAGTCCGGCCAGGGTGACAGCCAGATTTTCCAGATCCCCCAGCGAGCCCGGTGGCTTGGTGAGCTGTTGTTGCCGGTTTAAAGCCGCTTGACGAGACTTGTCACAGGCTTGCTGTACGGCTTGTTGAAGCCAGGTCAAAATACATCTCCGCGTGATTCATTGATCGTTAGTGGCTCACCTTTTAACACAGTTGGCAGGCCGGCAATGGTAAATACTACCCTGTCACAAAGGGGCGCGAGTGCCTGATGCAGAAAACCGCTCTCATCGACAAACTGTCGATTGAGTTCACCCAGTGGGACAATGCCGTGTCCGACTTCGTTGCTGACAAAAATAATCGAGCCGGGGAGTGTGGGAAGAAGGTCTAATAGATGTTGTTTTTCTTGCTGCCAAGAATTGTTTAGTAGGCAGTTACTCAGCCAGAGGGTCAGGCAGTCCACTAATAGACAGCGATTATCAGCAGCCTGTTGCTGTAGCGTCTCTGCCAGCGCAATGGGAGATTCGATAGTTTGCCAATCGGCGGGCCTACTAGCTCGATGCCGCTTGATGCGAAGATCCATTTCGGAATCATTCAGCGTGCTGTTGCTAGTGGCGATATAAATAACGCTTGTGCCGCTATAGGCGGCGAGGTTTTCTGCTAAGGAGCTCTTGCCAGAGCGTGCGCCGCCAAGAATTAATTGCTTCATTTAAGGTTCTTGTGTGTTTCTTCTGTGGAATATCAAATTTATACTGGGGTGATTAACCGGCGAGTATAATCAACTTGACACAGATATTCAGTAAGCAATTAATCAGTAAGCACTTAATCAGTAAAAAAGAAAGAGAGGAACCCTATGCCATCCTTCGATATTGTATCCGAAGTTGATTTGCATGAATTTACCAATGCCGTCGATCAGGCGGGACGAATTATCCAGACGCGCTTTGATTTTAAGGGGGTCGATGCCAAATTTGAGCGCAATGAACTAAGTGTCACATTATTTGCCGAGGGCGATTTTCAACTGACGCAAATGGAGGACATGCTACGTAGCGCCCTTATCAAATGCAAAATTGACCCCCTGGCTATGCAGGTGGGCGAGGTGGAAACGGCCGGCAAGCAGGTTAAGGTGGTTGTAAACATGCAGAATGGACTGGAATCTGATCTGTGTCGAAAAATCGTTAAATTGATCAAAGACAAAAAGCTGAAAGTGCAGTCGCAGATTCAGGGTGATCAGGTACGGGTAACGGGCAAAAAACGCGACGATTTACAGACGGTTATCGCATTTTTAAGAGAGCAGGATTTTGACCAGCCGCTGCAGTTTAATAATTTCCGTGATTGATCTTTCGGGGTTGAGTCACTACTTTCTCCTTACGTTTTTCTTGGAAATTGCGAAAAAGTAGTGACAATAGCAACGGTGTTTCCGATTCAGTTACAGTAGACGAAGTTTGCTTACTGAATAATTGCTTTCTGTTTTTATAGCCTTACCATGTATCGTAAGTACCAAACAGCCAATCATAAAGCAGTGTAATCGCTGCGCCCCCCAGAGCATAGAGCGATAATAGCCACTTGGTGCTGTACGAGAGAAAAGAAAGATACGTCCCTTGTTAACCATCCTCGGTTAATTTGATTCTGTTATTTGTAATATTTGCTTGGCCAATTGCCGGGCACCATTGGGGCCCAGTTCCAGCAGCAAATCCTGTGATAACTGTTGTATTTTGGCCGCTGACACCGTCGCTGAGCTGCTATCCATAGCGACGTCAAAACACAGCGTGTTGATGACTTCTTCCAGCTGTTGAAATTGTTGCGCGCCCAGAATGTCTTTTATCCGGGTTTCCAGAGCGTCAATACCAGCGATTGATTCATTCATCAGCTCTTTGCCACGAGCCGTAAGCTGCAAGATAATCTGGCGTTTGTCGGTCGGATCAGGCTCCTTGGAAATATAGCCCAACTGCTCAAGCTCCAGCGCGATCATGGCGATGGCCTGCTTGCTGACACCAACCGTAGTGGCAATGTACTGGATGCGACCCCCGTCAGAGTTGATCAGGCTTAACACCTGACTAAAGTTTGGCTTCAGGCCCTCAAACCCTTTGGCGGCCAGGGAGGCAATCATTGAGTCGTAAAAAAAACTGCTTAAATTCGGTAGCAGTAGATTGAGCCGAGCGGGGTCGCCTTGCAGGGGTTTACCCAGCACGATCTGGAGGGATTGATAGGAGGGAATATGCAGATTAAAACCGCGACAGAGCTGTTCCAGATCGTACACCAGTTGTTGAAGTTGGTTGGCGCCGACTTTGTTGGCAAATTGCTGTTGGATTTTTAAGGTGCACTTCATGCCATCGCTCACCAGTTGCAGCCCCTTCTTATCGAGAGACAAAATACTGGAGCGGCTGTCATCGGGGTTTTTTTGGCGCTTCAGAAAGCCGGCCTTTTCCAACTCACCGATGGTTTTGCTGCATGCCTGCTTGGAAATGCCCAGCTTAGTAGCCAGCTCGCCGGGCGAGTAGTTACGTTCTGCCAGAAGGGTGATATAACCGACATAGGTCAAGCTCAGGCTTTGGTAGCTTTGGCTTGCTGACAGTTCATCCATTGTGCGCCGTTGCACAAAGTGGGTAATTGCCATGAGTTGACCGACCAGACTTAGACGGTTATAGCGGCGGGCTTGACTAAAGCTTATGGCGCTGTATGAATTCATGAGGCAATAGTAAACATCATTTGTCTTTTTTGGCAATAGTTATTTACTATCGGTGTGGGTCTCCGGGATGCTATATCCATTTACCCCTGGCGAGAGTTTAAAGGTGGCTTATTAAGATGTCCCGGCAACAGAGGCTCAAATGTGGGTTTTCAGAAACAGGCCCCTGTTCGAGCTTAGTGTAGCTTCAACTTGGGTCGAATAAAGCTATTGAGTCGGTCGATAATCGTAATTAGCACGGTTCTCAAACAGCCAAATACCGCTAGTTGGTGCATTCGATACAGGGATAGGTAGGCCCAGCGTGCCAGTGTACCCTCCAGACTCAGGCTTCCGTGGGCAAAGCCACCCATTAGGCGGCCAAAGGCGCTGTAATCACTGAGCGAGACCAGCGAGCCAAAATCGCGGTATTTAAAGGTTTGTAAAGGTTGGCCTCGCACCTGCCTGATCAGGTTTTTAGCCACAACACTGGCCATTTGATGTGCCGATTGAGCGCGTGGCGGTACCCAGCGAGGTTTGCCATCTGCGCCGGGCAGCTCAAAACCAGCGCAGTCCCCGAGCGCGAAAATATCATCGTAGGTGCTGGTTTGCAGGGTGGGCTGGACGAGAATCTGGTTGGCTCGGTTTAGCTCCAGGCCTTCGATCGAGTGCAAAAAATCCGGTGCTTTGACACCGGCCGCCCATACCATCAGGTCGGCCGCAATCAGCTCGCCCTCGGCAGTGACAAAGCCCTCTTTGGTCGCCTGGGTAACCGCCGTATTAGTGCGCAGGTCCACCCCCAGCTTTTGTAGCTCGGTGGCGACACCACTGCTGATATGGTTGTTGAGTTGGGGCAGTACTCGCGGTCCGGCTTCAATCAGGGTTAGTTGCAGATGTTCGGCAGTGACATGTTTCAAGCCATAGGTAGCGAACCACTCACGGGCGCGGTGTAGCTCAGCGGCCAGCTCGACTCCGGTAGCGCCTGCGCCAATAATAGCAACCTTCAAGTTGCATTCGCTCTCGCCCTGTCCCAGTTGTTTATTGAGGTGGATGAATTTTTCCAGCAGCTGACGGTGAAAGCGCTGAGCCTGATTGATGCTGTCCAGGAAAATACAGTGTTCCGCCACCCCTTCAACATTAAAGTCGTTGGAGACACTACCCACCGCCAATACCAGAAGGTCATAGCTTTCTTCCCGGGCGGGCAAAAACTCATCGCCCTGAGCGTTGTACATGGGGCTGAGCTGGATTGTACGCCGTTGTGGGTTGACGCTGTTTAATTCGCCCAGCTTAAAGGTAAAGCCATTGCCAGCACCGTGGGCACGGTAACTGACGCCTTCAACGTCGGGGTCCAGTGAGCCGGAGGCAACTTCGTGTAACAGTGGCTTCCAGATATGGGTTTGATTGCGGTCGACCAGGACTACCTCGGCCTGTCCCGATCTCCCCAGTTTACGTCCTGCTTTTGTGGCCAGCTCTAAGCCTCCGGCACCTCCTCCTACAATAACAATTTTCATGGGCACAACCTTCATTTCAAGAAATATACCTCTACCGATGGACCTTCGGACTTGCGGTAGAGGTATATTCCCTAAGCAGCGACAATCTAGCGGCTGAGCATTTAGAGATCAAGCAATTAGAGATCAAGCAATTAGAGATCAAGCAATAGTTGGATGGACTCTGCGGTTGAGTGTTATCGTAAGTATTATGTAGTCACCTGACAGTGGCCTGAAAACATAACCAATATTTAAGTTAATTTTCTGAGGAAGCTTATACACTGGTATTAACTAATGATAAAAGCATTCGATAATAACAGGCAAAAGGAGCAACCATGAAAACCAAGCCCGAAGTCCCCGCCGATCTGGACTATAACCCCTATGACCCGGTGATAGACCAAAACCCCTATGCCGTGTGGAAGCGGTTGCGAGATGAGGCGCCGCTCTATTACAACGAAAAATACGATTTCTACGCGCTGAGCCGTTTTGATGATGTGTATAACGGTCTGCGCAATTGGCAGGATTACAGCTCTGCCAAGGGTACCGTGTTGGAACTGATGCAGATGGGTGACACGCCCGCCGGTGAGGCCTATGGCGATAGCAATCTCGGGATGATGATCTTCAGCGACCCGCCGGGCCACGATATTGCGCGACGACTGGTGAATCAGAATTTTTCACCCACGGCAGTCAAAGCCTTCGAGGAGCGCTGTCGAAATCTCTGTCAGCACTTTTTCGCTAAGGTTGAAGGACAGAAAGAATTTGATTTAGTCGATGCGATTATTCGGCCCATTCCGCCGATGATGATCGGCCAGATTCTGGGGGTGCCAGAGGAAGATCAGGAGCAACTTGGGCACTGGGTGGATCAGTCGCTGGCCTTTGATCCTGAGGCTGAGCCGGTCATTCTGGAAGACGGAGTCAGGAAGGGAACAGAAAGCCATCTGGCGATTGCCAAGTATCTGGGCGAGTTGTTAGCCAAGCGTATGGCTGAACCCAAGGACGATATGATTACCATGCTGGGCAACGCGGAAGTGGAATTGCCGGATGGTACCAAGCGTAAGCTGGATGTGCGTGAAGTGATTAGCTTTTTCATGCTGTTACAGGGCGCCGGTTCGGAAACCACAGCCAGAGCGTTAGCCTGGGCAGGTGTATTGCTGGCGCGTCATCCGGAGCAGCGCAAAAAGCTGGTCGACGACCCCAGTAAAATTCGTAATGCCATCGAAGAGTTGCTGCGCTACGAAGCACCATCACCCATTCAGGCCCGCTATGTGATGCGAGATGTGGAATGGTATGGCGTGACGATTCCCAAGGGTTCCAAGATTGCCTTGTTGAATGGGTCTGCTGGCCGTGATGAGCGACAGTATGACAATGCGGAAGTCTTCGATGTCGATCGTAAAGTCCCGCGTCATCTTTCTCTTGGTTTTGGTACCCATGTTTGTCTGGGAGCGTCTCTGGCACGACTGGAGATGCGGGTAGTGCTGGAAGAGTTGTTGAAACGCTACCCCGATTGGCAAGTGGATGAATCCAGGGTGAAACTGGTGTTCACCACCACAGTAAGGGGGCCGGCTTCGGTGCCTATTCAAGTGGGGTGAGATAAGTTCAGGCGAGAACATCTTAAAACGAAGAGCTGCCCAGGGGTTAAAATTTCCGGGCTGGTTTTTCTTTTTAAGGTGATGCTGGGTGCCCGTGTGGTGCCGGTTGGCCATGGGTATCCAGATTCACAAAAACAATGTCACTGATATCGATAATTGTGGCTTTAGTCTCCAGATTTCTGACCACAGCATGAAGAGTAATGGAGCTGGAGCCAAAGCGAACCACCTCCATACCCATTTCTACAATTTCACCCTGTTTGGCTGAACTAACAAAGTTAATCTCCGAGATAAATTTTGTCACCAGATGCCGGCCTTTACCGAGTTGGCACATGGCGAAGATGGCTGCCTCAGCATCAATCCAGCTCAATAAACGGCCACCGAACAGGCTGCCGTTGGGGTTGAGGTCTTCTGGCATAATCCATTTTCTGCTGTAAAACTGCATGGTATTCCTCGTGATGATTTAAAGTGTTGCCAGCAGGCTCTAATACTTGAAACTGCTTGATCTTATTCAGTAGATTGGCCATTGTAATCAATTAACACGCAACTCGTCCGATAACACAACAATAACGTTTCTCTGGGAATTTTCATTGACCGCTTCCGAACTTAAGTCTGCCATTTTTAACCGGCGAATGCTGATTTGTGTGTTTACCGGGCTGGCGTCTGGCTTGCCACTGTATATTTTAATTCAATTGGTACCTGCCTGGTTGCGCACTGAAGGGGTGGGTTTAAAGGAAATTGGGTTTTTCACTCTGGTGCAATTGCCCTATACCTGGAAGTTTATCTGGGCGCCGCTGTTGGATCGCTATACCTTACCTCTGGGTCGTCGCCGAGGCTGGATGCTGTGGTGCCAGTTGATACTGCTGGTGGCGGTAGGTTCTCTGGGGTTTTGGAGTCCCATTGATGACCTGGGTATTGTTGCCGTACTGTGTGTGATTGTCGCTGTATTCAGTGCCACTCAGGACATCGCCCTGGATGCCTATCGGCGTGAATTATTACCCGATAAGGAGTTGGGGCTGGGAAATAGCATTCATGTACAGGCCTATCGAATCTCCGGCCTGCTACCTGCCGCTTTATCACTGATACTGGCCGACCAGATTCCCTGGAGTTGGGTGTTTGTGTTTACCGGTGCTTATATGTTGATCGGTATTGCGCTAACACTATCTATACGTGAGGCTAATCTTACACCCAATGCGCCAAAAACTCTGCGAGAAGCGGTAGTAGAACCCTTTCGGGAATTTATCGGACGACAGGGCGTGTCCGGCGCGTTGCTTATTCTGGGCTTTATGTTTTTCTATAAGCTGGGTGATAGTATGGCGACGGCTTTGTCGACACCCTTTTATATTGATTTGGGTTTTACGCTAACAGAGATTGGGGTAGTGGCAAAGAATGCGGCTCTGTGGCCCTCGATTATTGGAGGCCTGATGGGCGGTGTATTAATGCTTAAAATAGGCATTAATCGCGCATTGTGGTTGTTTGGTGTTGTGCAACTGGTGACGATTCTGGGCTTTGCCTGGCTGGCCCATGTCGGCGATGTGCTGTCAGTATTGGTGGTGGTGATTGCCATGGAATATCTGGGTGTGGGCTTGGGAACTGCCGCATTTACCGCCTTTATTGCCCGTGCCACAAACCCGGCCTTTGCCGCAACCCAGTTCGCCTTGTTTACCGCGTTGACGGCTGTACCGCGAACCTTTTCCAGCGCAGTCTCCGGCTTGATTGTGGAGACGACGGGTTGGGTAAATTTCTATTTGTTCTGCACGATATTGGCATTGCCGGGAATGATGCTGCTGTTTAAGGTCGCGCCGTGGAACAAGAATGGCGATTAAAGAGAGTTTATTAAATCGCTCCTCGCGTCCTTCTTCCTTCCTGGGACGGTAATGATCAGGTGGAGACTATTTAATGCAATTGTCCAGCCGCTTGTTTTTCAATCATTAAAATCTCCTGGCTGATATTGACCACAGCCTCGGGTGATTCTTCCACTTCAAAACCCTCATGCTCAAACCTGACACCAAAGCGATAACCCGTATCGGTAATGGTGCGATTGCAGATCAGGCCATTCACATCGGCCAGGGTGCCGTCATCGGTTCGAATGATCAGGGCGATTATGTCGCCGATGGCAAAGTTATGCGTGGTTTCAATGCCAATGCCGTACCGATTGAAGTCTACCGTGCTGATATAACCCATTTCCCAATCACTATGCTCAGAGCGCAGCGATTTGATCAGCACTTTAATATGGTCAGCGGGATAGCGAGTATGATTACGGCGATCATCGCTGCTGCTTGAGGTTGTTGCCATAGTGTTTTCCACCCAGGCTGGTGATAGTGCCTGCTAGCCGTCAATGTAGCATATTTTTCAAATTGACCAAGGGGTTCAGTGATCTATGCTGAAAAGAGTGTCGGAATATTTGATGTGATGCGCGCGCCACTTAGGCACACAGTCGAATAGGCAAATTGTGATGATGAGGGTGCGAGAAGTGGAATTAACGCTGGTGTTTGTGGATAAGCTGGTCATACAATCCAGATAATCGTTGATCGATTTGAAGCTTGGAATCAAGGTGTTTAACCCATGACAGAGAAGTTGCAACAAGCGGTAGATGTAGGCCCCTGGAAGAGAACCGACTCACGTCTGATTTATGAAAATCCCTGGATTCAGGTACATCATCAAGAAGTGATTACCCCCTCGGGAACCCCGGGTATTTACGGCAAAATTCATTTCAAAAATCGTGCGATTGGTGTTGTGCCGCTGGATGCTAACGACAATACGCTGTTGGTTGGGCAGTATCGCTATGCGCTGGAGGCCTACAGTTGGGAAATCCCCATGGGCGGTGGATCTCTGGACGAAGATCCATTGATTTCTGCGCAACGTGAGCTGAAAGAAGAAACCGGCATGCACGGAGGTCAATGGCAACAGTTATTCAAGTTGCATACCTCAAACTCCGTTACTGATGAGGAAGGTTACGTATTTCTGGCCAGAGATTTACAGCGGGGTGAACAACAGCTCGGCGATACCGAGGGTGATCTAGTGGTAAAAAAATTGCCTTTTGCAGACGTTGTTGCCATGGTTGAAGCTGGAGAAATTACTGACCTGATCTCTATTGCCGCAGTGCAGGCGGTAGAAAAAATGCTAACCGCAAGTTGAAGAAAAATTGTAACGACGGGGAAGCTTCTGCGTGAAAGTGATTAAACACACTATTTTACCAGCCCTTTCAATAGGTTTTCGGTCCAATAACATATCGACTTATAAAATTGAGTTGCAAAAATGAAGTATCAAAAATTAACTGACATTCAGGCCAGTTTGCTATTGGCTGATGGTGAGCTGCTACAGGGCGGTATAGAACTACTGTCACGCTGGCAGCAGGATACATCGAGTAAGCTTTGGCTGGATATTCATCAATCGCCCTCCGATGAGGAGATCGAACTACTAACGAGTTTCGGTTGCCACGAGTTGGCGATAAAAGATGCTCATCGATTAAGGCATCCGCCTAAAGTTGAACAGTTCGATGACATGACATTTATTCTTTTTCGCGGCATTTCTGAGTTTGGCGATAACTTGAATGTTGTGCATTTGCAAATAGCTTTTTTTGTCGGCGAACGCTTTTTAATTACTCGCCACAATAGCCACTCCTATAGCATTTCTTACTGGTTGAAAAACGAGAACCTGGCCGCCTATCTCGAATCGCCGGCAGAGTTGGCCATTAAGATTATTCATTTTTCTGCCGGTAAATATCTGGAGCTGTTATTAGGTTTTGAAGAGAATTTAAGTGAGCTTGAAGATCTGATGCAAACTCAGGCTAACGACGATATGCTCCGGGAGCTTACCGCCTATAAAACTCGCTTGAGAAAACTGCGACGGGTGTTTGATTATCACCAGAAAATGTTTATGCATATGTTGCAGAACCCTGCGGCCCAGTTTGTAAATGAACACATTGACCTCAATCACCAATTGCAAGATTTGTATGAGCGCTGTGAACGTGTACATAGTCTTCGATGTTTTACGAAATCTGTGGCGACTTGATTGAAGGTTATATATCTCTGAGTTCCCATCAATTAAACCTGACAATGCGGGTGTTGACCGTGATTACCGCGGTGTTTGTACCGCTTAGTTTTATAGCCGGGCTTTACGGCATGAACTTTGAGTATATTCCGGAATTAAAATTTGCGGGCGGCTATTTCGTGGTACTGGGTGTAATGATCGTAACTGCGCTGGGTTTGCTTGGGCTGTTTCGTAAAAAAGGCTGGATATGACGGGGTGGATTATGTTCGCATTCTGCCTAAAGACCATAGGTAAATAAAATATGAATGTGGATTTTCTCGGGGTATCTATTATTGATACCAGTAATTATCAGTTAAGCGTTGGCCAGGTATTAATGGCCATCGTCATTTTGGTGCTCTCTTTTTATATTTCCAAATTGGTTAGAAGCAGTATTATTAAATTTGCGGACCAGCAGAATGCGATTGAAGTTTCGCAAATTTATACCTTTACTCGGTTTATTCACTACGCACTGGTTTTTCTCGGCATTCTATTTGCCCTCTCAACCATTGGTATTGATATGAGCAAGCTGGCTATTGTCGCCGGCGCGCTGGGTATTGGTGTGGGTTTAGGCTTGCAGGAACTGGTTAAGAACTTTGTTTCCGGGATTGTTGTGCTGCTGGAAAAATCCCTGAAAGTGGGGGATTTTATTGAGCTGGAGTCCAATGTGTTCGGCTTGGTAAAGGAAATAAACTTTCGCTCAACCCTGATCCGAACCAATGACAATATCGATATTCTGGTGCCCAACGCCGAATTGGTGACCAATCGCGTGATAAATTGGACGCTGGAGGAATCACGTGCCCGCTTTCGAATTCCCTTTGGTGTTGCCTATGGTAGTGATAAAGAGTTGGTGAAAAAGGCGGTGCTGGAAGCTACCTTTTCGGTCAATCATACGCTGACAGATCCAAAATTTAGCCCATCGGTTTGGTTTACCGGTTTTGGCGATAGTAGCCTGGATTTTACCCTGGGCGTATGGGTGGACTATGATGCGGTGATAAAACCAACGGCACTTAAATCCGATTATCTCTGGGCGATTGATGATGCGTTTCGACGTTACAAAATTGAAGTTCCATTCCCGCAGCGCGATGTATACATAAAAAAACTATCGAATTTTGATGAGCCGAAAGCAAGGGATGAGCAAGATCAATGAAAACATTACTGTGGTTGGTTGATACCCGACACCCGATTCCGGATGCTTCTATAGAAAAGCTCGCTTACCTGTCGCGGACCTTTGGTGTTGAGCTTGAGATAATGTTGGACAAGCGTGTCCGAAGTTTTGAGCGTTCCTATTGGTTACAATTCTCAGGTGGAAAAGAACTGGTTAGTAATTATAGAGCCAGTCAAAACCAGCTCGGCAGCTATTTGGCCCGGACTTTAGAGGACCGCGACATAGCTTTTAAAATCGAAGAGATTGAGGATTCATCCTATTTTTCTCGCTTGAAAGAAAAGCTTAACGCTGAGTCGTTACTGGTGATTGATGATCAGCCCAGGGCGCAGCGACACCCTGTGTTTCAGCAGTTCAGTAAACTTTCTGCTTCGGTGTTGTTGCTTACGCCGCAGGCTTGGCATGATCCGATTACCATAGCCTCGGCAGTGGACCCTTTGCATGAACATGCCCGTCCGACTCAGTTGGATCATCATATTGTCAGTGTTACCTCTGCCTGGCGAAAACCTTTACAGGCCTCACTTTTTTTAGTGCATTGCTGTTTTACACCGCCGGTTTTTCTGGAGCATAGGAAGACCATTATGGGAATTCATCGGGATGGCCTGAATGAATTTGCCCGCAAGTCAAATATCCCCGATGAAGAGACGGTGATGTTGGAGGGTATTCCCGAACATGCTTTACCCAGGTGGGTCAAAACACATGAGATCGATATTCTTGCCCTGGGCATTGTTGCCCGTAGCCGGCTGGAATCATTTTGGGTTGGCAGTACCACCACGGCGTTGTTAGATGAGCCGCCCTGTGACATGCTGCTGATCAAGGGCTGACGCCTTTTTGTCTTCTCCTTAGAGTACATTTTCTCGTAGTTTATAAGTTGGTTTTTAAGGATATCCTGTGGACACCTATATCTGGGTTGGCATTGCGTTTTGCGTTACGCAGTCGGCTATTTTTTCAGGGCTTAATCTAGCCTTCTTCAGCCTGAGCCGAATGCAGCTGGAAGTCGAGGCCAGTCATGGTGTTAAGGCGGCCGAGCAGATTTTAGCGCTGCGCGAAGATTCTAATTTCTTGCTAACGACTATTCTTTGGGGCAATGTTGGTATTAATGTGTTGTTGACACTGTTATCAAATTCCGTGATGGCGGGGTTTGTAGCGTTTTTGTTTTCGACTGTGGTGATTACCTTCCTCGGCGAGATCTTCCCCCAGGCTTATTTTTCCCGCAACGCGATGCGTATGGGATCATTGCTGGCCCCGGTATTAAAGCTTTATCAGTTTGTTTTATACCCCGTGGCTAAACCTGCCGCCTGGGTGTTGGATCAATGGCTGGGTAAGGAAGGTATTGATTATCTTCGCGAGCAGGATTTAGAGGCGGTAATCAAGGCGCATATTGAAGCTGAAGAAGCAGAGGTAGATCCTCTGGAAGGCATTGGCGCGATGAACTTTTTGGCGATTGATGACCTGACTGCCAGTGATGAGGGCGAGTTTATCAATCCCAGTAGCATTATTCCGCTGCCGGCCAAGGTGGACTTCCCGCTTATCCCTGATTTTAAACGTACGGTCGATGATCCCTTTCTCAATCAGGTGGATGCCTCTGGTCAAAACTGGGTGATATTGACCAATAGCGATGATGAACCCTTACTGGTGCTGGATGCGGATGGCTTTTTAAGAGATGCTGTCTTTAATATCGACAAGCCCTGCGACCCCTATGACTACTGCCACCGCCCGATAGTGACCTATGAAAGTACCGCACCGCTGGGTGACCTTATAGTACAGCTCAAGGTCAATGAAAACGATAGCAAGCACCACGATGGTGTAATCACTGATGACGTGATTTTGCTATGGGGGGAAGAGAAAAAAATCATTACCGGTAGCGATATTCTGGGGCGCCTGCTGAAAGGGGTGTCCAGTGTGAGCATTAGTCGGTAAGTTCTCGCTAAACATTGAGCAAAAACCTGCCCTCAAGGCTGCCCGCACTCCTTCGACAGGTCGTATAAAATTCAGTTGGCGGACTACCGATAAAGCACTACACTTGCCGCCCTTTTTCCGAGGGAACCATTCCTGAGCGCAGTAATATACCCCTGACGTTTGACTCGACAGGGGTAAGTTGTTTTTATGGGGGCGCTATTGCAAAAAGCTCGTACAGGCATTGATCCCGGAATCAAATTAACGGTAGATGAAACACTAGGGTATTTAGGCATCAAGTAATGAGTCAATTGGTAATCGAAAATAAACTGATCGCATCGGTGGTTCTGGTCCTGTTGATGCTGGCCCTCAGGTGGGGGATCAGTCGTTTTCTGGAAAAACGCTCCGGCGGCGATAGCGAGGTGTTACAGAGCTGGCGCAACAGCCTGAACAACGTTACGCAGCTGTTGATAGTGATTGGACTGATTATTATCTGGGTCGCCGAGCTGCGCTATGCGGCTTTATCGGTGGCGGCTTTTATTGCGGCTATTGTGATTGCTACCCGTGAATTTATTCAGAATTTTCTTGGCGCTTTGTATATCACCAGCAGCCGCCCCTTTGCGATTGGCGACTGGGTGAGTATTCACGGTCAGGTCGGTGAGGCGGTTCGCAGTGATTGGTTGACAACGACTCTGCTGGAAGTTGACTTTGAAAATAAAACCTATGCCTATACCGGACGGACACTGGTGGTGCCTAACAATCAATTTGTCACCAACACGGTTCAGAATCTGAATTTTATGCGGCGCTATATTGCGCACACTTTTGATATTGTCAGGGAGCCGGATGAAATCAACCCCTTTGAAGCGAAAGCGATGATTCTCGCCAAGGCTGAAGAGTATTGCAGCGGTTTTAATCATGTGGCGGAGCGCTACAACTCTAAAATCGAAATGAAGTTGGGTGGTGATATAGCTGGCCCGGAAACCAGCGTACGTATTTCCTCCACGAATATTGGCAAGAATGTGATTAGGGTTTCAATTTTTTGCCCAACGGCGGAGGTTGTGTCCATCGAACAAAAGATCACCGAGGATTTTATGGCCTGGTGGTATGCAGAGAAGAAACGCTTGAAACTGGAAGCGTATAAAGATGTTCAGTTATCTCCGCTCGCGGAACAGCCCAAGTATACAGAACAGAGAAATATTCGGAGTTAGTATTACTATTTAAGTCGTTGAAGATAGTTGAAAGTAGTTGACGTACTTGTTGGTACACCATGGATTTCTAACCTGGCGCCAATAATTTTTAGGCTCAAAAATTTTAGGAGGTCCAATATGAAAATTGCAATTTTGTCCCGTAACAAACGGTTGTATTCCACCCGGCGCTTGATAGAGGCGGGTAAGCATCGAGGTCATGACATGCATGTCATTGACACCCTCAACTGTTATATGGATATCACCTCATCAAATCCGGCTGTCTGGTATAACGGCAAAAAGCTGGAGGGGTTTGATGCGGTTATCCCCCGTATTGGTGCTTCAATTACCAACTACGGTACGGCGGTTATTCGCCAGTTTGAGATGATGGGAGTATATTGCCTGACCGAATCGATAGCTCTCGGTCGCTCCAGAGATAAATTGCGCGCCCTGCAATTACTATCACGCAAACATGTGGGTATGCCTGTTACCGGCTTTGCCCATAACCTGCGCAACACTAAGGACCTGATGACGCTAGTGAATGGTGCTCCTCTGGTGGTTAAGTTATTAAAAGGCACGCAAGGGCGCGGTGTGGTATTGGCTGAAACCGCCAAGGCGGCGGAAAGTGTAATTGATGCCTTTCGCGAACTGGAAGCCGACTTTTTGGTGCAGGAGTTTATAAAAGAGGCGGGTGGCAGTGATGTGCGCTGTCTGGTCATTGGAGGTAAGGTTGTAGCGGCCATGGAGCGCACCGCGCAGGCCGGAGAATTTCGTTCCAACCTGCACCGCGGTGGCAGCGCGCAGCTAACCAAGTTAACACCTAAAGAGCGGAAGACAGCGATTCTGGCGTCACAGACACTGGGTTTGAAGGTGTCCGGTGTAGATTTATTGCGTTCAAGTCGAGGCCCTCTGGTGATGGAGGTGAATTCTTCACCGGGCCTTGAAGGCATAGAAAAAGCCACGGAAAAGGACGTGGCCGGCGCTATTATTCGCTATGTTGAAGAGAACGCTGCGCCTAATCGTACCCGCGCGAAAGGTAAGGGTTAAACGGTCAATGTTAAGGGGCAAGCTAAACGTTAGGCTTAGAGAGGATCCGAAGATCCAGTAACTAACGGTATCATTAAAGTTTATGTAAAGTGGAAATAATGGGTGCAACAGAGGATAGCCAGTGAAAAACGAGCCCTTTGAAATTGATGGGCATATCATTCGGCCGGGGGAGCAAAAGACAATTGATATGCCGCTGGCTGCAATGGTGACTCACGATACCCTGCAAATGCCAGTGCATGTGATTAATGGTCGGCAAGCTGGTCCGAGGTTATTTATTAGCGCGGCTATTCACGGCGATGAGATCAACGGCGTAGAAATTATTCGCCGCCTGTTGCGGCAGAAACAGTTAAAACGAATTAAGGGAACACTGCTCGCTATTCCTATTGTTAATGTCCATGGTTTTATTACACACTCCCGTTATTTGCCCGATGGCAGGGATTTAAATCGCAGCTTTCCCGGTAGTAGCAAAGGTTCTCTGGCAGGGCGAATGGCCTACAATTTTGTTAACGAAATTGTCAATAAATGCACCCATGGCATTGATTTGCACACGGCCGCCAGACACCGGGATAATTTACCTCAGGTGCGGGCTGATCTGGATGGAGAGGGTGTTGAAGACATGGCTTATGCCTTTGGCGTGCCCGCCATCATCGATTCAAAAATCCGTGATGGTTCTCTGCGCGAAGTTGCAGGTGACAATGGTATTCCTATCGTTCTTTACGAAGCTGGTGAAGCGCTGCGCTTTAATGAGGTGGCAATTCGTGCAGGTTTACGAGGTGTGCTCAATGTGATGCGTCAGCTAGGTATGCTGCCGCCATTGAAGAAAAAAGAAGTGGTGAAAAAACCGGTGGTGTCTTCTAACACCGCGTGGGTGCGGGCGCCTAACAGTGGCATACTGCGAGCGCTGTTACCTCTTGGTGGGAAGGCAACGAAAGGGAGTGTGATTGGGGTGATCTCTGACTCCCTGGGGACGCAGGAGTATCAGGTCATCGCGCCGGAGGACGGGATTGTGATAGGCCGTACTAATTTACCTTTGGTCTATGAGGGAGACGCGTTATTTCATCTGGCCTATTACAAACACAAGGTTGATGCGGTGTTTGATCAGGTAGAAAGCTTTCAGGAAAAGCTGGAGTCGAGTGTGGCTACCTATGAACCGACGGATCCGGAAAGCTCACCGATTATATAAAGCTAAAAATAAAGCTTAGCTGTTTCGCTGGTGTCTTCTTCGCTTCGCGTTTTATTGGGTGGGTGTTAACCACAGCTCATCGACATTAACCCGTTGTGGCTGACTGGCGGCGTACAAAATGGCATTGGCAATGTCTTCAACCTGCATCACGCCTTCACGGTGCATATGGCTATCCATTTTGGCTCGGGCAGCCTCATCGGCAATGGTATCAGCAATATCGGTTTCAGTGGTGCCGGGTTCGACAATGGTGACGCGAATGCCGTATTCAGCGACTTCCTTTCTTAGTGCTACTGATAATGCAGTGATGCCGTATTTACTGGCCGAGTAGGCAGAGTTACCGGCAGCGCCAGGCTGTTTGGCGGCATTGGAGGAGATGTTGATGATATGGCCGGCTTGCTTTTGCTGCATACCCGCTAACAGCGCCTGGGTCATATACATGGGGGCTAGCAGATTAATATCGAAGGTGTCTCGCCATGACTGGGTATCTGCGGAGGCGACCTGACCTGGGCGGATAATGCCGGCGTTATTGATCAGGATATCCACCTTGCCAAAGGTTTTTTCCGCCCAGGCCGCTGCCGCGAGCGCTTCGCTTTCCCTACCAACATTGGCGACGTAAAAGTCAGCCTGGCCGCCTCTGGCCTGAATAGTATTGGCCACAGATCGCAGTTTATCTTCTCGTCGGGCGATCAGTGCTATTTTGCTTCCAGCCTGTGCAAAGGTAATAGCTGTCGCTTTTCCGATACCTGAAGAGGCGCCGGTAACCAGTACCACTTTATCTTTTAAAGAAGTTAATTGCATAGTAACCATTCCATACTCTCAGGGCCTATTTGATTGTTGTTGAACCTGCATTACCAGCGCACACCATCTTTTTTGGCCTCAAAAGGACGCTCATAGGACGGGTCATCACCATCCCACAGGGCCTTGAGAAAGCCTTTGATATTGTTGGAGTAAACCCAACTGGCATCGGTATCGGCGGTCATTTCTATGGTGCAGCGCCGGACCAGCATGCGCCATTCGCCGTTGCGTTTTTCCAGTTGATCGAGGTAGCGACCAAAGGCGATGGTGGTGGTCTTGCCATCCAGCCAGAACAGCCCGCCGACCACGTAGGATTCGCAGTAAGCGGTATCACCATCGATATCGCAGATATGGTTAGTGATATTGTGGCTGGTCATATTGAAATTGGCGCGGTGGCCAGCGTTGGCCCGCTCTGCATATTCCGGTACCAGCGTGATAATGGGACCGTGCTCGTCGGCCCCGTCTTCCCACCAGCAGCTGGCAATTTGCTCGGAGTCCTGCCGATCTCGAGCTCGGCTCTCACGCTGAATGCAGTCGATAATATCCTGCCGGTCTTGCAGGCCTCGAACCTGCGCTTTGAGTTGTGCCAATTCTTCTTCAATACTCATGCTTGTCCCTGCCTCTGGCTCGTTAGTACTCTGCTTTCAGGCCCGTGGCTGCCAATTACTCTGGCAGCTGAACTTCAGCCAGGGCTGTCGCCATGATGGTGCCGTCTTGACTGGCCATTTTGCTCTTGATTTGCACCAGGTGCCGGCCTTCTTCGTCCTGCATTTTGTCGATGATCTCACCGGTCATGATGGTGATATCCCCGGCAAAGGCGGGGCCGCGGTACTGGCTGTTGCAGTGAACGATTTGGCCCCACTCGCCAGCCCAGCCTGCCATATAGTCCAGAATCCAGGCACCCATGGAGGCGCCATAGCCATAGGCGCGAGGCATACCGATATACTTGGCCCAGCGTGGGAACAGGTGCCCGCGCGATGGACCGATATAAGCACCGTCGGTATTTTCGGGATTGATCATCTCCTCGGTGGGGTCCATTTCCCAGCCGGCCATCGGGCCGGTAAAGCCGAGTTTCACCGGGTCGCTATCAGTATTGCGGTGTGCACTGCCCCAGAGGTTCATCAAGTAGGCACGCCATTCAGTAGCGAAGCTGGCAATGCTGTGAACGCCAAAGACTCTCACCGGAAGCTGATCGCCGACCTTGACAGCTTTCCAGTGGCGTTTGCCATGGCCGAGTTCATGCATCATATTGATGTATTCGAGCTTTCTTGTTTCGATATCGGCCAGTTCGTCATCACTCCAGTCAGGCTCTTCCGATTGATCCATTGAAGCCATCTCTACTGCGAGATCGGGACGATAGCGAATGGCCGTGGAGCGCTGTTTGGCAAACAGGCTGCCGTCCTGTTTGTAGTAATTGTTATCGCCGCGCTGAAAGCAGGTGGGGCCGGCAAACTTGGTGTCTTTAACGACATAGTCGAAGGGGATTTTTTCATGCAGTACCCGGTCGCCTGCGAACAGGCGTCCGCCGTAGAACCACCATTCGTCACCGCCAAAGATCAGGTGTGAATCGGGAATATGTCCCACTGCTGCCGGGCAAGCGCCGTGACCCTCTGCGGCGGCAATGGTGAAGGACTGTGGCGCAACCATTCGACCATAACGACCGACGGCGGCAAAGTCGTGGTCGTAGTGCAGCAGGTTGGGGTAGTGCATAGCCTGGGCCCAGCGGCGAAAATCGTTGTTGTGCAGTTCGTCTTTTAGGCTCCAGGGGGTCAGGGCCTTGCCCATATAATTTTCCAGATCGGAACAGTCTAAGGTATTGTCGCTCATAAGAATCTCCACCCACTTGGGATTGATGCCTGTTTCAGGCCAGGGTTAATGTTATTAGTGTTTGATATTGAGTCGTTGCTTAATAGATTGGCGATATATGCATGGCCTGAATGTTGGTTTTTGCACTACGTCAGTTCATCGATCGTTTGGGTTTAATCGGGCGTCCATTTGCGATGCGTGATTAGCCACTCATTACCTACTTTTTTAAAATTGTCGGTATATATGCCTGTATTCTGCAGCCCCTCTTTGCTGGTTATGAGGCAGTAGCTTTTTGCCTGCGCGGTCTCGCTGCAAGTGAGCTCGATTTCACTCATGGCTATGTGGTGACGGGCATATTCTCCCGGCAACTTAACCGAACCTGATTTAAGCGCGCCAAAAAAACCGGCTACAAATTCCCTGATAGCTTTGTTCCCTTCCAGTCGCACATGACCTTGACCAGGGAAGGGGTCGAATTCCATAACGGCATCATCGGTAAAGCAACTGATGTACTTGTCCTCGTCATATTCATCTCCAGCCATGGAATATTTTTCAATAATTTTACGAATCGATTCTCTGGCCAGTAGCTCTTCTAAAGTCATGGCTTGCTCCTCAAGCTTGATTCACTAGTGTTAGTCAATTTGAGCGATTTTCCTAATGCTTTGCGTTTGTTTGAAAGCCTTAAATAGTAAAGCGTTGTTACGGGGCTGATGAATATTAAGTGGCGCGATCACCGCTTATCGTCACTTTTAAATGTTGCCTATTATCCGGTTGAAGCCTTGCCACCAAGCGGTTTGGTGATCACAAACGAGCCCGTTTCTCCCCGATAGATAACCCGATTAAGTTCTGGAATTTCCTGGTCAGAACCATGGCCCAGAGGGGCAAGTACGGCATTGTAGAATTGTTTGGCGACTTTAACATCGCCGGCGCCGAGGACAATATGGCTGAACACGAGCCTGACTCCCTATCTTATTTGTATGTGCGGAAGGATTCTAAACCTAGCACAAACAGAGCTGGATAGTATTAAAAGATGCTTACATTTTTGCAGGAGAATAAAGCGGACTAGGCATTGCTTCAATGCCTAGTACAGTTTTTGTTGGTTGTGCCAAATAGCGGTCCTCTTTTTTGTTCACTTTTTTGATTTGATTCGTATCTAGTGAATCTCAAAAGGATGTTGCTCCGCCGGTGAGACCCCGTAGGTGTCGCGATAAGAGGCGGGCTGCCGATCTCCATCATCTTTGACGCCATATTTAATAGCCATTTCCGCCCCAATCACCGTTTTGCCGCTTAGTTCCATCAGCTTTGGATCGTTATACAGTGCCCAGATGATATGGCCGGTAAACTCCGGGGTTTCCATTTTCCTGGGGTCGAGATGTTTGTATTTTTCCGGGTCTTCCGCCAGCATGGACTGCATTCTCTCGGTAAATAAGGCGCCCATCCATATCGAGAGAGTAGCCACATTCTGGTCTCTAAAATCCACCGCCATATCGGCTGCCATTTTATCCAGCCCGGCTTTGTGCACGCCGTAGGTAGGGCCAAACACATAGTGACGAGCTCCGGCTGCGGAGGTAAATACCATCAACCCCTGTTGTTGTTCGGCAAACAATGGTGCTGCGTAGTAAGAGGAAACATAACTGCCGCGTAAGCCAACCTTCCACATATCGACCAGCTCCAGTGGTTTCTCCCAGAATTTACCAAGAGTAGTCATTTGATCATGGGCAGCAAAGGCGTTATTCACCAGAATATCCAGCTTGCCCTGCTCCTGTTTTACCTGTTCAAATAAGGCCTTTACCTGCTCGTCATTGGCGTGATCAACGCAGACAGCAATACCTTCACCGCCTGCAGCATTAACTGCTTCCGCAGTTTCATAAATGGTGCCGGGCAATGCTGCATCGCCGGCTTTTTGTGAGCGTCCCGTAATATAGACGGTACAACCATACCGTCCCAAGGCGATAGCGATGCCACGTCCAGCGCCACGACTGGCTCCAGTTACAACCGCAATGGTTTTATTATTTGTCTGACTATTTGGCATAGTTTTCTCCGGATAAGATCCTGTTTATGCGAGGGCTTATACAAAAGAGGTTATAGGTTGTTGTGAGTCAGCGATCGCCAATAAGAGGGGTATGCGTTACGCTGATCGTCACTATGTTAGCAGTATTCTAGCACAGGAAATTGTCGAAAATTTGTTATGACGATTTGTTCATTCTGGGTCAGGATAGGCTAGCATAGGCAGAGATAATAACAGCCTGGAGATCTACCGTGTCGGTAAGCTTTAGTTTCAGTGATAAACCATTAGTCGACCGAATTGATGTTAAGCCTTTTCATAGCGGGCAGTGTCACTGTGGCGGAGTAAAATTCACCGTGGAATTAGAAGGCGGGCTGCAAAATCCCATGCGTTGTAACTGCTCTATTTGTAAGCGCCACGGTGCGGTGATGGGGTTTGTCGAAATGGATAAGTTTGTGATTGATGAGGGTGAAGAATTACTTACCCTGTATCAGTTCAATACGCAGGTGGCAAAGCATTATTTTTGTTCGCGTTGTGGTATTTACACGCACCATCAGCGGCGCTCTATTCCCAGCCAGTATGCGTTTAATATCGCTTGCCTCGATGGGGTTGACCCCTATGTGCTGGCTAATGTGCCGGTGATTGATGGTGCGGGTAGGCACCCCAAAGATATATAGCCCAAATACCTGTAGCCCAAATACGTATAGAGGGTTGTTTCAGGTAATGAACTTAGTGAGAGCATGGTTCGTCGATTTCTCCGTTGGTCCAGCGCACGGCCTGCTCCAGTAGCGTGATATGGTCTGGCTCAGCATAGCTTTCGGCGGTATGCCCCAGTGCTGAATAAAACGCACGGCCCTTGCCCTGACAATGCTTCCAGATAATCGGATGATCTTCGCCCATGCTGAGGTCAGTCCCCTTGTGATCGATCGGCGAGTAAGTGCTTTCGTCCAGTGTGGCGATAATGTTCATGCCTTTTGCGCGAGGACTTTCGGCGAAGGAATACCATTCATCGGTACGCACCCAGCTTGAACTCAGGTGAGACGTGATTGGATTTTTAACCGGATCGTTAGGGTTTTCAATGTGAATTGTCGCCTGTTGAAATTGGGGATTAAAGGGGTGGCCGATAAATTGGGCGCCAATCAATATGTCTTTATACCAATCCCAATCCGACGATGAGTCACCTGCACCATGGATGCCGATCCAGCCGCCACCGTTTTCAATATAGTTAATCATCGCTGTCTGCTGTGCTTCAGTGAGCACATCGCCGGTGACATTGTTCCAGATGATGGTGTTGAACCTGGCCAGATCCTGCTCGTTATGTACGGCGCCGTTTTCGGTGATGTAGACTGACCAGCCGTTTTTCTCGCCCAGTGTCTGAAACATGTGTTCGGCAGCGGGAATAGCCTCTTTGTGAATAAAGGCGTTGGTTTTCGAAAATATCAGGATGGCGGGTTGGTTTAGCTCAGGAATCTCAGGCGCTTGAGATTCATAAACCGGTGCGCGTAAAAAGCCATGCGAGCGCAGGGTATAAACGCTATAACCGGAAAAAATAACAACCAGGGATATAATTAATAAAACACCTCGAATGAGCCATTTTTTCATCCTGCTTTGTCCTCTGCTTATCACGTTATTCTGGTTGTTGTTAATTGGTCAGGCCGTTCGGAATGGGGCTATACTAACTGAAACCGCAGTGTTAAATCGATAGTCAGGTTTTAGCCTGTTTCTGTTTTAGCTGAAGGAGGTGATATGCACTACCCATCCCTGAATTTTCATCTGGGTGAAGAGCTGAATATGCTGCGCGATGCAGTCAGGCAATTCGCCGTCTCAGAAATTGCTCATCGTGCAGAAGCTATCGACAAAACCAATGAGTTCCCCGCAGACCTGTGGCGCAAGCTGGGCGATATAGGGCTGTTAGGCATTACCGTGAGCGAAGCC
This sequence comes from Oceanicoccus sp., assembly GCA_965661375.1. Taxonomy (GTDB): domain Bacteria; phylum Pseudomonadota; class Gammaproteobacteria; order Pseudomonadales; family Dasaniaceae; genus Oceanicoccus. The sequence continues at coordinate 33,343 of CBFIDJ010000016.1, read as the reverse complement.
TACGGCGGCTCGGCCATGGGTTATCTGGCCCATGTCATTGCTATGGAAGAAATTTCCCGCGCTTCGGCGTCGGTGGGTTTGTCCTATGGTGCGCATTCCAATTTATGCGTCAACCAGATTTTTAAAAACGGTAATCCTGAGCAAAAGCAAAAATATATTCCTAAACTTTGTACTGGTGAACATGTCGGCGCGCTGGCGATGTCGGAACCCAACGCGGGTTCGGATGTGGTCAGCATGAAGCTGCGCGCCGAGTTGAAGAGCGACCACTATCTGTTAAATGGCAGCAAAATGTGGATTACCAACGGCCCCGATGCAGATACCTATGTAATCTATGCTAAAACCGATATGGCTGCCGGCTCCCGAGGGATCACGGCTTTTATTGTCGAGCGTGGCTTTGCAGGTTTTAGCCAAAGTCCAAAACTGGACAAGCTCGGTATGCGTGGCTCCAATACCTGTGAGCTGGTGTTCCAGGACTGTCGGGTTCCCAAGGAAAATGTGCTAGGTCACGAGGGCGGTGGTGTGACGGTATTGATGTCGGGGCTGGATTACGAGCGCACGGTGCTGTCTGGAGGCCCGGTGGGCATTATGCAGGCCTGCCTGGATGTCGTGCTGCCCTATATTCACGACCGCGAACAGTTTGGCCAGCCAATTGGTGAGTTCCAATTAGTGCAGGGCAAGCTCGCCGATATGTATACCGGCTTAAGTGCCAGCCGGGCTTATTTGTATGCGGTTGCTGCCGCCTGTGATCGCCAGCAAACCTCCCGCAAGGATGCGGCGGCGGTCATTCTGTACACTGCTGAAATGGCCACTAAAATGGCACTGGATGCGATTCAGTTACTTGGGGGCAATGGTTATATTAATGATTTCCCGACCGGGCGTTTGTTACGGGATGCCAAGCTCTATGAGATTGGCGCCGGCACCTCAGAGATTCGCCGTATGCTGATTGCCCGAGAGTTATTTCAGGAAACGGCGGGTTAGGTGCTGAATAAAGGTGCTGTGATTTTGGTAGAGTAAGGAGTGGAGGAAGGTATGAAGGTTATCTGTTGTACCACACATTAACAATATACAGTTCCCGCTCACCTTCTGGCGTTTTAAAGACGATATCGTCTTCAGCCCGTTTACCTAATAACGCTCGCGCTAGCGGTGAATCCATGCTGAGCTTGTTCTGTTTTAAGTCAAATTCGTCTGGCCCGACAATGCGGTAATTGGTCTGTTGGCCGTCTTCATCTTCGACCGTGATCCAGGCGCCAAAGAAAATCTTACACTGATCTTCAGGGGTGCGATCAACCACCTCTAGTTTATCGAGCCGTTTAGTGAGAAAGCGAACCCGGCTGTCGATCTCCCGCAGACGTTTTTTTCCATAAATATAATCTCCGTTCTCGGAGCGGTCACCATTTTTGGCTGCTTCGTGTACGATGGCGGTCACCTGTGGTCTTTCGATTTTCCACAATTGATAGAGTTCATCGCGCAGTTTTTTTTCACCTTCGGGGGTGATATAAAAAGATCCGGGTTTGCGTGGAGGTCGGTAACGGCTCATAAGATACTGCTTGGTTTGTATTAACTAGCAATGATTGGGTGAACTAGCTCAGCTTAATAACTCAATAAGTAGAGAGGGCTCTTGGAGCTGTTATTATAACGGTTGTTGAATTATTCGCGATAAGGTGGAGTTGTGCGGCAATTAAGGTATTTTTGGCATGTTTTTTTACTAATCTTTGTCAGCTCTGTGGCTTGCGCTCTGGAGCTTAACGGCCCTTTGCAACAGGGAGGAATGGTCATCGGGCAAACCGAGACCGGGGCCTCTGTCAGCTTTGATGGTCAGCCTGTTAAGGTAAGCAAAGACGGCGTCTTTGTCATTGGCTTTGATCGTGACGAAAAACCCACTGCTCAATTAAAAGTCCTATTGCCGACTGGTGAAGTGAAGGCGAGGACCCTGAATATCGCGCCGCGTGACTACAAGATTCAGCGGATTGAGGGCATCGCCAAAACCATCATGAGCCCTAGTGAGGAAAGCTTGAAACGCATTCGCAGTGAAGCGGCACAGGTAAGAAGCGCCAGGGCCAGGCATTTTGATCGAATGGATTTTGCGGGTCAGTTTACCTGGCCGCTTATCGGGCCAATTAGTGGTGTCTATGGTAGTCAGCGTGTCTATAACGGTGTGCCTAAGCGGCCGCACTATGGGGTGGATGTTGCCGCTCCTATTGGTACGCCGGTGACCACACCAGCGCCGGGAGTAGTGACCCTGGCTCATCAGGATATGTTTTATTCGGGGGGGACCCTGATTATTGATCACGGTTACGGTGTATCCTCAACTCTGATGCATTTAAGCAAGGTGCTGGTCGAGGTGGGGCAGGAAGTTGTTCCCGGTGATATTGTGGCGGAGGTGGGCGCCGGGGGGCGTGCGACAGGGCCGCATCTGGACTGGCGCATGAACTGGCTTAAATCACGCATTGATCCGCAGTTGTTGGTCGGGGCTATGCCAAAATCAGAACCCAAAACCGCACCCGAACCTAAAGCTAGCAGTAACTAAGAAAAAACCTGTGAAGTCGAAAATCTTTGGCTGCCTTCGCATCCTGCGCCACAGGCTTTATAATCCGGCACTGGCCGGGGTAGGGAGCACCAAAACCGCATAAGTCAGTGCCATTAGGCACTGTCTATAATTATTCGCGCAACGGCCTTGTTTGCGCAGCATAGAGACACGGCAATATGATCGATAAGAAGTTATTAAGTATTCTGGTATGCCCGGTGAGTAAGGCCCCAGTTGAGTATGACGAGGAAAAGCAGGAGTTGATCTGCAAGGCCAGTGGCCTGGCTTACCCAGTGCGAGATGGCATTCCTGTCATGCTGGAAAACGAAGCCCGTCAATTGACCGCCGATGAAAAGCTGGGCTAATGAGTGATAGAGGTTTGCCTGATATTGGTTATGGTCAGTCAAGGATGAGCGGTGGTTAAATACCGCCCTGGCTCGGCCTTTAACTGACTTTCCGATATACTTCCCGCCTTAGGCCCTAATTACTTGAAACTACGCCTTTACTAATATTTTTTGATACTGAAAGGGTTGGGTTTGCTCAACCTGAAAATGATATAGAGCATCTATGAAAAGTTCTGAAATTCGCGAAGCCTTTTTAACTTTTTTCGAACAAAAAGGGCACACCCGTGTGGACAGTAGCCCGCTGGTGCCGGGCAACGATCCCACACTGTTATTTACCAACGCGGGAATGGTGCAGTTTAAGGATGTCTTTCTGGGACAGGATCCGCGTCCTTATACCCGTGCCACAAGCTCCCAACGCTGCGTGCGTGCCGGAGGCAAGCATAACGATCTGGAAAACGTGGGTTACACCGCTCGCCACCATACCTTTTTTGAGATGCTGGGCAATTTCAGCTTTGGCGATTACTTCAAACGCGATGCTATTCACTATGCCTGGGAATTTCTGACCTCCAGCGATTGGTTAAATATTCCTACTGACAAGCTGACCGTGACCGTTTATGCCGACGACGACGAAGCCTATAACATCTGGAAGGATGAAATTGGTGTACCGGCAGAGCGCATTATCCGTATCGGTGACAACAAGGGCGCGAAATACGCCTCCGACAATTTCTGGTCTATGGGCGATACTGGCCCCTGCGGCCCCTGTACCGAAATCTTCTATGACCACGGGGAGGAAATCTGGGGTGGACCTCCGGGCTCGCCCGAGGAAGATGGCGATCGTTTTATTGAAATCTGGAACAATGTGTTTATGCAGTTCAATCGCGATGCCGATGGCAGCATGAACGATTTACCCGCGCCTTCTGTGGATACTGGTATGGGGCTGGAACGAATTGCTGCCGTGCTACAACACGTTCACAGCAATTACGAAATCGATCTGTTCCAGAATCTGCTCAATGCAGCAGGTGAGGTGCTGGGTGTTAGCGATACCAGCAATACTTCTCTTCGAGTTATTGCCGACCATATCCGCTCCTGCGCTTTCCTCGTGGTTGATGGTGTGTTGCCTTCTAACGAAGGTCGCGGTTATGTGCTGCGCCGTATCATTCGGCGCGCAGTGCGTCACGGTAATAAGCTTGGCGCGACCGATAGCTTCTTCTATAAGTTGGTGGCTCCATTGGCCAAGGAAATGGGCGAAGCCTATCCCGATCTGGTCAAGCTGCAGCCACAGGTGGAAAAAGTACTGCTGACAGAAGAGCAGCAATTCGCCAAGACCCTTGATCAGGGCATAAAGATTCTGGAGGCTGATTTAGATACGCTGAAGGGCACGGAGATTCCCGGCGAGACTATCTTTAAATTGTACGACACCTACGGATTTCCCGTTGATTTGACGGGTGATATCGCTCGCGAGCGCAATTTGACACTCGACGAAGCAGGCTTTGAGCGCGAAATGGAAGCTCAACGCCAGCGCGCCCGCAGCGCCAGCAACTTTAAAATGGATCTGGCCGAAGGCGTCGCGATCGATGGCGTTACCGAATTTACCGGTTACGACAAGCTATCCGCTGAGTGCGAGATTACTGGCTTGTTAAAAGACGGTGAATTGGTGCAAGGCTTACAGGAAGGCGAGCAGGGTGTGGTGGTGTTCGCATCGACACCTTTTTATGGCGAATCCGGTGGTCAGGTGGGTGATAGTGGTTTGCTTGTGTCTTCTAATAGCCGCTTCGAAGTCTTCGACACCACCAAGAGCAATGACAACCACTTGCATCATGGAGTGGTAACCCAGGGTGCACTATCGGTAGGTGACAAGCTGATGGCTCAGGTTGATAACTCTGTGCGTCAGGCGACAGCGCTTAATCACTCGGCCACGCATATTTTGCATGCCGCTTTGCGCAAAGTGCTGGGTGATCATGTCACCCAAAAGGGCTCGCTGGTGGATTCGCAAAAACTGCGTTTTGACTTCTCCCATTTTGAAGCTGTGACTGCGGAAGAATTAAAGCAGATCGAAGATCTGGTGAATGAGCAGATTCGCCTCAACACTGCCGTTGAAACCACGGTGACCGATATGGAGCAGGCCAAGGAGCTTGGCGCCATGATGCTGTTCGGTGAGAAGTATGGCGATAGTGTCCGCGTATTGGCGATGGGCGATGGCTTCTCGGTTGAACTCTGTGGCGGGACTCATGTTAAACGCACGGGTGATATTGGCCTGATACGAATAGTGTCAGAGTCGGGTATTGCCTCCGGTGTGCGTCGTATCGAGGCGGTGACTGGCGCAGGTGCACTGGCGCAGATTGATGAGTCCGAGCAGCAGTTACAGTCCATCGCGGCGGTGGTTAAAGCCAATAAAGACACGGCGCTGGAAAAAGTCAGCCAATTGCTGGACGAGAAAAAAACACTGGAAAAACAACTGGCGGCTCTGAAAGCGAAAATGGCCTCGGCCGCCGGCAGTGACCTTGCCAGTCAGGCAGAAGATGTGGGTGGCATTAAGGTAATTGCCAGCCAGCTCGATGGCGCGGATATGAAAACCCTCGACAGCACGGTTGCACAGTTAAAAGACAGGCTGGGTAGCGCGGTAGTGATGCTCGCTAGTGTAGACGGCGATCGTATCAATCTGGCCTGTGGTGTAAGTGCTGACTTATCAGCTAAGCTGCGCGCTGGCGACCTGATGAAGCATTTTGCGCCGCTGGTTGGCGGTAAAGGTGGCGGCAAGCCGGATAAGGCTAAAGGGGCTGGAACCGATGTGTCAGCACTGCCGGCAGCACTGAGCTCAGTTAAAGATTGGGTAGCGGCAGGCTAAGCAATAAATTTCCATCATTGGGCTATCGCAGAAGGTTTAACTTATACCTGAATTAGTGTTTAATTGGCGCCCTTTTACGGGGTGCAGAAGGCTGTGTAGTGCTTGCTTAAGCTTTCTGAACCGGGCTTGTCAGAGGCTCCCAATAGAGTAAATAGCCTCCCTATCGAGTGAATAGGCAATAATGAGTTTAATCGTTCAAAAATTTGGTGGTACCTCTGTAGGTACCATCGAGCGCATTGAAGGCGTGGCCGAGAAAGTGGCCAAGTTTCGCGCCGAGGGCCACGATATGGTGGTCGCTGTTTCTGCCATGAGCGGCGAAACCAATCGTCTGATTGCGCTGGCCAATGAAATTCAGGAGCAACCCACCCCGCGCGAGCTGGATGTGTTGGTTTCTACCGGTGAGCAGGTGACTATCGCCCTGTTGGCCATGGCGCTCAATAAACGAGGTGTGCCAGCCCGTTCCTATACCGGCCCTCAGGTTCGTATCCTGACCGATAGCGCTCATAATAAAGCCCGTATTCGTGAAATTGATGAAGCTAATATTCGCGCTGACCTTGAAGCTGGCCGAGTCGTGGTTGTTGCCGGTTTTCAGGGAGCTGACGAGCATGGCAATATCACCACACTGGGTCGCGGTGGCTCAGATACGACTGCCGTAGCTCTCGCAGCTGCACTAAAAGCCGATGAGTGCCAGATTTATACCGATGTGGATGGGGTGTATACCACCGACCCGCGGGTAGTAGATTGTGCCCATCGGCTGGACCGCATCACCTTTGAGGAGATGCTGGAAATGGCCAGTCTTGGTTCAAAAGTCCTGCAGATTCGCGCCGTTGAATTTGCCGGCAAATACAATGTGCCACTGCGTGTGCTGCACAGTTTTATCGATGGTCCCGGTACCTTGATTAGTTTAGAGGAAGATACAGCTATGGAGACTCCTGCCGTTTCAGGGATCGCCTTTACCCGTGATGAGGCCAAACTGACAATCTCGGGTGTGCCCGACACCCCCGGCATTGCCTACCGCATTCTGGGGCCAATCAGTGAGGCTAATATTGAAGTTGATGTGATCGTACAGAACACCGGTGCGGACAATACCAATGACCTGACCTTTACCGTGCACCGTAATGAAATGGTCAAGGCCGAAGCGATTCTGCGCAAAACGGCGGAGGAGCTGGGGGCTCATCACGTAGAGACCGACGCGAAAATTGCCAAAGTCTCTATTGTGGGTGTGGGTATGCGTTCTCATGCGGGCATCGCCAGCATCATGTTTAAAGCGCTGGCCGACGTCAATATCAATATTCAACTGATCACCACCTCTGAAATCAAAATCTCCGTGGTGATTGATGAGAAATTCCTCGAATTAGCTGTTCGCGCATTGCACACAGCCTTTGGCCTGGACCAAAAACCTGCCGAGGCTTAATGCAAGCCTGCAGGGAAGGTAGACCTTTTAAATTTATAATGATCAAAATAGAGTAAGCCGCCAGAACAATGGCGGCGTTTGTTCAGGAGAGAAGCATGCTGATCCTAACCCGCCGAATCGGTGAAACCCTGATGATTGGTGACGATGTAACCGCCACCGTTCTGGGGGTTAAAGGCAATCAAGTGCGGCTGGGTATCAATGCTCCCAAGGATGTCGCAGTTCACCGCGAAGAAATTTACGACCGTATTCAGCGCGAGAAGCATGCGGATATTGAAAGCATCAGTGAATAAACCAAGGCGTTTGATTTAACCCTTTGAAAAATCGACAAATGTGGTATCATGCCGCGCTTGTTTTGCAGGGCAAAAGGCTGGCAAAACTACTGGAAGTGCTCCAGTATAAAACTGCATAAGAGTTAGTGTGGAGAAGTGGCCGACAAACTGCCCCGCAGTTTGGACAAGGAGCTTGCGACGCAGCCCCGGAGGGGTGTTTTTAGCCCTTAGGCTAAAAGCATCAATGGCTGAAGGGGTTATCCGAGAGGGCTCAATGCCCGAGCGGATAATTTAATGTCGACTGGAAGTGCACCAGTATAAAACAACACAAGAGTTAGTGTGGAGAAGTGGCCGAGTGGCTGAAGGCGTGCCCCTGCTAAGGGTATATATGGGAAACCGTATCGAGGGTTCGAATCCCTCCTTCTCCGCCATTATTTTAAAAGCCCTTTGAAGAGGGCTTTTAAAATAACCTGCGAAGCAGGGCGGATGAGAACCCGAGTGGTTCGACAAATTGCGAGAGCAATTTGGACCAACCGAAGGTTGCCCTGTAAGGGTGATAAAACCCCAGAGGTTTTTATCAGTCCATCCCTCCTTCTATTGCAGGCCAGTCTTGGTTTCAGCGACACATAAGTCCTTGAAGCTATTGACTAAACAGTCGCACATCCCTATAGTGCGCACCCTACGCGCTCGTAGCTCAGTTGGGCGTAGGCGGTATAAGAAAAGCACTGCTTTTCCCGCCGAAGCGGCACTTGCTTGAGCAAGTGGCCGGGGATTTAGCCGGAGGCTAAATCGAGTACCTAGGTACTCTATCCATCACTGCATCTGAATCGTGTTGTGATGTCAGGTTTAAGGAAGATTCAATTACGCGCTCGTAGCTCAGCTGGATAGAGTACTCGGCTACGAACCGAGCGGTCGAAGGTTCGAATCCTTCCGAGCGCGCCATACAAAAAAGGCCACCCACCGGGTGGCCTTTTTTGTGTGCGGCGTTTGTCAGGTGAGAACCTTCCGGTTCGATAAATTTTGTCCCGGACAAAATTTAGACCGACCACCGGTCGCCCCGCAGGGGTGACAGCAGCCCTAGGCTGTTGTCAGTCCATCCTTCCGACATACCTCTGGATCCATGTCTTCTGTGTACCCATCGGGTGGCCTTTTTCATTTATAGCCTCTGGTATAGCCTCTGGAAAGGTCGGGCTGTGCTCAGGTTCGGCAAATTGCGTAGCAATTTGGACTGCCCAGCGGGTACCAAAATGGACCTGGCCACAGCAAATCCGCAATTCGGTCTGTGTTTCGCTTCGGCTAATTTAAACCATTTGTGCCATGTCAATTAATACTCTGATAATGCTTGGCTACTTTGTAGAAAACGTGGTTTTATGGGCTAATCTTGGAATAATATGGCCTTTAACGCGGTCATGGTCTATCCAGGTCAGTATGGTCTGCCAGTGCTTATTGGCACGTTGAGAGGCAGGCTAGGGGGTTTATATAAATACGTCCACCGGACAGCAGTTTACTCTGTGGATTGAGGAACAGAGTGTTCACTTCCTCTACGCCAATGCACTCCGTTCAGTGCCTTTTCACTTGCCTATTGGCTGCATTGTGGTGGCCACAATGTGGTCGCAGGTCGATTTTTCCATTTTGCTTGGCTGGTTTGCCATGCTTGTTGTCGTCACCACCCTTCGCTTTGTCCATATTCGTTACGTTTTAAGTGTTGGCCTGGTAGCACAAAATACTTCTGCTACAAAGCGAATATTCCTTATTGGGGCAATGGTCTCAAGCGTATTTTGGGGGGTGGGCTTTGAGATGTTCGGTTGGCTCGTTCCAGAAAGCTATCGTATGCTTTATCTACTGGTGCTTGGTGGTATGGCGTCGGGTGGTGTCGCATCAATGTTGAGTGATCGCCTGGTGTACGCTGCTTACCTGACACCTATGCTGTTGCCGGCTGTGATTCTGTCGTTACTTCAGGGCGATGCCGTGGGTTATGCCTCGGGCCTTGTGGTCCTGGTGTTCATGCTAATGTTGTTTATGACTCATAATAATTCACACCGGACGCTTATGGCGGGGCTCCGTTTACGCTTTGAAAATGAGAATTTGATCGATGAGCTTTCCAGTACCAATACGCAACTGGAGCAGGCTAAGGAGGTACTGCATAGAATATCCCTGACGGATGCCTTAACCGGCCTCCCCAACCGGCGCCATTTTGATCAGCTGCTTGAACGTGAGTGGGGGCACGCGCAGCGTTCCGGGCAGCCTATTTCCTGCTTGTTGATCGACATCGATCGATTCAAAGACTACAACGACTATTATGGTCACCAGCTCGGGGATTCATGTTTGCAACATGTGGCGTGCATACTCAGAAGCTGTGTGCGACGGTCACAGGATGTGGTTGCCCGGTACGGCGGTGAAGAGTTTGTGGCTATTCTTCCAGAAACTAATGCTATCGGGGCAGCATTGTTAGCCGAAAAGATGGTAGAGGAGGTCCGCAATGCAACGATTGAACATGCCAAATCGGAGGAGGGCATAATCACAATCAGCATTGGCGTCGCCACCTTTGACGACATCACTACCCAGCGGCTTGATGACCTGATCAAGGTCGCCGACGATGCGGTGTACAGTGCAAAAAACAAGGGGCGGAATTGCATGGTAATAGGAAGTACTGACACTGCCCAATCGCATGTAGATGGACCCTGTTCATAGCAACCCCGTGACAGGTCGAACCTGAGTTAATTCGCCGAAAACTAACCGGGTTTATTCCAACTGCCGTATCACCTGTTCTGCATTGGGGCTGACATTGGCCGCGAGTTTCAGAGCGACAGGGTCCACCAGTTCGAGTAAGCGGGAATCTATGGCTTTTTGATTTTCTCTAATCCCGAAGAAAGTTTTAATTATTTCAGTCCTGAAATTTTCCAGAAGTATTAGCAACGTATAACTCAACCTGTGTTGTTCAGGCTGGATAGTCCAGCCTCTGGGTCTAACCGAACTGGCAGGGTGATAAGTTTGCGTAACTCTTTTATCTTATTGAATACTTTCGATGTAAAGTCGAATCTTTGTGTTATTCGTCAGTGCTGCGTTAAGTTGGGTGTGGTGGTTTTATTAACCCTGACAACGGCATGCTCTGCGGTGATGCAAACGGCCTCACAGGTAGTTGTTGAAAGTCAGACGATAGTACCCGATCAATGGCAGGAGACGACATCTGAAGGTGCTGAAGAGAATCTGCTGCAATGGTGGACGCAATTTCAGGACCCCGTTTTAACCGATTTAATTAAACAGGCGTTGGATTCTAACAATGATATTGCAGTGGCACAGGGCCGGTTGCGTTCTGCTCGCGCCAGTTATGATGCCGCCAGCGGCGCACGTTGGCCTTCGGTAAGTATTGGGGCTGATGCACTGCGGCAGAAATCGCTTAAAGGCCCTGCCGTTGATAATAAAAACTATAGCATGGGGCTTGATGCAACCTGGGAGCTGGACCTTGTTGGCAAGCTGCGCAATACGGCGGCAGCGGCTGCGTTAAGTCTGCAAAGCAGTGAGGCCAGCCTTTATGATGTGCAGCGTGTGATTGCTGCGGATGTCGCTCTCAACTATATCTCCTTACGTGATGCGCAAGCGCGTTTAGATGTTGCTGAAAAAAATCTGAGTATTCAGCTAGAAAATTTACAGATTGCCCAGTGGCGCAATGAGGCCGGGCAGGGTGATGCACTGGAAGTTGAGCAGGCGCGCACCGTCGTGGCTCAGACCCGAGCGGTAATCCCACAACTACGGCAAAGTATTGCCACATTTCTACACCAACTGGATGTGCTGCTGGCCTCTGCGCCGGGCAGTCACGCAGCGCTGTTGATGAAGGCTGCTGGAACACTACCAAAACCTCCCGAACTCGCCGGCATTGGCTTACCCGCAGAATTACTGTCCCGGCGCCCCGATGTGTTGTCAGCACAACACGCCCTGGAAGCTGAAGTGATTCGTATCGGTGTTGCCGAGGCAGATCTGTATCCAGCTATGCGTTTGAGCGGTGGACTAAATACCTCCAGTGATCGGGTGGGTGATTTATTTGATGTTTCGTTGGGGAGTTTGATGGGAGGTATTACGGCGCCGATTTTTCAGGGTGGACAGATTCGGGCGCGTATCGAACAACAAAAAGGTAGTGCAGATGTGGCGCTGGCCAATTATCAAAAATCCATCCTTGTTGCCTTGCAGGATGTAGAAAATGCCTTAGTAGCCAGCCGTTCGGCTCGTGAGCGTGAGGCAGCACTGAATGATGCTGAAATCGCAGCTCTGGCCAGTGTGCAACTGGCTGAAATTCGTTATCGAAGTGGGGCTATTGATTTTCAGACCTTACTGGATGCGCAGCGCAATTTGCTTTCGGTGCAGGACAGCAGAGTATCCGCCAGTTCATCCCGATCAACCGCCGCGGTGCAGTTGTTTAAAGCACTGGGCGGTGGTTGGCATGTTGCCAGTACCACAGCAGAAAAATTTTTAACTCAATAAACCGGTTTTTAAGTGTAAATTTTTTACCAAGGGTTTGACGTTACTGGTTTGAAACTACAGATTTGAAATTGCTGGTTTGAAATTGCTGATTTGAAATTGCTGATTTGAAATTGATAGGGCCGGTGAGCCTATCGTTAAAGGGTAAAGAGAATGAATCAGAAAACTGATATTCCTGTTGCAAAGGAAGGTGAAGAAAGTCTCGAAGAATTTCTTGGTCAACCAGCAGGCAAAAAGTCATCCAAACTTAAACGCTGGGGATGGGTGATAGGCTTGGGCCTGATCCTGTTGCTAATGATTACTTCGTTAATTGGTGGTGGCAGTAAAGCGCCCCAGTATGCAACGGCAGAGGTACAGCGTGGCGATATGATGGTGCACGTAACAGCTACGGGTAACCTGGAACCCACCAATGAAGTCTCGGTGGGATCGGAATTGTCGGGGTTGATTGATGAGGTGTTTGTCGACATTAACGATCGCGTGAATAAAAATGATCCACTGGTACAGATCGATACGGAAAAACTTAAGGATGCGATTCTCCGCAGTGAGGCCTCCCTCGAGCAGGCTAAAGCGAGCGTACTTCAGGCGGAAGCCTCGGTTGAATTAACCCGTGCCTCGCAGGCTCGACTGGAAGAGGTGCACCGCTTGTCTGGTGGCAAAGTTCCCTCACAGGCAGAGTTGGATTCTGTGCAGGCAGAATCCAAGCGCGCTATTGCCAATCTCGCTTCGGCGCGTGCTTCGGTCAGTGCCGCCAGAGCCCAGCTTTCCACCGATCATACCAATCTCGACAAAGCGACGGTTCGCTCGCCGGTCGACGGTGTCATTCTCTCCCGGCAAATAGAGCCGGGGCAGACAGTGGCGGCGTCATTCAGTACGCCGACACTGTTTGTTATCGCTGAAGACCTTGCTGCCATGAAGCTTGAAGTCAAAGTGGATGAGGCGGATGTGGGGCAGGTAGCCACCGGACAGCCAACGACGTTTACGGTGGATGCCTATCCGGGTAAAACCTTTGAAGCCGTTATCACACGAGTGAACGTGGGAGCCAATTCCAGCACGGCCAGTAGCACTGCCAGTTCGGCGTCTACGGTGGTGTCCTATGGGGCGGTGTTAACTGTAAACAATGAGGATCTGGCATTGCGCCCCGGCATGACAGCAACAGCCAGTATTCTGACCAGTCGCGAACAAGGTGCCCTGTTAGTACCCAATGCAGCCTTGCGTTATACCCCCGGAGGCCTTACTGAGGAAGCGCAGGGTTTATTTTCAGGACCCAAGGGGTCTACCCGGCAAGAGGTGGGGATTGGCAGAGGGTCTTTACAGCAGCTAACCGTTTTATCGGCGGAGGGAGAACTGAGTCAGCTAGCCGTACGGGTTGGCAATACCGATGGCAACTGGACCATTGTCAGTGGTGAAGGTTTACGGGAAGGGTTGAATGTCGTTACTGGAGAACTGGCGCTAGTACGATGAACAATACATTGATTGAACTGAGCAATATTACCAAGCGTTTTGGCTCGGGCCAGAATGCATTCAAGGCCCTGCGCGGTGTAGATTTCACCGTGGCAGCCGGGGATTTTATTGCGGTGATGGGTGCCTCCGGCTCCGGCAAATCGACGATGATGAATATTTTAGGTTGCCTGGATGTACCCACAAGTGGTGAGTACCGGTTTCTTGGCCATGCGGTACAAGATTTCACTCAGGACCAGCGGGCACTATTACGCCGCCGTTATATCGGCTTTGTGTTTCAGGGCTTTAATCTGTTAGCTCGAACCAGTGCCTTGGAGAATGTTGAGCTGCCACTGCTTTATCGCGGAGAAGCGAGTGCGGTTCGGCACAAGGCTGCCATGGCGGCTCTGGATCGTGTCGGGTTAACCCCGTGGGCTAACCACACACCAGCGGAGCTATCAGGTGGCCAACAACAGCGGGTTGCGATTGCCCGCGCCTTAGTGACCGAACCTCAGGTTCTGCTAGCCGATGAGCCGACCGGTAATCTTGATAGTGAGCGCAGTTTTGAAGTGATGGAACTGCTGTCTGAGTTAAACCGCGAGAACGGGCTGAGTATTGTGATGGTCACCCATGAGCCGGATATGGCTGAATATGCTCGTACCATTGTTCATTTCAAGGACGGGTTGGTGCAACGCATTGAGCAGAACGAAGAGGTGACAAATGCTTAAAACGATTGGGACCAGTTTACAGCTGTCGTTAAAGGAAATTCAGCGTCACAAAATGCGCGCCTTTTTGACGATGTTAGGTATTATTATTGGGGTGGCTTCGGTGGTGACGATGGTATCACTCGGCAATGGTGCGACAGCTTCGGTACAGGAACAGGTGTCCAGTCTTGGTGCCAATATGCTAACGCTGAGTCCTGGACAGGGTTTTGGTCGTGGTGGTGGTAAGCCACCCAAGCTTTTTGAGATGGATGACGTCGAAGCAATTCGCTCCCAGATTGCAGGGTTGCGGACAGTGGCCCCGCAAACTTCAACTCAGGCCACTGCTATCTATGAAGCCCAGAACTGGTCGACTTCAGTTACGGGTACCACCAACGAATACTTTTGGGCCTCAAATAGAGTAATGGCCGATGGGCGGCAATTCAGTCAGGCGGAACTGTTTTCCGGCAAATCAGTTTGTATTATCGGTGATACCGTGCGCTCAAAACTGTTTCGCAATACATCCGCGGTCGGCAAAAGTCTGCGGTTGCGCGATATCAGTTGTCAGATTGTCGGGGTGCTGGAAAAACGCGGGCAGGGCGGTTTCGGGCAGGACCCCGATGATCAGGTGATTCTCCCCCTGAAAACCGTTATGCGTCGACTGAACGGCAACCAGAATGTTCAATCGATTCAGATTGCCGTTGATGAGCGTTTTGATAGCGCGGCGGTAAGTGACGCACTGACGGCACTGATGCGTGAACGCCGACACCTGCGCCGTGGTATGGAGGATGATTTTATTATCTTTGACTCCAAGCAGTTATCAGACACACTGGCCAGTACCACCCAGACCTTAACGCTGTTTATTGGGGCCGTAGCCGCCGTCAGTCTGCTGGTCGGTGGCATTGGCATCATGAATATTATGTTGGTATCCGTCACCGAGCGCACCCGTGAAATTGGTATCCGTTTGGCGATTGGTGCTTTGCGCCATGAGGTATTAATGCAGTTTTTGATTGAGGCGATTACGCTCTCGGCGATAGGCGGCATCATTGGATTGTTAGTTGCCTTTGTTGCCTATTCAGGCTTGTCGTTTATTGCCGGCCTGCCGTTTTCCTTTAATTTTGGCGTGGCGGCTATGGCCTTCCTGTTCTCCGCATTGATCGGTATTATCTTTGGGTATTTTCCGGCGAGGCGAGCGGCCTCGCTGAATCCAATTGAGGCCTTAAGACACGAATGAGCGGGGTTTATCAGGTTGCGATATGGACGGTTTAAATGAGTGAGCGTCAATGAGCACGCCTAAGGTTCTGGTAGTCGATGATGATGCGGATCTTCGTGGGCTGATCTGCGACTACCTCTCGGCCAATGGTTATTCGGTTACTACAGCTGCTAACAGTCGGGAAATGGATAGCTGCCTGGCCGAAGAGCAGCAGGATTGTATTGTGCTGGATTTAATGATGCCGGAAGAAGATGGCTTGTCTGTAGTGAGGCGTCTCAAAGGGCCCGATCGTCCGGCCATTATTATGTTGTCCGCAATGGGAGGGGATACGGACCGCATTGTGGGTTTGGAAATGGGCGCCGATGATTATCTTCCCAAACCCTGCAATCCCCGTGAACTGCTGGCCCGAATTCGCGCGGTACTGCGCCGTAATGATAACGCCACAACAAACCCCAGTCGTCGCTTCGGGGACTGGTTGCTTGACCTTGTCAATCGGGTCGTGATTCATCAGGGTGTTGCTGCTTCATTAACCGATATGGAGTTTCGTGTACTAACCACCTTTCTCGATCACCCGCAGCGATTGTTGACCCGGGACCAGTTGATCGAGCTGACCAAGGGACCGGATGCGCCGGTCTATGATCGTGCCATTGATGTAACACTGAGTCGCCTGCGCAAAAAGCTTGGCCCCAGGGCGCCAATACGCACGGTGCGTAATGAAGGCTATATGTTTACCTTGGCCTGCGATGAATAAAGCAGATACTAAGAAGCACACCACGGGTGCAACAACCTTGTTTCGCCAAACCTATTTAGTGCTGGTCGCCGCACTGATCTTGTCGCACCTGGCAGGTTTTTATACGGTTATACTTTTACCACACGTTGAATCCGGGGCTACCACCTTATCCGGCATTGCCAGACAGTTGGCGGACCCCTCCTGTGATAAAGCACTACCCATCCTGGACGATATGCAGAGTTTGCAACTGGTTCGCAGCCAGCAACCGCCAACCCCCGAAAATATGACAACTGATACTTTAGTTCGGTTACAGCTGGCACATGTGTTGGGGGTTGAGGAGTCAGCTGTGCGACTTTTTTGGCCTGTAGATAGTGATATACCGATCAAGCGAATTAAGCAGCTTTCCCTTGATGGCCGTGTGGGCGAGTTACAGGAAGTCATCTTTTTACGGGAAGTGACGTTTGCCCGTCAGTGGTCGGATTACTGGTGTGTAGGCGCTGTACAGCCAGCGCCCTGGCAGAATCAATGGCAAGTGCGAATCGCACTAACACTTCTTGTTAGTTTGAGTGCTTTGCTGGTAATGGCCTGGTTATTCACGCGACGACTATCCAGACCGATCCATGAGTTTGCGGCTGCGGCCGATGCCATTGGCCGGGATCATCAGGCACCGCTATTGGAAGAAAATGGACCGCAGGAGATGCGCATTGCCGCGCGAGCGCTGAACGCCATGCAGCTTCGGATACAGGATCAGTTAAGGGAACGTGAGGCACTGGTGGCAGCGATTGCGCATGATCTCAGAACGCCACTATCACGCATTGCCTTTCGCGTCGAAACTGCTTCACCCGTATTAAGCGACAGCGTTCAGCGTGATATCGAACAAATGAATGCCATGATTTCTACGACTCTGGAATTCGCCCGCGAGGGTCAGCAAGCGCCGGGTGAAGATCATGTCGATCTTAAAAAACTGCTTGAATCCATTGCTGAGGCCGAACAGGCGATTGGCAATCCTGTCGAGCTATTATCTAATCCTGCCCTGAAACCTGTATCTGTCCTTGTAAAAGGTGATGAGCTGCAATTTATTCGTTTGTTTCAGAACCTGATCGACAACGCCATTAAATTTGGCGAGCTCGCAGAGATTAGTTTAGAGGTGAGTAAGGGGGATGTGGTTATCAAGATTGCTGATCGCGGCCCCGGCATTGATCCCGCGCAGTTGGATGACATGTTTCGGCCCTTTAGTAGGGGAGAGCCCTCACGTAATCCACAAACAGGTGGCATCGGCTTAGGTCTTGCCATCACCCGGTCCATCGCTCGAAAACATGGCGGAGATATTCAGTTATCTAACAGTCAAATGGGATTAGTGGTCACGGTGACCCTGCCAACTTGCCAAGCCTGAGCTTTGATTAGTCTACCCTTCCGTCTAATTGTCTTTGCTTAACCCGCTGTTACCCTCCGCTCTGCAATTCATTGAGTGACCTGAGCTGTTCAGGTTAAATTCAGCTTTCTTATATACCCTAGTGGGTTAAATTTGCACAATAGATTCCGAATTGATTTAGAGCTGTGTAGATTCATGCAGAGTCATGCTGGTTTGCAGTTGTTTATCGAGTTATCAATAGGGGGACTAATGAAAAATAAAATAACGCGTATAACTTTCGGTGGGATAGGTGCAGGCTTAACACTGAACATGGCGTTCGCCATGTCTTTCACGCCAGATATACCCAAAATCGATGCCCAAAACATGCCTCTCGTCCGAACTATTGATGAGCGGTATATGTCCTTCCAGATTGGTATGTCGCACCTGACCGGGGGTGAGACCTGGAAAACCTACGATGGTACGAAGGGTGAGGGTGAAGCTGAGCAGGCTGAAAATTTCGAAGCGATTCGCGAAGTACGCGCCCCCACCGATTTGACCAATCCTCGCCTTCGCAAGCTCACTGAAGCGCTATCACCGCTCTATATTCGCTATGGTGGTACCACAACCAATTCCGTTTATTTTCAAAACAATGATAAGGCTCGTTTAGCCAGTCCGCCAGCGGGTTTTCGCTGGGTACTAACGCGTGATAGTTGGCAAGGGGCGCTTGAATTTGCCGAAGCGGTGGATGCCAAAGTATTAACCGGTTTCACAGTCAGTGATGGCGTGCGAGATGAGTCGCATGCCTGGACGCCGGCGCATGCAGCGCCATTTGTGGCCTATACTCGGTCTATCGGTGGCGAAATCTATGCCGCCGAGCTGTACAATGAACCCAATGCGCGCGAGCCCGGCCGAACCGAAGAAGGTGAAAGTGCCGAAGACTTTGCTCGAGATTTTGCTGCATTTAGTGCGTTTATGGACAAAGCCGCACCAGAGACCAAACTGGGTGCACCGGGTGTTGCCGCGCTGGGTATTCCGGTGCCCATTCCCTCGTTGGAGAAAGTGACTCCCGAACAATATATGTCAGCCGAGCCACGGCCTGATGCGGATCTCATCACCTATCACTTTTACGGCGCTGTTGCCGAACGTTGCGTGCCCGCTGGTTCGCCGGCTGGAGTTTCCGCCGAGCAAGCCTTGACCGAAGAATGGTTAGCCCGCCCTGATAAGACTTTTCAACGCTACCGCGCGCTACGTGACCAGTTCGCGCCTGACGCCCCCATCTGGTTGACAGAGACTGGCACCGCCTCCTGCGGAGGTACCCGCTGGCAGCCGACTTTCCTGGAAGCCTTTCGCTTTCTCGATACTCATGCCCGCTTGGCAAAACAGGGGCTGGACGCCATCTTCACCCACGCATTGATCAGTGGCAGTAATGGCGTGATAGATGAAAAGACATTGGAGCCCAATGCGGATTACTGGGCGGCCTTGCTGTGGCGCAAACTGATGGGAACCAGGGTGCTGGATGCAGGTGATAATCAGCCAGGCCTGCATACCTACGCCCATTGCCAGCGCGGCAATGCAGGCGGCGTGACAGTGTTGGCGATTAACCTGCAGGATAAGGTGGAAACCCTCAAGGTTGACGGCCCTGCGGATCTCTATGCCTTGACAGCGCCTGAATTGCAAAGCCGCACAGTACTGTTGAATGGTGAGCCGTTAGCACTCGGGTCAGATGATTCGCTACCGAGCATTGTGCCGTCACGGCAAAGCATTGACCAGAAAAACAGTGACCAGATTAGTTTAGCGCCTACCAGCATTAATTTTATTGTTCTGCCTCAGGCCGGCAATACCCATTGCAGTAAGCGTGCGAGCTGATGACGCCATTGATGGCGTTATAATAATTGTTTAAATATTTGGAGACAAAATGAAAAGACGAGACTTTCTGAAAACAGGTGCCGCTGCAGCAGCTGTTGCTATTTCAGGTATGTCTGGTGTACGCATGGCTTTTGCCAGCTCAATCAATGTATCATCGGATTGGTGGAAAGGCAGGGCCATACGCTGGCTGCAAACCAACTTGCGCGAGCCCGATGCTGCCATCGACCCGATCAAGTATGTGGACGAAATTGCAGCGCTTAACGTCAATACCGCGCTGGTGAACGCGGGTGGTATTACCGCCTATTATCCAACGGACATCGAATTTGCCCATGTCAGCGCCTATCTGCCAAAGGGGCAGGACACCTTTGGCGAGATTCTGGCAGAAGCACATTCGCGCGATATTCGCGTGGTGAGCCGATGGGATTTCAGTAAGGCACGCAAGGAAGTTTACGACGCGCACCCTGACTGGTTCTTCACTAAAGAAGATGGCTCGCCGGCAATTTACAATGGTTTGTATCAGGTTTGTATTAATGGCGGATGGATTCAGCAAAAGTCTCTTGAAATTCTGGGGGAAGCGCTGGATCGCTATGATGTCGACGGCTGTTTCTTCAATAATTTTCTCAACCCGACTCACGATTATGCCGGTACCTACTTGGGGATCTGTCATTGCGATAACTGTCAGACGCTGTATCAGAAAAAATATGGTCGTTCTGTACCGAAAGATCCCGATGCCGATTATCGGGTGTTTATGCGCGAATGTGGTCAGGTGTTCTCCGAGAAAATTATCGGTTTGATGCGCGCTAAAAGACCGTCGGCGGCTTTAATTGGTGGCACACCCAAACTCACTGATATTGTCTACGGTGAATCGAGTACCGGCCTGGATCGTCCACTACCATTATGGCCTTATACCGCCAGTGATAATGTGAATAAATGGCGCAACTCTTATCCTAATGCTGAAGTTATGTGTCAGTCCATGCAGTTTTTGGATTTCGCCTGGCGTTATTCCGCCGTGCCCCGCGCTGAGATCTCGACGCGTATCTGGCAAAGTGTGGCCAATGGAGGGTTTGCCGCCTTGAGTCTCAATGGTCCGTTGGGCGATTTGAAAAACCGCTCTGCCGTTGAGACGGCTAAACCTATTTATCAGTGGCTAAAGGATCATCAGGAGTTCTACTACGATCAGCGCAATGAGGCGCGGGTGGTGTTGTTGGCGACTGCACAGGGTGGTCAGTCGGGTGCTGGCTTTGAGGGCTCCACCGAAGCCTATCGCGGCATGTATCGCTTTCTCACGGAGCAGCACATCCCCTTCGCCAGCATGACCCATTTGGATTGGATTGGTGAGCGAGACGTTGATCTGGTCATTACCACCGGGCCAGTGCCCAAAGCGTTGGAAGCCTATGTCAAAAACGGCGGTAACCTGATTGTTGCCAGTTCCTGGACGCCGGAGTTTGACATTGCACCCATAGTCAAACACTGGAAAGATCCGGACGGCGCTTATTTCAAAATCCATGACAAAAAATTGTTCAGCGACTTGCAGGACATTGATGTCTCGATGATGAAGGGCGACTTTCTGGAAGTGAAAACGGATGCAAAGGCACCGCTGACCTTTGTTCCCCCTGCCTTGTATGCCCCGCCTGAGTTTGTCGGGCTCGGCTGGGAAGATTCCGGCAAGCCCGGTCTGGTGATGAAGCCAATGGGACGCGGCAACATCGCCTGGCTGCCCTGGGATATCGGAGGTTTATACCATCGTCACAGTCTGGAAAGTCATCGCGGCATTCTCACTAATCTGGTTGACCAGATGCTGCCTGGCGGACGTGATGTTTTATCCAATGCCCACCCTTCTGTGGCCATGACGCTTATGCGTCAACACCAGCGTCAGCTGATGCATCTGGTCAATATATCGGGCCACTCTGATACCGCCTATTTTAGGCCACTGCCTGTACACGATATTGAAATCAAGGTGAAAGATCATTTTTCCGAAGCGCGAGCCGTAAAATCGGGAAAAGCTTTGCCGGTAAAGAAAAGCGGAGCTTATAGCGTTTTCAAACTGCCCTATATGGAAGAATATGAGTTAATTGAGTTGAACTAAAACCTGGACGACTCAATTGCGTGGGAGATTAATTCAAGCTAGTTTAAAAAGTGCTCAGTGGTGAATGGAGAACATGTTTAGGCAATAACAATGGCCATCCTGATACAAGATGGCATACCACTGACAGACTGAGAAAGAAAAATGTATAACAACCCACTCTGTAAAGGTCGATAGACATGATTAATTTTGCATTCCTGCATGGTGGCGGGCAAGGCGGTTGGGTTTGGCAGGACACTATCGCTGAACTGAATAAACAAACAACCGGAAAGTTTGGCAAGGCACTGACATTGGATGTTCCGGGGTGTGGTGAAAAACGGGATAAAGAGACGTCGACGCTGACCTTTACGTCGATCATTGATGAGCTAATAGCTGACCTCGACAGTACCGGTATGACAGATATGGTGCTGGTTGGCCATTCGCAAGCGGGCAACGTAATGCCATTTATGGCCGCCAGACGCCCCGACCTGTTTCGTCGCCTGATGTATGTCACTTGCTCCATTCCGCTCCCCGGACAAACGCCACTCGAGATGATTGGTGATCAGGTACAGGGCAGTAACGATGAGCAGGTCGGTTGGCCGGTTGATCCGAAAACAACCAGTGCCCAAGAGCGACTGAAAATCATGTTTTGCAATGACATGGATGAGCAGCAAGCCCGCGACTTTATGGGAAAAATAGGCAAGGACCAGTGGCCCATGTCTTCCTATACTGAAACCCGCTGGCAGTTTGAGCACACGGGGGAGGTGCCTGCGACTTATGTTTTGTGTCAGCAGGATAATAGTCTGCCAGTTGCCTGGCAGGAAACCTTCGCCGACCGTTTACACGCGGAGAAAATTGTGCGGGTTGATGCGGGGCATCAGGTGATGAATACGCAACCAGGTGTTCTTGCTAAAATTCTGCTTGAAGAAGCCTGATGCTGGAATATTGAGGGTAGTAGACGTTTTTTTATAAGCGAGAAGGGAACAAACCGGAATTGAGGAATGACAATAATGAAATCACTTTATAACAACATCATGGCGGTCCTGGTGGCCACTGTCGCTGGCACGGGGATGATCGCCTGTTCATCAGAAGAACCAACACATACAACACATACGACTCAGCCAAAGGTAACTGAGGCGCGGACAGCAGAGCATGAGTTGGCCATAGCCGTTGAGCAATTAGCTGTGGTAGGGCGGGTGGATGAGCGTTTCCAGTCCTACAATGTGGAGTCAGTTGAAGTCACCGGTGGTAATTTCTGGGCGCCCTATCCCGAAGAGGGAAAGAAGAGCGAGTCCTATGATAGCGGTCCTCACGGCGCCGGTTTCGCAACCGATGCCTATCGCAAGCGCGAACCGCTTGATCTCAAAGGTAATCAACGTTTAAGAATGCTCGCTGAAGCGCTGGGCCCGGCCTATATGCGGGTCAGTGGTACCTGGGCTAACAGCATTTATTTTCAAGATAACGACGAGCCGATCATGGATCCGCCCGAAGGTTACCAAGGGGTGCTGACGCGTTCTCAGTGGGCCGGGTTGGTTGATTTTGCCGAGGCGGTCGACGCCAAAATCCTCACTTCATTTGCGGTGAGTGACGGTGCGCGGGATGAAACCGGTGCCTGGCAACCGGACCAGGCTGCTGCTCTGTTCAAATACACCCATTCTCTGGGCGGAAAAATTGACGCCGTCGAATTGATGAACGAACCGAATGTTCGTCACCCTGTACCCTATGCGGCAGAGGATTATGCACGCGACCATGCGGAGCTTCAGCAAGTGGTGGAACGTGTTTCTCCGCAGACAAAACTGGTCGGACCTGGCTCCACCGGCGAGGCAGGTTTCAAACTGATGACCACGCCACTACCGCAAATGAGTACGGCCCGTTTGTTGAGCGGGGAGCCTCAGCCGCACTTTGACGTCTTCTCCTATCATTTTTACGGATCAGTATCCCAACGCTGTAAATCCCTGGGTGAGAGAGACCCTGAAAACCCCCGGGATGTCACTACCTCACCAGACGATGCGCTGAAGGAAAGCTGGTTGTCACGGGCCGAGCAGGCGCAGACTTTCTATCGGGGGGTGCGCGATCAATTTGCTCCCGAAGCGCCTATCTGGATCACGGAGACTGCCCAAGCAGCCTGTGGGGGTGACCCCTGGTCGTCCACCTTCCTGGATACCTTCCGCTATGTGGATCAGCTCGGTCGCTTCGCCAGTCAGGGCGCTTCCGTGGTTTTTCACAATACGCTGGCGGCCAGCGATTATGCATTGATTGACGATGAAACCTGGTTGCCGCGCCCTAATTACTGGGCAGCATTACTGTGGCGACGTTTGATGGGCGAAGTGGTGTTAACGGCTGGCAGCAATGAAGGTGACTTACATACTTATGCCCATTGCCTGAAAGACCACAACGGTGGGGTCGCCGTAGTGGCGATCAATTTGAGCCGCGATCAGCAAGCTGAAATTAGCCTGCCGGTGGCTGCCACGCGCTATACCTTGACCGCGCCGGAGCTGCAGAGTGAGGCGGTTGCGCTGAATGGCCAGGTGCTGGCGCTAACAGCAGATCATGCTTTGCCGGCACTTAAGGGTGTTTCCCGTGCAGCAGGGCTAATCCAACTTCCACCGGCCAGTGTTAGTTTTTTTGCTGTAGCGAAGGCTAACAATGACGCTTGCCGATAAATCACTGGCCAGGTACAGCTTGGTGTGTTTACCCATTTTAACATTGCAGCATGAGGTGTAGTTTTGATCCGTTGGGGAATGATAGGCGCAGGCGACGTCACGGAAATTAAAAGCGGTCCGGCATTCAACAAAGTCGACAATTCGATGCTTGTTGCGCTAATGCGGAGAAATGCAGACAAAGCCAGGGATTATGCCAAGAGGCATAATGTCCCTGACTGGTATACAGATGCCAATAGTTTGCTCAATAGAGAGGATATAAACGCCATCTATATCGCCACGCCGCCGTCAACCCATAAAGACTATGCACTCGCTGCATTAAAAGCGGGTAAGGATATTTACCTCGAAAAACCCATGGCGCTAACCGCCGATGAAAGTCGTGACATTATCGATACGGCAAAAAGGCTGGGTCGAAAGCTATGCCTGGCACACTACCGGCGTGAACTGCCCTACTTTAAGAAGGTTAAGGAACTCATCGACTCCGGCGTCATTGGTGAAGTTCAGTACGCGAAAGCGGAGATGTTTCAGCCTGAAAAATCCGACATTATTGCCCAGACAGAAGAAAACTGGCGGACCAATGCCGCCATATCCGGTGGTGGGTTATTTCATGACCTGAGCCCTCATCAGATTGATTTGATGCTGTATTACTTTGGTTTGCCGCTAGATTTTTCTGGGTTTTCCAAAGGCAAAAATCCGAAAGTCGCCGATCTTGTCAGCGGCCAGATTGTCTTTAAAAATGGCACAATGTTTCAAGGTGTATGGAGCTTTAATGCGCCCGAATCAGAAGCTCGTGACCAGTGCCTTCTATTGGGTAGCAGAGGAAAAATTGAATTTTCATTCTTCAATGAAAAAGAATGTATCGCACTAACGACGGAAGGAAAAAAAGAAACCTTTGAATTTACCCATCCGGAAAATATCCAGCTGCCGATGATTGATAAAGTCGTTAAGTACTTCAGGGGCGAAGGCGAAAACCCCTGCACGGGAGAGGCAGGGCTTAAGGTTATGGAAATAATCGATAAATTTACCGATAACAAGCACCGGCGCTAATGAGTGCTACCGCTATTAATCCGTCATTGCGTACCCAAGGCATTCACTGCGTTAATGGGGCAGGCTCAGGAGTGTAGCGACGAAGCAAGCTAACAAGCTATCGATTTTTAAGCAAAGCAACCATCATAATAAGAGGTAGGTTATGCAACATCATCAATGGTCACTGTCTCTCGCTGCTGCCATCACACTGGCAAGCTTCAGTGTCAGTCCTGCGCAAGCGATGTCCGGCTCTGAATCAACTCGACTCGACGTCGCGACAATGCCATTAGTGCGCACTATTGACGAACGTTTCCAGTCCTACCAGATTGGTATGTCGCACCTCACGGGTGGAGATACATGGGTGACCTATGACGATATGCCGGAAGGAGAAACACTGCGCGACTATGCCGGTGATTTATCTGCTATTCGCGAGCCGCGTGCACCTGCCGATCTTTCCAGCCCAAGGCTTCTAACACTGGCTGCTGCGCTGAGCCCCTTCTATGTTCGCTATGGCGGGACCACGACCAATTCCGTTTACTTTCAGAATAACGACGAGCCCCGCCTGGAAGAAATCCCCGCAGGTTACGATAGGCTATTGACCCGTGAAGCCTGGAAAGGGGCACTGGATTTCGCCGCACACGTCGACGCCAAAGTGGTAACCGGCTTTACCGTCAGTGAAGGGGTGCGCGATGAGGCTGGCGTCTGGACGCCTGTTCACGCCAGGTCCTGGCTCGATTACACCCAATCCGTTGGCGGTGAAATCTATGCCGCTGAGATGTTCAACGAACCGAATATGGCCGCCTACGACGACATGCTCAAGGACTATGATGCCGCGCGTTTCGCCAAAGACTTTGCCGCCTTTCACGCCTTTATGAAAAAAGCGGCACCGGATTTGAAAGTTGCCGGCCCCGGTGATGTTGAAGTCGGCCTTTACAAGGAAGGCATGCCAGGCAGTCTCACCGCAGAGGACTATCTGAGTGCGAACCCCAAGCCGCAATTCGATATTCTTACTTACCATTATTATGGCGCCCTGTCGGAGCGTTGCGCGCCGCCGGAATCCGAGCGAGGAATCAGTGCTGATCAGGCCCTGTCCTCAGAATGGTTGGCCCGTCAGGAACGTTCTCTTGAGCGACGAGTGGAACTGCGCGACAAGCATGCACCGGGTGCTCCAATCTGGAATACCGAAACTGGCTCAGCCGCCTGTGGAGGTACTCGCTGGGCACCGACCTTTCTCGATGTCTTCCGTTACCTGGATACCAATGCTCGCCTCGCGAAAAAGGGGTTAGATGCAATTTTCACTCATGCGTTGATCAGTGGTAGCAATGGTGTGATTGACGAAAAGACCTTTTTGCCCAACCCGAATTATTGGGCCGCGATGATGTGGCAAAAGTTGATGGGTACCCGAGTTCTGGATGCGGGTCCGCTGATGCCTGGCTTGCACCTTTATGCCCATTGCCAGCGTGGCAATAGTAAGGGTGTGACCGTATTGGCCATCAACCTTGAGGAAACCCCGGCACAGCTCAAGCTTTCCAGTTCCGCTGAGCTGTATGCGTTGACAGCCCCCGAGTTGCAGAGCAGGGTGGTCTTGCTTAACGGCAAACCACTGGCGCTGGGTGCAAATGACACGCTTCCGCAAATTAAACCGCTGAAGTTGAGTGGGCGTCAACTTACCTTGGCCCCCACCAGCGTGAACTTTGTGGTTATGGCCGATGCCGGTAACTCAGCATGTACAAAATAGTTGTGGTGCTTTGCACCGAGAGCCTTTTTAAAACGCGAAAGAACAAGAATTAAAGAATAGGTATTGAGATGAAAGAGATGGTATGCGTCATTCTGTTGAGCTTTGCTCTTATGGGCTGTGCTTCACAGGAGCCTCAGCAGACGTGGATTACGTTACTGGATACCAACGGTGGGCTGGATAACTTCAACACGGTTGGCGATGCCAACTGGGTCGTAACCGAGCAGGGTGTTGAAGCACAGGATAAGCGTCAGCAGTATGCCTTTTTGATGACCAAAAGCGCCTATCAGGATTTTCTGCTGCATGTTGAATTCTGGGTGAGCGATGATGCTAATAGCGGCGTGTATATGCGCTGTCAGGATCCGGAAAAACCTACGGATACTACCTGTTATGAGGCTAACATATTTGATCAGCGCTCTGATCAGACCTATGCCACTGGCGGTATCGTCCATGTGGCACCAGCACCAAACCCAGCCCCGCGAGCTGGTGGGCGCTGGAATACCTACGAAATCCGTCTTGAGGGCTCACAGCTGACAGTGAAATTAAATGGAGCAACGACGGCCAACGTTAGCGACTCAAAGTTTAGTCAGGGACATATCGGCTTGCAATGGGGGGCGGGAACCATCCGGCTTCGACAAGTGAAAATAAAGCCTCTTTGAAAGAATAGTTAAAGGTTAAATACGTTATGCCAAAATTATTGAATATCATCCTGCTGTTGCTAGTAGGTGCCAGTACAGCTTCTGCCCGTACGGTGTATGTGCAACATCAATTGCCGGGCTCTCAGGTTGCTTATGCGATTGAGACGCTCCAGCAAGCACTGAGCGAAAATGCTTATACGGTGACCTTATCTCCGGGACAGCATAACTTTACGGTCTCCTTTGAGATAAATACCGACATCGAACCGGAGGCTTTTGCTTTAGAAACCGGGAACAACCATCTCGCGATTCAAGGTGGCGATCAGCGTGGATTGATTTATGGTGCTTTTGCTATTGTTGAACAATTG
Source organism: Oceanicoccus sp. (assembly GCA_965661375.1). Taxonomy (GTDB): domain Bacteria; phylum Pseudomonadota; class Gammaproteobacteria; order Pseudomonadales; family Dasaniaceae; genus Oceanicoccus. Next base: position 5,690 of record CBFIDJ010000016.1, on the reverse strand, counting down.
CGTAACGGCCAGAAGCTGGAGTCGATTCAGTCTCAGCAAGAAAACCCGGCGCTGCCTTTTCGGGCTATCAAGCATAATCTTCCCTGGGATTCTTACCGCTCAAGTTCAGCGTTAGATTTGCACTATGAAACCGTCAGGGATGTGAAGTACTGGAAAGCCTTCCTCGACATGATGGTGGAAAACCGTTTTAACGCTCTGACCTTGTGGAACCTTCATCCTTTTCCCTACATGATCAAAGCAAAGAATTTTCCGGAGGCAACTCGTTTCTCCGATGCAGAACTGGCGGAGTGGCGCAAGTTATTCCAGAGCATTTTTGCTATGGCAAAGGAACGGGGTATCGACACTTATCTGGTTAATTGGAATGTATTGGTAAGTAAAGAGTTTGCCGATGCACATAAGCTTGAAGGCAATAATTATTTCCCTTATTACAAAGGCAAGGCGGATTATAAAGGCGAAGCACAGACCAGTGACATCGTAAAACGCTATACCAAAGAGAGTGTCACTCAGGTGTTGGAAGAATATCCCAATCTCACCGGCTTTGGGTTTTCCTTTGGCGAGCAAATGGGGGCGATGACCCCAAAAGAACGGCAGGACTGGATGGACGAAACCATTATTGCAGGTATGCAAGCGGCGGATCGTCCTTCCAAAATGATTTTCCGTGCGCCGTTTTCGGCTGGGTTGGGGCAGGGGGGGTCAACGGATAAGGCGACCGAGGAACTGACCCGCGAAGCGATCGAAAAGTTGGGCAATGACTTTGACGGCCCCATCTGGATGGAGATCAAATTCAACTGGTCCCATGCTCATTCCACGCCCGAGTTGGTCAAGGTACATGGTGGAGCGCTAAAAGATACCTATTTCAATCCGGCACCCGACAATTACCAAGTGGCCTGGATGATTCGCAATGAGGACTTCTTTGCCCTGCGTTGGGGGGATGCCAATTTCATACGCGAGCACCTGAAATTGAATGCCCATCATGATTATGTGGGCGGTTACTTTGTCGGCTCGGAAAGTTATATCCCGGCCAAAGATTATTTCACCGCTATCGATGAGCCGGTAGATTGGAACTACGCCTTTGAAAGGCAATGGCTTTTTTACAAATTGTGGGGCCGTTTACTGTATAACCCTGAAACACCGGATAGTGTATTCGAAGCAGAGTTTGTGAATCGCTATGGAAAAATCGCCAAGCCGCTGCTTAAGGCCTATGCTCTGGCTTCACAGGCCCAGCTGAACTTTGCCACGTCTATTGATTTTACCTGGGACTTTACTATCTACGGTGAAGGGATGATGGTTCTCTCTCCTGATGGTTTGCAGCCCATGTCAGTGGAGCGCTTAATCATCCAGCCGACTCTGCGTTCTGACTGGTTATCGGTAAAAGATTATGTGGCGAAACGCGCTGTAGGAGAAGCTATTCCTGCTGAAACGGTAACGCCACTTAAACTGGCAGATCAAATGCAGGCTGACAGCGAAAACGCTTTGCGTCAGGTGCACAGGCTAAAAACTGCAAACAACCCGTCATTGATGTATGAAGTGGCCGATGTGAAAGTCTGGGCAAAACTGGGGCTCTACTATGCCGAGAAACTGCGCGGTGCCGTGGCGCTGCAAACTTTTCGAACCCAGGGTAAAGAGTCGGACAAAGTGGTGGCTATAAGCCACTTGGAAAAATCCCTGGGCTTTTGGGATGAGGTGATTGCCATTACCCGACCTATTTATAAAGACATGCCCTTGGCGCATAAGAATCGCCCGAATAACCAGCGCGTTGACGACAACCTGTTTCACTGGGCGTTGAATCGGGAGTCTGTGGTGGCAGATCTTGAAGTGGCTAAAAGTGAGCAGTTTGCAAAGTAAGAGCTGTCTCAATCGAATGCTGCCGCGGTTAACAGCTGACGGTTAACCTGTAACAACATATCGGCGTTCAACCTTGGAAAGGAGCGATAAAAATTATTAATACGCTAACAATTTTAATGTTCTATCAGTTAATCGGTGAGGTTGCTGTCCGATTTTTTGCGTGGTCAATTCCCGGTACTGTGTTAGGTATATTGCTGTTTTTTTAACCTTCCTCGCTAAGGAGGGAGGTAAAGAGTATGGCGATACGGAAACTTTGGCTACCTATTTTTATTACCTTGGACGGAGGCGTTTTAATTGCCTGCTGTAGTGACATACTTATTGCCCAGCTTATGCTGGGCAATGTGGATATTAAATTTTCGCTTGCGTCTAGTCGGTAACCGCGCTCGTTACCATGGCCAGCAGCTGTTTGATTACCGCGTTGATCTTACCCTGACTGGTTAATGTTTTTATGACTCACTCTCAATAAAAGATGGATTTTTAAATGAAATGAGTAGAAGAAAAACAGAATATTTTTAAAGCATCAGATTAGCTCAAGGCTAAAGGAGTCATTATGAAAATGTGGTGGCAAGAACCACAAAGAATTGTACAAACCAATCTTCGTTTGATTGATGCCGAGCTTGATCCGAAAGCCCTTGCCAGTGAGCTAAAGGATTTTGGTGCAACGGCCATGCTGTTTAATGTGGGCGGCATTTTTTCCTGGTATCCGTCGAAGTTAGAGCTGCAGGCACCTAACCCCAAGCTCAAGCCAGGTCGTGATCTGGTGGGGGAGATGGTCACGGCTGCCCACGAAGCGGGTATCAAAGTGATTGGCCGCTATGATCTTTCAAAAGGGACCAAAACCGCCTTCGATAAAAATCCCGAATGGTTTTGTCGGGGTCTGGACGGTAAGCCCTTTGAGTATCACGGTACCTATCAGGCCTGCGTCAATGGTGGCTGGTATCGCGCGCAATCCATGGAAGTTATGCGTGAGACCCTGTCGCGTTATCCACTTGATGGCCTGTTCTTCAATATGTTTGGCTATCTGCGTACTGACTACAGTTATGACAAGTATGATGTCTGTCACTGTGATAACTGTCAGCGCGCTTTTAAAGCGTTTTCCGGTATGGACTTGCCGAAGTCTTACGACGCATCTGAACCGGCTCTGCAGGACTATCTGCGCTTTCAGGATGTGACCGGTCAGGAACTGCGTACCGAGTTTCGTACCCTGATCAAAGGCATTCGACCCGATATCGCTATCTCCAATAACGGCAAGCTCAGTGATTTTTTCCGCGGCGAGGTTAACCGCCGACTGGACCGCGGTCAGGAGTGGATTTACCAGTCCGGTGAACAGGCCCGCAGCTATCGCTCAATGGGAGCTAACAAGATTCGCTATTCCAGCGCGCTGACCCATTTTGTCGATTTCCCCTGGCGCTACGCCTCGGAATCGGCACCTTTACAGTCGCTGCGCCTGGCCCAACAGTTAGCCAATGGCGCCGACCCTCACTATTACTTTATGGGTGAACCTTCACAGCCCGATCGTGAGCCGCTGCCAGAGATGCGTAAAGTATTCGATCTCCACAGCCAGTATGAAAGCCAGTACGCCAACCTTGAGTCAGCCGCTTCGGTAGCGCTGTATGCCTCCGCAAAATCGGCTCGCTTCGGCCGTTCTGTTAGCACTAAAGCCTTTCGCGGTGCCTATCAGGCATTAATGGATGCCGGTGTTATGTTTGATGTGGTTCATGACTCTCGGGCCATTGATGATGACTTTGTCGAATGGCATCAACGCTATGACGTCATTGTCGTGCCGGGCACAGACTGTATGAGCGAGCAGGAAGCGCAGGCACTGGATGCCTATGTTGACGCGGGTGGCCATTTGCTGGTGATTGGCGAGGTGGCCTGTCGCGATGAAAATGGCGGCGAGTTGTCTGCTTTCCACCTCAAGAGCTTGCCGGTAGCCGGCACATTTACTCGCCATGACAGTATGCGTGGTGGTTACATGAACGTGGATGCCGACAATCGACTCAGCATCGATACCGATGTGGTGTTGATGGATGGCCCCTACTTTGAAACCGCGCCAAAAGCCGAGGCGACAAGCACTCACCGCATTCAATTACCACAGCGTTTTGGTCCGCCGGAGCTTTGTTATGCCGAAGGAGAGTGTGACTCATCACTGCCAGGTTTGATCAGTGCTCCCTTTGGTAAGGGGCAGGTCAGCTATCTGCCCTGGCAGGTTGATGCATTGTACCTGGCGCACTGCCTGTCACCTCACCGGGAACTGATCGCAGCGCAGGTGAAGGCGATGAGTGGGCCTGCCATAGCCGAGCTGTCGGGTGCCAGTCGGGTGGAAATGACCGTGCAGCGTCAGACTACCTCTGGTGATTTATTGGTTCATATCATTAACTATTCCGGCCAGAGCGGTAATGGATGTCTTGAACCAGTCACTATTCAGGGGGCAAAACTCACGCTGCGCTTGGACGAAAGTATGAGCTGCAAAGCGTTGCTTGCCGATCAGTCGGTGCCGCTGGAGGCTGGCAACGAACAGGGGACGTTGGTGGCAAACCTACCTCCCATTGGCAGCTTTGAAGTGTTGTTAATTTCGGCGAATAAAAAAGGACGTTGAGATGGGGCTCCATCGATTCCAGTTTATAACTAGCGTATTTCAGGTCAACAGTGATCGCGGTTCGTGCTTGCAGCTCAGGGAGTTATGGGCCAGTGCGAAAGGAGTGTCAAAAGATAACGGCAAAGAGCGTGAAAAAGAGAGCTGGAAAGAAAGAGCAAAAATGCTCGGTTTTCTCGCACTCGCCCTTAGCTCCAGCGTCGGCCTGACGCTCTCTCTTCATGTGTCAGCGGGGCAGGCGCCGGAGCTGGCCAAGCAGGTGGAGCAAGGCACTTTGCCGCCATTGAAAGAGCGCTTGCCAGTCAATCCCCTGGTCGTTGAGCCAGTGGAAAAGATCGGCGAGTACGGAGGTGTCTGGCGGTCGGCATTGCTTGGCGGTAACGACGACCCCTGGATTCGACGGACACTGGCCTATGAGAACCTGATGCGCTGGAAACCTGACTGGAGTGGGGTCATTCCCAATATCGCCGAATCGGTGGAGGTCAACGACGAAGCAACTCAGTTTACCTTTCGCCTGCGTGAGGGTATGAAGTGGTCGGACGGTGCGCCATTCACTGCCGACGATATTCGTTTCTGGTACGAGGATCTACTCCTTAACTCCGAGTTCACCCCGACGCCGGCAGAGCCATTCATCAATGCCGATGGAACGCCGGTCAGCTTTGAAATGACCGATAAGATTACGTTCAGTTTTACCTTCAAGCAGCCGAAGAGCCTGTTTTTACAGTATCTGGCGACAATGCGTGATTTGGATCATGCGCTGATCCGTTATCCGCGGCACTATTTCGAGCGTTTTCATCCGAAGTACAATCCGAATGTCCAACAGGAGATTGATGCGGCGGGCCAGAGCAATTGGGTAGGACTTATCGGCGCTAAGGCGAAGTACTGGGCGAACCCGGAAGTGCCCACAATCCATGCCTGGATTTTCAAACGGCCCTAAGTGGATACGGCGGGCAATCAGCTGCCTTACATTGATCAGCGTCACTTCGCTGTATTGTCTGATTTGCAAGTGTTGGTGACCAAAACGCTGGCGGGCGAAATCGACTTTCAGGATCGCCATCTGGCCATACCGGCCAACAAGACAGTTTTGTACCATGGCCGAGAGCAGGGCGGGTACGAGTTTTTTGACGAGACGCCGACCACCCCGAACTACATGATATTAATGTTTAATCAGAATTATCCCGATGAGACCAAGCGGGAGATTTTCCGAGACAAAAATTTCCGTATCGGTCTCTCTCATGCTATCAATCGC
>CBFIDJ010000015.1:48934-120168 GCA_965661375.1 Oceanicoccus sp. | reverse complement strand
GAATGACAATGCGCCAGCTGCCTATCAGGGACTCGACCGCTTTGAGTGTCGCAAGCGCGTGGTCGCCGATCTGGATGCGCTCGGCCTGCTCGATAAAATTGACGATCACACCCTGCAACTACCCATCGGGGATCGCTCCGGCGTGGTAGTAGAGCCCTACCTTACCGATCAGTGGTATGTTGACGCCAAATCCCTGGCCAAACCCGCTATTGAAGCCGTTGAAAAAGGCGATATCGAGTTTGTCCCCAAGCAGTATGAAAACATCTACTTCTCCTGGATGCGCGATATTCAGGATTGGTGCATTTCTCGTCAGTTGTGGTGGGGCCATCGTATTCCCGCCTGGTATGACGAACAGGGCAATATCTATGTGGGCCGCAGCGAAGCGGAAGTCCGCAGCAAACACCAACTGGGCAATACCCACCTGACGCAGGATAACGACGTACTGGATACCTGGTTCTCCTCTGCCCTGTGGACCTTCTCCACACTGGGCTGGCCAGAGGAAACCGAAGAGCTGAAAGCCTTCCACCCCACCAGCGTGCTGGTTACCGGCTTTGACATTATTTTCTTCTGGGTCGCCCGGATGATTATGATGACCCTGCACTTCAAACAGGAAGTGCCTTTTAAGCAAGTCTATGTTCACGGTCTGGTCAGGGATGCTGAAGGCCAGAAAATGTCCAAATCCAAGGGCAATGTGCTGGACCCTATCGACCTCATCGACGGCATAGACCTGGAAACCTTAGTCAGCAAACGTACCAGCGGCATGATGCAACCGCAGTTGGCTAAAAAGGTAGAAAAGGCCACCCGCAAACAATTCCCCGACGGCATTGCCGCCTACGGTACCGACGCCCTGCGTTTTACCTACTACTCACTGGCCTCCACCGGCCGCGATATCAAGTTTGATATGGGCCGTATCGAAGGCTACCGCAACTTCTGCAACAAAATCTGGAATGCCGCCCGCTATGTGCTGATGAACACCGAAGAGCATGACTGCGGTCAGAGTGACGACAATAGCAATAATAATAGCTATGAACTAAGCCTCGCCGATCGCTGGATTATTTCAAGATTACAAAAAACCGAGCAGCAGGTTGCGCAGAGTCTGGAGCAATACCGCTTCGACCTCGCCTCGCAGGCATTGTATGAGTTTGTATGGAATGAATACTGTGACTGGTATCTGGAGCTCTCCAAGCCCGTCCTATGGGATGATAACGCCGCAGCCAACCTGAAAAAGGGCACGCGACGCACCCTGATTCGAGTACTGGAAACCACCCTGCGCCTGCTACACCCCTTTATGCCATTTATCACTGAGGAAATCTGGCAAAAAGTCGCTCCTCTGGCCGGCCAAACTGGCGAGACCGTCATGCTGCAGCCCTACCCGGAATACAATGCCGACGCTATTGATACGCAGGCCGAGGTGGATATCGAATGGCTGAAGGGTGTGATCGTGGGCGTCAGGAATATTCGTGGTGAAATGAATATTTCACCCGCCAAAGCCATTCCACTGTTGCTTAAAAATGGCAGCCAGGATGATCAGGCGCGCTTGCAGCAAAATCGCCAGTTCCTGTTAACCCTCGCCAAACTGGAGGATATTACCTGGCTGAATGCGGGCGACGAAGCGCCCATGTCCGCCACCTCACTGGTTGGTGATATGGAAATTCTGGTTCCCATGGCAGGACTGATTGATGTAGCCGCCGAATCCGCTCGACTCAACAAGGAAATTGAGCGTCTGCAAAAAGATCTGAGCCGAATTGAGGGCAAGCTGAGCAACCCTAAATTTGTTGATAAGGCCCCCGCCGATGTGGTGCAAAAAGAAAAAGACAAACAAACGGTACAGCAACAGGCACTCGATAAACTGCAATTACAACTGACTCAATTGAGCCAGCTATAGATTTTAATGCGAAGAAGGAAAACAGGCAGTAAGCCTGAAAATCTGAGTAAGTGCTGTAACATACCTTTTCATAAGCACCACCCATTGATAATGGGTGGTTGTTTTTCCTAAAAAGTAGACAACCGGCTTAAACTGGCGTTAATATCGGGGCCTAACAATAAAACTCATTAGCTACCGTTAGTTAATAGTGATAGTCAGAACAAGTAAAAATAAAAACAGGCTATGGCTGGCCCAGTGGTCGACGCAAGTCACCACCAGTGCTTTCGTGTGTTCCACCCTGATTAGCCTGTACACAAGTCTCAAATCCGCCCTGGTGTTTTTACTATCAAAACATCCCTGTTGGATTTGCGCCTATCGATCAGTCTTTGCGCTGATCACTTTATTGGTGATTCTATTGCATGAAGCTTTACAGCATGAAACCTTCCAGCATTATGTCACTAGCATCACCTCCGTCATAACGACTCCAGCACAACTCAAATCGCGGGCAGTTATGGCATAAGTTTCACTAACGTCAATCATACAAACAATAAATCATGATGATTGATAATGCTAAGAGGGTCAGATAAATGTCAGATCGCGTCACAGGAACTGTCAAATGGTTCAACAATGCCAAGGGCTTTGGTTTTATTACTCAGGAACAAGGGGATGATGTTTTTGTCCACTTCCGCTCCATTCAGGGTGAAGGCTACAAAACGCTGGATGAAGGACAGCAGGTGGAGTTTGCCCTAACCGAAGGACCAAAAGGGTTTCAGGCAGAAGACGTCTGTAAAATTTGACCCACCGGCCTCAGGCTTTGACCTCTGCCACTTATTGCAGCTAAGCACTGGTTCGAACCTGTTTAGCAGCACTGACCATTGGCTACTTCTATAGCATCAAGAAAAAAGGCACCTATAAACAGGTGCCTTTAGTGTCTCTATAAAAAATGGTCAACCTTGATGAGTTGAGTAGTTTTCCTCAATTTACTGAAGCTTCTCCCCAACATTCGATCAGGAGCATGTGTAGTATATGATTAACAGGCTTACAACTTGAATGCCTTTACCATATCCCGCAGCGATGCACCCAATTGCGCCAACTCATTACTCGCCTGGGAAGTTTGCTCAGTCTGACCTTTAACACCCCGCGACAGGTCCGATACTCGGGTCACATTGCGGCTAATTTCCTCAGCGGTAGTACCCTGCTCCTCAGCGGCTGCAGCAATCTGCATATTCATATCATTAATCGAACTGACCATAGTTGAAATGTCGCTGAGAATTTCCGAGGAACGGGTGACATGCTGAATACCGGATTCAGCTCGTTGATTCGAGTTTGCCACCGTCGCAACGACCTGGTTAGTGCCCTGTTGAAACTCGCTGATGGTTTGACGAATAGTCTCCGTAGACTCCTGGGTACGCTGCGCAAGTGTCCTGACCTCATCGGCAACCACGGCAAAGCCACGCCCCTGCTCTCCCGCCCTCGCCGCTTCAATAGCCGCGTTTAGGGCCAGCAAATTAGTTTGTTCTGCTACATTTTGGATTGCATCTAACACCTGACCAATGTTTTTACTGTTATGCTCCAGTTCTGTAATGGCATTGGCCGCTTCCTGCACTTCCCGGGTTAATTGTTCAATTTCCCTGCGTGCTTCGTCCGCAACCCGAGTGCCTTCCAACACTCGATCATGCACCTCTGCGACACTGTCAGCCGCCGCAGCAGCATTGCGAGCGATCTCCTGAACCGTAGAGCTCATTTCGTTGACAGCCACCGCCGCATGCTCTACTTCGCTGGTTTGTGATTCGGTGGAATGCTGCACCTCTTTAGTGATCATCGACATTTCCTCCGCTGAGCTGGCAACCAGCATGGAGGCTTCATTAATCTTGCCAATCATTCCCTGTAAGGCGGATAGTAATTCATTGAAGGACTCCGCCACCATTGCGATTTCGTCCCTGCCATCATGTGACAACCTCCGCGTCAGATCTTTATTCTGAATAATTTCGGTGATTTCCTGCGAGAACTGTCCTAAGGGTCTGGAGATTGAATAGGCCACCAGAAATACCGCAGCCACAATGATCAAGCTAATCACTAATATCGTGATTACCAAAATGCGACTGTGACTTGTTAATGCGCTTTGGATTTCCTGATCCAATTGCTGGTTCAACCCCTCAAACAACTCCTCTACCGCGTGCACACTGGTACGGAGCTTTGCGAGCGCGCCACCGTTTGCATCCAGTCCTTTTTGCTGCTCCGCCGAAACCAGATTTTTAAATTTCAGGGCGTAATTCTTGATGGCCGAATTTAAAGAGGTACTGAGCTCAGTCTCCAGATATTGTGTAGACAGTTCGGAAAAATGATCCACTTCAGCGTCGAAACGCTGCAAATATTTTAGGTCTCTGCGCAACATAAAATCCTTTTCATGGCGGCGCAGCATCAGCATGGAAGCCCTAAGCTCTGGCTCATCGGTAAGCTGCTCTTCAACTGCATGCACTGTAGCCCTGAGGCTGCCGTAAAGCCCGTCTTCATGATGGTAGCCAATCTGTCGCTGTAATTCAGCTACGGACTGAAAGCTTTGCGCATAGGCTTTAAGCAATTGCGCCATCTCTTGCAACGATGCCGCATTAATGCCCGCTCGCTCCAATTTTTCAGTCAACAGGCCGAGATCTTTCTCAGCTTTTTCAGCCATACTGACAAAAGCCTCAAGGTACTTATCATCCTTGCGCGCCAGAAAGTCTTTTTCATTTCGCCTCAGGGTCAGAATATCCGCCTTCAGGTTGCTCAATTCCGTAGCGCTGCTTTCCAGCTGCTGTTGCTCGGACATACTGTTACCCACGGTAAGTCCAATCACCACTAATCCGGTAATGGCAATCAGTGCCAGTATCAGAAGGCGGTGTTTTATAGAGAAATTATTTAGACCCATAAGGACTCCTGACTAAAACATAGTAGATCGGAACGGAGGATTGCCAAGCCTTATCGACCAAAGATTTTACTGGCAGAGTATTAATCGTCACCGATCGGTCAAAGGTCGAAAGTGGTGTATCCAATAAAACAGACTAAAGCGTAACGAATTGAAATTTAGTGTGATACATAGAGTACGGCCAGAGTAACGCACTATACTCTGCTCGGTTAATGTCCACTCGGTTAAAGTGTATTATCGTCCGTAGGGTTGAAATGTTGAATAGTTAATTCAACCTTTTTTGCCGCTAAATCCCTGCGCGTCCCTGAAGATCTGTGCGAAAAGCATAAGCCGATGACGCTTGAAAGCGTGTTAAAAATAGTAAAGGTAGCCCGCCACCACCAGCACAATCACGCTCAGACCAGCGATGACCATAGGAAGATTAAGCTCTACAAAATCGGCAATTCGCTGCCCCAGTCCCTCATTATCATCGTCATCATCCTCCAGAAAGTCAGCTCCTCCCATTCTGGTAATATCCGCACTGGGCGAAGGCCTCGGTTGGGTCGGTTGTTCCGGCTCCATATCCAGCGTTGTCAGACGTACTATTTCTGGCTCTATGGGTAACTCATGACTGTCGGTATTCGCTGCGGCTGTTGCAATCACTACAGTAATATTGTCATGACCACCAGCCACCACAGCCGCACGAACCAGACTGGTCAAGGCATCTTCAGGACTTTCAGATTGAGCCAACAACCTGGCAATATCGTAGTCTAACACTTCGTCTACCAGGCCATCACTACAGAGTATCAACTGTTCCCCGGGAGCAAGCCGACCGCGAATCGAGCCGATTTCCAGTCCTCCTTCTCCAGCCACACCTACCGCCTGAGTGATTAAATTACGATTTGGGTGGTTGATTGCTTCCTCATAACTGATAGCGCCGGTACTCAGTAAGCTTTCAACATAGGAATGATCCCGGCTCAGTTGCTTAAGAGCCGAACTACCATCCCAGAGATAGGCCCGGCTATCGCCCACCCAGGCAATCTCATAATCCAGCCCCTGCATTTTGACAGCTACAGCGGTAGATCCCATACCTTTTTTACTGGGGTCGTCCGCTGCGGCGGCTTTGACTTCGCTGTGGGCCCGAGCGATCGCTTCGATCAAACCTTCGTTATTAGCTGCAGCCTCTTCAATGGTTTTACGCACAATATCACTGGCAACTTCACCGCAGGCGTAACCGCCCATGCCATCTGCCACCAAACCCAAACCCAGTTCAGAATCTGCGGCGTAACAATCTTCATTATGCTCTCGCTGACCGGGATGAGTAGCGCCAATAATCGATATCATTAACTTTGCAACCTTGCCGTTATTCTTATTGAAACGCCTCCCAACTGGATAGACGCCTCCCGTTTCTTAATCACTTACTGATGAACAGCCCGGAATGTTATCCCGACAGCCATCACTCAATTACGCTCCCTGAAGCCGGCTGAAGGCAGAAAGAGACTGGTTTGATTCAGTTTTTAACCTATGAATGATGCTAAGTCCACGTTTAGCTTGAAATTTTCATTATCAAGCAGCTTAGCAATTGTCTGTGATTAGCGCCACTTCCCTGCTTGAATAGTGTTAAACTGACCGCTGGTCTGACTACTGGAATCAGGCTTCCTTAAATTTCTTTCTATCCACAGATTAGAGCAATGAATACAATTTATACATTACTATTAAGCATCATCTTTTCTTTAGCCGCCGCCTTCGCCATTCAATCCACCACTGTAGTCGATACCGGCAATTTTAATTTCATCCTCTGCACATTGATTGTGTTAGCCAGCTGCGTACTGACGGCGATTACCAGCACCCTCTTGGCTAAGCAACAGGCCAAACCAACTTCAGGCCCTTCAAGGCAACCTAAAGTTAAAAATACCGGCGATAGCAACCGAGAGCAGGGCCAGGTCAAATGGTTCAATATCAGTAAAGGCTACGGCTTTGTCACCCGTGAATCGGGCGAGGAAATTTTCGTTCATTTCCGCTCGATACGAGGCAAGGGCCGGAGAGGTCTTAGAGACGGGCAAAATATTGAATTTACCGTCGTCCAGGGAGAGAAAGGGCCTCAGGCAGAGGACGTTGATCCTATTTAGGCACAACTACTTAGGCATATCTACTCGGCACAGCGTGTACTAAACTTTTCTGAAAAAGCTTCAGGCCATAGCAATCTCAGCACTCATGGGCCCCTGCTATGGCCTGACATCACTCAGATCCCTATCTCTGGCCTACAATTGCCCGACTTCTACACTTTCTGCCTGGCAAAACTCCGATAAAACTCGATACAGGCTGTAACAATCCCTGCTACCCGCCGTTTCCCGAATCGAGTGCATGCCAAAGGTCGGTACGCCAATATCTAACGTCTTAACCCCCAATTCACTCGCCGAGATAGGCCCTATCGTGCTTCCGCAAGCCATATCCGTCCTGACTACAAAGGCCTGAACTGCCTCATTAGCAGCCCCGCACCACTGTCTGAATAGCGCTGATGTTTCACTATTAGTTGCATAACGCTGATTCGCATTAATCTTTATCACCGGTCCGGCATTCAATAGTGGTCCATGATTGCCGTCATGCTTGTCCAGAAAGTTGGGGTGGACAGCATGGGCGTTATCCGCCGAAATCATCATTGACCGCCCTAGCGCCCGGGTCAGATCATTCGGGCTGTCAACGATACGCGATAAAATCGACTTTAACATGGGTCCCTGAGCACCAACGGCTGACTGGCTACCCACCTCCTCATGATCATTGCATACCAGCACGCAGTTCTGATCGGTAGCGTTAATGATTGTCTGCATCCCCAGATAACAGGACAGCAGATTATCCAGCCGTGCACCGGCAATAAACTCCTTTTTCAGGCCAACCAAGGATGCAGGCTGGGTGTCATAAAAGCTCAGTTCATAATCAAGTACCTCTTCGGCGGTAGATTCCGGGTATTCCGTTTGCAGCTGTTCCATTAACAATTGCCTGAATTCCAGTGTTGCCGCCTCTGTTTGCATCACAATCGGTGGAATATCCTTTTGTGCATTGATACTGCGGTTTTCGTTAGCACCACGATCCAGATGAATGGCCAGACTTGGTATCGTGGCTATCGGAGCTTTAAAGTCAATCAAAGCACTTTGCACTGTTCCATTGGCAGCTTTAAAACTGACTCGGCCGGCCAGTGATAAATCACGATCAAACCAGGGATTTAAGAGTGCTCCCCCGTACACTTCAACACCTAACTGAAAATAGCCTTTGTGTATCAATTCCGGATGCGGTTTGACCTTTAGGCAGGGGCTGTCCGTATGCGCCCCAATCATTCTAAATCCTGATTCGACCGCCGAAGACGCACCTAAGGTAAAGGCAACAATAGAAGAACCATTGCGCACCACATAGTAGCGGCCGCCCGGTTTTAGCGGCCACGTCTCCGACTCGACAAGTGCTTCAAAACCCGCTTGATTTAACCGCAGAGCAATTTGCTGCGTAGCATGGAAAGGGGTGGTTGACTGGTTTAAAAAATTCAATAACTCGCTGTTAAACTGCTCTAAATTCATATTTCAATCTACGGTTTAAGGATTGCTGATATTTAGTCGCCATCTTAGGTGACGAGCCATTTTTTGCAAGAAAGCTTTATACAGTATGTTTTGCGTAGCGTTAAACAAATGGGGGGGAAGAATTTTTTGAGCTCAGCTACCAAGGCTAAGAAAAATCAAGCAAAGGTATCGATTCCGACCAGCTCGATTCCCAAACGCTGTTGAGCAGAGGGCGTGTTGTCAGCAAAAGCCTGTAAAGCTCGCTGTGTGCGAAGGGGTAAATTATCGTCTTCAAGCTGTCGGCGAGAGCCTGTCGAACTCGATTGCGAAGCGGCCTCTACCCGTTGCTGGATAAAATCCTGTCCCGACTGTCGAATTTCCTCCAGCGAAGGACTGCGCTGTTGCTCATCACTGTCATTAGCACTGGAATTGGCATTGCGTTGTACATCTCGCTGCACACGATCAGCAATATCCGGCCGCTGCGTTGAAGCAGGTGGCTGTACAACTGTAGGAAGACCGGAAATCTGCATGCCAAGGCCTGAAGGCTCTTATTCGCTAGTCAAAGAAATCAATATTAAATGGCTAAATCTTAACCATCGATCGACAGCTATTATAGGCCCAGTCACTCGCTTAGTGAAGCCTCTCACAGAGAGCTTTTCAAAGGAGCTTCGCTACGGGTTTTTTACAGAAGTCCTGTCACAGAGTTACAGGTGCCTGCTTTTGCCAAGCCACTTCATCTCTTAAATAAACCGGCGTGGCCTGCTCTGCTGGCAGAGTCGCACCCCGCTCAACTTCCGGTAATGCAAGCTGGGCAACGGATCTGGCGATTGAGTAAGCCTGCGAAAACCAATGCACACCCCGCAATAGTACCGGCATTCTTTGGCAATAGGTGTGGCCGCTGCCAAGAGCCAGAATTTTACAGCTGTCGTGCGGCATCTCAAGCTCCAGCATTTCTGGCGCAGTTAGTCGCTCATCTCCCAGAGCAACCAATCGCCCATCATCAACACGATAAGCTGCCCAGTACACCTCGTCCATACGAGCATCGAGGGTGCTTAAAATAATATCACCCGGCTCAATGGCGTAACTATCAGCTGCAGTGCGATTGAATTTGGGTGCCTGCTCCACATCCAGCAAACTCTGTGCTTGAGCTTTCAAAGTCGAAACCGGCACCACCGGCAATCCAGCCCCAAAAGCCAGCCCTTGTACCGCGCCGATACAAATTCTAAGCCCGGTAAACGAACCTGGACCACAAGCAAAGGCTATAGCATCGATTTGATCCAGCCTGGTTTGCGATTCCGTCAGCACCTCATCCACCATCGGTAATAAATACTGGGTATGCTTTCTCGATGCCTGTTCAGACCGCTCGACAATCTTGTTCTTCCCGACATATTGGCTTAATAAGGCGACTGAGCACCATTCCGTCGAACAATCTAAAGCTAATACCTTCATTTAAACACTCGTATCATTTTGAACTTAAAATACTGATAACCGGGCAAGCTCTATCGCACAAAACAAGAGGCATACGTATAAACTCCCCGGTTATTCTATCTCACACATTTTATGTTTCTGGAGATTTCCATTAAACCTTAAGCGTTACTGGTTTAGAGGCTAAAGTATTACCTTCGCTGTGCCACTGCTCAAGAACAGGGCTTAGCTGGCTTATACTTTCAAACTGTGCCATGGGAGGCAAACTAGCGAGAAAGACCTCGCCATAGGGCATTGTTCGAAGTCGTTTATCGGCAATCATTATAACGCCCCGGTCTGACTTCCGCCGCAGTAATCGCCCGCAACCTTGACGTAAGCGCATTACAGCGTCGGGCAAGGTGCTCTGCTCAAAAACATCAACCCCATGCCGTTCCAGCTCCGACAGTCGCAACTGTAATAACGGCGAATCCGGCGACGCAAAGGGCAACTTATCTATGACTACGGCAGAAAGTGGGACGCCCGACAGATCCAAGCCCTCCCAAAAGCTACCAGTACCCAACAGCAGGCCTTTAGACGAGGCTTTAAATTTATGAATCAGCTCCTGTTTATTGCCTTCTCGGCTCGACTTCCCCTGCGATTGTACCAATAGCGGGATGGTTACACTCCCACGCAAATATGTTGCTGCCATTTCAAGGTTTTTAAAACTGCTAAACAGCACCAGTATTCTTCCCGCACAGCGGTCAACCAGAGGAATAAGCGTTTTTACAAACTCTTCAATAAAGCCGCTATCGCTCGGGTTGCAGGTTACTGCAGGTAAATACAAAACTGCCTGTGACTGATAATCGATATCACCGGTAACCTGCAAATAGTGCTGCCTCTCAAGGCCGACCGCAGATAGAAACCTGGCCGGATTATCCGCAATTGAGAGCGTCGCCGAGGTAAATATCCAACCATCCGCTGAGCGATTTATAAAGTGTCGAATATGCTGGGATAAATCTGCAGGTATGGCCTTGATAAAAAATCCATTACCCCTTGCCTGAGTCCAACATAATACCTGCGGCTGAGTAAGTTTTTGTAATAGGGTCAACAAATTCTGACAACGCAGTGACAACTCAAGCAGTAGAGTGTCTCTCAACTGTAATTGCTCAAGGTATTTCCTCATCCGGGTAAAGGTAAGCATCAATTGCTCGACGATAGCAATATGCTGCTTGTAATGATAAGGATCAGAACTCGGTAATTCAGAGGCGAGTAGATCTAAAGCGGGTATAATCTGCTTAACAAACAGTAATAAGGCTTTCTGCTCCGGACAAAATTTAAGTAAGGCCTGCTCAACCTCCCGGCAAAAATTCTTTATCTTCTGGCTGCTAATAGCCCCCTGCAGAAGATTATCACCAAAATCCAGAATCCGATGCGCCTCATCAAGAATGACAACTCTACCGGAATATAAGGGTTGATCCTCTCCTTTATCCATTGGTAATCGATTGTGCTCTGACAATAAAATGCTGTGGTTGACTATTAGGATCTGGGCCCGTGCCGCCTTGCTGGTCGCTGCGAAATAGGGACAATGATCATACTGCGGGCAGCGTTTTCCAAGACAATCATCAACATCACAACTTGCATAAGCTCTCAATCCTATTGACAATCCTTTCACCAGGGAGGATAACTCACCACATCCCGATGCTCGAAATTTGCGAGTAAGCGCAGTCAGCTGCTGTCGTAACTCAGGTCTTAAACGATCTGACTGCTGATTTTTTTCAGCATAATAGGGGCAAAAGTAGTGGCGCCGCCCCTGCAGTAAGGCGACTGATTTCTTGCAGGATAACAATTGCTGAACAAGGGGTATATCCTGACTAATCAGCTGTTTTTGCAAGTAGCGTGTTGCCGTAGAAATGATAACTGGACGAGACTGAAGAAATGCAGGAAGCAGATATGCCAGGGTTTTTCCCGACCCTGAGGGGGCCTCTACTGCTAGTGACTGCCCCGCTTCGATAGCCGCTTCTATTTTTTGGGCCATTCTTAATTGGCCAGCACGAAATTTAAATGCCGTCCCAACACCCACCACACAATCATCGGAGGCCAATAACTCTGATAAAGATCTGAAAGACATGTTTATTCTTTGATTAGCGTTTTATTAGGGTCAACAGCCGCGCGGACAGGATGCGTTATAATAAATGGAAGGTGAATTGTAACACGAGTGAAAGAACGCGAATGGAAGGAATTATCAGCACGATTATCCTGGCAGGAGGCCAGGGCAGCCGCTTTAATCATACAGACAAGGGGCTTATTCAATGGCAGGGTAAAACCTTAGTTGAGCATGTCATTGAACGTCTTGAGCCACAGTCCCAACAAATCATTATCAATTGCAATCGCAATTTAACCTCGTACCAAACAATGGGGTTCCCTACCTGTCAAGATGAAATAAGCGGTTATCAGGGTCCTCTCGCAGGTGTTCACGCTGCGCTTCCGCTGGCCACACACCCGCTCCTATTTATTTCTCCCTGCGATACTCCCAGACTTCCCGAAAATTTGCTTAACATACTCCAGAATGGCCTGCACATACACGCCGTTGATGCAGTTTATCCCAGTTGCCAGGGCCAAAACCATTATCTGCCTATGCTGATAAAAACGGAGCTTGGAGAAAGCCTTCGCCAGTACCTGGACTCCGGCCAAAGAAGTGTTAAGGGCTGGCTAAACAGTATTAACAGCATCGCAATTCCCTTTGATGATAACCCAACAGCCTTTATCAATATTAATCGCCCGCAAGACCTGATCAAGCAGACGGTATAAACAAAATACGGGACACAAAAAAGGGCCATCGGCATAATCACCGATAGCCCTTGGAGTAAGGCTAACTTGAGTCCCAGCTATAAAAGCTATTTGTTAGCTGGGGCCTTTTTCCTTCTAGCTGCTTTCTTTTTCGGGGCTTTTTTCGCTACCGCCTTCTTTTTTGGAGCTGCTTTCTTTTTCGGAGCTACCTTTTTCTTGGCTGCTGGCCGTTTTTTAGGGGCGGTTTTCCTTTTAGCCTTCGCTTTGGCCTTAGCAGCGGCTTTTTTGGCCGCAGCTTTAGCCTTAACAGCAGCTTTTTTAGCCGCTATTTTAGCTTTGGCCGCAGCTTTCTTCTCAGCAGCCTTTGCCTTGGCGGCAGCTTTTTTCTCGGCCGCCTTAGCTTTGGCAGCTAGTTTTTTCTCAGCTGCAGCGACTTTAGCTGCGGCTTTTTTAGCTTCAGCTTTAGCCTTTGTTGCCAGTTTTTTCTCAACGAGCTTCAGCTTTTTGGCATTTGCGGCGTTGCGTTTCTGCTTCCACTTCGCTTCAAATGCTGCCGTTGCCTTACTGAGGGCTGCACTATCGGCAGCGGCTAAAGCCGCAGATCTTGCTGCCACTTTATCTTTTACTGCCTGTTCAGCGGCTTTAGCCTTGGCGGCCGCTGCCGCTTTGTTCACTTTCAGATTAGCTGCAGTGGCTTTTTCTCTTAGAGAAGAGATTTTTGCCGTAGATTTGGCGACTGCCGCCCGAGTCCGTTTGGCAGCATTTTTATCGGCTGCCTTGGTAGATTTTGCTGCCTTTTTCTTGGCAGCTTCTGCTTTCCCCTTTAAAGCAGCTTGGTTTTTCTTTTCAGCAGCAATCGATTTTTGAAGTTTGGCCAGAGCCGCTTCTGCTTTTGCTACCGCTGGTGTCACAACAGCTTTTTTAGCCGAAGCCTTTTTAGTGGCTACCTTCTTTTTAGCTGCTGGTTTTTTTTTGGCTTTTGCTTTTGCCATTGTAATTTCTCCTCCAAATGTGTCCAAAACCGTGCTACCGCAGTTTCTTACAATGAAATGAGACGACCATTGGCTAAGAGAACTAGCACAGATTAATAATAATCCATTTAATTTTTAGACCAAAAACTGAAAATACAAAAGGTTTTTTGATGATTTCGGTGGATTTTTTTAACTTTTTTGCTATTTATTCGAAAAAAGATGCCAAAACAGAGTTTTTGAGTTTCTGAAAGCAATAAATAATTTAGAAAGATAAAAAAACAATACCGCCTCTAGACTGAAAGAAATAACGGATTGATAGAATTTCAATTTCCTACCGGCAAATAATTTTGCACAATCGCCTGCATCATATCAATGTGCTGATCCTGATCATTCAGGCAGGGAATTAAGTGAAACGTTTCGCCACCCGCCTCAAGAAACAACTCTTTATTTTCAAATTGAATCTCTTCTAAGGTCTCAAGACAATCGGCCGAAAACGCCGGACAGATAACATCAACATGTTTGATTTTTTGTTTTCCCCATTCTTGTAACACCTCACTGGTATAAGGCGACAGCCATTTGGAGAAACCTAACCGCGATTGAAAACTAATAGCCCAATCCTGTGACTCTAAACCAAGACTTTGTGCCAATAACTCTGCTGTTGCCACACACTGCTCGTGATAGGGGTCACCCGCATCAGCATAATTCTGCGGAATACTGTGAAACGACATAAGCAGACGGTCCGGTTTTCCCGTTTGCTGCCACTGCTGCCTTACACTTTGGGATAAAGCGGTTATATAGAGGGGGTGATCGAAGTACTGCTTTATAATATGAACCTGCGGGATATTTCTTCGCGACTGATTAATCACACTTAACTGATCATATATACTGCCGGTTGTAGTGGCGGAGAATTGGGGGTACAACGGCAATATCAGTATGTGATCCACAGCCATCTGCTCTAACTGGCTTAATTTATCTTCAATTGATGGGCCCGAATAGGTCATAGCATATTCAACCAGGATGCCCTCCGGGTCAGTAAATCGTCTTTGCAGTTTATCCCGTTGCGATTCTGTGATTACCCGCAACGGTGAACCCTCTGCCTGCCAAATTTTCTGATAATTTTTTGTGACCCTGGGGACTCTGAAGGTGAGAATGATTAAATTCAGAATCATCCACCATATGATACGAGGTATCTCGACCACCCTTGGATCCCATAAAAACTCTTTCAAAAATGCCCTGACGGCTTTACGAGTAGGTGCAACCGGTGTTCCCAGGTTCATTAAAATAACAGCTTTTTTCATCGAGTTATAAGTTCCGCTTAATCTACCGGTCAATCACGGGGAATCATTAACCTGACACTCAAACATGCCGAGTTAAATAGCTACATTACGTTGTTGAGGCCGTAAAAGATGACTGATTATAATAAAAAAAACCCCAGGAAAGGGGCTTTTTGAACAATCATAATATTTAAAAGTTTATTCGCATCAACTTTGAAGCGCAGCTAATACTTGTTCCGAAATATCCTGTACACTTCCAACCCCTTCAACACGGCGGTAAACAGGGCCATTTTGTGCCGAAAGCTGTTGGTAAAACTCAACTAAAGGTTCGGTTTGCTCATGATAGACCTGCAAACGTGTCCGAACCGTTTCCTCTTTATCATCTTCCCTTTGCAGCAAAGCTTCACCGGTTACATCATCTAACCCCTCTTGCTTAGGGGGGTTGAAGACCGTGTGATAGACACGACCTGAAGATTCATGCACCCTGCGACCGCTCATACGAGTGACAATCTCTTCGTCATCAACTGAAATCTCAAGCACTGTATCAATAGCGACGCCAGCAGCCTGCAGAGCTTCGGCCTGAGGAATGGTGCGAGGGAAACCATCAAATAAAAAACCGTTTGCACAATCATCTTCTGCAATACGCTCTTTAACGATCCCTATGATGATGTCATCCGATACTAAGCCTCCAGAATCCATTACTGCTTTAACCTGTAAACCCATGTCAGTTTCAGCTTTTACCGCTGCCCTGAGCATATCACCGGTAGAAATTTGGGGGATATTGAATTTATCGCAAATAAATTGCGCCTGAGTCCCCTTACCTGCACCCGGGGGGCCTAATAAAATCACTCGCATTGAAGATGCTCCTGGCTAACTAATAATACAAAGGTGACAACTAATACAGCCCACTATATTGCCAAACTCGTTGAGAGTCACCTGAAGTGGCGCCACACCATACACAGGTCGCTCTGTAAGCTCAAGTGTGCAGGGGCAAGCTTAGAGAGCAAAACAATGACCGGCCTTCGAGCAAAGCCAAAGACCATAAAAAAACCATTAAAAATCAATTAATTAGAATACCGAACAACCGCTTAGGATTGCGCTGATACCAAGCAAGAGAAGCGGCAGTTTTCACAAGAACTTCCCGTTTTTGCTGTAGTCGAAGTTACAAGTGAGGCTGAAAGGCGATTTTGCGAGCAGTGAGATTATCTATAATGCGAGTTTCACACCATGAAGACAAGACGCAAAATTAACGCAATTCTCCCTGCACGGCTAAGCGATTCCATCTATTATGATATTGAAGAGCAAGACAATTAACCTTTTCCACCTTTACCAACGACAGAGAGCAACCAACAAAACGTTTAATTAAAACTTGTTTCACCAGTACATTTTATCAGGCACATGGACCCCTTTATGAAGATTCAAGAATTACTGCAACTTTGGGAAACTAATGCCAGCGGTCAATTAACACAAGAAGAATATAATATCCGCCTACCTCTTGAGGATGCGGCCAGACTACATGCGTTAGCGGAACTATACCCCCGCCACTCATTGCCCGAGATCTTAACTGATCTGTTATCGGCCGCTTTGAATGAAGTGGAAGCCAGCCTCCCTTATATTCGGGGTGACAAGGTGGTGGCTCAGGATGAGGAAGGTGACCCTTTATATGAAGATATTGGGCCTACGCCAAAATACCTCACACTGACTAAAAAGTTTATACACGATATGGAGCAGCAGTCACAGACAACGACAAACGAAGCTCACTGACTTACTCGATTTAGCCTCTAGCTAATCCCGGCTTCTACGTTGAGAATACTTGTGCAAGGTCGCCCCGTAGGTTTGGTGTTTTAAATCCCCCGAATAGAGCAGGTCCAGGCTAGAAAATCAGGAGCGATAATCAGGTTTTCTGCCCGATAAAAAAGGATCGCTCACAGCCCCTGCTCTTTTGCTTCAAGCCACAAGGCATCCATCTGCTCCAGTGTTGCTTCTTCCAGAGAGCAGCCCTGATCCGATAAGGCTTGCTCGATATAACGAAAGCGTTTTTCAAATTTAAGATTTGCCCCTCTGAGCGCAGTTTCTGGCTCTACTTTCAGGTGTCGCGATAAATTGACTGCACAGAACAGGACATCTCCCATTTCTTCTTCCACATGGGAATGATCGTGGGCCTTGAGCGCATCCATCAGTTCATCCAGCTCGCTCTTCAAGTGAGCCAGTACTTGATAGGTCTCATCCCAGTCAAAGCCTACTGCAGACACCCGTTTTTGCAACTTGGCCGCTCGGCTCAAGGCAGGCAGCGCAGTGGGAATATCGTCCAACACGCCTTCCTTGCGCTTACCCTGCCGTTCAGCAGCCTTAATTGATTCCCAGTTCTGCTTGATGCTCTCCATATCTCGCGTCTGTTTTCCATATCGACTGGTCAACTCACCCTCTGGAAAAACATGCGGGTGGCGTCTCAGCAGTTTCTCAACCAACGTGTCAACAATATCTGCAAAGCTAAACTGCTGCCCTTCTTTGGCCAATTGCGCATAGAAAACCACCTGAAACAACACATCGCCTAACTCTTCTTTAATGTGCTGATCATCGCCACTGGCGATGGCATCAGCTAATTCATAGGCCTCTTCGAGGGTATGGGGTACTATCGTGGAAAAATCCTGTTTACGGTCCCAGGGGCAGCCGTCAACCGGATCGCGCAGGCGCTCCATTAAATACAGTAAATCCTGTAGTGAATAATCAGACAACGCTGCCACCTTCCCGTACCCGGTCAGCTGACAACACATTGGGTAGACGGTTTATTTTCGCCAACAGGTTACCCAGCGCCTCCAGACCGGTGATTTCCAGAGTCAGTTTCATCGTCGCGGTATTGGTCTTTTTATCCGACAGGGTATTAACGGCGCTGACATCGATTTTGGCATTGGCTAACATGCTTGTGATGTCGCGCAACAGACCGCTACGATCATAAGCCGTAATGGCTATGTCGACCGGATACGTTTCCTCCGGCGTATCTCCCCAGCTAACCTCAATAATACGGCCTGGCTCAGTATACTGTAATTGCAGCACTTTGGCGCAATCCTGCCGGTGGATACTGACGCCCCTACCCTGCGTCACATAGCCAATAATGACATCGCCCGGCAAGGGCTTACAGCAGCCGGCAAAATGGGTGAGCAAGTTGCCGACACCACGAACAGTGACAGCATCGCTGGCCACTTTGTCGGTTTTAACCGCCGTCGTTTGCAGTTTAGGCTCTGGAGGCTCCTCAAACAGGTGCTGAACTGCATGAATGACTTGTGAGGAGTTAATATCGGCGGCGCCAACAGCGGCATACATATCTTCAACCGCCTTATAGCCAAAGTATTTTGCCAACGCTTTATAGTCGAGACTAGTCAGTGCCAAACGCTTGCAGATTTTTTCAATCAGTCCACGCCCGGCAGCGACATTGTCTTCCCGCGCCTGTTGTTTAAACCAGTGCTGTACCTTGGCTCTGGCACGCCCGGATTTTAAGTAGCCCAGTGTGGGTTGCAGCCAGTCCCGTCTCGGTGCGTTTTCCTTGCCGGTCAGTATTTCAACCTGCTCACCGGTGATCAATTGATAGGTCAATGGCACTATGCGCCCGTTGACTTTGGCGCCGCGGCAGCGATGACCGACTTCAGTATGAATGTGATAGGCGAAATCCAGCGGCGTGGCACCCTGGGCGAGGTTAACGACATGGCCTTCAGGCGTGAATACATAGACACGATCTTGCGCCCGTGAAAAATGCTCGGCTACATCGGAAGGACCGCCATCGGTTTCCTCCTGCCAATCCAGCACTTGCCGTAACCAGGCAATTTTTTCTTCGTAGCTACTACCCCCCTGATTATCGCTACCCTTGTAGCGCCAGTGCGCACAAACGCCAAATTCGGCCTCTTCATGCATGGTAAAGGTACGAATCTGAATCTCTAACACTTTACCTTCCGGGCCGATTACCGCAGTATGTAAAGAGCGATAACCGTTGTCTTTTGCGTTAGCGATATAGTCATCGAACTCATTGGGAATATTGCGCCACAAGCCGTGCACTAAGCCCAGCGCCGCATAGCAATCCTTGATTTCCGGCACCAGTACGCGCACCGCACGGATGTCATAGACCTGCGAAAACCCTATACCCTTGCGCTGCATTTTTCGCCAAATACTGTAAATATGCTTGGCGCGCCCAGTCAGCTCACATTCAATACCATTGGAACCCAGCACTTCGTTAAGTCTTTGGATAACATTCTCGATATAGCTCTGGCGATTTAAACGCTTTTCATCCAGCAGCTTGGCAATTTTTTTGTAAGCCACCGGCTGCAGGTAGCGAAAGGACAGATCCTCCAGCTCCCACTTGATATGACCTATCCCCAGGCGGTGAGCCAGAGGCGCGTAGACATCGTACACCTCACGCGCGACGCGATAGCGTTTGGCGGGGTTGTTTTTGACAATTCGAATAGCACAGGTGCGCTCAGCCAATTTCAGTAAAGCGACCCGAACATCGTCGACCAGCGCCACTAACATTTTACGGATATTGTCTTTTTGCGCTTCAGCCTGACCCAGCACCGGCGCATCGGTCGATATCACCCGACTCATGGCGGCCATGCGCATAACACCTTCAATTAGCTGCGCAATATTTGCCCCAAACTGCTCGGTAACCGCGTCAACCGAGAGCTTTTCTTCTCGTACGGCGCGGTAGAGAATCGCCGCAACCAGGGTGGGTTCATCAAGATGGAGGTCGGCCAGAATCTCGGCCATTTCCAGGCCAATACGAAAGCTGCTAGTGGTTTCATCCCAGGCATGATCAGAGACCGCTATGGCTTGCTGCTCAGCCTGAAAGCTAACATCACAGGCCTGCTGCAAGCGCTGCCGGTCAAAATCGCCATCAACGGGCAGCCGCGCCATCCAGCGCTCAACATCCACTGAACCATCGGCACGCACTGGATGTTCTTCGCGAACTTTTACCATAGTGTTTTATCTGCCATTTTTATTGACTGTCCGAGCCTCGGGTATCAGTGCTTCTTAAACTAGAGCTTCTTGTAGCTGAGACGCTTATATCGAATTTATCGAAACTTACGGATACGCAGCCTTGAACTTACTGACAAAATTCCATTGGGCTTTACCGGAGTGTCGAATCAAAGACTCCCGTCGATAGATAGCGATCTCCACGGTCACAGATAATGGCGACGATGACCGCGTTTTCAAGCTGTTCGGAAACCTGTAGCGCGCCAGCGACCGCACCACCGGAGGACACACCACAGAAAATACCCTCCTCGGCCGCCAATCGTTTCATAGTCTCTTCAGCTAAAGACTGATCAATATCAATGACTCTATCCACCCGACTGCGATCGAAAATGCTGGGTAGATAGGCCTCTGGCCAGCGCCGGATTCCGGGAATACTGGAACCATCTTCTGGCTGAAGGCCAATGATTTCTATGGCGGGATTTTGCTCCTTTAAGTATCGGGAAACGCCCATAATTGTGCCGGTTGTTCCCATCGAGCTAACGAAGTGGGTGATTTTATACCCTGTTTGCTGCCAGATCTCTGGGCCCGTTCCCTCATAGTGGGCTATCGGGTTATCCATATTGGAAAATTGGTCCAGCACAATACCCTCGCCCCGGTCCTGCATGGCTTGGGCCAGATCTCTTGCGCCCTCCATCCCCTCAGCTTTACTGACCTCTATCAGCTGAGCGCCATAGGCCGCCATTGCCAGCTTGCGCTCCTGGCTCATATGCGCGGGCATAATCAGCACCATCTTATAGCCCTTGATAGCAGCCGCCATCGCCAAGGCAATACCCGTATTACCACTGGTTGCCTCAATCAGCGTATCGCCCGGCTTAATGTCACCACGAGCCTCTGCCCGCTTGATCATACTCAATGCCGGCCGGTCTTTAACTGAACCCGCCGGATTATTGCCTTCAAGCTTTAGCAGGATGGTGTTGCTTGAGTTCCCGGCTAAACGCTGCAAGCGCACCAGAGGAGTGGAGCCGACATAATCTTCGATGGTGGGGAACGTCATAAATCTATCTTTCCAAACACAAATTCTGCTTAATTTTTACCCAAAAAAAACTGATGACAGGCTCTTAAATCAAAGGCAAATCATACACTGGCGCTGTTGGCTCGGCCAGTAAGGATTAGACAGCAGATCACGCTTAAACGCCTTTCGGTAATACAAAATCCCCTAATAAAACAATGGCGGAATAATGGAGAGGTTGATTTGGCTTAATCTGACAAAAACTGATTGGGCGGGCTATCAGAACATGCTCAGCTGAACAGTTCGCGGCTTTTTAACGGCTTGTTACCGAGATGGACCTCCAGTGCTTGCCGACAAATCCGTTTCGCCGCCCGTCGGCTTTGCTCGGAGTACTGGCGACTGGCAATTTCGAGCAGATCGGCTCCCAGGTAAAGCCCCCGCTCGAGCTCTTTGGCTTCCACCGCCACAATTTCCTGACCATTGCGCAATTGATAAAAGTGATCGGGCTTTACAGCCGCACCGGTGGCGCTCTCAACGCTTAGATTAAGGCCGTAACCTAACGCCTCCAGTAAACTGAGCTCAAAGTGTCGCAATATAGGTTCGACAGCCTGCTCGGTGTTTTGTAAACGGCCCAACACCCATTCGTAGAGACTGAAAATATCGGCATGCTCTTCCCCTGCCCGCAGCAAACGGGTTAGTAATTCATTCACATACAAAGCACTGAATAAACGATTGCCCTGTAACACCATTGGCGCGGTTCTGGCCTCTATTTGAGTCGCTGTTTTCAGCTCTGATTTACCACTCCAGCTGATCAAAAGAGGAATTAATGGCTGCGTTACACCCTGTTTCTGCTTGGCAGATTTACCGTTGGAACGGACACCTTTAAGTACGGCACTAACCCGGCCATAATCCGCGGTGAGAAACTCGATAATCAGGCTGCTGTCACGAAAACTTCGCGTGTGCAAAATATAAGCTGGCTGGGAATCTACGCGCATAGTCGCTTATGCCACCGAGCTAATAGGGTAATCCGAGCTTCACAGGAGCCGGAACTAAAACACTGACACAGGGCCAAGGAATGCTCACTTACTCAAAATCAGAATAGCCCAGACTGCGTAATGCCCGCTCATCATCCGACCAGCCCGACTTCACCTTGACCCACAGTTTGAGCATCACTTTGCGCTCAAACATTTTCTCCATATCCAGCCTGGCATCTTGACCAATCTGCCGCAGTTTACTGCCTTTATTACCGATCACAATCCGCTTCTGCCCTTCTCGCTCAACCAAAATCAAGGCGTGGATATGCAGGCTTTTACCGCTGTCTTTAAATTCTTCAATCTCAACCGTCATCGAATAGGGCACTTCTGCCCCGAGCTGACGCATAATTTTTTCACGGACTAATTCGGCAGCCATAAAGCGGGAGCTGCGATCAGTGACCTGATCTTCCGGAAACAGGTGCACTCCTTCCGGTAAATATTTTTCAATACTCTGTTCGAGGTTATCAAGATTGGTACCATTGAGCGCCGAAAGCGGAATGATTTCAGCAAAGTCCATTTTTTTATTGCAGGTTTCGAGAAAAGGCAATAACTGTGACTTGTCTTTCATCTGATCAACTTTATTGATAACCAAAATCACCGGACAGCGAGCGTTTTTGACCTGCAGTAATACCCAGTCATCCTCTTCGGTCCAATTGCCCCGCTCCACTACCAGTACCACCACATCGACATCAGTGATCGAGGAGCTGGCGGCACGATTCATATAACGGTTTATCGCTTTCTCCGAATCAGCACTTTTGTGTATACCCGGTGTATCAACAAACAGCGTTTGCATACTGCCTTCAGTTTTAATACCCAGCACACGATGGCGCGTGGTTTGAGGCTTACGCGAAGTGATACTGATTTTCTGGCCCAGAATATGGTTTAACAGTGTGGACTTGCCCACGTTGGGGCGTCCTACAATCGCAACATATCCGCAGCGGGTGGTTTCTGTCATAGAAGATTCATCATTGTGTATTTCAAGGTATGGAGCTATTTCAATTGAATGGTTCAATTAGCTAACGCTTCAATCAAAAAACATTCAATCTGTAAAGTAATAAAACAATCAGCCTACATCACTGCAAGTGATCAATGGCTGCCTGCGCGGCGGCCTGCTCAGCGCTTCTTCGGCTGCTACCCACCCCTTCAAAGCGCTGTTTTAAATGCTCAATTTCGCATTCTACGGTAAATTCTTGCTGATGATCACAGCCCGTTGTCTCACGCACATGGTACTTGGGAAGTGACCGCCCCCTGCCCTGTAAATATTCCTGCAGTCGGGACTTGGCATCTTTGATTTCCTGCCGGGGAGAAATTGACTCAAGCCGTGACTGATACCAGACATTGACATGCTTGCGGCAGGCGTCCATGCCGCCATCGAGATACATCGCACCGATTAATGCCTCAACGGCATCTGCCAGAATTGAGTCCCGCCGGTGCCCACCACTTTTCAATTCACCAGGGCCGAGATGTAAAAAGTCCCCCAGCTCAAACTCCCTGGCAATCTCTGCCAGCGTTGCACCTTTGACCAACTGGGCGCGCATCTGGCTGAGTTCTCCCTCCCTCGAATCCGGGAATTGATTAAATAACGCCTCAGCCATCAGGAAGTTAACAATAGAGTCACCGATAAATTCCAAGCGTTCATTATTCACAGAACCCACGCTGCGGTGGCTTAAAGCCCTGTCAACCAAGCTTTCATCCGTAAACGGGTAGCCCAGTCGTTTTATCAGCCTGTTGTTGTCTGAATGCATAGATTCCGTTTGTCGTTTTTTGGCGCCAGCTTTAATTCGGGCTGACAAATTCATAAACCAGCTGATCGAATTTAACCACTATATCCATATTAAACATCAAATGGACTTGGCGGTCATAGCGAGCATCGACAATTGTTTTGCCTTTTTCTCTTTTAATCTGGACTCCCGTTCTGGGGTCTAGGATTTCAATCATATTGACCTGGAACATTTTTCCGAGAGTGGATTTAATTTCAGAACTCTTGATTTGTCCCGATTCCGCCTGTTCCACTACGGTTTCAACGGCATTTTGCACCGTGGCATTCTCGATATACAGCGGAATGACCTTAATGGCAAAATTGCCAAAAAATACCGCCACAAGAATGACAACCAGCATGCCAATGGCAGAAAGTCCTTTTTGCTTCGCCTTTGCTTTTACTGGCGATTTTAATATTGACGAGTTTAGAGAAGTCATTCGATTTAACCTCATAGAGAATAATTTTAGTTATTCTAGCGTTATTTCAACGATCTCGCTTTGAATGTCATCACTGAATAGCACCCACACGGCTGAAGCTGGGCAGCTGCGTCAAGCCAGGCCAGTGCATCCATACAGCAAAGGCCTTACCCACAATATTCTCCTCAGGTACCATCCCCCAGGCACGGCTGTCACTGCTGTTATCCCGGTTATCGCCCATCATCCAATAATGGCCCGGTTTAACCGTGATGGAGAAATCACCACGAAAATCCGTATATTCAGACTTATGCTGAACACCCTTGGTATTGTAAACAAGATGCTCGACTTCACTAAGCTGCTCAGAAACCAAATCAACCTGGGGCTTCGCCGGAGGCAACTCGGCTAATAGCGTTTGCGGTGCCATTTTACCATTAATAAACAAGGTCTTATTCTTAAAGGTAATCTGGTCACCCGGCAGACCTATCACTCGTTTGATGAAGTAAATATCCTTATGCGGCGGAAAAAATACCATCACATCCCCCCGCTCAGGCTCACCCATTTCGACAATTTTTGTTCCTAACACTGGAAGTCGCAGACCGTAAGTAAATTTATTCACCAGAATATAATCACCTACCAACAGCGTAGGCACCATTGACGCCGAGGGAATCTGGAAAGGCTCCACAATAAATGAGCGCAGTATCAGCACGACGGCTAATACCGGGAAAAAAGATTTGGCATACTCACCAACAATCATATCCTGCTTGATGGTATGCGACAGGGCTTCCCGCTGCTCTTCGGTATATTTTGCCAGATAATCAACCACCGATTTCGAAGAACAATAAGCCCTGCGTGCAGTATCAAATAACAATTTATCCAACCCTGTAATCAAACCAGATAACAACGTCAGGATAACTAACACAAAGGCAAAGTCACCGTCTTTAATTAAAAAAACTGAAGCCACCCAGCCCAGCCAAATCAATGAGACTAGTTTGAACAGTGTGTCATTCCAGCTTGGTTGCAGGGAGGACTGCAGCTGATCTGCTGGCATAACCTGGTCGCTCGCTATAACTTGATCCAGATTTTTCTGCATCGCTGACCGTGCGAATTTTTCCTGTATAAACCAAACGGCAATCGAGACGACAGCGACCAGTAATAAAATTGAATCAACCATAACTTATCCAGAGACTTTATTGCTTGTAATTATCATTTAAGTTTCTATCTTAACTTAATACTTTAGCTATCCGTCTTTAGGACAGCCAGGAAGGCGCTCTGTGGGATTTCCACACTACCCACTTGTTTCATACGCTTTTTACCGGCCTTTTGTTTTTCCAGTAATTTACGTTTGCGTGATACATCACCACCATAGCATTTAGCCGTTACATTTTTACGCAGTGCCTTGACCGTTTGACGGGCGATAATTTGTCCTCCGATAGCCGCCTGAATTGCGACATCAAACATTTGCCGGTGAATTAATTCTTTCATTTTTTCTGTCAGTGAACGTCCCTTTGACTGAGCATGATCGCGGTGTACAATCATTGCCAGGGCATCGACACGATCTCCATTAATCAACACATCCAGTCGCACCAGATCCGCTTTTTCAAAGCGATCAAAGCTGTAGTCCAGTGAGGCATAGCCACGGCTAACAGACTTCAGCCGATCAAAGAAATCCATCACCACTTCATTCATGGGAATTTCATATTTAAGGGCAACCTGATTACCCAGAAATTGCATATCCTTTTGCATGCCGCGTTTTTCCACGCACAGGGTGATCACATTCCCCAAATAAGCCTGCGGTACGAGGATATTAACTTCAGCAATCGGTTCGCGAATTTCATTAATTTCACCGGCACCAGGCAAAGCAGAAGGGTTATCCACCATCAGAATATCGCCATTGATTTTTTCAACTTGATAGATAACCGTTGGCGCGGTCGTGATGAGATCGAGATCATATTCCCGCTCCAATCGCTCCTGAATAATTTCCATGTGCAGCATACCCAGGAAACCTATACGAAAGCCAAAACCGAGCGCATCGGAAGTTTCAGGCTCGTAAAACAGGGAGGCGTCATTCAGGGTCAGTTTGGCCAGTGCATCCCTAAAATCTTCATAGTCATCGGAAGACACGGTAAACATACCCGCATAAACTTGAGGTTTTATCTTTTGGAAGCCTGGCAGCTGAGATACATCCGGTGTTTTAGCATGGGTAATCGTATCGCCCACTGGCGCGCCATGAATGTCTTTAATACCAGCAACAACAAAGCCTACCTCTCCAGCTTTGAGGCTGCCGGTTTGTAACAATTTTGGAGTAAAGATACCAACACTATCCACCACATGGGCCTTGCCCTGTGATTTCATGATGATCTTTTCACCTTTTTTCAGCTGCCCGTGTTTAACACGAACCAAGGAGACAACCCCCAGATAATTATCAAACCAGGAATCAATAATCAGTGCCTGTAAATTTCCCTCTAGTTCACCCACCGGGGCCGGGATTAGCCTTACCAGTTGTTCCAGTAAATCTTCCACACCAAGCCCGGACTTGGCACTGACAGGAATCGCATCGGTAGCATCCAGCCCGATAATTTCCTCAATTTCTTTTTTGACGCTTTCGGGGTCAGCCTGCGGCAGGTCCATTTTGTTCAGCACAGGCAACACTTCCAGGCCCTGCTCTATCGCGGTATAACAGTTGGCTACCGATTGTGCCTCCACTCCCTGAGCGGCATCAACCACCAGCAAAGCCCCTTCACAGGCGGCCAGTGAGCGCGAAACCTCGTAAGAAAAATCCACATGCCCGGGCGTATCGATAAAGTTGAGCTGGTAGGTATTACCATCCTTCGACTTGTAGTTAAGTGTCACACTCTGCGCCTTGATCGTGATACCACGCTCGCGCTCGATATCCATGGAATCGAGCACCTGCGCATTCATTTCACGATCACTCAGACCACCGCACATCTGAATAAACCGATCCGCCAGCGTGGACTTACCATGATCAATGTGGGCTATGATGGAAAAATTTCGAATTAACGCTAAATCACTCACGTATAGAAACCTGATTACCTGTTGCGGGGATTGCCATTACGGACCAAGCGCGCGATTTTACAGTAAAGGCGATGGCTTCGCTATCGCGTAATACAGTGTTATCAGGTGGGCTGAACGGCTTGTACCAAAGGCTTCAGACGCGTGGAGGAAGGCGCAACCACCATGGGCTGTAAGGCTTTATTATGACGGTTAAGCAAGGCATGCAATCTCACCACACTAAAACCCAAAACAAAGCCAGTGGCAGCGCCCAGAACAGCAAACAAATCAGTGGATTGCCATTGTGAGGCCAGCGCCGCGCCCGCCAGCATAAACAGCAAGGGCAATCCGTAGACTACCAGTGGAGCAGAGACTAAAACCCGTTCGGGGATACTGATCTCAACCCTATCATCAATGGCAAACTCAGTGGCGGGCACATCGCCCAATAGTGCTCTAACATGATGGCGACGATTGTTTTCCAGCTTATTCATCAAGCCGTGGCCACAACCCTTCTGTGCAGCACAATTGTTACAGGTGCTTTTACGAAGGGTTTCAATCCAAAGACAGTCAGGCTCAATCGCAACTACTCGCCCGCGTTCCGTAATCATAAGCTCACTATTCTATTTGGCGGCCAATCATCTAAGCTAAAGAGTTTACCTCAGTTAGCGACTATCTTAACGGATTGAGCGATTTGTTTCGCGGTGGTGATGGGAATTTCTCCGACAACGGTGACCGTATAGGGGTGATCGTTCAGCATCATGGTTTGTGAAACAGCCATGGTAGCACCCAGGCGAGAACTGCCACTCACCACCTTTTCCTTTCCCTGATGTGCTTCATCTTCCTGACTGGGTTCTATAAATACTGAGAATCCCGAAAGCCCGTCGGTAAAGCTTGCCATATCACCAGTATGAATTTTGAGGTCTTTGATATCTGTAGTAAAACCAGCAGGTAACCAGTCCACCGTCCAATGTAGTCCGCCAATAGCCTCTGCCGCCTGCGCAGGTATTACTCCAGGTGCAATATGCTGAGTCTGATAACTACTCACGGCTTCCTGTTCTGCCAAAAAGTAATCTTTAGGTAAAGCCTCACCAATCACCACTTCCACAAACTGAAAACGCTCCAGCACATCACCTTCGGCTCCAACCAACTCCGATCGCAGTAAAATGCCACTTTCCTGATCCAGCACTAAGCGATAACCAAATCGATACAGATCCTTTGGCTTCAGTGCAAGCTCTACCCCCTGACGATCGGCAACACGAACCAGTTCACCGCGCGATAAATCATAATGCTGGTTGATACCGTTATAGATCGCGGCCTGATGTTCTGCCTGTACTTGCTCTGTTTGGGGTTCCGGCCGGGGTCGTGTCGAAACGTTCTGATGAAACCGCATCAAGTGTTGGCCCGGATGAATACATCCCGGCTCATGTCCCAAGCGCACAATTTCGCGCGGCTGACCATCCATATATTCCAGCCGCTCGTATTCTTTACCCTCAATCACTGCATGAGCCATACGCAGCGAGTGCATGGTATCCCCCCGCAGATAACTGACGGTACCATGGTAATTCAACTCGCTGGCGCTATGTGACATCTGCGCCAGTAAACTGCGAGGATCACTGAATACATCTTCAGCCGGCACCTCGGTATTCATACCAAGGGCTAGCAAAAAAGCAGACAGAAATCGGGGAAGATCAGGTGAGTGACGAACAACAGAGACAAACAAACAGCGCATTTTCAGTACGAACTGTAGTTAAGGTATTGGATTCGAGCGGCTAACACACACCGCTCATTTTTCAGCTTCAACTTCGGGATCAAAACCGGCAACCCTGGCGAAGGACATTAAACCCTGTCCATTATTTAAAGCCGCCCTTTCCGTATGGCGCAAAAGATATTGCTCAAGTCGCTGCTGGGCTTCAGCATCAGCCTGCTGCAAATTGGCAGCACTACCCGCCGGTAGCGCAACCACAGAGGCATCACCGACAACACTACCTGATGCCTGCATGCTGCCCTGGGCACCCACCGGCCCCTGTAACGGAACAGGATAAACACGACTCGCCACGGCGGGCTGCTCAGTGACGGGGGACCCGTTCTCCAGTCCCGGACTGAGCGATTCCTGAGGCTGGATCCCCATAACCACAACACCCGCAGCAACTGAAGCAGCTACCGCAAAGCCAGCGAGAGGCTTAAACCACGGGCGATGCTGCTGCCTGATGGAAGGCTGTTGTCTAATGGCTTCGCTGACCTGACCTGAGATATCAAGATGGCGAAAAGCCGCTGACTGCTCATTGTCATGCATGGCATCCTGAATTAAATGAAAACGAGACCACGTTTCATTCACTGTGTCCTTAATATCGCTCGAAGTTAATAAACGCTTTAACTCCAGATCGTTGGCCTCGCCATCCATTAATGCTGAGACGGACTCGCGCAATTGATCACTCATTGGAATACCTCATAACCAGTCTAAAAAATTCCATACTATAAAATTGCTTCAACCAACCTGTCCCTGAATACGTCATTTCATATCTGCTTTAGCGTTTCCGAGGTAATACCACTGACCTCACAACTTGCTTGTTTTTACCTAAATGTCATTCCTTATCACCACTCCCTTGATAACGTCCCTTCAATAGATCCTTTTTAAATCATCCCGTTAAACGCCTTTTTAAGACATTTATTCCTTACCAGCGATCCTTGCCCCACCAACTATCCTTTCACCAGGCTCAGATGATCATCCTTTTCAGCAGCACCAAATAACTGGCTACTGACGCGTTTGTCTATCGCCTCTCTGGCGCGGAAAATTCTCGATCTCACGGTGCCAACTGGGCACTCCATCACATCGGCGATATCTTCATAACTAAGACCATCAAATTCGCGCAAGGTTACCGCCGCACGTAAATCTTCTGGCAATTCGCTGATTGCTGATTCCACCACCTGTTTCAGCTCTTCGCCGTACAGGGCATTTTCAGGGTTTTCTATATCTTTCAAGGAAGTAGCCGATTCATAATACTCGGCATCATCGACATCAATATCCGTCGAGGGTGGACGCCGACTTCTGGCCACCAGATAATTTTTGGCAGTATTGATGGCAATACGGTAGAGCCAGGTATAAAAAGCACTATCACCGCGAAATTTAGGTAGCGCCCTGAAAGCCTTGATAAAGGCTTCCTGCGCCACGTCCTGAATCTCATCCTGATCACGGATATAGCGCGAAATAAGCCCAAAAATCTTATGTTGGTACTTCAGTACCAATAAATCAAAAGCCCGTGTATCACCTTTTTGGACTCGTTTGACCAGCTGTTGGTCTGTCTCCTTCGCGGCCGCCATTAATCCTCCCGACTTGCGATGATTACTGGCATCGACCGGTTTACTAATGTCATCTTGAAGCTCTGGTAACCCCATAGAATATAAACCCTTACCTGGTTCCGAAAGTTCGCTATGGATAAACGAAGCAGCCCAATTTGCCGTTCAATTTTCATCTTTCACCAATTCACGGTCAGTTAAGAACGCGGTTTCTATAGGAAGTTCAGCTAAGTTACCGATAATTATCAATAATTTGGCAAAAAAATAGTCCGTGGGTTTATACTACCCGCGTTTTCAGCCACCCCAGCCATTATAGCGACAGATTAGCCCCCTGTACCGGCTTAATCGACAGTTAGCAGTTAGATAGACGCAATGAGTAAACTCTTTCAGCACGATGTTTTAGTTATCGGTAGTGGTGCTGCCGGTTTGTCACTGGCATTGCAGCTGCCACCTCACTTTCAAGTGGCAGTTATCTGCAAAAATGACCTGAATGAAGGCTCCACCTACTACGCTCAGGGTGGAATTGCCGCCGTGCTGGATACTCAGGACAGCATCGAATCCCATGTTGCCGACACGCTCAACGCCGGGGCCAACCTCTGTCACACCGACGCCGTCACCTTTACCGTGGAAAATAGCCGCGAAGCAATCAACTGGCTGATCGATCAGGGCGTCGAATTTACCCGCAATGACGACAGCGAACACAGCTTCCACCTGGCCAAAGAAGGCGGCCACAGCAAGCGACGTATTATTCATGCTGCCGACGCTACCGGTAGAGCGGTGTCCGAAACCCTGACCCAGCGCGCGCTGGAAGCAAAAAACATTCATATTTACAGTCAGCGCGTTGCCGTTGATCTGGTGATAAAAAACCAGCTCTGCCAGGGTGCCTATGTGCTCGACCGGGACAGCGACCACGTCGATTTATTCCAGGCCAAGTTTGTCGTGTTGGCCACGGGCGGTGCCAGTAAAGCTTACCTCTACACCAGTAATCCGGACGGGGCCAGCGGCGATGGCATTGCCATGGCCTGGCGCGCAGGTTGTCGGGTCGCCAATATGGAATTCAACCAGTTTCACCCAACGTGCCTCTATCACCCCAAGGCCAAATCCTTTTTGATCACTGAAGCTCTGCGTGGGGAAGGCGGCAAATTGCTACTGCCCGATGGCGAGCGCTTTATGCCTCGATTTGATAAACGAGCCGAGCTGGCTCCCAGGGATATCGTGGCTCGTGCGATAGACCACGAAATGAAGCGCCTGGGTAGTGACTGTGTCTATCTGGACATCAGCCATAAATCACCGGATTTTCTACTGCACCATTTTCCTACGGTAAAAGCCCGCTGTTTGGAGTTGGGTATCGACATTACCCGCGACCCGATTCCGGTGGTCCCTGCAGCTCACTACACCTGTGGTGGCGTGATGGTGGATCACCGTGGTCGAACCGATGTCAGCAACCTGTACGCGATTGGCGAAACCTCCTTTACCGGATTGCACGGCGCCAACCGTATGGCCAGTAACTCCCTGCTGGAGTGTATGGTGTACGGCCACTCCGCCGCCAGAGACATTATTGCCCAGCATCCGACGGCAGCCGAGCCTCATACCACCGCTGGCTGGGACGAATCGCAAGTCACCGACTCCGATGAAGATGTGGTTATCTCCCACAACTGGGACGAACTGCGCCGTTTTATGTGGGACTACGTCGGCATTGTTCGCACTGACAAACGCCTGCAGAGAGCTCTGCGACGGGCCGAATTACTGCAACAGGAAATCAATGAATACTATCGAAACTACAAGATTTCGAATGATTTGATCGAACTGCGTAACCTGGCCAAAGTGGCGGAATTGATTATTCGTTCAGCTATGTCACGCAAGGAAAGTCGTGGCCTGCACTACACACTGGACTACCCTGAAACCCTTCCGGAGGCCATAGACACGATCCTCAACCCCGCTGATTTTCAGGCCTAGTCACTGATCTGCCAGACCGTTACGCTGAGTCACAACCGAATACCGGTAAATGTCTCAAAACGATACGAAGACGCCGCAGCTGTTGCTTGTCAGCACTATCAGGCCAAAGCACCAGCGAATGCGTTTTGCGACTTTCCTCTTCCCTAAAATTTAATACCACCAGCCACGACCAAACTGTAGCCTGCACAAGATAGGCCGTGGCCAGCGCTTCTCCGTGATAAAGCTGCCACTGTCCATCAGCAAAACCCAGTGTATCCAGCGGCTTCTTCCTGTCCGGGTAAAACCAGTCACGCAAACACCAGAAACAATGTCCACAGATTAAAACAATGGCGATTAATTGATGTAATAAGGAAAGCGGAAAATAACACGCGGCCACTATGACGAGTAGATGTAACAGACAAGTATGGGCGATCGACCAGCGGGAAACGGTAATATCAAGCAGTAAGGGAGTTAGTTTCATTGGGGCCATCCATAGCCGACAGTTTTGGTGTAATCCGGTTATGCTATTTTTGTTTCAACTCGACAGTTATGACTTTTCTGTACGGGCATAAGCAATAATTTGTTCGATGATAGCTGCCAGTTCAGGGGCTTCAGGCTTGCCTCGCCCCATGCACCAGGCGAACAACTCGTTATCTTCACCTTCCAATAGTTTGATATATCGCCGCTGATCTTCTTCACTGAGTTCAGGAAAGCGGTTTTCCACAAAGGGCACCAGTACCAGATCCAGTTCCAGCATGCCACGCCGACTTGCCCAGCGTACGCGTTTATAATCCTGCTCAGATACCATCTAGTCTAATCCTGCCCTAATACGAAAAGCACCTATTATAGCGACTTTATTGATAGGATGTAGTGACTAAGCACAAACTAAAACGGAAAAAGGGCTGACAGTTCATGCGCAAAACCCTACTATATTGGCGTGGTTTGCAGTCAATCAATAATGCGAATTAAGCCGACCAATACCTTTCCCCTGGCGGATAACATCAATACCGCAAGCAACAGTCGGCAAACCTGAATTCACCATCAACCAGCCAACGATGTATTAACAAGTATGAGTCATACGACCACCTGCAAGGCATTTATCGAACAACTCGGCCTCAGTATTCGCTCTGATGGCTACTGCCAATCTACTCAATACCCCGGCGAAACTTTGACCGACAACATCATTGCACCACTCACTCAATATGGTTTCCTGTCGGTAAAAGGCCCTGATGCTGCGAAATTCCTGCAGGGCCAGACAACCTGCAATATCACTACTGTGGATGATACCAGTGGCTGTAGTGGTGCCTACTGCTCTCCCAAGGGGCGCGTCCTGAGTAGTTTTCTGGTCGCCAGAACTGACACAGAGCAATATTTGCTGCGCATGCAGCGCAGTATTATTGACAGCAGTAAAACTGTACTCGGCAAATACATTGTGTTTTCTAAAGCTGAGATCGCCGATAGCAGTGACCAATACCTGATATTCGGGCTCTATGGTCCCAATGCCCGGGAGTCCATTAAATACAGTTTTGGAAGTTGTCCTGAAGGCCAATTTAAAACCGTGTGCCAAACCAATAACCTTGCCATACAGTTGGATGATCAGGGCTTGCTGTTTGAATGTTGGGTCAATCAGTCTGAGCTTGAATCCCTGTGGCCTAAGCTAAATGCTGGTTTAGAGTTATGCGACTCACGCCAATGGCAATTATTGACAATTCGCCGTGGGATAGGTGAAATCAGCTCAGCGACGATAGACTTGTTTATTCCGCAAATGCTTAATTACCAGATTACCGGCGCCATCAACTTCAAGAAGGGCTGCTACACCGGTCAGGAAGTGGTGGCCCGCATGCACTATAAAGGCAAGCTAAAACGCCACATGCACCGAATCGGCGTGAACAGCGACCAGATAAACGCGGGTGATGAACTGTTTAGCCAGAAGCAGAATAAAAGTCAAAGCATTGGCAATATCGTCGATGTGATTAGCACCAGTCCAGGCTACAGCGAAGCGCTGGCCGTAATTACCTCTAACAATCTGGACGAAGGTGATGTAGCCGCAGGCGAACAACGCGCATCCATTGAGCTTCTTTCGCTTCCCTATGCTATAAATAAAGAGCCTGCCCAGTGATTACTGCAACAGGGTGAGTTACTTCTCACCCAACAATAGAATCAGTATTTAACATCACCGGCACCTTTATCTATTATCTATACACTCTAGGTAAAACCATCCAAATACTCAGGACCTGGCATGAACGAAACCCTACTTGCGATTAAACAAGAAATTATAACCGCCATTGAGAATGACAAGTTAGTCCTCCCCACGTTGCCAGAGGTGGCACTACAGGTCCGTGAAGCGGCTGCAGATGAAGATATCGATATACAAAAACTATCAGCCGTCATTACCAACGACGCGGCTTTAACGGCGCGTATTATCAAGGTTGCTAACAGTCCCTTATTGCGCGCGGCAAGAGAGATTGAAGATCTCAAAATGGCCGTGAGTCGGCTCGGTATTGATTATACTGCCAACCTCGCTACCGGTTTGGCAATGGAACAGATGTTTCAGGCCACCTCGGATATCATCGACCAGAAAATGCGTGAAGTCTGGAACCGCAGCACTGAAGTGGCAGGCATCAGCCATGTACTGGCCCGCCACTACACCAACCTTAAACCCGACCAGGCGACGCTGGCGGGCCTGGTTCATAAAATTGGCGTTCTCCCGGTGCTGACCTACGCAGAAGACAATCGTCGCCTGTTAAAAGACGTTCCCATGCTGGACCAGTTAATTGA
Organism: Oceanicoccus sp.; assembly: GCA_965661375.1. Classification (GTDB taxonomy): domain Bacteria; phylum Pseudomonadota; class Gammaproteobacteria; order Pseudomonadales; family Dasaniaceae; genus Oceanicoccus. The sequence continues at coordinate 85,246 of CBFIDJ010000015.1, read as the reverse complement.
GATGGCTTACCCTGAAATTGGCAGCAAAATTCTGCAAGCCTGGGAGTTCCCCGACCTGCTGCGCCTTGTGCCACAGGAACATATCCGCTATGACAGGGTAGTCGACAAGGCCGATTATGCCGATGTGGTGATGGTCGCGAACCTGCAAAGCTACATCGGCACCGACCACCCCGTTACCCAGATGGACTGGAGTACGATCAGCGCCTTTGACCGTCTCGGTCTTTCCCACGAGGTCAACACTCATGAAGTGGAAGATCTTTCTGCGGATATGGAAGCGGCGATGGCCCTGTTGCAGTAGATAGCTGCAGTAACACCAACTTAATCAGGGCAAGCACCAGTCAATCGGCTCTTTGCCCTTAGACTCCAAATACTGATTGGTTTTAGAAAAGTGTCCGCAGCCTAAAAACCCCCGATGGGCCGAAAGGGGCGAAGGATGTGGCGCCTTGAGAACCAGATGCTTTTCCGCATCGATAAACTGTCCCTTTTTCTGAGCGTAACTGCCCCATAGTAAAAACACCAACCCTTCCCTTCCTTCATTCAGGGCCAGTATGGCTCGGTCGGTAAACTGCTCCCAACCTTTGCCCTGATGCGAACCCGCCTTCGTCTGCTCCACGGTCAAAGTCGCATTCAGCAACAAGACACCCTGTTCCGCCCAGTGTTGTAGACATCCATTAGCCGGCATTGGTATGCCCAGATCCTGCTTGATTTCCTTGAATATATTAAGCAGTGAAGGAGGAAAACGCACACCCGGTAATACCGAAAAGCACAGGCCATGGGCCTGGCCAGGGCCATGGTAGGGATCCTGGCCCAAAATCACCACCTTCACCTGCTCAAAGGGCGTGCTGTTGAAGGCATTAAACCAGTTAGACCCGCTGGGATAAATGGTTTTCCCCGCACGTTTCTCGGCCTTAAGAAAGGCTTTTAGAGCCTGCATATAGGGTTTTTCAAACTCTTCACCGATCACTTCAAGCCATGCGTCGCAGATCTTTACGGGTGAGGTCTTTTCTGCCGTTTCAGTCATTTTTATGATCTTAATCAGTTTCTTTTATTCCGCGTCGTGAGACGATAAAATTACCGGCTACCGGCAGTAATTACCAGCGGAAACCTGAAATATGTCAGCACAAACACCTTATCAAATCCTTGGTAGCGAGGGCATTCGCCAACTCGCCGATACTTTTTATGACGTGATGGACGAAATGCCGCAGGCAGAAACTATCCGAAACATGCACTCAGCCAATATGGATCTGATTAAGGAAAAACTGTTTGAATATCTCTGCGGCTGGATGGGGGGCCCACCCTTATACTCTGCCAAGTATGGCACTGTTTGCCTTACTGACCCGCACAAACCCTACCCTATAGGCCCCGATGAAAGAGATCAGTGGCTGGCCTGTATGAATGAAGCACTAGTTAGAATTGATGCCAGTGAAGAGTTAAAGCAAATGCTGAAAGGACCGATGTACCAGATTGCCGACACAGTGCGCAATCGCGATACCTCAGAGCCAATCGAAACGCCTGTCAATCAGATTCCCCTGACTAATCTGTAGCGTCTTCCCATCCGGTTTTTACGCACTATGCATCTGGAGGCTGATCCAGATCCTGCAGAATGCCGGGATCATCAGCCTCGACATAGTAAATCTGTTCGGGGTTATTGTTGAGAATAGTTCTAGCGCCCTTGTCGCCCTCCAGCGCCATTAACGCTGCAAACCAGGACTGGGGAAATAACACCGGGTGACCGATTTGACCTCGATAACGCGGCACACAAATCCGGTCCGGCTGAAAACTATCCGTTAATATTTTCAGGGTTTCTCGATCAATCGCAGGCATATCCGCTAACAGAACAAGTAAGCCATCATAGTCGCCAGCTTTAGCCTGACTCGCAGCAGCAGCCAATGAGTGCGCCATACCCTTTTCAGCCAGCGGTGCAAAACACAGCTGTAGTAAATAATGATCGCGCCAGGGACCAAGTAATTCATCAATAATGTCCTGATCCGAGGGTTTTAATACCAGCAAGGTTTGCAGTCCATTCAGCAAGGGCTTTGACAGAGACTGTTGCAACAAGGCAATACCGCCAAGCTGATAGCGTCTTTTGTCGCTACCAAAGCGACTGCTTTTTCCCGCTGCCAGCACTACGGCCGCTATGTTAGGTGGAGACATTGTTTGACTCTATTTTATTGCCGCCCCACAAAATCTGAAGATAGGGAATCGGTATTAGCTGGTGAGACCGTCGCCAGCATGGAGGCTGTCGTCGAGCCTAGAGCCTGCCCCCCGAGCAACGCAAGTGCTTTGGGCACAGGGAGGTATTCACGGTGTGTCTCAGCAGTTAATAGCGAATTCATGCCTGGCACGGGCCTAAACACCTGCAATGTAAATGCGTGGTGCCTCATGACCCATATAAAACTAATTTGCGGGACAGTTACGACTCTATCTAAATTATTCAACCCAGCTTCAGAGGCAGGTCGCGCAGGCGCTGGCCCGTCGCAGCAAACAGGGCATTCGCCACCGCCGGAGCAACTGCAGGCACGCCTATTTCGCCAATACCGCTGGGGTCAAGATCACTATCAACGATATACACCTCCATTTTGGGCACTTCGTTCATCCGCAAAACCGGTAGGTCGTGAAAATTACTCTGCGCCGTTTTTCCGTCGACAAACTCAACCGGCGCTTTAAGTGCAGCAGTTAAAGCGTAAACAATGCCGCTTTCAATCTGGCTTTTGACGATATCCGGCGTAACCACAAAACCACAGTCCACTGCAGCCACAATCCGTTCAACCGTGAAGCTGCTTCCCTCTACGCGCACCTCCGCCACCATGGCACAGAAACTGTTAAAGGGTTCTGAAGTCGCCAGCCCCTGACTAATTCCCTCAGGGGCATTACCCCAGCTGGCTTTCGCTGTCGCCAATTCCAACACGCCGCGATGTCTGGCGGCTGGTGCTAAATGTTGTAAACGGAATGCCATAGGATCAGTTTGAGCAATATAAGCCAGCTCATCCATAAAGCTTTCCACGGCGAAGGTGTTATAGGAGTGGCCGACTGAGCGCCAGAATCCCACAGGAACACCCGGATCGTATTCCACCTGGCCGATGCTAATATTCTCCACCTGATAGGGAATAACCGCACCATCCGCCTTGGAGGGATCCAGCTCACTTAGATGCTCGCCAGCAAATTTACCCAACGAGCGCGCCACCGATAACGGCACCCAGCTCGGCAACACCGCGGACATGATATGCACGCCAAAGCCACGCAGGATACTCGGCGCTACCAAAGTATGCCGCCAGATACTGATACGACCATTATCATCAACACTGCCCGTGAATGAATGCAGGGAAGCTGGCCGGTAAAAATCATGCTGCATGTCATCTTCACGCGACCAGACTAACTGAATCGGCGTGCCGGGCATCTGCCGAGCAATGGCCACCACTTCACCGACAAAATCCGGGTAGCCACGACGACCAAAACCACCGCCCATCAAAGTTGTATGTACGATGGCATTGCTGTAACTCACATCACCGTAGTGCGCTATCAGCGCACGACAGATATCCGGCGCCTGATTTGGTGCCCAAACTTCACAGTGATTACCGCCAGCTTGCTGTGTATAAAGCGCTGTGGCGTTTTGCGGCTCCATCGGGCTGTGATGCGCAGTGGGCACGCTGTAATTTGTACTCTTTGTCCGCTCGATGGAACGCACCACCTCGGTGATGTCTCCCTTTTCCATCACGATATGGGGCTGCTCATCTTTCAAAGCAGCATATTGCGCCTCCAGCATGGCCTTAGAATCGAGTCCCTCCAGCGGACCTTTATCCCACACCACCTGCAACTGCCCCGCCGCCTTCCGCGCCTGCCAGTAACTGTCAGCAACAATCGCCACACCGCTGTGCACCGTAAACGCCGCTATCACGCCTGGTTTCTCGGTTACACTGGCCGGTTGCCAGCTTGCCAGCTTGCCACCAAAATGTGGACATCGAACAATCACAGCCTTTTTCATACCCGGCACATCAACATCAATGCCGTACTGCGCCTGACCGGTCGATTTAATGGCGCTATCCAGTCGCGGTACATCCTGACCCAACCAGCGATAATCACTTTTGGCTTTAAGGCGGTAACTAATATCGGCAAAATGTTTCGCCGCTTCAGCCACCTCCTGATAGGCTAAATGTTGGCCCGTGGCCGCGTGACGGATCACAGCATCTTCAGTGGTCAGCTCATCAACAACCACTTCCAAACGTTCGGCCGCCGCCGCCAGTAACATGGCCCGAGCCTTGGCACCGGCATGTCTCAGCGTATCCCAGCTACTGGAAAGACTGGAGCTACCACCTGTAATTTGGGTACCCATCGGGGCAGTGGTAAAGGCCGGGTGCACACCGGCCATCTGAATGTCTAATCCCGCCGGATCGAAATCGAGCTCTTCCGCCAGCAGCAATGGCAAAGCGGTCATTACGCCCTGCCCCATCTCCGCTTTATGCAATTGAAAAATAACCCGGCCATCCGCGGTGATTTGTAGCCAGGCATTGGGCTGAAAACTGTCTGGCACAGTACCGGGAACAGGGTCTTCTGTTGGCCCTAGACTAAATCCGACTAACAGACCACCTCCAGCTACCGCCGTGCCAATTAAAAAATTACGCCGGCTGATGGTCATTATGCCCTCCCCGACTGAGTGTGCAGGACAGTAGCATCATAAAATAACGAGGCCGATTCGGACTGGGGATCGTTTGTCAGGTCAGCAGCCACCTTAACCGCTTGCAGAATACGTTGATAGGTGCCGCAGCGGCAGATATTGCCAGCCAAAGCCGACTTGATTTCAGTGTCCGAAGGTTTGGGATTAGACTCTAATAAGGCGACGGTTGTCATGATCTGGCCCGATTGACAATAACCACACTGGGCCACATTGCCATCGATCCAAGCCCGCTGCACGGGGTGCTCACCGCCAAGTCCTTCAATAGTCTGTACCGACTTTCCTTCAACGGCAGCAATCGGCAGCAGACAACTACGAGTAGAGGTTCCATCAAGAATAATCGTACAGGCACCGCATAAACCCGCACCGCAGCCGAATTTAGTACCCAGTTGTTTTAATTCTTCTCTCAGTACCCATAACAGCGGTGTGTCAGAACTGCTATGGACCGTTACCGACTCTCCGTTCAGTAAGAAGGTTACCATGGAAAAATCTCCGCGCGGACGATTAACAAGCATGACGCCGGCAAAACTCAGTGAAAGGTCGGACTGGGTTTTGTATCAGGCGCAGGGATAATAGCAAAAGTTATCGGGAAAGGCAGTGCAGGTTTACCAGCCAGGCGGACCTGCAAGGATAATATCAAGCTTCAGAAGCGGTTCGACGGCGAACTTTTTTAACCGGCGTATTAACAACTTCGATCAACTCAGCCGCGTTACGGCCAGCAAGTATACGCTCTTCACTGACCTCGCCATAATCGGTTTTGCGTTGTTTTGGCATACGTTCCGCCGCTTGAATCAGGGCTTCCAGGCGCTCTGGGCTGAACTCCTGCCCGTGCTCAGCACCGGCAGAACGAGTAATTGTTTCGTTCATCAGGGTCCCCCCCAAATCATTCACACCCGCATGTAAACAGGTTTTCGCGCCAGCCTCACCCATTTTGACCCAGGAGGCCTGAATATTGTTTATCGCCGGAGAAAGCGTTAACCGGGCCACCGCATGAACCAACAAGGCTTCGCGAAAAGTCGGACCGGGGCGAGATTTACCCCGCAGGTACATAGGCGCTTCATTGGCCACAAAGGGCAACGGAACAAACTCGGTAAAACCACCGGTCTGATCCTGCAAACGACGAATCTGCAATAAATGGCGCGCCCAGTGATGATAGCCCTCAACATGGCCATACATCATCGTCGCCGTGGTTTTAAAACCGACCTCGTGGGCGGTTTGCATGACTTCAAGCCACTCGCTGGTATTAATCTTATCCGGGCACAGAGTCGCGCGCACTTCGTCATCCAGAATTTCTGCTGCTGTGCCGGGCAAGGTATTAAGCCCTGCGGCTTTTAACTGTTGCAGAAACTCTCTAACAGAAAGATTTAGCGTTGCCGCACCCTGCCATACTTCAAGTGGTGAAAAGGCATGAATGTGCATGTCCGGTGTCGCCTGTTTCACCACCTCAATAATGTCGAGGTATTTCTGCCCGGTATAGTCGGGGTGAATACCACCCTGCATACAGACTTCAGTAGCGCCCCGCGCCCAAGCCTCCTGACAGCGACGAGCGATCTCTTCATTATCTATATCATAGGGACGTCCACGCAGGTTTTCACTGAGCTTGCCCTTGGAGAAGGCGCAAAAGCTGCATTTGAAATAACAGATATTGGTGTAATTAATATTTCGATTAACCACAAAGCTGACGGTATCGCCATTGATACGCTGGCGCAGTTGATCAGCCTGTTCACAGATGTAGGCAAAATCGTCTCCGCGACTTTTAAACAAACGCACAATTTCCTGCTCGTGCAATACCTTTTCTTGTAAAGCTTTGGCGACGATTCGGCGTACATCAGAGGATACCGACACTTTCACTCTATCGCGATCCAACAACTCGGTAATGTCTTGTGGTAGCGCTATGGACTTACCCGCACTCCAATTATCGATTCGCGGATAGCCTTCACCATCGATCATGCTTAGCACATGTGTTTGCAACTTTTCGTCAAGCCACTGTTGCCCCGCCCGCGCATAAGCAGGATAAATCGTTAAACGCTCATGAAGGTATTTACCGGCATTCGCCGTTTCCGCCGCTAGTTTGTCAAGATGTGGCCAGGGCGCTTCGGGATTCACAAAATCGGGCGTTAATGGCGACACGCCGCCCCAATCATTCAGACCCGCTGTAACCAGCTGTGGTAACACACCGGGGCTCAGATTTGGCGGGGCCTGAATACTCATCTCGGCACCAAATATCAGGCGCGCGACGGCGATGGTCCAGAGCAACTCATTCAAATCGGGTTCTGGCGCTTCGGCCATTTTCGTATCTGGTTTGGCGCGAAAATTCTGAACAATGACTTCCTGTAAATGACCATATTGCTGATGCAATCGACGCAGCGCCAGCAGTGACTCAACCCGTTCGCGGCGTGTTTCGCCAATACCAATCAAAATTCCCGAAGTGAATGGCACCTTCGCCTGTCCCGCTCTGGCAATCGTTTCCAGCCTGACCTTAGGGTCTTTATCGGGTGAGCCATAGTGCGGCATACCCTTCTCACACAAACGCTCTGACACGGATTCCAGCATAATACCCATGGAGGCCGACACCGGGCGTAACATGGCAATTTCCTGCTCGTCCATGCAGCCGGCATTGATATGCGGCAGAATTCCGGTTTCGTCAAACACGGTTTTGGCGACATGGGCTACATATTCCAGCGTCGAAGCAAAGCCCATTTCAGACAAGGCATTACGCGCTGCACTGTAACGTAGTTCCGGTTTTTCTCCCAGCGTAAACAGTGCCTCTTTGCAGCCCTGAGTCACGGCGATTTTAACCTGCGCCAGCACTTCATCCACAGGCATATAAGGGGCATACACTTTTTTAGGCGTTTGAGCAAAGGTACAGTAATGACACACATCCCTGCATAAATGTGTTAGAGGGATAAACACTTTGCGCGAGTAGGTGATGATATTGTGAAAACCCTGGTCCCGGATCTGTCGCGCAGCCATAGCCAACTGTGCCGTCATATCGGCAATGGCATCTTCATTAGTGGTGCCAGCATCCGCCAAAGACAGGGCCTCGTCATCGGTCATCAAATTGCCAGCAACCGCATTGGCCAACAGCGAAGACAGGGAGGCGGATACAACATTGCACGCCTGATCAGACCCTCCCTGCTGCATCATAAGTTCAAGCCTGTCACCAATACCGCTATCACGTATATAACTCATGGTTTTTGTTGATGGCTTTTGCTGGGCGCAAACCGTTAGCAAATCACTGGGCTCGTCCACATCACAACTGGCGCCCGCCAGTATCAAGGTATTGATTGCCATGCCCTGCTGCCTTGCCGTCGCGCAGTGTTTGGCAAAACTATTGTCGCCATATTGAAATTGCAGCGCATCGGGCGGTGACACCAGCAGGCAGTTGCTGCCGTTGATTTTTGAATCCGGCGCAATGGTCATGGCCTGCGAATCGATTGTTGCTGTTGTTTTGTGTTTTGCAATCAGCGCTGAGACTTCTTCTGTAGTAAGCAACGGTAAATCACCGTGCACTACCAGTAACGACTCGACACCCTGTCTGGTAATTTTATCCGCCGCAGCTGTCACCACCGTCGATAAGCCTGAAGCTTGCAATGAAGACTCACTCCAGCACAGCACACCGTAATGTTCGGCCAGCAGCTGGGCAGAGGGATCATCGGAAACAATCACCGTCTGGTCCAACTCAGGATGGGAGGTCAGCACCGCCAGTACATCCTCCACCATGGCATGGAACAGATGACGACGCTCATTAGCGGCCAGCACGCCGGATAAACGCTGCTTGGCATTGACAAAATCTTTCAGCGGTAACAGTGCCCAGAGCATTATTCAGCACCTGATTGGGTTAACGGGTTAATCTGTTCGGCGAAGCATAGCACTGACCTGGCGAGATCTATACGGTCATCCAGCGTCTTCATGATGGTTGGCGTGCAAGTAGCCTTACACGCCAACTGTTCCAGTTCCGGCAACATAGCAGCATCCGATTCGTCAACGATAAAGCCATCCAGCAGATCTCCATAATACTCGGCCACCGTGTTGGCGGTTACGGGCATCGCCAGCTCCTGCATCATTTTTGCGGCCGGGCCTTTTATCGCCATACCGGCAACAATGGGAGAAACCGCAATGACCGGTGCGGCATTATTGCTCATCGCAGCCTTAATACCCGGTAACTGCAAGATCGGTTCAACACTGACAAAGGGGTTTGAAGGGCAAATGATAATTGCAGCCAACTCATCGGACTGGAGCAGACGTAAAAACTCTGCCTGGGGTTGCGCCTGTTCGATACCGTCAAAGAAAAACTCTCTGACAACAGGCTTACACTGCTCGCGGACAAAATATTCCTGAAAGGCCAGCTCGCCAATATTCGTTTTCAACCGCGTTCGCACCTGATCATCACTCATGGGTAGCAGGCCATGCATCACACCCAATCCTCGACAAAGCCTTTGCGTAATGTGAGACAGGCTTTCACCCCGACCCAGACCTTGCGTGCGCTCGAGATGAGTCGCCAAATCCTTATCACCCAATTGAAACCAGGTTTCGCCTCCGAGCTTTTTTAAGGTCTCCAGCATTTGCCAGCTCTCACCGGCAAGACCCCAACCCCGTTGTTGGTCATTCAAACCGGCCAGGGTATACATGACCGTATCCAGATCCGGCGATATGGATAACCCCAAATGCTCAAAATCATCGGCCGTGTTAGCCACAATAACTAATTGTTCTGGCAACAAAACCTGAGCCAAACCCAGTGCCAGCTTGGCGCCACCCACTCCCCCGGACAGGGCTATTACCTTTTTATTCTTGGGTAGCAGGAATGAGTTTGGATTTTGCATTAACGAAACAGATCTTTGGATTTATCCCGGATGAGAGAAGCCGAGCCACAATCAGCCGATTTTAACCGCGCGCCACGAATATGCACAACGGGTGAACCCTCTGCGGCCTGTCCCATCATAAAGGAAGCCGCGGCGGCCAGCTCATCAGCCACAGCCACCTCGGTGACTTCCATAGGTCGCTGGAACAAATCCTCATCGCCAATGAGATTTTCTACCGGCTCAAACCCGGCGGTACCGATGGCCATACCAACCGTGCCATTACGCCAGGCCCTACCGGCACTGTCGTTGATAATAATAAAAACGGTCTTTTGCGTTTGTTGACGAATTTGTTCCCGCAAACGCGCAGCGCTTTTATCTGAATCGACAGGTAATAACAGCACCCGCGGATTATCCGTTGCCGAGCTGATATTGGATTTATCGATCCCCGCATTGGCATGCACATAACCCAACCGGTGTTCAACAACAACTACACCCGGACGCTTGCGTACCACCTCATTGGACTCTGAAAGAATCAGCTCGGCCAATCTTGGATCTTTGTCGATTTCGGCTGCCAGCTTAATGGCCTGTTTGCTCGGCACCACCGCATTAAGATAGCGGTACTGATCCTCAGCTTTTGACACGACTTTTTGTGCCAACACCAGTACATCGCCATCCTCAAGGGACAGCTTGGTTTTGCTTAAAGTTGACAGAATAAAGGCGACCAGGTCATCCCCGGGCTCGACCAGAGGAAAATCCGGCAGCGCCGTCATAGTAAGTGTAGACATGAGAATCAGCTACCTGAGTATTCAGGCGTCGTCACCCAGGCCCGTAATGCGAATACCCGCATGGCAACCATACTGTTTATTGATAAAAATCAATACCGAAGTCAAGGCATCGGCAGCGGCAGAGTTGGCGATACTGCCCCCATGAAAACCCCGCATCCCAGCTGCTTCTACCAGTTTAATGACCTCGGCACGGGCGTCTTTTTTATCACCACAAACCAGCACGTCACAATCCAGCCCCTGGCCTTCCTGTAAATGATGGGCGGCCACATTCTGGAAGGCCGAAACAACCTGTACCTCGTCACCCAACACCTGTTGAGCAATTTCGCCCGCCGAACCCTGTTCGGGTAATTGCACACGAGCCACCTTGGGCGGCACCAGAGGTACAGTGACATCGATAAGGATCTTCCCCTTCAGGGCGTCTTTAACCAGCTCAAGTGTGCCCACTTGGTGTGCAAAGGGGACGGTCATCGCACAGATATCCGCTGCTTCGGCTGCCGCCAGATTATCCATGGCCCGAACATTGACGCTATCAACTCCCCGTTCCTGCATGACCACTTTTAAATCACTCGCTGCCGCTTCAGCCTTGTCGGCAGTTCTGGAGCCAATAATGACCTGATAACCTGCTTGTACCCAACGTCTGGCCAGGCCCGTACCCAAATCGCCAGTACCACCTAAAATTGCTAAAACGGGTAAATTCTCACTCATACTTGTACTATCCAAAACTTATTAATTTGAAAGGTTATTACAAATAGACAAACACAAACGCTTGCCCAACTATTTGCCGCTCTCGGATAGCGACAATAAAACCGAAGCATTGTGCAGCAAAGCGGCAGCACAGGGAACCCATGACAGCATTTAAAGATTTGTAATCTCATCAATTTGGCAGGATTTGGCACTAACAGCGTCCCTGTAAAAATACAATGGCCCACCATAATATGTGGTAAAAAAAACTTGACGCCAGACTCAAACACGATGAATTTTCTATCATTGTAAGCGTGGTTTTAGCACTGCTCAGATGACTAACACGAGGTCAGATGAGAATGGTACTTACTTAAGCGGTTTTAGACGATTTGTTGTATTAAAAAGACAAACTATGCCTGAGAAAAACGATGCTTGAAAAGGAGCCCCACCTCAACGCATTTTCAGCTCAAGGTAACGCTCTTCCAGCTCGATATGCTGGGTTTGTAAATTAAGCAGCTCCTGCTGCATCTCAGCCAGTTTGGACTTGAGTTTTTCAGTGTTTTCATCTGAAGCAGCAGCGCCGCTATCGCCAGCACCCGACTCCAGCATCTCCTTGAGTGACTGATTTTCTTCTTCCAACGCAGCAATCGTGCTGAGCATTTCCTTGCTTTCATTGGTTAACTCACTGACCACCGATTCCAAATGCTCTTTCTCTTCAGTACTATCGGCATCGCTCTCGGGCTGAGCGTGAAGTTGTTTGAGTTTGTTGTGCAGCTCTTCATTTTCCCTAATAGCCCGTGATAACTCATCCTCTATCAACTGCGTGCAGGTCTCTGCCTCCTTGAGGAAACGCTCTTGCTGCTCCAACTGGACAGTCAATTGCTCTATAACCTCTTGCTTTTGCTCAACAGATTCAGCTTCATAAAGTTTTTTCTTGAGCCCGGTGATTACCTTGTGTTGATCCACCGCCATATTCCGCAGTCGTTGCATTTCTTCCTGATTTGCAATCACCGTCTTGCCGACACTGGGACGCTCCCGCTGATCAATTTCACCTTCGGTTAGCCCTCTACCAGAACTTGCCTTTTCAGCACTTCCTTCGATAATCAGACCACCCACTTCATCAAAGCTGTGGGCATAGCGGTTCATCAAGTCATCAAAATCTTCGCCAGCGCCCAGCTCTTTGCCCATCGCCAGCAGTTGCTGATAATATTCATCGGCCTGTTGTTTCGCCGATTCCCACTTGCCTTCCATTTCGAAAAAGAGCTTCTTGAAGCGTTCGAGATTTTCAATACGCTTTTTGTAATTCTCGATTTCCTCAGACTGGCTGTCTTCATCGTCCACGATATCGACCGGCTCATCCTCTGGTTCCGAAGCCGCAGCAGGTGGTTGAGTTGAAGCGTAAAACTGGATAATTTGCTGAAACTTGGCCTGTAACACATCCCAGCTCGAAGCATCTTCACCGCCGGCATATCGCGCTTCTTTCTCCGCAATTAGAAAAGCATGACGCAGTGAGCTGGCCTGGCGCTCTATGGGCGAGTCAGGGGCAATATCCAATACGATATCCCGGTCGGGATTGAGTGACTGATGATGGGTCTTGGTACTTTCCAATTCTTCATCGAGGTAGTCGATAAAGGCGCGGGGTTTAACGGCTTCTCTCTCAGCCAGTTTTTTTAGCGCAGATTTGGTTTCGTTGCGGGCGACGCCAATGCTTTTACGCAGACTGACGATTTTTTCTTCTAATTTTTTAATCAGCTTCTTTAGTTTGCCAACATGAATCAGCAAAAACGCGCACAGCAATAATAGCAGGACGGCCACCTCGGCCGTGATGTAAAGCACTATATTCGATTCAGGCATAGCCGTTCCGCGTTATTTTAATAGCCAGACTACAAGCAACTACAGGCAGACGTTAATCACTGCTGCAACAAAACTGGCTAACTCACTGAAAGTATACACATTTCCAACTTTAGCAAGTATGGTACAGCAATCCTGATTTAGCCATAGTTAGCCGGGCAATTATTAACTAAGTGAATAAACTCACTAATAAAATCAGCCATTACTCTGGTTATTGTCGCGACAAACGGAAATTCTCAGGGGAAACCGGCTCTATACTGCGAAAAGGATTGATATCCAGCCCTCCCCGGCGTACATAGCGTGCGTACACAGAAAGCTGTGACGGCTTGCAACTGGCCAGCAAATCAACAAATATCCGCTCCACACAGTGCTCATGAAAGTCCTGATGCCGCCTAAACCCGACAATATAGCGCAGCAGATTTTGATGATCGATTTGAAGTCCACTATAACTAATCACCAAACTGCCCCAGTCTGGCTGCCCGGTTACCGGACAAAGGGAGCGTAAAAGATGACTATGCAATTGCTCTGTCACCTCTCCATCACCATCACCGGTTTGTAGCAAATCTGCGTCTACCTGATAGCCACTAATTTCAATATCCTGCTCATCCAGCAAAATGCCGGGGCACTCAGTCAATTCTCGGGCCATTTGATTGAGGCTTCGCAGCTTAACAGAAACGGTAGCGCCCGCAGCGACCGACAGGTCATGCTGCATACAAGCCTCTACCTGCGCCCAATCGGCAAACTTGCTTTGATTAAAAGAGTTTAAGTACAGCTTGAAAGATTTGGACTCAATAATACAATACGAGTCACAGGGCACCCGAAACTCAGCACAGGCAACCTGTGGCAGCCCCTTGCTGTTTAGCCAGGAGACTTCGTAAGCATTCCAGATATCCTCGCCCGTAAAGGGCAGCTGCTCCGCTGTAACACCCAGCGACTCTCTGGAAGACTGACGTGCAATAGGAAATAACAGTTCAGGCGAGTATTGATCACAATACTCTACGTCCTTGCCCAGAGGTAGGTCTTTAATGTTTTCTGTTGTCATCTTTAGCTGTGCACCATTACAAACAAGTCCTTACTGCCGCAACCGGTGACCAGAGTTTAATAACCGAAGACTGAAGGTCGTTGCGATAACAATACACAGTACAATCATAGCGAAAGCCCAGAATACATCGATATCCGATATCCCCAGCAAACCGTAGCGGAAGGTATTCACAATATACAGAATTGGATTAATTTGAGAGACTCCGGCCCAAAAGCCCGATAGCAGACTGGTGGAATAGAATACTCCACCAAGATAGATTAAAGGCGTCAGGAAAAAGGTCGGGATGATATTAATATCATCAAAGGAATTGGCATAAACCGCATTAATAAAGCCGGCAATCGCGAAAAACACCGAGGTCAGCACCACAATCGCAACCGTTACCGGCAGGCTGTGAATCTGTAAATCAGTAAAAAACATGGCTACCAGAGTGACTATGATGCCAACCCCCAAACCTCTGGCAACGCCGCCGGCCACAAAACCCGCCAGAATCACATAGTTAGGCGTCGGAGACACCAGAATTTCTTCTATATAATTCTGGAACTTGGCACCAAAGAAGGAGGACACCACATTGGTATAGGAGTTGGTGATGACCGACATCATAATCAGCCCAGGAGCAACGAACTCCATATAACTGACACCCGCCATCGGGCCTATGCGCTGGCCAATCAGGCTACCAAAGATAATAAAATACAGGGTCATGGTGATGACCGGCGGAACCATGGTTTGCGTCCAGATACGGGTAAATCGCTTGATTTCCTTGCGGACGATGGTAATAAAGGCTATCCACTGCTCTTGAAAATTCATTACTACTAATTATCTCAATTATCTAAGCCAACGTGCTTAAAATGGGTAAAATGTCTGCGCCCAACTTATTATCAAAAAGGCTGCGTCTTAAAAAAAGCGGCGCTAAGCTGCATTATTTGGCGCCACCAAATTAACAAACAGCTCTTCCAGTCGGTTGGCCTTATTCCGCAGGCTGCTAACCTGCAGGCCCTGCTGCTCCAGAAAGCCGAACACCTCATTAATATTTTGCCCCTTCGAAATCTCTACTTCCAGCGAATGCTCGTCGGCCAGCTCGCACTTGAAGCCGGGCAATTCCGGTGCCATGGCCAGGGACTGGTGAAGATCCAGAATCAATACCTCTTTGTGTAGCTGAGATAACAGCGACTTCATACTGGAATTCTGCACTATCTCACCCTGATCAATAATAGCGATATTTCGACAGAGACTTTCGGCCTCTTCGAGATAATGAGTAGTCAGTATAATGGTAGTGCCCTGCTGGTTAAGCTCCCGCATAAAGGCCCACATGGAACGTCGCATTTCGATATCGACCCCTGCAGTCGGCTCATCCAGAATTAATAGCCGCGGCTCGTGAATCAATGCCCGGGCAATCATCAGGCGACGTTTCATCCCACCCGATAGGTTACGTGAAGCGACAGCCCGCTTCTCCCACAAACCCAATGCTTTCAGGTACTTTTCCGCACGCCCTTCTGCCACCTTTTTAGGTACGCCGTAATAACCCGCCTGATTAACCAGAATATCAAAAATCTTCTCAAAGTTGGGGAAGTTGAATTCCTGGGGGACAACGCCCAATTCCTTTTTGGCCAGCGAGAAATTGTTGTCGATATTATTGCCAAAAATCTCCACCGTGCCCGAGGTTTTCTTCACCAGTGAGCAAATCACACCAATAGTCGTGGATTTACCCGCCCCGTTTGGCCCCAATAGGGCGAAGAAATCCCCCTGTTTTACCTCAAGATCGATGCCCTTCAGGGCCTCAAAACCATTGTCGTAGACTTTTCTGAGCTGCTTGATAGATAAAGCTGTGGTCATATCCCCTTCCCGATCCCAGCAATCAGCCCGCAGAAAACTCCGCCGAACTGGAAAAAAAGTGGATGATAACATGAAGCAGCATTAGCGCGGGCAGTGCCATCGCTTTCTGTTAAACTGCGCCCTATTATAATCACCGTACTTTTCAATTACCGCACTATCAACACTCCGGATTTATAAGGACCAGATTTTCTCCATGAGCAGCTCGGATTATTTTCAGCACCACCAGCATCTGCTGGCAGCACTTTATCAGCAGTGTAGCCAGTCGCTACCCTTTTGCGATGAGCAGGCCAATGACGTCGACCGGGAGTTTATTGAATCGCTTAAATCGATCAGTGAAGCCGAACAAATTGATGAAGGCTTTCAAGAGCGAGGGCAAAATATCATCGTTCGGATCGTTGCCCATTACCCGCATATCACGCCACTGGTGAATCGCGATCTATTCTGGTTCTTCGGTGGTGAGTGTCTCCACTTTATGGGCGACGACGAACTGGCTCACTACCAGCAGCTGGATGAGCTGTTATATGAAACCAATGAAGAGCTTAGTTTTGCCGATGCCAAGGCACGTATATTCCATCTGCATTAATAATGCACTGGTTTCAAAGGGGGCTAACAAAGATGGGCAATGCCAGGATTTTGGCCTACACAGTAGCAATATATTTAATGAGGTAGACATGGAATTGGAGCGGGAAACCGGGTTCGAACCGGCGACCTCAACCTTGGCAAGGTTGCGCTCTACCAACTGAGCTATTCCCGCAGTAGGCGCTACACTGGGTGAACACAGGTCTAAGTGCACACCGGATCACGCAAGCCGTAGCGTCGTGCCAATCCTGAAAAAGCTGCCAGGAATTGGCGAAAAATGGCGTCCCCTAGGGGGTTCGAACCCCTGTTACCGCCGTGAAAGGGCGGTGTCCTAGGCCTCTAGACGAAGGGGACGCTGTAGGCATCCGACGGTGTCCGTCGAAGTGGCGCGCATAATAAGAATCTTCCCCCAAAAGGTCAAGCGTAAATTTTAAATTTTCTTATAAGTTGCTGTTTTTAAGACTGATTCGAGTAAAAAACCGCCAAAACCAGCTAAACTGTATACTGACAGTCTAGCGGCTGCTATAAAGATTGGTTAATCGTTACATAGTTGAGAGAAACAATGTCCACCACCCTCATCATCGCCATCATCGCTATCGGATTGTTCGTCCTGGTCTTTGTGGGGATTACCCTGCAAACCATCGACAAAAACACCAAAGAAAAGAGACGCATGGAAAGCAACCTTTTATCCCGCAGCCGCAACTTCAGCTATATGTTGGAGGGCTTCCCTGAAGGCTTTCTCAATCGCGACTTGCAAATATTAGTGTGTAACTGCCTGGAAGAAGTCTATTCCCAGCTGGTGCAGATCGCGCCAAAAAATAGGGATTACCGGGCTAAGCTTGAACGAGCGCAACTTCGCACCGCAGAGTGCCGCAAACAGGAAGCCGTTAACCAAACCGTCACCCTGACTGATAATGAACAGATTCGTGAAGTGCAGAAAATGCTCAACAGCCTCTATAATTTTATTGCCAAGCTTGCTGCCAGTGGCCGTATCAATAATAAAGAAGCCAAAATTTATGGTAAACAGGTCCGGCGACTGGTCGTTCAAACCTCAACCGATGCCTTGATAGAACCGATAAAAGAAGCCCTTAAAAACGGCAAACCCAGATTGGCTATCCACTATCTACATATGGCTAATACCAAAATGAAAAAGGAAAATGATGACGGCTTTTACAATGATCGCATCAGCAAGCAAACAGCACGCATTCAGGAGCTGGAAGATGCCGCCAGTGCTCAGGACAAAAAATCCAAAGCACTGAAGAATAAAACTGCAGAAGAATGGGATGATCTGGAGAAACCCGATGATTCATGGAAGAAGAAAGCGATTTACGACTAACCCAGCCTAACGGTCTGACTATATAGCTACACCTCTTCCTATCCAAATCAGATAAGTTTTTTTCGAAATTGTAATATTTCAATCTAAACTAACAGTGACATATAGTGCTTTTCCCGAGCGCTCCCTGTTCACCAGGCTAATTAAGCACATAAGTTTGATGAATGACTGTTTGTGAATTATTGTATTTCCGTACATACATAACGCATTTCAAAACAAATCAACTATTAGCCAATGAAAAGGTCAGCCGCCATTCTACAGATGTCCGGAGTTTCAAACATTGATTGAGCAAGTTAAAAAAAATAATGCCCTGGACATGATTCTGAATTCAGATCTGAGAGCTCTGGGAAGCGTTGCCACTAAAGTTATCACCACGCTCAATAATCAACCAGACGCCGGTGATATTGAGGATATCATTCTGAAGGACGCTGCGTTAACCGCTCAAATCATCCGCATTGCCAACACCTCTAAAACCGAACGTGACAAACAGCGCAATAGCTTGCAGGAAGCCATTGTACGAGTTGGCTACGACGGTATTCGATCCATCTGTATTTGTATTGGTATTGTTGAAAATATACCGGTACGAAATGCCTTTCAAAAGGGGTTGATTCTGGATTGCCTCAGGCGCTGTTTTGAAACAGCGATTCACGCGGATAATCTGGTAAAAAAAATCAGTGATACGCAAAATAAGGATGCCTACATCGCTGGCCTGCTTTGCAATATCGGAGAACTGGCTTTTATCTCAAGCCCGATAGTCAATTTAGTAGAGTATAAAGAGCTCCAAAATGTAGGCCTGACGCCTGAGCAAGCTTGCCTGTCACTGTGCGGCTGTGATTATGATGAACTGAGTGAGCAGATTGTTGAAAAATGGGAGTTATCTCCCTTTATCAATGATGCTTTTAACAGCAAGCCTGCCTCCAATACTGGCAAAGCGATTAAAATGGCCTTTGAGCTCACTCGAGCTTTTCACAGTGGACAAAACTCTAAAGCCTTTATTGAAGTCTCCAAACAGTTAGTTCGCGAATTTAAATTAAGTTTTAAAGAATCAGTGTCCTTTATTGAAAAGGGCATCCAGCACGCACAGTCTGAATTTAAACAGTATGAGCCAATGCTGCAGAAAAAAACTGGCGGCTTTACGAGCACGTCCAGACATGCAAATTTCTCCTCTCACACTGCTGAACTGGAACCCATGGCAAGCGCCGCAATGGGTAGAGAGGTAGACTGGAAAGGGCTGGAGCGAGCGCTCGATAAATTCTCAGAGCTGGGTCAAACAACAGCTGCTACAAAAATTTACTGCTCTATTCTTTCAGACGCCCTGTATAATTACGCAGCCTTTGAGCGTGTGGTCATCTCGGAAGTTAAAAATACTATCGAACTTAAGGCGATTGCCTTATCAGGCCCCAATACACAGGGGCTGGGGAAAAACTTTAGTTTCAGCTTTGTCTTTGGAGAGTCGTTAATTTCCGAAATCATCTCAACTCGGCAGGCCTTCCATTACTCAGAGCGGACCTCGGCTGAAGACTTTGCGTTTATCGATCAAAACATTAAGCAGGCTGTTACCAAGGAACAGGAATTTTATTTATGCCCTATTGTGCAACAGGAACAGGTCATCGCCGTTGCCTTTATGGATATGGGTAGCAAGCGTCTGGCCATTGCCGAGGCGCAGCTCAAAGCAGCGAATATTTTAATGGATGGGGTAAAAAGCGCTATCAATAAAACCTCGGCAACCATTTAGCCAGGGCTATAGAATCTACTGATCACCCCTATGCTACCACTCGACATAGAACCCTTAACCAGTCATATCGCCTAACTTATTCTCCGGTTTATTGAATTCGAGAACGACCTTCTCCAGATCGCTTACTTTGACCGGTTTAGCAATAAAACCATCCATGCCGACCGAAGCGCAATACTGCGCCTCCCCCTCCATCGCATTAGCGGTCAAGGCAATGATCGGCACATGTTTTTTGCCGCTCTCAAGCTGACGAATCTCCTCAGTTGCTTTATAGCCATCTTGTACTGGCATATGACAATCCATGAAAATCAGATCGTAATCATTATCCTTCCAGAGCTGTACAGCCTCAAAACCGTTGAAGGCAATATCCACCTGACAACCAATTTTTTCCAACATTCGCAGGGCTACTTTTTGATTGACCAGATTGTCCTCAGCGAGGAGTACATTAAGTCGGCTATCGGTTTCAGTAATAATTTTTTCGCGGCGCAAGCTAAAAGTGAAAGGAATAATAAAGCGCTTTTTCCCGCCCACTTCACGTTGCTGAAGAAAATATTTCAGCGAACTTAAAAAATGGTTTTCTTTGACTGGTCTTGCCAAATAACCATTAAACCCTGCCGCCTCCGCTTCTCGACCTTTATCTTTTAGTGGCCCAAGACTTAGCAGCAATAGTGACGCTCCACGCAGAGCAGAATCAGAGCTAACATTGTTAGCGAGCTGTAGGCAGTTGTCCATCCCGATAACTTCATCGGCGAGTACCAAATCAAAGGGGGTATTTTGATCAGCCGCCATAATAAGTTGCGTCATGGCACCACTGGCACTATTCACTACTACAGATTCGACACCCCAGCGCTGGCACCAATTACTGGTCAATTGATGTTTGCCAGTAACATCGCCAACAATCAAAACTTTTAGAGCCAGTGATTCAGGTTCAGAACTTGGGATACTAACCTGAGTTGCCTCCAGTTGTAGAATCAAGGTAAAGGTAGACCCCTTACCCTCGGTACTTTCGACCTCGACCTGGCCGTCCATTAATTTCGCCAGCAGGGAAGAAATACTAAGCCCTAATCCTGTGCCGCCATACTTGCGAGTAGTGGAGCTATCCGCCTGGGCAAACTCTTCGAAGACATGGTTAAGTTTTTCACTGGAAATACCTATGCCTGTATCCTGAACCGAAAAGCGATACTCATGATTTCCAGGAGACAGCTCCCTCGAACTGACACTGACAATAACGCCACCAGTGGAGGTAAACTTGATAGCATTACTAATAAAATTGACCAGCACCTGACGAATCCGACCCGGGTCGCCTTTTACATATTCCTGTAACCTCGCCTCTATACCCAGCTGCAGAAATATCTTCTTTTCATTTGCTGGAAACTTCATCTCCTCAATCATCTCTTCCAGTGTGGTACGCAGATTAAAGGGAATCAGCTCCAGCTCCATCTTACCGGCTTCAATTTTGGAGAAATCAAGAATATCATTGATGATGTTGAGTAAGGCATCCGCCGAGCTCTGAATAGTATCAATACTATCCCGTTGCTCCTCATCCAGTTCAGAGCCAGCCAACAGAGAGGCCATGCCGATAACCCCATTGAGCGGCGTACGAATCTCGTGGCTCATAGCCGCCAAAAACTGTGATTTTGACCGTGCCGCCGCCTCAGCTTGTTCCATGGCGATCGTCAGTTCAGCAGTGCGCTCGGAGACTCGCTCCTCCAACATATCCCTGGAATGAGCCAATTCGCGGTCACGATCCTGAACCTGCTCCAACATATTATTAAACACCCGGGTCAAACGGCCGATGTCATCATCAGTGTCGATTGGCGCTCGAACACTATAGTCGCCCTGCAGGGACACCTGTTCAGCCGTATTGGACAAGGCCAGGATAGGGTCGGTAATACTGCGCTGCACCCGGTGCGCCAGGAAAACCGCCAACAAAATGGCAAGCAGACCCACACCAAGATCCACAAATAGCGTATTAAGAAGAGCCTGATAGCCCTGGCGCATGTCATAGCGGAGAAAAATAGTGCCGATAATATCGCCATCAAGAACAATCGGTTTATACAAATCCAGATAATTGTCCTCAAAGTAATAACCGGTAGGACGAACCTGAGGAACACTATCCCCCTTTTCTGCCCGAAAGCTGGCAAATAATTTGCCGCTATCTGCATAAATAGCCGCCATCTGGATGCCTACGACTACATCCAATGACTTGAGCGATTCATGGGCGCTGAAAGGCTCATCAAAAACAATGGCCGCCGTATTATTACTCCCGATGACCTTTGAGTGACTCTCCATCAACCCGGTCACCACAGAGCGATGATCCCGAAAATCGGTGTACATGCCTGCCGAGGTTACAACAATAATGGCAATACCCGTCGACAATAAGATCAACCGGTTCAGCTTTGCTGCAATAGTCCGCTGATTACCCCAAATATTCATTAAATTTCGGAACTCCTTATCCGGTCTTCTTTACCCGATTTGTCCACATCTCAAATGCAGACCGAACGAACATATACAATAGCACCGGCCTCATTGTACACCGTTATAATTATATAAAAGCTCTAGACTAGCACTATAGATGACTTATTAGAATTAAGCACTGCATCAGGGCACCAAGAGAACATTCCCATGCAAACTACACTGGAAGGAACAGCCAAAAAATCACAAACGACCCATGCAAAAACGGTAGCTGCACAGAAACCACACCCGCAAAGCGCCCGAGATAAAAAATATTTAAGCTTCCTGATACGGGGCCGGTGGGCCCACTTCAAAAAGTTGACTATAGTGTAAGAAGCAACCGGCCTTAAGGACTTTACCATAAGCGCTGACAGGGTAATGGATATGGAATCTGCAAACGCCAAAAGAACGCACAATAGTAACCAAGCCATCCTGCATATTGTCGGGCACCCACCTTTCAATGGCAAAATTATTTCAGTAAGCTCAACCCACCTAACCTTAGCAATGAGCGGCACACCATTTCAAGCAGAGCAAATAAGGTGTGGCGAAATGGCCGAATTACATATTGACTATTTCCGACCGCTTAAAATACGTAGCAGCATTGTTAGCGCCCGTGAGAATATTCTTGAGCTTAGCTTTGTTAACCCGAAGGACGCCGATGCCCTGCAGCTGGTTCAATGGAAGCAAACCACCGGAGCACAAAAGACCAGACAGACCCCGCTGGCCAGTAATAACCAGCTAATTAACGAATTGACTGATTTCACAGTTGAGAATATCGCCGAGTTACTGGATATTTTTCTTCAAGATATCGATTACGAACTATTCAACCTGGCCGAGATAGCCGCCAGCAACGAGCAGCAGACCTATCTGTTTGAAGTCAAAATTCTGTTCCGACAACAATCACAACAAATGAAGCAGTATTACTGCCAGCAGTTACGCAGCTATATAGGGCCTAGTATTAGTGATAATGGTAATCCCCGGAATCATCAGGAAGTCTCATCGGAAGATATACAGCTGGTTGATCTGGAGGAGTTTGAAGACTGGCTTTCACTGGAGACTATTATTCGCAACGGCAACGAACAGCACTATAAATCCCTGGACTGCCTTAATAGTCGATACTCACAACTACTCAATCAAACAATCGATAATGAATCGCTCCCGGTCGGCATACACAATATCTGTCACGCTTTACAGCAAGCACTAAAACCCTATGCCATTAAGCCCAGCATACTGAATCTGGCTTATAAACTCTTCGAAAAAAATGTCGTCCAGTGTCTTGATCCTTTATATGACCGTTTAAACCGAACACTCAAAAGTGCGGGTATTTTACCCAATATTGAATCGCGACTTGTTCGGGATCGAAGACTTCCCAATAGCGCTCTCGCCACTTCAGAGCGCCTGGACAATACCCACACTCCAGAAAATACCCAGTTCGGCCTAAATAGGCATGCAAAAGCATCGAGCACTCAATTCCCTGCCAGTAGAGAAACGGGTTTACACAGTAGTAATCATCCGCAACTTCTCAGCGCTGCTCGAAATGCCATTGGCATGCTTCGACAGCTTTCAGCCACACAGGAAACTGCTCCAGCAGCAGAAATTGATACCCAGGCAACTACCAGTAAAGAAATATTAATAGACCAGTTGGCAATCATTCAGCAGGATGCATCCCTGCAGGATTCGCTATATAGAAGCACCTCACTGAGCACATGGCTAGCCTCTGAGCATAATACAGTTTTTGACGTAGCAACCCATGACCTGCTCCTGCTTGTCGATGGAATTTTTCAAAATATTTATCAATACCCCCAAATCACCGACAGTTTACATAATCAGATTAAACGCCTGGAAATTGCTGTTGCAAAAACTGCGCTGATTGACAGCAGCTTTTTAGATAACCCACAACACCCCACACAGCGCCTGCTAAACCAACTAATAACCCTTTGCCTCAATAGCGAAATGCCGAATCAGGCACTGGAAAGAAAATTCGATAGCGTCATCAGTCATATCAACAGCAATTATCAACAAGACACAACGATTTTTGAACAGGCCTATCAGGAACTGTCGACCATTGCCATGCAACAGCAAAGCGCCTTCGAACGCAATAGCGCCCGCATCGCCCAAACCTATGAAGGCAGGCAAAGAGTTCAACAGGCAGAGGAAGCCGTTGAACGGGAAATTCAACGTCGAATTTCTCCTCCACAGGCTCCGACTGTTGTGGTCGATCTGATAAATAATGGCTGGCGGGAATTACTCAAACTGACCTATATCAAGCTTGGTCGCAACAGCGAACTCTGGCAAGAGCATCTATTGACACTGGATCAACTGCTGGCATGGATTACTGAAACCCTGGACGATGAGGACGACAACCAACCTTCACTGGAAAAAAACCTGGAGGCCGACTCCTTCGCTGACTTGATCGATCAACAGTTGCACAATATTTTTCCTGGTGATTTCCGATACCAGCAATCTGTGGAAAATATTCGCAGCACACTTAAAGGGGTCACTCCGGTCACAATGACCGCGATTGACGCCAACGGTAATCTTGACACGCGCTATAACAACGAGCTTCTGAAGGAACTGGAAGCCGCCAACCCACAACTGAGCCGATGGTTTAAGCGAGCCAAACAACTGAAAGTCGGCGATGAGTTTTCCTATCTCGATGACAAAACCGGACAGCGCAATATCAAACTGGCCTGGATCAGTGAAAACAAGCGGCATTTTGTATTTGTTAATAATCGCGGCCAGAAAGTCATGGATTTCGATCTGGTTGATCTGGCCAATAAAATGTCTCAGGGCTTATCGAAGGTTGAACAGCAAACCGAGTGGCCATTAGTTGAACGCAGCCTATATTCAACCGTCCAACAGGCTTATGAGAAGCTAGCCTTTCAAAGCACCCATGATGAACTGACAGGTTTGATCAGTCGAAAAGAGTGCGAACGCCACCTCGGTGAACTACTCACGGAAGCAAAAAGTCGTTGGCAACAACACTGTCTGCTCTATATCGATATTGATAAATTTTCATTGATTAATAACCTGTACGGCCATGTGGCTGGCGACCAGTTAATACTGGATCTCAGTGCTTTACTGCAAGACAACATCCCCAAAAACGCTTTTCTCGCCCGCATGGCTGGTAATGAGTTCGTACTATTGCTTGAACATCAGGAGATCAGCGACGCCAAACCCTGTGCTGAAACACTGCGCAAACACATCGAAGATCATGAATTCAGCTGGCAGGGGCATCCCGTTCAATTCACCATCAGTATCGGCCTTATCAACATTAATCGATACACTGAAAATGTCGTCAATCTACTGCGCAATGCTATCTCGGCCTGCCAGCTCGCCAAACAGAGCGGTGGTAATAGAACCCATGACTTTCAACAGGACGCGGAGCTACATGACCGTCGGGAAAAACTGCTCTCGTGGATTGACCGGCTGAATACTGTCCTCAGCAGTGACACCATCATTCTGCGAGGTCAATCAATTCAACCGCTGCTAGAGCCAGAGGACTCTACTCACTATGAAATTCTGTTAGCAATAAAGGATGCGCAGGGCGAACCCAGCTCCCCGGAAGAATTTATCGAAGCGGCGGAGTGTTATAACCGTATGCAACGAGTGGATCGCTGGGTTATTGAAAATACTTTCAAGTGGTTAAGCGAGCTTCCAGATCAACAAAAAAATCTGCCATCAGTCTCGATCAACCTCTCCGGTAACAGTATCAATGACGATCATTTTGTCGATTTCATTCTGGAACAATTCGCCAAGTTTAAAATACCCACCACTCAAATCTGCTTCGAAGTCACGGAAACCGCCACGATCAATAACCTTGCCGAAGCAGCTGATTTTATTCGGGAAATTAAGAAAGTGGGCTGCAAGTTTTCACTGGACGACTTTGGCAGTGGCAATGCCTCCTACCAATATCTGAAGCATTTACCGGTAGATTACCTGAAAATCGATGGTATGTTTGTAAAGGATATTGTAAATAATAAAAATGATTACGCACTGGTCAAATCTATCAATGAAATAGCCCACTTAATGGGCAAAAAAACCATTGCTGAATATACCGAGTCCGAAGACATTCTAACTCGGTTAAAAGAAATTGGCGTAGACTATGCGCAGGGCTATGCGATTTCAAAGCCCATTCCGTTATCCCAAATCATCATTTAATGCACTCTTTTGGTACCTTTTAATACTGTTTCTAAAACTTTATTCATGCTGGAATATCCTTCACTGCTAATAGCGATATGACTTATTTGGCTTATTACTAATTTGTCACAAAAACTCATGGAATAGTTATAAAAGCTTGCTATTCTTAAATTTACCTAATGGATTTTCTGCGGATTTTGACAATCCTTGGGCTGCCGTCCAGGTCCTGTTTGTATGTTTATGTTTGCTTTATGCATCTGCGGAGAGGAATAACACCCTCTCCGTTTTTTTAGTGTCAGAATATCCCAGCACTTCCCCTCCTTCAGAAAAACTGTACGCTTTCAGGTACCCTCAATAACCGGACTTATCAAACATCAATGGTCCCGGCATGCTCATATAAACGGTCAATCAAACGACTGAATGTTTCTCGTTCCTGCTCACTAAAACACTGTTGTAATAACTGCTCGTAGCCATAGGACAGCGGCACAATATCATTGTACACCGCCAGGCCAGTTTCGGTCAGCGCCAACTGGCTGCGTCGCCGGTCACTGCCGTCCACTTCTCTCATGATTAAACGGCGCTGTAATAAGCGGCTGACCGCCCGGCTGATAAGGGATTTTTCAATACGGGTTTTACTCGAGACTTCATCGGCGGAAATATGGGGGTATTCGCCCAGCACGGCCATAATCCGCCATTCGGTAACGGACAGGGCAAATTTGTTTTTGTAATGTTCGGCGATAATACCGCTGACCTTGTTAGAAAGAATGGACAGCCTGTAGGGTAGATAACGCTCCAGTGTCAGTATTTGATGTTTTTTGTTGTGTGCTTTCATCGCGTTCTTTAACCAAATTGATTTAATTAACACCACCCTTCTTTAGAGGGCTGCCGCAGGCAGGGATAGCAGCAGGCTCCTCGCCGGTTGTAACCCCACGCCCTTTGAGGAGCCTGCTATCCCTGCCTGCTAGTTCGTGCAACCTGGTACCTTCAGATTATATTCTGCGATCTTGCAAAGCGTGGTTGGATATACCCAACCACGCTTTGCGAACAGCCGGCGCTGAACTTGGAGGTTAAGACTCTCTAACTCAAGACCTACAATCCATCACCATACTAACCCCTTGACATTAGTTGCAATAACAACTATCAGTATAGTAAACCCATCGAATGTTGAATACCGCCAATTGAAAGCAGTATTTCAATAGCCTTGAGGTGGTTATGAATCTGGCTCAGCAACACTCGATAACTGCCGGCAATGACGATCTGTGGGAAAACACCATGGGACTGGCTGGGTTTGAATTTGTCGAATTTGCTGCTCCAGCCCCGGTCTGCTGGAACCCATGTGCTCCGATCATCATCAGTCTCGATGCCCAATGTCGACCCCTGCCAGACTTCAAAACAGCCGCCCCGGAAACGCCGGTTGATTGTCCTCAGAGCTGACGCAAGCAGAGGCCTATATGGACGAAGTAAATCAAAACAGCCAGCAATTGGTGATCGATAGCCTGCCCGGCCATCTTCGTCCCTTTGTTGCCTATCAAGACTACACACGTTATACCCCGCGCGATCAAGCTGTGTGGCGCTTTCTGCTGCACCAGTTGCGGGATCAGCTCAGCCACAGTGCTCACCCCATTTACCAGCAGGGACTGGCCAGCACCGGTATCAGTCTCGATCATATTCCCCGTATCGAAGAGATCAATGCCGCTTTAAATAAAATTGGCTGGCGTGCCGTGGTGGTGGACGGTTTTGTACCACCGGCCATTTTTATGGAATTTCAGGCGCAACAAGTGCTGGCCGTAGCGGTGGATATGCGCTCCTTTGAGCACATGCTGTATACCCCCGCCCCGGATATTGTGCATGAATCGGCCGGGCACGCGCCCTTTCTGATCGACACTGATTATGCGGAATTCCTGCAACGCTTTGGCGAACTGGGCATGCGCGCCGTCGCCAGCCATGCCGACATGGACGTCTACGAAGCCGTCCGGCATCTATCGATTGTGAAGGAGGCAACTAACTCCAGCCCCAGTGATATTGAGCAGGCAGAGCAGCGCCTGCAACAAGCTATCCAAGACAATGATAATACCTCCGAGGCTGCACTGATTGCCCGCCTTCACTGGTGGACTGTGGAGTACGGTCTGGTGGGCAACACCGACAACTACCATATCTTTGGGGCCGGCCTGCTCTCCTCCCTCGGCGAGAGTCGCAACTGCCTTAACGACCAGCGTGTTCTCAAACTCCCCCTGACCGTCGATGCCACCGCCACTCCCTACGATATTACCCGCGAACAACCACAGCTTTATGTCGCCAGAAACTGTCGCCATCTGAGTCAGGTATTGGAGATTCTGGGCGAACAACTGTGTGTGAATCGAGGAGGTGTTTATGCGCTTGATAAGGCTATTGCCGCCGCCACCGTCAGTACTGCCGTCACCAATGCCGGGCTGGAAATCAGCGGTGTATTTAGTCGGGTAATCAAGGACAGTCTGGGCAATGCTACCTACTTTGCCACCAGCGGTCCCAGCCAACTTGCTTTTCAAGGACGGGAATTACCGGGCCATGGTACTTCCCAGCACAGCGCTGGCTTTGGCAGCCCGGTAGGAAAACCGCAGGCGATGGAACGCTGCTTATCCACATATACCGTGGATGAACTCAAACAACACAATATCGAAATGGGTCAGCGGGTCACGCTGGAGTTTCTCTCTGGCATCAAGGTCAGCGGCGTACTGCGCCAGATCCTGCGGCGACAGCAGCAGAATCTGTTGTTCAGTTTTGAGGACTGTACCGTCACTTATAACGATACCAGTAGTGATGGTGAGCAACTGTTTGAGCCCGACTGGGGAAGCTATGACATGGCCGTCGCCGAAACCATTGTGTCACTGTATGGCGGCTCTGCCGATCAGGAGAACTACCCCATCTACCGTATAGCGCCAACTGAAACTTCCCACCGCCCTGACCATAGCCAGGCAGACAACCGCCGTTTCAAACGTTATGCGCAACTACGTCAGATCAGAGCCCAAAGCCAACAACAGAGTAAGGAGGATGTCGCTGTATTGGAGCAATTCATTGCTCAACTCATGAGCGAGAATACTAATGAATGGTTACTGTATTTTGAAGCGCTGGAACTGGCGGTTCAGTTCTATCTACCAGCGACTACTCAGCAGAAGCTATTGAGACAATTACAGAGGCTGGCCGACAACGACAACGGCAGTGCCGATCAATCCAGACTGATCACCTGTGGCTGCCAGCGGCTTGGCCTGGCGTTGCCAGAATAACCACTAACTATCCTCACAGTTTTGTTTAGCTTGTCGATGTAACTCTCTACGCTGCTTGAAAAAACTGGAAATCATGGCGGAGCAGCTTTCTGCCAGCACCCCTCCCGTACAGACAAGCTGATGATTGAGATGTGCGCCCTCAAACAGATTGCCATTGCTCTCCACCACTCCGGATTTAGGCTCCGTCGCACCATAGACCAACCGCTTGATTCTGGCATGGATGAGAGCACCCGCACACATAGTGCAGGGCTCGATAGTGACGTAGAGTGTTGCCTCCGGCAGCCGGTAGTTTTGTACTTTACTGGCCGCATCTCTTAGTGCTGCAATCTCGGCATGAGCGGTGGGATCGAGACCGCTGATGGGATGATTCCAGCCCTCACCAACAACCGCTCCATCCAATACCACCACCGCACCCACCGGCACTTCGCCCTGCTCGGCTGCTCTGGTTGCCAGCTCCAAAGCCCGCGCCATAAAGTGCTCGTCGTTTTCTATGTCAGACAATACTGGTTCCCCATTCAACAGCTCTTCTCTAACTTAAGCCTGTACTTAAACCCAATAGTGTTCAGCTCAAACACTATAAACTGAATTAAACTTACTACATTAATTAAATGATTTATCTCATTGATTTTAAGGAAATAAACAACATTTATTTGGGCACTATTCTGTGGTTTCTAAACCCTGCGCGCACCCTGCAGACGCTATTAACTACCCGCCTTTCTGCGCACCAGAATACCAAGTCTTCATCCTGTTCGGCGACGTGTAATTCGAATAACGCTGTCTCGTATGACGACTTGCCAGTGATAACGATAATGTTTGTCATTTACACACTAACAGCATTGTATAGCACAATGTGCCCACGCGACTTAAGTTACAACACTAACCGCCAAGAGATCAGTGATTTTGCCTCAACCCCCTCACCCTCGGTGGATGAGCTCTACCAGCCACGTCAACACTGGTTGCTGAGCTGGCTCAAGGGCAAGCTCGGCTGTCCGCATGATGCCGGTGATATGAGCCAGGATACCTTCCCGCGCCTGCTCTCCATCGACCTCTCCTCCCTGCGCGAACACATCCATCTAATGCCGCCCACCCGACTGGGCCAGACAGCGACTGGTATTTCACAATGCCAGCCTGAGCGACGTAATTGCACGTCTGCGCCCTTATCACAACGGCGTGACCACCCTCGACCAGAATACCCAGGACAGCCCGTGGCGTTTTACCGGTGTGCTGCCAGCAACGATATCCAAACCGCACTCAAGCTCTTGCCCGACAGCATGGATTATTGGGTATCGCTTTGCTCTGCCCAACCTACATTTATGAATATCTTAAAGGTCACCGCCAAGCTCCAGCGTGTCAACAATCTCAAAGTAAGCTGCACCATTCCCCTTTACAGCCTGTTTCTTGCCGGTTTCCGAGGCCAGGTGGATTTGCTCCAGTATCACCGCCAGCGTCTGCATTTCTTCGTTCAGTTTGCCAAGGGCATTTTCCAGGGTGTAGCTAAGCCGGTGAATCTGGGCCAGGTCGTCATAGCTGGCGTCACCCTGTAACAGTTTGCGCAGCTCCTGATTGCCTTCGGTGAAGTTGCTGACGGCCTGTGACAGGGTATTTGATGGTTTGCCGGAAAAGTGATCCATACGATCGTCCGCCAGTGCTGTCAAAGAAAGTACAGGCAAAGACAGTGCGGCCAGTAATGGAAGTGTCATAAAAATACGGTTAAATGTCATACTAGTTCCTTATGGTCTATTTTTGGTTTGTCTTGTCGTGGTGTTTAAAGTGGCGCTAAACCTGGCCGGCAAGGGGCTCTTCACAAATGAGAATTATTATCACATAGTGCCATGACTTACCGCTTGCGGCAATCCTCATAATAAGCTGGGGTAGTAAAGATTATCCTCCTTGATCATCGAGCTACCTGGTTTTAGTTTGCCTCTGCTGTGGTGACTGCTCCCCAGCGTGGAGTCTCAGCACCCGTGGCCAATGCCATGACGATCCCAAACTGGCAGAACCGATTAATGCTCAAACTGAACGAGGCTAAACGCTACCCCCTTAAAGCTCGACGCTAACGCAACGAGGGTGTCAGCTACCAGCGTTTTACCATGCATCGCGCAGGCAATGTATTAGCAAAAGTATCGAGCAGAGTGCCGGCTACCCGCTACTGGATTAGGAAGCCCTGAAACTGATTGATCGCGCCCAACAGCTGTCGCAACCACCTGCCGATAGGGCGGGAGAAACGCTGGAAATTGTGGTGCCCGTGGAGTACTTTTTATATCACTGACAACAGGCCAGTTAAACTCATTGGAAAACCAATAGTCAAAAACAACCCACCTCACCGCCCCATTCTTTGCACTCAAGCCACCGCTCTCTGCCAGCTCTTAGATAGCCCCTAACCTCGGTGGTACTGTGGCTATTTTCTTCCTACGACACTGACCTTACCCCAACACAGAAATGATAATAGTTATCATTTGTATTTAAAGATTCGATAGCGTAATGTATACCTCTTAATTATAAATTCTTTATTTTTAGCACTTGAAACAACGCAAGGATTGAAGGGAGTCACTTTATGTGTCTACAAGCTGAGACCAATTCTCATACCATTAGCATGCCACTCAATAAACTGCGGACAGCGGAAAACTTTTTGTTGATCTGTCTGCGGCTGTGGTCACAGCAGAACACATTCAAACCGGTGCTTTCATCACCCGATTGGCGAAGGGGTTTTAATTCGGTTGGCCTGCAAGAGGTCGATCAGCAATCTTTCGACCAATTGCTGAGCACCCTGTTTTTTGCCAGTAATCCCAGCCCCAGCATTCGCTATTTTGCCTGCCCCGAAGCCAATGAAGATGAGCTCTGGTTTCTGGAGTGTACGGCCCTGGCGCAACGGGAAGACTGGACAGGGCTGGTGGTTGCATTTTGCCGCCGGCTTCCCGATAGCTGCCATCAAAAACTGATCTCCTTATTTCAGCATTTGAGTCAGGCACTGACAGGGGTTGGTCTGCGCCTGTTGTTTTCAGACACTACCGAGGCCAGCGGCCAAATACAAAGCTATCGTTTGCTGGCACGGCAACAGCTCGAGTATTCGGTCATTTCCGGGAAACTGCACTGATGGCCAGATCAACCGTCTTGTATCGGCTGACGCTCCGCTGCTGTATTGCCTCGGTAGTGACTTGCCTCCTGGTCATCGCTATCTTCTAACTCACCTGGCACCTGCCGCTAAATACAACGGAGCGTTGGCTGACTGCCGTTCATCTCAGCGCCATTGCCATGTTCCTAGCCTTGCTGTGGGTGCTGGCAAAATATCGTTTGGTTCTGTTAAATGTCTGGTTAATGGTTCTGGGGGCGATACTTCCTACACTTTTTATTATTTGGGCCAGTTGAGCGACCGTTAAACCTTTATATCTGGAACTTTATGTTGGGCTGCCGTGTATTGGGCTACCGTGTTGGGTTTCGCAGGCTCAACCCAACCTACCCTCAACATAAAGCAGCGGCCCCAAATGGGGTTAGGTTTTTATTTTACCCCTGAACCAGAATAAACCAGTTTGGCTGATACCGGCACGGCAGTGGCTATTGAGTTAAGGCCTGCCACTTCGCGAAGTTTTTCGATGCCGGCGGTCAGTTTAAAGTCCGCCGCGCGAACCATAATCGGTGATTCGGTGCTGGCCATCAGGCTGTTGTCGCTCAGCTTTACAACCCGCAACTTCGCCGGGTAATCGTGACTGTTGCCGTGCAGAGACAGGGTGAAGGTCACGTCCTGAAAGGTAGTTTCACCGGCAGCCAATGCCTGAATAGCTTTGTTGTTTACCTGCGTACTGACCGTCGCTGTAGGAAAGGAGGCTATTTCAAATAGCATTTCCCGCATACGCTCGTTACGAATGGGGATCAGGGATTCCACACTGGCTAAATCGATTGTCACACTGGCAGTTCCATCCTTGGTGACTTTGCCACTCAACGACTTAAAGCTATGCACCTCACCCACAGTACCTTGTTTAATCGATGAAAAGTGGATGGAGGACAAATCCCCATCAAGCGACCACTCCGCCCATGCATTCACGGTGACCAGAGTAAAAGCGGCGGCAATGAGCAGTTTCACGATAGGATTGGTTTTAATTTTAAGTATCACAGAGACCTCCAATGTTGATGAATAAGCAATTCACTACGGATATTGTTTGCAAGCTGACAGTGTAATAGAACAGAGGCCATTGCATGAAGTTCAATTGCATATAGCTATCTGTCTTCAGCGCCGCTTTAAAGAAAGGGAATTTACCGCCTGATGTAGCCAATCCAGCGCACCAGCGTTTTGCCACAACATCAGTGTGGATTCGCGATACAGCCAGGCTTCATCCTCACCACCCATGCGTACGCCGTATTCCGAGAATTCTGGTGGTGTGGGTTTGTCCGATAAAAGCATGTCAATGGCAACCTGAAAGCGGTCGGCGATACTCTTCAGGCGGCTCAGGGCCTTGCCTTTTTGCTTGTCGATATACAGTGCCAGCACATGGTTCAGGGCCGTCGCGCACAACATATCGTCCGGAAACTGCTTCAGCAGAGCAATGGCCTTGTCGGGCTGGTTATTGGCAATATAAACCGTAGAGAGCGCATCCCGAATGCCGTGGTTGTCATTGGGATTGAGCTGGATCAGCCGCTCCGCTCGCTGAATAAAATCCGGGCCGGTCTCCTCCCGCTCATGGAGTAAATGAAAGGCCCCATGAGCCAACAGACGCAAGGCAGCTCGGTTCTCCATCATCAGCCAGGGCAAAGTATAATTTACCTTAATCGATGACTGCTTCAGATTACACTCCAGCAGTGCCTGTGCCCGGTCAAGCAATGGCTCAAGCAGCACTGGCACCAGCTCTTCTATACGCAGAGCATCAATGCCCATGACCAAATCGTCGAGTACCTGAAAGCTGTGCCAAAGTTCAGGCTCATCCTGTAATAACAGCAACCACTCTGACATGGTATCCCATAAAACGGGATCATCGTGCTGGGTATGAGTCAATGAGGGCGTGACTGCCTGGACTGTGGCGTTCCACTCCCCATCCAGGCGCGCCAGTTGCCGGGAGGGTTCCAGCATGGCCTCGCTCCCGTGAGACTCCACTGTATAGAGGGCAACGGGCAGGGGGGCGGTGTAAAGCATCGCCATCAACTCGTCAATGGCCTCCGGCAGCCCGCCCTCTGTTCCCTGATCAAACAATGCAGCTTCCGGATCTTCAGTACATACCGTCAGAAAATCCAGGAGTTCATCCGGGCTGTTAGCGTCCCTCTGCAGCCGTGCCAACCAAAACGCAGCGCGAGCCTTCGCTTGCTCACTGTCCCCCCTTGAACAAAGCAGCGTGATCTCCAGTACTGATAGCGCAGGCGAACTGGGGTCGAGGCGTTGGGCCGCGATAAACGCTTCCCACGCCCCCTCCACATCTCCTGTGTCGGCCAGGATTGTGGCCTTGCGCTGGTAGGCCATGGCTCGCAGTTGCTTATCCTCGGCATTGCAAACTCGCTCCAACAGGCGCTTGCGCTTGATGGGTTTCTCTTCATATAGATAGATATCCATCAGCGAGTCAAACAGAAAGATATGCTGGCGCTTGAGTTTTTGACCGGGTTTGAACCAGGGCTCCAATAGCGCAAGCGCACGCCGGACATCACCCTCATCCAGCCACTGCTCAGCGGTATCGGCCACGGCCTCAGTATCGACACGAGTGGCGGGAAGCTGGGCAAGCGCCTTGAGTGAACAGTGGTCCAGCACGTGGCGGAGCATATTGTAATGCTCCAGCATCGGCAGATTTTCCATGTCGATACAGCACTGTTTGTACTTTCTTCCCGATCCACAAAGGCAAAGGTCGTTACGCGCAGGTTTAGGCAAAGCTTGTCGGACAAAACCGTGCTCTGCCAAGGGAGTGAGACTGTAGATATGAACACCCATCAAACGAAAGAATTGGCTGGGCGGCCCGGCTGCTGAGTCAACTTGAGCGGCCAGGGATGGTGCCAGCACCGGCCCCGCCTCGGCCACCCAGTCGAGAAAGGCCGCTGGATCCGCTGACTGAGTTAACTGCCTGGCGGCTACATCAAGCAGCATGAACATTTCATCATCCGCTGAAGGTGGTGCCAACATCATAATTAATTCCTTTAGTCATTAGAGAATGGTTACGCAAGTCATCACGCGGTAACCAGTAAGAGGGAATGCTCTCACAACCTAACTCAACCCACCATGACTGGCAGCCTGGAAACCCGATCACTGCTATTTTATTTTGATCGACACAAAAGAAAATTTTTACCTATTGATCGGGATAAATTACCTACACTCGAACTCATACACTTTATACAATGCTGTACTGAAAGCCCGCAACACGCAATTTCCACAAAACGTAAATCAATTCATGGTATAAAACCGTAACGGCTCAGCTTTTGCATTAGTTTACTCCAGCTGCGCTAATTGGGAAATTTTGCACCAACAGCATGCAAAAATTCATGTATCACCATCACAAGGAGAACTTATTAATGCTAACAAAAACCTTGCACACACTAAGCGCAATTCCAGCTTCGATCATCCTACTTAGCAGTAACGCCATGGCGCACCCTGGACACGATCACGGGCACTGGTCCAGCTCTGCAACCCATGCCCTGCTTGCCCTGGCCTTTATTGGTGTGGCCGCTGTTGGCGTCTGGGCTTACCGCCACCACCAGCAAAAAAATCTGCAACAACATCTACAACAACAGGAGGAGAAATAATCATGTTACACCGATTGATCAAGCAGTATGACAAGACAGTCGGCATCGAAACCGTAGCAGCACACTGTGACATCCCTTGTAAAATTTACGATCCCATCTCTGCACAATTAGCGGCCTTGAGCGTGATCCGTTTTTTGGATCTGATCGCCGAGCTTGATGGCAAGGACAGCTTGACCCTCGCCGAGCAGGCACAGCTAAGCCGGCTTGTTAGCGAAAAAGAGACCCACGCAGAGAAAACCAAGCACGAAGTGCGGGTGATCTGGGGTGACTACTTCAAGCAACCTCAGTTTGAAAAATACCCTGATATCAGTGAGCTGGTACACAACATCATGTTGACGGGCTCAGCCTGTAAACAACATATCGAACGAGATAAAGGGCTGGAACTACTGCAATTGGTTAACCAGTTCGCCGAGGCTTTCTGGTCAACCAAGGACGTGCCGACTTTC
>CBFIDJ010000015.1:0-48834 GCA_965661375.1 Oceanicoccus sp. | reverse complement strand
GTGCAAAATGCCCTTACCCACCCGAGCAAACCGTGGTGTATCCCAAACTGTCATAGACCGTTTTTAATCGATAGAACGAGTTTTGGACCTTTATGCGGTTAAGCTTATACAGAGTCAGCGGGGACAGTATGCGCCCCGCTTTTTGTGAGGGTGACTTTGTTATCACCTGGCAGACTCATCGTTTAAAGATTGGCGATGTCATTACCGTGAATCATCCTCGATATGGACTGATCATTAAACGCATTAGTCAAATTGATCGATCATCCGATCTACCATCTTTGACACTCAACGGCGATAACCGTCGACTTAGCACACCCAGTGACGCATTGGGGGTGGTTTCCATAGAGCAGGTTTTGGGGAAAGTACTCTGGCATATCAAGCAGCCAAAAGTTGGCAATTGCGGTTTGCGCTCAGTAAATTGTAAGCAAATTAACCGCACCGATTAACCACCAGAAGAGGGTTGTGGCTAAAGCTTGAGCACGTACTTCTTGCCTCGCAGATTTAGCCAGTCTGGCTCGATAGCGTTTCCACCAGATCACCACGCCGGTGATACTTAACGCTGAACCACTATGTTCCAAAACCCTTAGTCGCCTATTTCTGCGCCTAATCGACTCAGTAACGAAAGCGTTTTATCGCTGGCGGCCTCCATTGATGAGAGCGCTTCAATCGATGCTGGCAAATTACCTTTGGATAACTCCTCCAGGGCCAACAGTCCATTTTCGTGGACTCCTGCGTGAGGCTCTTCTAGCAAACCAAAACTATTAAGGTGGGAATACCTCTCCGCTCCATCACCTTGATAATACCATTTGCCAAGTCGGCAATTGTGATGACTGGCTATCTCACTACTTGCACCATCACTATTTAACCATCGCCGGTAGACTTCCTGCTTCCAGGCAATGTGGTCAAGTTTGACAGTCTCTATAAAACTTGACATCGCTTCATGCGTAATAGTGCTATGCATTGACTGAGAAAATTCAATTAATCGCTCCAGAGAGTCATTTGTCTCTCTGGCGCTCTCCAGCATCTTCTCGCAATAGCCCTGGCTCGCGGTAATACTGGTATCTGCCTCCTGAGTGCTCTGATTGATATCGCCTACCAACTTACCAATTTCGGCTGACGCTTCAGAGGCGCGCTTTGCAAGGTTTCGAACCTCGTCAGCCACCACGGCAAAACCCCTTCCCTGCTCGCCGGCTCGTGCTGCTTCGATGGCCGCATTCAATGCGAGCAGATTAGTCTGCTCGGATATATTATTAATAATGCCGACAAACTCGGTAATTTCACCGGTTGATCCTCGCAGCCCGGCAATGCCATTGTAAGTACTCAGTATCTCTCCGCTAATATCAGTCAGACCTGCGATCAGGGTTCGCATATTACTGCTGGACTGATCGTATATCGTCGCGGAGCTTAGAATAGTTTCGCGCTCATCAAGCAGATTGGTAGCCATCTCCGCTATACGCTGGCGAATCCCCTCCACAGGGCTCATGCCTGAGATAGCCGTCTTCATCACACCAATATCTTTGTGTTCACTATTAATTTGGCTGGCACTTAACTTAGCTTCCAGCTCTGCTATTCGCTCCTCTGCACACTTCAATTCCTCTTTTTGCTGGTCACATAGGCGCTGCAAAACAGCGCACTGCTCTTCACTCTGATAGAAGGTTTTCTTAGTAACAAACATAGCTTTTTGCTTCCCACCGAAGATTTTATCGTTGTTATTCCATTGCGCAGTATAAACCACGCCTTGAATTTGCCGAAACATCCATCAGAGAAAAGTAGTTAGAGAGATTGATTCAGGTTAAAGAAACAGTCGCTATTGAGTAACAGACCTTGCAAGATCTTTAATATTTAAGCAGGACCAAATAGAGCAGTGAATTAAAAAACTGCTGTAACATCAAGTCAACAAAAACAACAATAGATAAACCGCCAGCAAAATCACCACGCAGGTGACTATTCCACTGGTCGACCAGGTCCGGGAAAAAATTCCCTCGGGTCCGTGGCTGTTATTGACTCGCGTCTTCAGATCATCCAGGACAGATAACACCGCCATGCGCGAGACACGGTCAATGCGCCACATGAGACTGAGCAAAGTCCCGGTGACTCGCGGTAGCAGTCGACGATAGACCCAATCCGTATCCAGGTTTGTCGAACGGATCTCCTCGGGATACCAGCCATTGCGAATCAGGACGGCAAAGGCCAGCGCGGCAAACAATAATAGCTGTAGCTGTGTGATGATATGGGCCGCGGTATAGGGCGCGTAATCCACCGGGAACGGCAGAATTGCGTACAACGGTTCCGGATAGACACCAATGGCGATACACAGAAACGCGGTAATCCCCATGGCTAACAACATATTCCAGGGGGCCTCTTTCACACGATGTCCAGCATCATGGAAGAAGAAGGAGAAAAACGGCACCTTGATGCCCGAGTGGTCGAGCACCCCCGCCGAGGCGAAAAGCAATACCGTCCACACCAACCAGTGCCCCTCCCCGGCCACCGCAGTCAGGATCATCGACTTGGTAACAAAGCCGGAGAACAGAGGAAAAGCCGAAATCGACATAGCACCGATAATGCAGAAGACGGTTGTCCAGGGCATCGATTTGTACAGCCCACCCAACTCACTGGCCTTAACTGTGCCCACGCGGTAAAGCACCGCGCCCATCGACATGAATAACAGTGCTTTATACAGAATATGCGCAAAGGCGTGCGCCGCCGCGCCATTGATAGCCAGTTCAGTTCCAACACCGACCCCCACGACCATAAAACCGAGCTGGTTGTTGAGGCTGTAGGACAGTACCCGCCGCAGGTCATTTTCAATCACCGCAAAGAATATCGGGAACACCGTCATGGTGGCACCTATCGTGATAAGAATATCCTCACCAGCAAAACCCCGTGCCAGCGAATACACCGCCAACTTGGTGGTAAAAGCAGACAGCACGACCGTGCCGGTTACCGTTCCGTGGGGATAAGCATCCTGCAGCCAGTTGTGCAGCAAAGGGAAAGCACACTTGATGCCGAAGGCGAGGAAAATCAACCAGCCTGCAAGACCATTCAAACCTATATGATTAAAGGCCACTGAGCCTGTCTCACGGTAGATTACCAGCGCCCCGCACATCAGTAACAGACCGGAGATCACCTGAATCACCAGGTAGCGAAAACCGACTTTAGTCGCCTCTGCAGTGCGTGATGCCCAGATCAGCAACACCGACGACAATGCCGTCAGTTCCCAGTAAAGAAACAGGGTTAATAGATCGCCAGCCAACACGGCACCGATGGCAGAACCCGAATAAATCAGCGCCGCTACCTGCTGCACTCGGTCCTGAACATGCCAGGCGTACAGCCCTGCCAACAGCGCGGCGATGTGGAAAATAACGGACCAGACAAAACTCAGACCATCGATACGGAGAGTGGTTAACTCGATTCCGAATACTGAGAACTGACCTGCGAGCCCTTCCGGCAGTATCAGTAAGCTGGCCACTGAAATCAGGGGTACGATCACTGCCCAGGCACCGAGAAGGCGTCGAGGCAGAAACATCGCCAGCAGCCCACCGGCCATCATTAGGACAGCAGGGTTCAGCAGGAACTCACTCATCGTAGTAGTCCTCGTCGCGCTTCACCCAACGGCGAAAAGCCTTGGCACCGAGCACAATGCTGCAATACGCAGCAAAACCAAATACCGCATAGAAGGCAAAACTGCCATCAAAGCCAAAATACGGGTGCTTGTGGTAGAAGAATTCGGCAACAACCAGTGCAGCGCAAGTAACCCACAGTGCGCGCACAATCCAGGTAACAGTTTGCGGGCGATCCAGCCAGCGTTGCGGCTCTTCACGTTGATCCGGGTTCATTGTTGGAGCCTCGCTGAATGTAAAAACTCATAGAGATCAGCGCCGTAGAAAAACAGCGCTATACACATAGCCGCAGTAATTACGATGGCAACCACGGCACTAAGGGGTGCCTCCTGAAACACAGTACCCGCAGGCGCAGGCCGCAAAAATGCCCGGGCGGGGATTTCCAGCAGGTAGACGATATTCAGCAATGAGCTGATCGACAAAACCGCCAGAATCAATAGATACCCACTGTCTAATGCACCCAACATCAAAAACCATTTACTCCACACCCCGCCCAGCGGCGGCAGACCAATAATCGACAATGCGCCCAGTGTAAAGGCAATAAAAGTTATCGGCATTGCCCGTCCCATACCGTCAAGCTCACTGATCAGAGTCTTGTGGTGCGCCACGTAAATTGCACCGGCGCAGAAGAACAGGGTGATTTTGCCAAAGGCGTGCATAGTGATGTGCATCGCACTGCCCAGTATCGCCGTCTGACTGGCGAGAAACGCCCCCAGCGTGATGTAGCCCAATTGACTCACAGTGGAATACGCCAGTCGGGATTTGAAGTTGTCCTGCCGCATTGCCACCAGCGAGGCCAAAAGAATTGACGCGCCCGCCAGATAGACCAGCCAGGAGGTGATGGGTAGCTCTGCCACCGTGTCGATGCCAAAAATAAACACCACCACTTTGACCACCGTGAACACCCCGGCTTTCACCACCGCCACGGCGTGTAGCAAGGCACTAACGGGGGTGGGTGCGACCATGGCTGAAGGCAGCCAGCGATGAAACGGCATCAGTGCCGCCTTACCGATCCCAAAGGCAAACATCACCAGCAATATAGACAGTACTGTAGTGGAAACGCTGCTATCGAAGACGCCACCCGGTGTAAAATCGAGGGTCCCCGACAGCATCCAGGTGGCAATCATGGCCGGTAAAAACAACACGATCGAAGTACTCAGCAGAATGCCCAGATAGACACGCGCGCCGTCCCTCGCTTTTTCAGTACCGGCATGGGTGACCAGCGGGTAGGTGCAAAGCGTCAGCACTTCGTAATACACAAACAGGGTAAATAAGTTATCGGCCAGTGCGATCCCCATCACTGCGGCGATAGAAATGGCAAAGAAACTGTAGAACCGCGTCTGGTTCGCTTCCTTGTGGCCACGCATATAACCGATGGCATACAGGGTAGTCACAAACCACAGCAGACTGGCAATCAGGGCAAATAACAGGCCCAGTGTTTCAATGCTGAAACTGATCGTAAGCCCCGGCAGGAGCGATAACCAGGTGAGGCTCGCAGTGGTGTTGTCCGGGTACCCCCGATACAGCGTTAACACCAGTAGAAATAACACGGCACTGCTGATTAAGGAAACGGCCTCGCGCACATTAGGGTAACGACCAGTGATGGCGATACCGGCAGCGGCGGCGAAGGGCAGCAGTAAAATGCTAAGCAGCACTAATTCTGTGGACAGAGTCATGGCTGTGCCCCCAGTAGTAATTGCACGGCTTGGGCGCTTGCTGCAACCGGGAGCCGGGTATCAATACCGAAATACAGATTGGCCAATGCCAGGATCCAGACGGGTATCAGCACTGACAGTGGAGCTTCGCTGGCTGTTGTTGCTGTAGCCTCGTCCGGCTTGCTGAAATAAGCCGCTTCAACCAGGCCCCAAATGTAATAAACCGCCAGCAACGAACCCGCTACCACTAACAAAGCCACTGGCCATAATCCCGCCTCTATTGCACCCAGCACCAGGTACCACTTGCTGACAAAGCCAACCGTTAATGGCACGCCGATCAGGCTCAAACCGCCTACCACAATCGCAGCCATGGTCCAGGGCATCTGCTTCCCTAAACCGTTAAAACGCTCGCGACGGGCATCGCCAAAACGCATAACGACAGCACAGATAGCCAGGAACAGCGCAGACTTCATCAGGGCGTGATTGAATAAGTGCAGT
The DNA here is from genome assembly GCA_965661375.1 of Oceanicoccus sp. Taxonomy (GTDB): domain Bacteria; phylum Pseudomonadota; class Gammaproteobacteria; order Pseudomonadales; family Dasaniaceae; genus Oceanicoccus. The sequence continues at coordinate 43,058 of CBFIDJ010000015.1, read as the reverse complement.
AAGCTTGCTTGCAAACCGGTGGCATTGCCAATTCCGATACCAATAATCATGTAACCGACCTGGGCGACGCTGGAGAAAGCAAACAGGCGTTTAATATGGGACTGACGGATCGCCACCAGGGATGCCACGAAAACGCCCACCAGCCCAAGTGCCAGAAACAGGTTGTTGATCGCGGGGAGCGCGTCGATAAATTCAACGCCAAAAACGGTATATATCATGCGAATCAGCAAATACACTGCAACCTTGGTGGCTGTGGCGGCGATAAAAGCTGTGACGATGGAGGGCGCATAGGCGTAGGCGTTAGGCAACCACTGGTGCATCGGAAACATCGCCAGCTTAAGACCAATACCAACAATAATGAAAGCGAAGGCGGTGCCAGCTGTTGCAGTGGATTCAACAGCTGGCAGGCGTTGCGCCATGTCCTCCATATTCAGAGTACCGGTAAGGGCGTACAGGAAGCCGATACCGATCAGGAAAAATGTCGCTCCGATGGTGCCGACCACGAGATACTGATAAGACGCCCACAGTGCTCGACGATCCTTACCACAAGCAATCAGCGCATAACTGGCCAGTGAGGAAATCTCCAGAAATACAAACACATTGAACAAATCGCCAGTGGCAACAATACCCAGTAAACCGGCCAGGCAGAGCATGTAAAGCACGTAAAACAAGGGCTGTCGATCAGGACTGATGGCGTACTGAATACCTCGTTGGGCGGCAATCAGCACCAGCGCACTAATCGTAGTCACAATCAGTAACACGTAGGCTGACAGGGAATCTATACGGTACTCAATGCCCCAGGGCGCCGCCCAGCCGCCCAGGGTATAACTCAGGGCGCCCTCAGCCAAAACCTGTTGCAGTAGCAGAGCACTAATCAGCAGCGATAAAAAAGCGGCTAGCAGTGCAAACAGCCAGACCATTCTGGGCTTGTTCAAAATCAAACAGAGCGGTGCCGCCAACAGCGGTACTATCACCTGCAGTATCGGCAGGTGCATTTTAAAAATAGATAAATGATCTAGCACTGACGATCCTGTTCCTGTAATTCATCTTCCTCAACGCTGCCGTAGGCATCGCGAATCCGTATCACCAAGGCCAACGCCAGTGACATGGTTGCAATGCCAACAACTATCGCCGTTAGAATCAAGACATGCGGCAAGGGGTTGGAATACACCTCAATACCTGGCGCAGCAATCGGTGCTGTACCTCCCTCTACCTTGCCGAGACTGATATAAAAGAAAAATACCGAGGTCTGGAATAGATTCAGACCAATTAATTTCTTGACCAGGTTATTGGCGGTGATGACCATATAAAAACCCGCCATCATCAGGGCAATTACTACCCAATAGTTATATAGATCAAGCAGCATGGTCATCACCCCGGCTGTGATCATCACCACCCTGATTGGAGTTATCGCTGTGGCGGATACGTTGTGAAAAAGTAAAAAAGATTAGGATCATAGTCGCAGCTACGGTAATACCAACACCCAGCTCAATCAGAATAATGCCAATATGCTGGCCGGTTACCGGATTAGCAGCCAGCACTGAATAGTCGAGAAAATCTCCGCCCGCCAGCATAGAAACAATACCGACGCTGCCGTAAATCAAAGCACCACAGGCTGCCAACAGCTGTAAAATATTTGGGTTAATTAAACGCACCGCGTAGCCGAGACCAAATAGCATGGTATACAAAATTACCCCGGCTGCAAAAATGACCCCAGCCTGGAAACCACCACCAGGACCATACTCACCATGAAACTGTACATATAGGGCGAATAACATAATCAGCGGGATCAGCATTTTGCTAACAATTCGCAACACTTTATGTTCACGCATATTGGCTTCGCCTCGTTCACGCGTTACCGCATCCAGCAAAGCCAATACACCCACCAACGCGGTAAAAATCACCATCACTTCACCCAGCGTATCGTAGCCCCGGTAACTGGCCAGCACGGAGGTGACCATGTTTGGGATACCAATTTCCTGTGGTGAATCTTCGATATATCGCTGCGCGACATGTTGCTGGGCCGGTGCATCCGCGGATCCATAGGGTGGTATATCCAGCGTGCCCAGTACCAGCATTAGGCCGGTAACTGCAACCAACAGCAGGGCTAGCCACTGCGGTCGAGGCGTACGCTGACTGCCATCGGCCGGTTGCTCCTTTGGACGCTTTTCGTACCGACCGGTGACATTTAGTGCGGTTAGCATTAACAGCGGAAAGATACCAGCGCCGACTGCCGCCTCGGTAAAAGCCACATCGACGGCATCCAGTGTGACAAAGAAACTGGCTGACAACAGGCCGTACATACCCGTCAGCATCACGGTGGCAAACAAATCCCGCATACGAATCATCGCGATGGCGGTCACCACTAACAGCGTTAGCAGTGTGATGTTTAAGAGTGTGACGATGGTGTTAATCCTTTTTGCTTTTTATTCGTTTACGGCTGCTCATTTTCTGGCACCGGAGTTTGCACTGACCGCTCACCCAACACCGGTTTCAGATTACCGTGTAGAGCGGATTTCGCCAGTGCATGGCAGGCAGTGGGACTTGTGATCAGAATAAACAGCAGAATCAAAAAAAGTTTAAATAAAACGATGCTCCAGCCAGCAATTAGCATTAGGCCCAATAAAATAAGCCCACCGGCAAGAGTTTCAGTGACACCAGCGGCATGCATTCTGGTGAAAAAATCCGGGAAACGCAATATACCCACTCCACCCGATACAATCAGCACCGCACCCAATAACAAACAGAGCGCACTGATTAGTTCCAGGATACTCGCCAACATTACAGCTGCTCCTTATTTTGCAGGTTTGACTGCCGTTGCTTTTCTTGTTCAGTGTTGTACTCGAAATACCTCAACACACCTATCACACTGATAAAATTGATCAGCGCATAGATCAAGGCAATGTCGAGGAAATCCGGGCGTCCAAACAGAAAGCAAATTACCGCAATCAACAATACCGTCTTGGTACCAAACACATTCACCGCCAGAATGCGGTCATAAATGGTCGGCCCCAACAGGGCTCGGGCCAACGCCATCACCAGCACCCCTAATAGAGCCAATGTCGTTACAACCAGCACCATACTCAACGCTCCAACCTGGCAACTCGGCGACCCATTTCTCCCTCCAACAATTCATCTCGCCCCTCGGAGGTTAAGGCATGAACAAAAATGCCCTCCTCGCCAAGATCTATCGCCACCGTGCCTGGCGTCAAGGTAATGGAGTTGGCAAAAATCACTTGACCAACTTCACTGTGTAAATCATTCGGCACATGGGCCAGGCAAGGGCTGATCGATTGATTGCCACGCCAGATACAGGACACAACGCTGATATTCGCCTGGACAATTTTTTTTAACAGCCATACATAGTAGGCTGGCAGGCCTCGCAGCACCAGATGAAAGGGTTGGGATTCGGCATCGATAATATTCATACGATGAGACAACCACACCACAAAAATGACCGACAACAGACCAAAAACTAATAACAGCGGCGTATACAGGCCCGAGTTTCCCAACCAGAACAAACCCAAGATCAAAAAACTGCTGACAGTGTGCAAACAGAAATAGGAAAAGAACGACGATTTTTGATTGGACTGTTTCATATTAACCCACCTGTCTGAACAATCTGTTAAGACGACTTACAATAGTTTCCATACATCAGACAACGTGCAACCGGTGCAAGACTTACTTGGGGCACCGGTAATGTTGGTGCAACACATACCTTACCAGCTTGTCGGCCCCGTCGGTACTAAAGTCAATCTTGGACGGTTCCGCTGTCTTCAACTGGCCAATAAAAACCGCTAACGTCGTATCGCTGGAAATACAGTAGCGCGCCGGTTCCGGCGCCACTGTCCCTTCTGGTAGCTGGCCACCGATTCGGGTTTTCAGAGCGCGATCCTGAAAGCTGGTTTCGGAGGATTTATTGTTACCATAAATCTCCATGCCAGCGAACAAGCCCATCACATACATGGCGCAGGGCGACACATTAATTTTATCCCGCTCAATCGGTGCAGAGCAGCTTGACATTAATTGTTGCGCACTGAGTCGCTCGATAGCCGTAACCGGCACTGATAGTCCACACCCCAGAGTGATTATAATCAGGCACTGTGTATACCGTTTAACTGAAAACATAACAAAAGCACCGTTTCTTTATTATATATGTGGCAGGATTCTGGCATTCCAGCTATAAAAACGCATTGCCCTAATTGTAGTAAAGTATCTCAGAATTCCAAAGATATATTTTTTATCAATGACTTAGGTATATTTGCACGTCAATATAAATCGGTAACATCACAAAGCCAATACTGCATCTGAGTTGCATATGGCTGTGCCCCATATCAATGCAATTCCTCTATCATGACTGCCTATAACAACAGGGATTTTCTCACAACTCCTGACCGCAGAGTGCTATCAGGCTATTACTACAGTGAATAGAAAAAACTCAACAGCAGAGAGAACAAGTACATCTTAGCCAGTTAATTTACTCCTCAGGATTGCTGCATGTAATAGATTCAAGCCTGTTCAAGCTATCGCTTGAAGGTCAATGTCTGCAGATCCGCCAGAGCCGATGAGTGTCCAACGTAAAACGTGAACTCCCCAGAAGGAATCACAAATTGCTTGGCTTTTTTATCGAACACGCTTAGAGGATGATGCGTAGCTTCAGGGTCGATAGTGATCGTAACCTGAGAGGATTGACCGGCAGCCAGTGCGACTTTCTGGAGCCCCACTAACCGTTTCGGCGGTTGCCCGTCGGCAGGAACCCCCAGATAAACCTGAACCACCTCGGCTCCCGCTCTATCGCCAGTATTGCTAACCGTAGTGGTAATTTCATAACGCCCGTCACGCTCAACCAGATCAGCCTCCCCCACCGAAAAGCTGGTATAGGACAAGCCATAGCCAAAGGGGAAGGCCACGCAGGCATTATGGCCGGTGGTTGCAACGGTACAGTCTCCACTGATATTAGCGTCGTACCAGCGATAACCGATATTGAGCCCTTCTTTGTACTCCACCGTCGCCTTGCCATCTACCATAACACCCGGAAAATAGCCGGGATCATCGGCGATAAAATCAAGGAAGCCCTTACCCTCCAGCGGAAAAGTCACGGGTAATTTGCCCGATGGATTGTGCACACCGAATAACAGATCTGCCACGATGTGGCCATCCTCCTGCCCCGGAAACCACACCTCCAGAATAGCGGGGCCCTTATCCCCCAGTATCCATTGACTATCAGGCACGGCCAGACCGGCATTGTCCTTTAACACCAGCGCGGTTTTTGCTGCCATAGCCGGATCTGCCGCCATCAGTTTTTCGATCATCGCTACGCTCTGGCTGTTCTTCTCCGGATTGTTTTCGCGACCGAAGACACCCCCGGTGATTGATGTCAGGGTATTGGGAGCGGGTGTATACCAGTCCAGCCCATCACCGATAGTGACAGCCGGACCCACAGCCGTGGGATCTGCCACGGTGATTCGATCGGCGCCTTCTTCGGCGATAGTGCCGGCCATGATGATGACGGCGTCAGCCTCACGGGCAGCGCTAACGGCCTTATCAATATTACTGTTATCGTCCGCCACCAGCACCAGAGACACCTGCGCATCGTTATTGCCCAGATCAGTTAAAACATTGCGGATACCCTCCACAGGACTAATCGTGTAATTGGGAACCACGTCGGAACTGCCACCGCCAGCCCCCATGGGCTTGCCCACCATAACACCACCCGCTACCGCCTGCTGCGCGTAGACCTGACTTTGCTTGCCAATGACCACGACCTTTTTCACATCCGCGGCAAAGGGCAGCGCGCCGTTGTTCTGTAATAGCACACCGGATTCAACACCTATTTTACGAGCGGACTCCCCACCGGCCGTGAAATCGATGGGGGTCTGTTTCAGGGGGCGATCGAAAATCCCCATGCGGAACATTTGCCGATAACGCCGAATCAACGCCTGGTCCAAATCAGCTTCCTGCAACTCGCCCGCCTCAAGCGCCGCATTAATTTGCTGCGGTGACCACTGAGTGGGTACGGGCATCAGGTGATCAAGACCAGCCCGCATAGACTCGGCCGTGCTTTTGACAGCAAAAAAATCCGACTGCACATAGCCCTCAAAACCCCAATTCTCCCGCAGAACGTCAGTAAGCAGATACGCGTTTTCGCAGGACTGTTTGCCATTGACATCATTGTAGGAGCACATCAACGAGGCCACCTCGCCGTCCTTGACCGACATTTCAAAGGGCAGCAAATACAGCTCCCGTAGCACCTGCTCATCTACCGTCTGGGCAAGGTTCATGCGGTTTGTTTCCTGCTCGTTAGCGACGAAATGTTTGGCCATGGCAATCACTCCCTGCTTCTGTACCGCACGAATTTCAGCTACGGCAATGACTCCTGACAGGTAGGGATCTTCACCTTTGTATTCAAAATTGCGCCCCAGAACTGGAATACGAGCCAGATTCATGCCTGGTGCCTCGAAAACATGCAATGCCAGTGCATTGGCCTCGTTAGCAATGACCTCGCCAAAGGCTGACCCCATGTTTGGGTCGAAAGACGCAGCTACGGCGATGGCGGAAGGTAGTGCCGTGGCTTTAGCCGAGGATGGATCGGTGTAGGCGGCCATTCTGTTGTCAGGTTGCTCGGCAAGGCTGGCATCGACACAGTCATTCTGACCAATACCGACGGGACCATTGGTGATACGCAGGGTAGGAATCTGCAATGCGGCAATTCCACGCACATGGCGGGCACCATAGCAGTGTGGCAACTCCGGGACGATCTCTGGCGCATTGCCCACCAGTTGCTGCTGTTTCTGCGCCAGGCTCATAGCCTCCACCAGCAGACCGGCACGCTGAGCTGGAGTCAAAGTGTTATCCATCCATGGTAAGGACTTACCAGAAGTCTGCTCAGCGATATCGTTTGCTGGCGGTGTGGTTGAAATTTGATTGCCACAGCCAGCAAGCACCAGAAACATGACAGCAGCAATAAAATAAAAATGTCGAGGACAGCGAAAGAATGGCTTGGGCACGGCTTGGCTCCGGAATGCGTTATTATTGTATTCTTGCGATTAGCTTCTAGTGTAACAACCGGCCTGACCAATATTCCACAATTACCCCGTCCGGCTCGCCATATTTAATGCAATAGCAATGATTGTGGCACAGGCGTTTGTGGATTCATTCACGGATAGTAAAGCGGCAGCATACGGCCCATTCCGTTCTTTTTTACTGGTACATGATGATTTTTTTAGGCTTTATCGTTGAGGTTGCCTGACATGGCAGCTGGAATAACTTCCTGTCCTCGATAACTTTATGGCGCTCGCAGTCTGCTATATTTAATAACGTCTCGCGTACGGTCATCATTGGTTTTTTGCAGCACCATGTGCCTAAAAGTATCGATTGCTGTTTTATCATCTAGTGCATAATCGCCCATAATAACTCCGTTTATGATGTACCGGTTTTAACCGCCTGCTCGTTATTTTTGACCTGCGGCACTAGTGCTTTGGTCCCCTCATTACCCTTCAATGTTTCTGCTGCTCGCCAGCCTGACCAAATGCAATCCGCCAAAGATAAGCCGCTAACATAATAGTGAGAGCAAATACCCACCGCAGTTCTGCCCGCTGCAAACAGACCTTTAATAGGTAAACCGTCAGCGTTTAGTACTTGACCACTCTCTTCGTCACATACCAACCCCCCCATAGTGAGCGCAGGTATGGGAGATAGCTTAAGCGCAGCACCTATATCGGTCGCATAAAATGGCCCTGTTTCAATTTTGCGTCTTAATTTTTCAGTTTTACCCAGTGGATCTAAACTGCCTTCGTCGATGTGACGGTTGTAGCTACTAATGGTGTCTAGCAACGTGCTAGCAGGCACACCTATTTTCTGCGCTAATGACTCTAAAGAATGAGCTGATACGGTGTAATCGTTGATAATTGCCCGAAACTGAATCTTCTGAAAAAACATTTTTTTCATTGTTTTCATTTCTTCAACAACCAAGGTTTGAAGTGGCGTATCAAGAATAAGCCAGCCTTTACCACCCGCTTTTTCAAAAATAGCCTCCCCTGTACGCGCACCATAAAATTCTTCACTGACTAGACGGTTACCATCTGGACCAATAGAGCAAGATTTAGTCCAGGAAGCCGGTGGGTATAAAAATTTCCAGGCTGAAATACGGTTTAATTTGTCGGCTTTAGCAGATACGGTCATCCCCAATTTAATCCCTGAACCGTCATCGGCAATTGTTCCGAGTGGATGGGACTGTAGATAATCCGGTGCTGTTTTTGCCATCATTGCGCGGTTGTAGGTAAAACCTCCCGCCGATAACACCACCCCCTTTTTGACTCGAATACGCAGTGGTTTTGATTGGGACTGTTCGATATTTATAGCGGCTTTATGAAATTTATCAGCGAGCTTCAATACTCCCGCGATTAAGTTGGCGCCAAAGTTATAAAAAAACCGGTGACGCAAAGCAGCAAACCCCGAACAAACGCTCATGACTTCTATACCAACTATCTCACCAGCACCATCTACAATCATTCGTGTAGCACGCGTTTGACGATAAAAGGTCACATTAGGCTGTCGATCAATTGATGCCAGTAAAGGTGGCAATAAATAAGCACCACTTAACTTGGTCGGCTTGCCTCCAGCTGGTGGTGTGGCGCGATGACCTCTGGGCGCAGGATCAGCTAAGGCACGCCCTGCAGGAGTGATTTCATTACCTGAGTAATATAATGCAGCATCATTAGGATAGGAGGTTTTGTCCTCCGTATATGGCCCGCCAAAACGAACACCGTGAGTACCCAACCATGATTCAAACTGGGTACTGGCATGAGCAAAACGCAATCGAGTTTCAGGTCGAACACTGTCACCGGTTTCAAAGGCCAGATAATTCGCCATGTTTTCAGGCGTATCGTGAATACCGCACTCTTTCTGAGTACTGGTGCCACCGCCCATGTACACGACACCACCACTAATTTTACTCGCGCCGCCACCCGTTGCACGATCAATAGCAATGACCTTAAGGGAGCGATCTTCAGCTGTACGTAACGTAGCCGCAGCTCCAGCCATACCCACGCCAACGACCAAAACATCACACTGATCATCCCAATCGATACTATCTACATCGTCAATCTGTAGTGCTGATTCAACACGGTTAGACGTGCTATCTAAATCATTAAGGAAACAATCTTCTTGTGTCATAAATCAGTTACTCCGTGACTCGTTAGTTACACCAGTACTTGGGCTACTACCGGTGAATGCCGCATCTCTGGCAAGGGCTTTAGCAGAAAACGGTTGTAGATTTTTTCATCTGTTGTCATTGCTGTCCCATTAACTCTGGAGACATGACTTCGGTATTTTTTAGCGCGACCGTCGCCAGCATGGATACCCAAAGCACTCCCCGCGAATGTATGAGTGCTTGGGGTACATGGACGTATTCACTGCGTGTCGCGATGGTGAATTCCGAATTCATGTCTCGCTCGGGACAAAATGCTTGGTAAGCCCCATCACTGACTACTTCGGTCATTCAGCAGAAAGTTAATGGGACAGCAGTGATCTGTTGTTTTTCTCTTAATTCATAAAAGTCCTGAAAATTTGGCGCGCCCCATTACCAGAACTCACCAAATGGCTTAAACGTACTTTGTGTTATCTAATCATTATGAATGACAGCTTAGTATGTTTGGGATTCGTCTAATCCAAGCTCGCGCTCATAGATACGATGAAAGTTTCGTATTACGCCTTCCTGATACTTGGAATACCAAATATAAGCTGGTTGCTTGGCTTTAAGACCTGTTTGTACATGAGGTATATTTCCGCAATCCTGATCAAAGATTTTGGCTAAGGAACCCAGCTCAGGCGCCTCAACCCATAAATCATCAACACCAAGGTAGCGAGTGGGCCTTGGTGGTGGCTTTGGTTTCCCTTCAGCCCAAGGTGCCAGCAACATTGCCTGCATCAAACATTCATCAGGATTATCTCCATGTGGACGGAATCGATATACGATACGCCCCCAGCCACCCCAAGGGCTAAAATTTGGAAATAAGTTGCTGAAGGTTTGCTCTACCAGCTCTGCGTCTGAAAACTGTTCAACTTCATCGCCAAGATAAGTACGAAGATATTCGCGATTGAAATCAGCCATGTTATGGAAATTAGCAAGCGCGACTTTTTTGTCGGCAATGATCCCTCGGTGTGCACTTGAAGCACTGATGCCGAGATGCCCCAACCTGCCCCAATTACCAAAAACATCACTACGGTTTTCTGACAGATCGCCACCGGATAACAACAATTGTGGGTGAGTGCCAATAGTATGGTAAGCCTCGAGAAAAGCCTCTTGAGCTACTTTCCAATTACAGCGAATTACTTTAATGACATCGGCCTGTTTATAACGGTTTTGCAATTTAATTTTGGCATAATGCTGTAACATTTCTGGCCCCATATGCTCTTCTAGAGAAATGGCATCCGGGTCAGGATTAATAAATACAAAGCCACCCCAAGTGGCTACTTTAGTTTCTGGCAGTTGGCACACATCATCTTTAACACCTGGAAAGTCCCACTCTGATGGCAAGTGTTTAATTGCACCATCGATACCCCAGCTCCAGCCGTGATACGGACAGCGAAACTCCTTGGCATTTTTACCACTGTGTTCACGGAGTTTTCTGCCGCGATGAAGGCATGCATTCGGGTATGCCTTGAAACTATTTTCAGCGGTACGCACAACAATGAATTCCAGGCTGGCAATTTTGTAGAGGTAATAATCTCCGACGTCTGGAATATCATCTTCCCGGCACGCCATTTGCCATGTTTTCCTCCAAATATGTTCTACTTCCAGATCGTGATATTCCTGCTTATAAAAACGATCGGTTGGTATTTTAACAGGGCCACCGGGCATGGGTGCACTAAGCTTGAATATCTCGGGTAACAAATCAGGTTTACGATCGTTTTCCAAAAAGAATTCTTGTGGAATATGGGCTGCAGATCTCATCCCATCAACTGTTTCGATTCCAGGGTCACCCACGTAAGGAGCCACAACTTTGTCGCGTGCATCTCTCGCCATATTGCCCATAAACTCAGGAGTGGGGCTATCGTCAGTGGGCGGCATGACCGTCCAAAAAATATCTTTTCCCGGTGGTAAATCCGGCGCACCAATCAAATACAACATATGCGGATCGCCGTAAGTAATGTCACCTTCAAGCCATGTACCATCCCATTTAAAAAGCCCCGTTTTACCTCGAGCTTCATCTTTTATTCGTACGCAGCCATCACCGACTTCTTCGTAGATGGCACCACTAATTGGGTGAGGTTCACGTCTCATAATAAGCCCTTCCTTTTAATTTTTTAGTCGATTGATAGACCAGTAATTTAATCTTAATAGCGTTAACCTGCACCCATGCCCTTATCAATAACGATGCAAGCACCATGATAGCCATGCGCTTTTTCAGAGCTCAAAAACGCAACCATATCTGCCACTTCTTCGAGTTCGACCAACCCTCTTAAGGGTGAGGATCGCCCCAGCAGCTCAGGGTCTGGATCTTGAAGGTTGACCATACTGAGTGTTAGCGGAGTCATCATGCCGCCAGGTGCTACGGCATTAATGCGGATAGATTCTTTCATGTACTCCATAGCCAGCGATTTCGTCATATGGATCAAACCGGCTTTGGTAGCGCAGTAAGCCGCGTTATAAGCCTGCGCGGTGATGCCTACAGCGGAGGCAACATTAACGATGGCACCATCAGCTTCGATCAAGTGTGGAATCGCAGATTGAATTAGATAAAAAGGCGCAGCCAAGTTGACGGCCAAGGTTTTTTGAAAAGCCTCCTGTGGCATTTCAGTCGTATGCGAGGGCATCATCACACCGGCCACATTACATAGCGCATCAAGCCGACCAAAGTCGTCGATAACGGCATCAACAACAGCTTTACATGCACCGGTTTCCGATAAGTCAGCTCTATGTGCCAATACTTTTACATCATAACTTCGAACCTGATCTTCAGCCTGCGCTAAACTTTCTGCATTAATGTCGACCAGACAAACATCTGTCTTTTCTTGGGCCAATTTAAGCGCTACCGCCAAGCCTAAGCCCGAAGCGGCTCCAGTGACAATAGCAACTTTGTTGGGGAAGTTTGTCGACTGCTGCATGCGTATTCACCTAATTTTTTATTAATAGTTGGATCGGTCGTCACGTGTCCGCATGATCACACATGTTATCTGTCGATCACAAATGTGATCATATGATAACATTAGCAATAATGTCTAGCCTGTATCGCTAATTTAGTGATCACTTTTTAGTCCGACAGAGAGTACTCTGGAGTAGTGACTGATTTACAGAAGCTGCAGTCCAACGCCCCTGACGAGCTACAGTGATCATGCTAATATCCGCGCTTTTAAAGGCACCCAATGAACATAGCAGAGGTTAGCTGAGGTATGGATGAAGTTGAAATCACTGGGCTTGTGTACCGATGTGCAGAACACATCGACAACGGCGAGCTAGCTTTAGCAGCAGCTCTGTTTGAAAATGCGCAGGTAAAGCTTCACCCTGAAGGCGAAACGCTAAACCATAAGGAGCTCTTGGCGCAATGGCAAAAAGAAATAGCGCTGCAGGCGAATGGCACATCTGCTAGCAGACAGCTGATAAGTAATCCAATTATTGAGATTGATAAGGCTGGTGGCAGAGCTACATGCCGATCTTATTATACGGTGTTACAGCTAAAAGCCTCCCTGCCCTTGCAGGCTACTGCAGCAGGCAAGTACCACGACAAATTTGTGAAAAAAAATGGTCGCTGGCAATTCTTGGCCCGCGTATGTCTGCCACTGGAAGCTGATAATAAGGTAAAAGCCCTACCGCCAGATCTCGCCGAAATATCAGCAAACAACAATAAGGAATCCAGCGCTACCACTGCAACTAAGCAAAAAATATTGGCCGCAGCGCAGCAAACATTTTCAACCGTGGGTTACTCTGAGGCTGGAATACGCAAAATTGCGGAGCTAGTAGAGCTTTCTCCAACTATCCTGTTTCGCCACTTTGGCACCAAAGCTGCTCTTTTCGAGGCAGCCTTGATCGCTTCTATGGGGGAACCTAAACGACCTGTAAACAGAGAGGGCTTCGGCCAACATGTTGCCGACATGCTCGCAGACCCAAGTCAACCCAATTGTCCACATGCGATGACGGTATTAGCAATTGGTAATGAAGAGTCCCGAGCGATTGCTGTTCGGGTACTCGAAGAGTACACCATAAAACCGATGATGGAATGGCTCGGCCCGCCCAATACCGAGAGCAGAGCCAGAGAGATCATGGCGCTTTGTGCCGGCTTTGTACTCTACAATTCACAACTGAGCGCTATGGCATCTAGAGGGATAGATTCGCACATGGTCGATTGGCTTGCGCGGAGTATCCAGGCTATCGTCGATCAGTAAGGCTTTCAATCTAGCTAGCTTTAGTCTACGGATCATTGTTTATTGAGAGCCTTAATGACTAAGCCTATCGTCCTTTGACTCTCCGGTAGCCAATGCAGTGGTTATGCATCTTCGAATAGCATCACCGACATTCGGTGACGTTTCCACACCAATGCTGAAGGCAGGCGGCCCTGCTTAAAACAGGTGCTGAGCTCATACGTCATAAAGAGTGCCCTGCGTCCGAGCTGGTGGTTTCGTTAGCTACCGTTTCATTAGTTAATCCACGCCGTTCCAATGGCTGCACATTGGTGCCCCAACTTACGCCCCAACTTACGCCCCAACTTAAGCCGTTTAATTACTGCACTCATGCAAGGCGCTTGTTAGCAGCCGATAACACCTGTTACCATTCGGTTACCAGCACTTTTACCAGACAATAGAAATAAGCTGTCAGTCCATACTCTTGCTGTAATCTCGGTCTCTGGCAGAGTTGACGCATGTAAGTGGACGAATCAAAGAACAAGTAAAATACTGTCGGGAGTTGACAATGATTTCTCACTTTAATCTGGGCACCAACGATTTAGCAAGAGCCGAACGCTTCTACGATCCACTTGTGACGTTATTTAACGGCCAGCAAACCTTTAAAAGCGATCGTACAATTCTTTATGCTTTCGGTGAAGGTACCGCTAAGCTGGCAATTAATACCCCGTTTGATGGCCAACTCGCTACAGCAGGAAACGGTAGCATGATCGCGCTGGCTGCAAGCGATGCCGCTCAAGTAGACACCGTTTATCAAAAAGCCATGTCACTTGGTGCACAAAGCGAAGGTGAGCCAGGCAATCGCTTGGACGGCCAACTGTACGCCGCCTACTTCCGCGATCTGGACGGTAATAAAATTGGCATCTTCTGCGCTCCAGTTTAATCCAGATACAGAAGCAATTTGGCATAAAAAACTCAACCAGCAATGATATAGAGCAAACAACCATGAACAACCCCACGGACCTTGCCCCCCTCTTTCAACCACTGCAGGTAAATGGGCTGACGCTGCCCAACCGCCTAGCCATGGCCCCTATGACCCGCGGTTTCTGCCCCGACAATGCTCCCACTGCTGAGGTTGCAGCTTATTATCGCCGTCGGGCCGAAGGCGGAACGTCATTGTTAATCACTGAAGCTGTAGGGGTTGATCACCCCTCATCCGCTGGTAACGGTAGTGGTGCCGGAGACTCTGTACCCGTACTTTACGGCGATGCGGCTATCTCCGGATGGAAACAGGTGGTGGATGAAGTCCACGCCGGTGGCGGCTTTATCTTCCCTCAACTCTGGCATCAGGGGCCTATGCGCTTACCCGGTACAGGCCCCCAACCCGAGGCTGAAACCATAAGCCCCTCGGGTATATGGGGACCTACAGACCGTCGCACCAATACTCACCCTGAATTCATGGAGGTCTACCGAAAACCACACCGCAGTATGACCGAAGAAGACATTGCAGACGTGATCGCCGCTTTTGCTCGAAGTGCCGCTGTCGCCAAGAAAATAGGTTTTGATGGCATCGCCATTCATGGTGCAAGTGGTTATCTAATTGACTGCTTCCTGTGGCCAGAAACCAATAAACGAACTGACCGATATGGCGGCGATATAGCTGGCCGTTCACGGTTCGCAATTGAAATTGTTGAAGCCATACGTACTTCAATAGGCCCTACCATGCCTATCCTATTTCGCTTTGCCCAGTGGAAACAGCAGGATTTTGACGCTCAAATTGCTAAAACCCCGGATGAACTTGGAGTGATGCTACAGGCACTCGCCAAAGCCGGTGTGGATATGTTTGATGCCAGTACGTTGTATTATAACAAACCAGCCTTTGAAGACTCACCAATGTCATTGGCGGGTTGGGCTAAAAAGCTGAGCGGCAAGCAATCCATGGCTGTCGGTGGTATTGGATTGTCAGACAGCTTATTTAATTCGATCAGTATCGGCGGTGCCAGGGTTGAGAAGAACTATTACGATGCAGCCGAGCGGCTGGGTGGTGGAGAGTTTGATTCACTGGCTTTAGGTCGAGCGCTTATTTCTGATCCGGAGTGGCCACACAAGGTGCGAGCTGGTGAAGACCCTCTACCCTTCCAGCTTCAAGATCTAAGCACACTGGCTTAACAAGCAAGCTGTAAAGGTCAACTTAATCCCAGCCATTAAAAAGTTGGTTTTTCACCCAATATCGCGCCTAATACTAATACTAGTACTCCTTCAAGGCGTAAGCCTAAAATTACCGCCACTTTATGGGTTAACGGAGCGGCGTTTTACGAATGAATCCACACGTTAATGGACACCTTTGTTGGAAATACCACAAAGACGCCAGCGAGCAGATGTAAATCCAGAGAGGCGAAAAGCAGCTTACCTCTTTTGTCAGAACGCATCTTCGTAGCACATTTTCGTCGGTAAAACGCTCCGCTAAGAAAAACGCTCCGTAGGCTGTGCCATAGTCGCAATCGCCAGTGCACCGACAGTCATCACCACCATGATCGTAATCAACAGACTATCGTAGTTTCCGGTCAGGTCGTGCATCCAGCCTGAGACCAGCGGACCTATCGCCGCATTCAGGGCTCCAAAGGTGATAATTGCACTGAATAGCGCCGCAAAGGATTTGAGGCCAAAATGCCGGGTGGCCAGGTAGATGGCGACATCCATCTCCGCACCGGTTGCAATACCGAAGGTGGCTACGGCCAGGCACAGCAGAACAATACTGGGGTTGTCGAGCATTAAGATTGCACAGCCCACCACGGTCAATAATTGCGTGAATCCGCCAATGACATTGCCGGGAAAACGATCCAACAAAAACCCCACTGATAGCCGAGCTACAATACCCACAATCCCCATCACTGCGGCAATACGCGCAGCAACCATACTTGTCACACCGGTTTCACCCAACAGTGGCACCAGGTTGGCGGAGATGGTCATGCTGTAAAAGGAAAAACACCCAAAGGAAATTAACAGCCGAAAAAATGCCGGGGTACGGATACCTTCGCGTAGCGACAGCCCGGAGACCGGATACACCACTGCTTTACTTTCCGAAGCCGCTTCGGGTTTATTATCGCGTCCACCGCGAAAACACAGCAGCACAACAGGCAGGGTAACGACTAACCAGACCGCGGCCACACCGAAGAACCCCACACGCCAGCCGTAATCGGCAATCAGCCAGGTCGCAAGAATCGGGCACACCGCAGCGGTAATCGGAGTGCCCGACAACGTGACAGCAAAAGCCAGCCCCCGGGACCGATCAAACCGTGTCGCTACCGCACTGGTCCAGACCGTTGACTGAACCAGCACTACACCTACTGCCAACACCACCCACAAGACTGACCAATTGAGTAATGAGCCTGTCGCCGTGCCTAACAGAGCGAAGGAACCTGTCTTCACCAGCAACCCCGTCACACCGACTCGACGTGGACCGAAGCGATCGACAATTAGACCAATCAGGATATTGAGAAAAATACCCATAACATTAGAAATGGATAGCCCGATCATCACATCGGCCCGGCTCCAACCAAACTCCTGTTCGAGATGAGTAATAAATGGCCCGATGCCGTAGCTCTGCAAACCGATGGTGGAATAGCCAACCATAGCCGCCACCGGCAGCATCCAATAGCGTCGCCACTCAGCTTCTGCTGTGACCTGTTGAAGTGAACTCATATTTCCTCACATGGACTCTTCACATGGACTCTGTCGCTTACGTTAAACCTGCGAACAGAACAACTTCATTATTATTTTTGCGATGACGGAGTATAACGGCTCTGGAACGACTTGAGGCCTGCTTTTGTTATTTAACCTCTGGTCGCAAGTCATTGGTCAACTAGCGATCAGTCAAACCACTGACACCCGGCATTAATCGGAACCGCCAGGTATTCTGCAAGTAGGCAGTTCCCTGATAGGCTCCCACCGTCATAGGAACCTCTACCAGTTGCGCCATGCTGAAGTGTTTCTCCAATATGTCGAAGGTTTTATCCGAAATCATGGCGTCATCGAACATCTCGTCCACAGCCTGAATAAGTGCCCGATCGGCCTCTTCCCAATCAGGGTCAGCCGGACCTCGCGTTACACGATCGATTTCCTCGCTGCTAAGCCCTGCTCTTTTAGCAGCCTTGACGTGTTGCGCCCACTCAAAGGGTGCCTGACACAACCAGCCAACTCGTAGAATGATTAGCTCCCGACAGCGAAAAGGTAACTCGCCGCTGTTTAGAACCGTGGACATCTGCGCCTGGCATTTCACTAATTCCGGGTATCGCAGCATAGTGGCAAAATACTCAGGTAATTGTGGCAAAGGCTCAATCCCCATGGCTTGCCACAAATCTCGTACAAAGGCCAACTGCTCCTCACTGAATTCCGAAGCATCGAGCGGCTCCAATCTGGGTGGCCGGCCAATAATATTTTGTTGGCGCGCGTCGATATCCGACATGCTGTTCTCCTAAATCATTAATTCTGGTTGAACGTGGGGTAACCTTGTGTGCGAGGGGACAATATTGGGGTTTCACTGCTTAGTATTATTCGGGCTTATTATACCCGCTCTCCACGATGCTGAACAATTTGCCCAAAAGTAGCAAACCAGCTGGCTGTACAACCAACTTCTTCGTCAGAGAGTTAGCCTCACAACAGAGGCTAGGTAGTAAAAAGATGAATTCTGGTCGAAGGTTCCGGGCTTTATTAAGCGTATATTGTTAACTTGCTCGTCCAACTCCGAGGCTTTCAGTTAAGCCCCTTCCAAACGCGCCGCCTCCCAGCCGATTAAGGCTGATTTTCGCGTCGTCCCCCAGCGATAACCACCGAGATTTCCACCGGCTTGTATTACACGATGGCAGGGAATCAAAAAAGCCACCGGGTTACTACCAATCGCACTTCCCACTGCTCGTGAGGCCTTTGGGTTGCCAAGCTTTTCAGCCAGAAAACCGTAGCTGGTTAATCGCCCCTCAGGAATGCTTAATAAACTTTCCCAAACTTTTAACTGAAACGGTGTACCGTTCAGATGCAATTTTATTTGCTGTAGTTGTTGTAGCTGCTCTGGTTGTTTTAGTTTTTTTTTGCCCGAAACGGATGTTTGACCTTGCAACTGCCGCCTGTCTTTTTGAAAAATAAACAGAGCTTCCTGCTGCCACTGATTCATCCTTTCAAGGTAGGTCGCGTTCGGGAAGCGACACTGTAAATCCGATAGCGCTTGAGCTTCATCCTCCTCAAAAAACAAATGACAAATACCTTTGGAGGTAGAGGCCACAATCAATTTTCCAAAGGGGCTGTCGGCAAAACAGTAGTTAATCGTTAGTTTCTCACCGCCGTTTTTAAATTCCCCCGGTGTCATGCCCTCGATGCGAACAAACAGATCATGCAGGCGGCCGCTGCCAGACAAACCCGTCGCATGGGCGGTTTCTAGCAGTGTCTTTTGCTCCTGTTTAAGTAACTGTTTGGCGTGGTCAAGACTCAGATACTGAATAAACTTTTTAGGGCTAACACCCGCCCACTCAGTAAACATTCGTTGCAAATGAAACGGACTTAGATTTGCTACGCGGCCCACTTCGTCTAAAGAGGGCTGCTCTTTGAAGTTTTGTTGAAGATAGTCGATAACCTCTGCTATCCGTCGATACGTCGTGCTCCTCTGCACACCAAGTGTTTGTACCACTCCACTTTCTACGGTCATAGTTGAAGTGTCCTCTGGTTAAAAACCAAGTTTGAAACAGTAGCACTTATCTCATTTATCGCTGCATTTAACGCGACTGTTACCTTTAACATTGCCAAGACTCCCTCTGCTTCAGATTGGTGTAGGAAACTTTAGTGGGAAACCAAACTCAGATCGACCCGATTCTTGCTACCCTGAACCCTTTTTGCTACAGGCTGTTCCCCTTGCTAGTAAAAGTCGAACCCCTGATAACTATTGGCTGTCATCGCTCGGACTTCGGGCACATAGGTAGCCATACCTGCCCCCCAAGGCTGAAAAATACGGGAGCCGTCCGCATTCACATGAACCATGTAATTATCTTCCTGACGCCTCAACATCTTCTCCGCAACTGCTGCTGATTTTTTACCCCAGATGTCAGCACCGTCCTCTGTTGCCTCTACCACACAGTAACCCGACGACCTCATATGGTTTATACAATCTGCAATCCAGTCACAGTGAAATTCATTTTCCAATATCAATGGCCCAAGTACGGATGGGCTACCTGCATTGGTAGGATGGAAAAAATTGGGAAAACCCGGTGTCATAAGACCAAAGACGGTGCGCGGACCACAAGCCCATATATCACGAGGGGTTTGCCCCTGCTCATTGTATACACCGGCCGAATTGATGGCACCAAGGAAAGGTTGAAATCCCAGAGCAAAAATAATCAAGTCCACTTCATAGTGGCCGCCACTGGTTCGAATACCTGTTTTGGTTATCTCCTCAATAGGAGTCTCTCTCATATCGACCAATGATACATGGTTCTGGTTAAAGGATTCGTAATAGTCTGTTTCCAAAATCAAGCGCCGGGTACCAATGGGGTATTCCGGACAAAGTGCCTCCGCAAGAACTGGATCATTGACTCTGGAACGGATTTTGTCTCGTACAAATTCAGAAGCGATTGCATTTGAGTCTCTATCGATGCCTATATCTTCAAACACATAGGCCATACCATGGCCGCCGAAAGCCCACTGCCTTTCCATTCTCTCTAACTGTTCTTCCCGGCTATAATCGGCTGCAACTCTTCGATCTTCCTGGCCATTGGGCAGTGTGGGTCGACCCAACATAGATTCTTTGAACTCGGCTAAATTCCGGGAAATGTGTTGAGCCTTCTCCACATTGGGCGGGCCGTTACGAGCAGGTACGCCATAATGAGGCGTACGCTGAAAAACATAAAGTTGCTCTGCTGTTTCCGCAACAACAGGTATCGCCTGTACACCGGAGGACCCTGTTCCAACAATAGCGACGCGTTTATCGGTCCAGTTAACCTTGCGGTGAGGCCAGCGATTACTCTGTACCCACTCTCCCTCGTATTGCTCAAGCCCTTTAAAAGGTATTGGTTTTGGTTCTGATAGATTACCCGTACACATCACCAAAAAGCGGCAAGCAATTTTATTTCCCCTATCAGTTTTCAGGTGCCAGTGCTGGTCTTTGTCAGACCACTGTGCATGCTGTAGCCAGGTATCAAAGCGAAACAATGGCCTAACCTCCAGCTTGTCCACCACCCAATTCAAATGCTCCATCAATTCTGGCTGAGTGGCATATCTCTCGCTCCATTCCCAACCATCATAGATTTCCTGGGAGAACATGTAGCTATACAGGTCAACGCTATCTGTATCTACGCGTGCGCCCGGATAGCCATTGTGATACCACACACCTCCCACGTCAGCAGCGCCTTCGATACCGATCACAGACAGGCCCGCTTGTCGAAAGCGATGGGCACCATAAATTCCGCCAAACCCAGCACCAACAACAGCAATATCAAAGATCTCTTCATTCATGGGGGATACTCCTTTGAGTACAATTTTTATTCTTTGTCTAAGTACAAAACGTCGCTTTCGTAAACCTTCTTACCGCTAGAGTATGGGAATTTAGTTATGCTCTCTACTACCGAATAGCTTTCAACATGATGCCCTAACGGCATTATACAACGCCGAATATAGTATTGGTCGGCATAACCATTCGGGTCTACACTCGGTCTAATTAGTAGGTTTTTTCAATACTAAAAATGAATAAAGCACATTAGAAACAAATCATAACTCTTTGAATTAAAACAATTATAAATTTAATTATCCCAACATCTGGAAAAGTTTGTGATTTGCAGACAGCGAGGAGAAACATTGAAAATTAATACGTTCTTATGGACCTGAAACACTTTCGATACTTTTCGGCCGTGGCCGAGGAAGGCAGCTTTCACCGCGCGGCCGAACGACTTCATATTGCTCAGCCAGCGCTATCAAGACGCATTCGCGACATGGAAGAAGAGCTCGACGTAGCCCTTTTCCTGAGGTCAGCACGAGGCGTCAAACTAACAGCTGCGGGCAAGGTATTGCTGGCCGAATTAGAAAAAATACTCCCACAAATTGAGCTGGCGAAATCCAGAACTCAACAGACAGCAAAAGGTCAGTTTGGCGTCATCAATATAGGCATAACTACGGCGGTCGCAGAACTGAGGTTTGCTATAGCCGCTATCGGTGAAGCACAGCGTTCGCTGTCCGATGTTCATTTCAAGCTCAACCTGATCCCCTCCGATCAGCAGTTAAGCGCACTGCATCGCGGCGACCTGGATATAGGCTTGCTCTATCGTCGGCCGCCTACCCCCCCTGGCATGGAGTATCGGGACTTACGTATCGATAATTACGTTTTGGTTGTATCCGAAAATCACCCTTTGGCAAAGCGTAAGAAGGTCAGATTAGCAGAGCTGCAAGGCGAAGATATGATGTTTCCATCGCCAAAACTAAGACCAGTGACCTATAGCGAAATGGTTACAGCTTGTTTACGGGGAGGTCTGGAGCCGAATATCGTGTTAGAGGCCGAGGGACTTATTAACGTAGTTGCCGAAGGTATTGCCATTGCTCTATATAACTCTGCCATGGCGGAGAGCGCAACAATGACCGGCGTCACTTACCTCGAAGTTGAGGATCTGGATGTACCTTTACACCTCTCGGCCATGTGGCTGAAAGAGCGGGAGACACCGGCACTCATCCGCTTTGTTGAACTACTTGTTGAAGGTGCAACGACGAAAAAAGTTTAGAGAAATTAACTCTACGGAGACCCAAAAGATGATTTTGCAAAACAAAGCGATCGTAATCACCGGCTCAGGTAAAGGCATTGGGGCGGCCTGTGCTTTGGGTCTCGCCCGACAGGGTGCAGCAGTGGTTGTAAACGACGTGGATGATTCAGCATATAAAACGGTTGACGCAATACGAGCAGCGGGGGGGAAAGCCATTGCCTGTATAGCCGATGTTTCCAATTGGGAAGATGCAGGACGACTCATTGAAGCCTGTATAACAAACTTTGGCAAAATCGACGGGTTAGCCAATAATGCAGCGCTTTATCATCAGCGACGGATTGATGAATTCGATCCCACAGGGTCTCGGGCAATGGTCGATGTCAACGTGATGGGGCCACTCTATTGCACCGCCCACGCTGTTAAACCCATGCTAAAACAAGGTTCCGGATCTATCGTTAACGTGGTCTCCGGAGCACAGATGGGCATGCCCATGATGGGGGTATACGGCGCTACCAAGGGGGCGGTTGCTTCCATGGTATATACCTGGGCCATGGAGCTTGCGGGAACTGGCGTGCGAGTCAACGCACTGTCACCATTTGGCAGAACCACCATTGGAGGCTTAACCGAGGAGGATTTAAAAGACCCGGTGATAGCAAAAAGATATGCCGAAATTCAACCGCCCGAAGCCAATTCCCCGGTAATGGAATATTTGCTTTCCGATTTGGCCGCCGAGGTCAATGGACAACTCGTGAGAATCGATAAAGGTGAACTTCAGCTATATACCCACCCTGCTCTGCTAATACCCCCGGTAGTTCGGGATGAGTGGACGGCAGAGGATGTGGCAAACACATTCGCCAATGAATTAAAAGACCGTCAAATTCCCTGTGGTGTGTTTGGCATGAAAGATTTGCCAACAAACTTACAGAGTGGTTTCTGGAAACGCGCGACAACAAACAATGAATAATACATTCCAAAATAATAACTGCTGGAAGCCGAGCCTATGAATAGGATCACTCTCGATTCACACTTTAACGCTGTCGTCGAGGCGATGGGCGACAGCCCGCATGCAGACCTTGGTGCGATGACACTGAGCGACGCAATGCGTATAGCACGCCCGGCATTCCCCATCTCAGCCCCACCGCCGCATACTGAGGACAGGAATATTCCTGGTATTGACGGTAGCGAGCTACGCCTAAGAATTTACTACCCGGAAACATGCTCAGGGACCCTGCCTGTAGTTCTTTACCTGCATGGCGGTGGCTTTGTAGGAGGCAGCATTGAAATGGATGATATTCGTTGTTCTCGCCTGGCGGCACTAGTCCCCTGTATTGTGGTTTCATTGGATTATCGCCTGGCTCCCGAAAACCCTTTTCCTAATGCTATCGAAGATACCCATATCGCCTGGAGTTGGTTGCTCGAAAATGCCACCGATATTGGAGGTGATAACAAGCGGACTGCTATCTACGGCTCCAGCGCGGGAGGTCACATCGCCGTTGCTGCAATGCTTCTTGCTAGAGAACGGGGAATGGTATTACCACAGTTTCAATTATTGGCCAATCCGGCTCTGGATCCTGACATGAGCAGTCAATCCTACAGCGACTTTGAAAATGGTCCTTTTATGACAAAAGTAAGGATGGCCTGGTATTGGCGGCAATACTCCCCGCATCAAACGATTGATAACCATTGGATATGGGCGCCGATGAAGGCCAACCTTGCCGGATTGCCACCAACACATGTAATGACCGCGGAGTACGACGTATTGCGTGATGAAGGGGAAGCATTTGTAGAGCATCTGAACTCAGCAGGTGTCAAGGCCACGACGGAGCGCTATAAGGGTATGATTCATGGATTTATTACCATCTTACCCGACCATCCCAGTAGCCTTCTAGCCATGAACGCGAGTGCTAAAATTCTGGCTGCAGTACTTTACGCCTAGCCGATCGCCTGGCAGAGATCTTGAAAACTCAGCACACTACCTGAGGTCCCTGGCTATAGCTTATTACTAAACTTGAATATTTTTTCTAATGAAGAAAGCATTAGGTAAGACTTATCGCGAGAGAGTTTTCTTACCGCGAGAAAGTTATCACAGACACTTT
This sequence comes from Oceanicoccus sp., assembly GCA_965661375.1. Taxonomy (GTDB): domain Bacteria; phylum Pseudomonadota; class Gammaproteobacteria; order Pseudomonadales; family Dasaniaceae; genus Oceanicoccus. The sequence continues at coordinate 18,898 of CBFIDJ010000015.1, read as the reverse complement.
TCGCTAACGGCCTAACAGCCGAAAACCGGAGTAGGTTCCAGCAGTTTAAACCCTCCCGTAAATGGTATTCTCAAATTTTCAATCTGTTTAATAAACTGCAGGTGGATTTATCCAGTGACGAGAGATCCAGCTCAGACGACAGCAGATTAGATGCCAGCTCCTTACCCAGTTCCACCCCCCACTGGTCATAGGAATTAATATTCCACAGACAACCCTGCACGAAAACCTTGTGTTCATATAGGGCAATTAACGCGCCCAGATTAAAAGGCGTCAGCTCTTCAAGAATCAGCATATTAGAAGGTCGGTTACCCGGATACTGGCGACAGGCCGGCAGCGTATCATCCTGCCTGCCGGTCATCAGTGCCGCCGATTGCGCCAGCATGTTCGCCATCAACACGCGGTGGTGCTCGGGTGAACTGAGCTTATCGCTAGTGAGGCCGATAAAATCCACCGGCACCACATGTGTACCCTGATGCAGTAACTGGAAAAAACTGTGCTGCCCATTGGTGCCGGTCAATCCCCAGATGATTGGTCCCGTATCACATTCAACGGGTTTATCATGCTGGGTGACCGATTTGCCATTACTTTCCATATCCAGTTGTTGCAGATAAAAAGGCAGGTTCACCAGACGCTCACAGTAGGGAATCACCGCATAGCTTTCGGCCTTTAAAAAATTGCTATTCCACAAACCGATCAATGCCAGCAACACCGGCATATTTGCCTTCAGTGGAGCTTCCCTGAAATGCCGATCCATCACATTGGCGCCTTCTAGTAGGGCTTCAAAATGTTCAAACCCAACCGAAACTGCAATAGCAAAACCAATGCTGGACCAGAGCGAATAACGCCCGCCGACCCAGTCCCAGAACTCCAATAGCTGCTCTGCCGGCAGCCCAAGCTTAATAGCATTGTCAGGAGATGCAGTAACACCAATAAAATGCGGGCTGGCGTAAGGATTACTGAGCGCCAGATGCCGTTCAAACCAGGCAGCTGCCGTACTAGCATTCAGTAACGTCTCCTGAGTAGTGAAGGTCTTACTGGATATCACCACCAACGTGGTTTCGGGGTTTAGGTTTTTTAAAGTGGAATTGATCACCTCACCATCCACATTGGAAACAAAATGACAGCGAATATCATCGTGGGCAAATTCCTTCAGTGCTTCACACACCATTTTAGGACCAAGGTCAGAACCGCCAATGCCCAGATTCACCACATCCGTAATCGGTTTACCTGTTGCCCCTAACCACTGGCCACTGCGAATTTTGTCACTGAGCTCCTTAATACGCTGTTTTTGTAGCTGGATGGGCTCAATCAACGACTCCAACCCCGCCGCGCTCAGCTCTTGTGGCGATGCACGCAGAGCCGTATGCAGCACTGGTCTCTGCTCCGAGCGGTTAATGCGAGCGCCGGCAAACATGGCTGTACGATAATCCTCCAGTGGCGAGCTATCGGCCAGTTGCAGCAGTGTTTCCATTACCTCGTCACTGATCAGGTTTTTCGAGTAGTCGAGATATATCCCTGTCTGGTCGAGGCTGTATTTCTCCACCCGGGAGGCATCTATGTTCAACATCTGGCAGATACGTTGAGTGCTAATCGCACTGGCAAGGGTTTGTAATTTTTGCCAAACAGGTGTTTGAGTAATCTTGAATTCTTGCATAGTTATAGGGTCGTTATTGGTATTCGGTTATTTTGGGTTGCAGACTTTTCAGGACGGCAATATTGGTATCAAAGGTTTCACTTGATAACTTATTCCGAGTAACTCACACCCAATAGTCTATTAGAAATGCCAGCTTCTGCCGTCTTTCTCGATCAACAATTCGGCTTTAGCAGGCCCCCAGGAACCCGCATGGTAACTTTTGACCTCCAATTGCTGAGTGTGCCAGGCGTTGATTAGCGAGTCACACCAGCGCCAGGATTGTTCGACTTCCTCACGACCTACAAACAAGGACTGGTCACCCTGAATCACATCCAGAAACAAGCGCTCATAAGCGTCGGGGATACGACTCATTTCGGAGGACCCGAGAAAGTCCAGATTCAGGTTTTGTTTTACCAGACCCATTTTTTCCTTGAGACTGTGCAGCTTGGAAGCCATCTGCATCTCAATACCTTCGTTAGGTTGCAGGCGAATAACCAATCGGTTGGCAATATTTTGACCGCTGGAAAAAATATTGTGAGGGAGGCTTTTATAGGCAATAACGATTTCGGTGAGTTTCTCCGGCATACGCTTGCCAGTGCGAAGGTAAAACGGAACTCCCGCCCAACGCCAGTTATCAATAAAGGCTTTGATGGCCACAAAAGTTTCGGTGTCACTGCTTCCCTTTTGGCTACCCTCTTCCTCCATATAGCCGGGCACGGCTTTACCCTGATTCCAACCGGCCGAATATTGACCCCGCACCGCATGCTCCATCACAGTACTGGCATCAATGGTTCGCAGAGCGCGTAAAATTTTTACTTTTTCGTCACGAATGCCCTCAGCAGTCATAGAGTTAGGCGGCTCCATCGCTACCAGACACAATAACTGCATCAGGTGATTTTGCACCATATCGCGCAGCTGACCCACCTTGTCATAGTAACTCCAGCGCCCTTCAATACCGACGGTTTCAGCCACAGTGATCTGGACATGATCAATACAGCTCTGGTCCCACTGTGTATTAATAAAGCGATTGGCAAACCGCAATACTAACAAATTTTGCACCGTCTCCTTGCCCAGATAGTGGTCGATTCGGTAGGTATTTTCCTCCGAAAAATACTGACTCACAATTTCATTTACTTCATGGCAACTTTGCAAATCGTGACCGATGGGCTTTTCCAACACGATTCGACTGTTTTCTTTTAAGCAACCAGCCTTGCCCAAATTGGCACAAATACCATCAAAAAGACTCGGTGGCGTGGCCAGGTAATAAATACTGGTTCTGCCTTCGGACAACCATTCCGGCAGCGCCTGATAATCAGCCGCTTTAACGAAATCGAGTTGAATAAAACTCAGGCGCTCGGCAAAGGCCTGCCAAACCTCCTCACTCCATATCTCCGGTTTGATATAAGCAGTGATTTTTTGCCGCAGATTAGTGACAAATTGCTCCAGGCTAAGGTTATCACGAGACAAAGCCAATATTCGCAAACCCTGCGGCAACAGCTTACAGCTATCCAAATGGTAAAGCGCCGGAAACAGTTTGCGCGCCGATAAATCTCCCCGAGCACCGAATAAAATCAAATCCGTTGTTTTATTCATATTGTTTTATCCTTAGTTGGAGTTATTTAGGCGCTCAACCAACTGGCAGGCCTCGTTAGCTAAGTCGGTGATGCCCTCCCAATTTCCTTCCGACAGCATCTTTTCCGGTGTCAACCAGGATCCGCCAACACTTATAACGGACTTAAGCGCCAGATAATCAGCAAGATTGTGTGGGCCGATCCCACCGGTGGGACAAAAGGATACATCGGGAAATGGTCCACTGATGGCTTTTAAGGCTGGCGCCCCACCATTGGCTTCGGCGGGGAAAAACTTTAGTGTATCCAGTCCTTTTTCGAGGCAGCACATCATTTCGCCAACCGTTGCAATCCCCGGCATAAAGGGTACGCCGCAGTCAGCACCAGCATCTAGCAGGCTGGGGGTTAATCCGGGAGTTATAATAAATTCACTACCAGCGGTAAGCGCCTTCTCCAGTTGCTGAGTGCTGGTCACAGTACCGGCTCCCACCACCACGCCTTCGACTTCTTCCTGGATACGTTTGATCGCTTCGAGCCCCTGCGAAGTTCTTAGTGTGACTTCCAGTACCGGAATTCCGCCCTTAAGTAGTGCCCGGGCTAGCGGTACCGCCTCACTGAGATCGTTAATAACAATGACTGGCACTACCGGTGCCATGTGTAGAATTTGTTGTGCATTAAGGGACATACTTTTTCCTTTCCTGTGTTTAGCTTGGCAATGCTTTACTCAGTGACGTAATTTAGCCACATATTAAATGTGTATTGGCTTTTTATACCGCAATAGCCACTAAATATTGCCGTATAAAGGTAATTTTAACTAATATTAATCAGAATTATCTGACAATAAATAAATTTTTATACAACTGAATTACACTTAGTGCTTATTTTAATAGTGACTCACATAGCCATTCGTCATTAAGGACGCTCCGTAGTCGTGTCCTCAGGCCAACATCGTGTGTCCTGAACGACTAAAACATATGGGGATTGACGCTATCAAAGCGCTGGGCGACATCTTTGAATCAATATAACCAAATACGATTACCCTCCTATGAGATAGCAAGTCACCCCCCACCCTGCGAGGGTTACTACGAATGACACACAGCTGAAACTTTCACAGAAGAAAATAACCAAAACAATGTAGTTCTGTCGATTTACAACAAGTGCCAACGACTAATCATTGAAACTCCCCTCTTACACGGGTGGGGACTGAACACTACATTATCATGACGGCTTTGTTCAGGTCGTCTACAAAGCATTTACCGAAAAGCAGGCGCTGGAATACTGGCCAAACTGGTTGGGCCGGATATTCCTGAGCATAGCTAAGCGTTGAAACGGCTTATGATGAATCATCGCCATATGCCCAATGCTTCCAAGATAAGTTGCTTGTAACAGTATCGTGCACAATTCAGAGGAAAGAGTCATGACTAAAGAGCAAATTACCATTAACGCCATAGTGGCCGCACCACCTGAAACCGTATGGCAATACTGGACCAAACCTGATCACATTACGCAATGGAATTTTGCCTCTGATGATTGGTGTTGCCCCAGTGCCGAGACTGATGTGAAAGTGGGTGGTCAGTACAAAGCTCGTATGGAAGCCAAAGACGGGAGCTTTGGCTTTGATTTAGAGGCTGTTTACGACAAGGTATCGGCTCCCTCCTTACTCGTCTACACGATGAGTGATGGCCGGACAGTAACAACAAACTTTGAATCACAGGGTGGCTCAACAAAAGTAACGACGAGTTTTGATGCAGAAGAAGAAAACTCTATCGATATGCAGCGTGACGGCTGGCAAGCTATCCTGAATAATTTCAAGTCTTATGTTGAATCACAGTAGGCAATGCGGCAGACAATGCAGTAGGCAATTAAAGGAGGACAAACCATGTCCAAAGTTAAAACCCACATCATGTTCCAGGGCGATGCACAGAAAGCTGTCGATCTTTATTCATCGATTTTCAAAGACTTTAATGTGAGCAATGTGGAGCGCTATGGCGAGGGCGAACAGCTTGCCGCAGGTGCCTTTAAGATGGCTAATGTGTCCTTTGCCGGTCACGACTTTCTAATTTTTGATAGCCCGCCAGTGCATGACTTTTCTTTTACGCCCTCCATGTCAATCTTTGTAGATTTCGACACAGCTGATGAGCTAGAAACGGCATTTGCGAAGCTATCAGAAGACGGACAAGTCATGATGCCGCTTGATGATTACGGGTTCAGCCAACGCTACGGCTGGGTCACTGATCACTTTGGCGTGTCCTGGCAGCTAAATTTTCCGTAATGGTCAATCTGGTTTCTAACTAAGGATGAAAACATGAGTGAATTGATTATCTGGACCTTTGACTGGGTGCCCGAAGGCCCGCGAGGTTTCGTGCGCGATTTGAGGCTGCGCTGGGCCTGCGAGGAAGCGGGACTTTCCTACACAGTACAGACTGTCCCTTTTGATGATCGCCAGATCAATCATCTGGCGCAGCAGCCTTTTGGCCAGGTTCCGTTCTTGAGTGACGGAGATCTAGAGCTATTCGAAAGCGGTGCGTGCCTACTTCATCTGGCCCGAAAATCCGACAAGCTGATGCCTCGCGATCCTGTTGGCGAAGCGCATACCCTGCAATGGGTTATTGCCGCGCTCAACTCGATTGAGATGGTTACCGTACCCTGGTGGTTTCTGAAAATATCCGGCGAAGAGGACAATGGTCTTGCCGGGTGGATGGGCATGCGCCTTCAGCAACTCGAGACTGTGCTGAGCGAGCGGGATTGGCTCGCGGCAGATCGCTTCACCACCGCGGACCTGCTGATGGCGGATGTCCTGCGCCTGTCGGATGTCCGCTCGTTTGGCGACCGCCCGACAACTGAAGCTTACGTAAAGCGTGTCACCGACCGCCCTGCATTCAAAAAGGCTTACGCCGATCAGATGACGCATTTCGAAGCGGCCGACGGCAAGCGGGGATAAGCCGTGTCCCCGCCAGCCACCACACGGCACAACCAACAATTTTGGCGCAAAATCGTTGAGTTTCGATAGGTTCTAACGCAACACTTGCAGAAAGTGCATGTGTTTCTCATATTGGTCGATGACATCGGCTATCACCTGATCTTCGGTCCAGCCCATAATGTCGTAATCCTGCCCGCCCTCTTTCAAATACACTTCCGCATGGTAATAGCGCAGTGCTTTGCCGCGCCTTGCGCTGGTGTCACGCATAATAAAGCTAGGGGGAGTGTAGGGACGAGCGTGAACCGAATAGAAGAAATCCAGTTCTTCGCCATGGTTCACTTCGATCCAGATACGATCCTGATCGTCTCGAGCTACTACGGCCTGCAATCCACGCCGCGAAAATTCCTCTTCTACTTTTTTCATCGCAGGTTCTACCAAATTGCTGAGAAATTTCGAGACTTCATCGTAGTTAGGGTGATGAGTAATACGCTCCAGTCGCTTCTCCCAACTCACCGGTTTGTGAGTCACACGGGGAGCCAACATGGCATCACGTAAACGTACCCGTTTGACCACCTCCAGACGTAACGCTCGCACCAAACCCCAACACATTAACAACATGATGACGGAAAAAGGTAGGGCGCTGGCAATAGTGGCAGTTTGTAATGCCGACAAGCCGCCAGCAACTAACAATGCCGCGGCAATACAACCCTCGGTTACAGACCAGAAAATCCGTTGCCACACGGGAGATTCATCATGGGTGCCGCCGGAAGTCAGCATATCGACGACCAGTGAACCGGAGTCGGATGAGGTCACAAAGAAAGTGATGACCAATAGAGTTGCCAGTAACGAAGCAATAGTGGAAAAAGGCAGGTATTCAAAAAATTGAAACAGAGCGACAGAGGTGTCGGCGGCCACAGCATCGGCCATCTGGGTTATATTCTGTTCGATAATCATATGCAACGCGTTATTACCAAAAAACGTCATCCACATAAACGTAAAGCCGACCGGAACCACCAGCACACCCAGAGTAAATTCACGAATGGTACGGCCACGCGAGACGCGGGCGATAAACATGCCGACGAAGGGCGACCAGGCAATCCACCAGCCCCAGTAAAATAAAGTCCAACCACCAATCCAGCCTCGGGGTTCGTAGGCATAGAGATTAAACGTGGTGGAGACTAAGCCGGATAAATAGGCACCGATGTTTTGGACATAGGTTTGCAACAGATAAACAGTGGGGCCGGCAACCAATACAAACACCAACAGAATAACAGCCAGAACCAGGTTCAGTTCAGAAACCCGACGAATACCGCCATCGAGACCTAACACTACAGAGATGGTGGCGAAACCGGTAATAATCGCGATTAACACAATTTGCCAGCCGGTGGTGATCGGTAAATCGAAGAGGTAATTCAACCCCGCATTGACCTGCATAACACCAAAACCCAAGGAGGTAGCGACCCCAAACAAGGTACCCAGTACCGCAAAAATATCAACGGCATGACCAATGGGTCCATAAATTTTTTCACCAATTAACGGGTACAACGCTGAGCGTATAGTCAGCGGAAGATTGTGACGAAAGGCAAAATAAGCCAGTGACAGGGCAACCACAGCGTAAATGGCCCAGGCATGAACGCCCCAGTGAAAAAACGTTATACGCATTGCTTCACGTGCCGCCTCGACACTGCCGGGGACGGCATCCGGTGGTGTCATAGTATGCATCACCGGTTCGGCGACACCAAAAAACATCAGCCCGATCCCCATCCCTGCCGAAAAGAGCATGGCAAACCAGGAGACATAACTGTAATCCGGTTCGCTGTGATCCGGCCCAAGTTTAATTTGCCCATAACTGGACATGGCCAGTATCACCACAAACAGCAAAAAGATGGCCACGGCCAACACATAAAACCAGCCTGCCGTAGTAATAACCCAGCCCTGTATAGCGGCAAATAGCGTAGCGGCACTTTCTGGCCAGATAACGGTTCCGATGACAAACAGCAAACACATCCCGCCAGCGCCGAAGAAAACCGGCGGGTTGATTTGAATCCAACTATCTTCTTGCGTCTCGATATTGTCGTCGACATGAGGGGGGTGATCAGACATGCTGTCTCCTTGGTCGCGTTACAGGTACAGGTACAGTTACGTTACAGGTAAAAGTCCAGAGAAATATAAAGTGCCTCAAAATCGCCTTCATTGACCTTGCCGTTACGGTCAATAAATCCATCCTGAGTCAGGTATTCGATATAAATCCATCCCGGGCCATAGTCATAGCGAGCGCCGGGGGCAAAGGCCGTAATACTAGCTGCGTCATTGTCACGGGTATCGGGGGCTGCGTAGGAGGCATCCAGATACAATGACCACTCGCCCAGCTTGTAACCAATTTCTGCCGCAATCCGTGAGTTCTCAATATCGTTGGGTTGCGCGATGATAGGCTGATAAGCATCAGGAAGTTCGCGGCGATGTTCAATATAAGAAGCCTTATAAAAAGCGTTGTGGTGCGTGCCTTCCAGATAAATCACATAGGCCTGATGAGAACCGCTGGTAGGCTTGTCTGGTGTGCCAGTCAAATCCTGTAGTTGACCACTTTGCAAAGAGAAGCCAAGACGGTTATCGGGGTGAAAATTCCAGACGAGGTTACCCACCCAGGTCTGCACTTTACGGTAGCTGGATGAGCTGCCCCAGTGGCCATTATCATCAACGGTGTCGGTACTGCTACCGCCCCAGTCATCGGAAACATAATAAGCCAGATCGTATTGCCAGTTGGGCTGCTGACCCGTGAGTTTAAGCCCGACATCCATTTGATCGCCAAAGCCGGCCAGCAGGATATCCCCTGGCCAGAAGTTATAGGTTTTCCAACCAAAGGGGACCTGAGATTTACCCACCCGCAAAACGTGTTCAGCGTCTAGCTGCCAACCCACCCAGGCTTTATGCAAGGTAAATTCATCACCGGTACTGTTGTTATCCGGGTCAGTGAAACTACCGGGACCAAAACGCACTTCCGCTGAATACAACCAGTTTGCGCCCTCTTCGGCCTTACCGTCAGCGTAAATGATTAACGCCTCACCGGTAAACTCGCCCCCGGCATTAGTATTGGCTTCATCATCGGGCAGGTATTGGTAAGTTCCCCAAAAGCCAGCTGTGAGAGTACTTTCGGCCGCAGCGACATCAAAAGCAATACCGGTATAAACTACGCCACTGACCGCGAGCAGACCGTACTTCAGTAGATTGAATTGCCGGGTATAAGCAGAGCGTTTCATGGTTGTTATTGTCCCTTCTTGTAATCTGTTTAGGAAAATGTCCAAGCAACAAACAGTTAACACATTGAAATAGCTTGATAAAATCGCATAGCCGCGATTGAAATATTACCGATAACTGTAGCTAAAATACCGCTATCAGAAATTTGAAAGCAGGGCCTAAGCCATGCATTTGAAACGGTGATAACACCGGAAGACTCTATGGTGCTCACTAAGCACCTGAGACCTATTATGCACAACTGGCAGAGAAGGTCGAATTTGTCGTCGTTTTGCCTGTGTAGTATAAAGTTATTGCAACATTTCCGTAAATCCTTAAGGCCACTCCCTTATGAAAATCACCAAAACTTTACAGAAACCAAAAAGTGTGGCGGATTAGATACACCCAACACACTTATGGTTTACTCACTTGTGCCTGTAAATGTTATTGCCTGTCAATTACTGCCTGTACCGAGTCTCAAAATCCGCGGGACGCAAACCATTAGGCAGCGCTAACGCTCCAGGTGTGGTCTGGCTGACTACAACTTCCTCTTTTACCTTAAAAATGATGGGCTCAATACTATCGACATCAGAAGATTTACTGATATAGGCCTTATAGTCTCCAGGCTCAATCACCCATTGGTTTCTAGCAGGATCAAAGCTCGACAACCATTTAGCTGAAACATCAATAGACAATGTCTGGCTTTCCGTTGGGCCTAACAGTGCAGTCTTGGCGAAGGCCTTCAGTTCTATGCTCGGCTTTTCAATATTTTTTGAAGGTGCCGCTATGTAAATCTGGGCAACTTCCTTACCAGCGACTTCACCGCTATTGGTTACATTAACTGAAAAGGTGATTTTGCCTGATGACTGCTTTGTATTCACGGTATTACTGATCATCATCGGGGAGCTATAAGTGAAATCCGTATAAGACAGACCATAACCAAACGGATAGCTAACAGGTTTAGCAAAGCTTGCAAAATACCGGTAACCTACATAGATTCCTTCATTGTAGAGGTGGGTATCTACCTTACCATTAGCATCGGTATCTATTCCCGGGAAACTGGCTGCTGAAGGAATATCCGAATAATTAACCGGAATGGTTTGTGTCAGCTTACCACTCGGGTTGATTTCACCCGATAAAATATCGGCAACAACATTACCGGCATCCTGACCGGGCATATAAGCGAGCACAATCGCATCCACTTTATCCTGCCACGAATCCATCTCAATGATTCCGGCAACATTTAACACAACCACTAGCTTTTTATCCTGCGCATGAGCCGTTGTTGCAACATTATCAATTAATTTTCTCTCTTCTTCTGATAACAGAAAGTCGCCTGCTGTATTTTTTCTATCTCGGCCTTGCATTGAATACCGTCCAATACTGATAACAGCGATATCGTTATCACCGACATAACCCTCAATATCAGTCAATAAAAGAGATGGCTCCTCACACTCTACAATTGTAGACAGCCCACTGAAATCAGTTTCTATTTTATTGGCGGAAAAGAATTTTTTATAAAACGATTCAAGGTCAGCATCAACAGCAAATTGCTTAGCGAGACCATCAGCTATGTTTACTGTATAGGCTGCATGGACATCACCACTGCCATAGCCGCCCTTAAAAGTATTTACCTGGTTAATACCAAATGAAGCGACCGCAGATGAACGACTAATTGGCAAAGTATTATCAGCATTTTTTAACAGAATTACGCCCTCACCTGCAGCCATTCTGGATAGCGCTGCATGGGCGTCCAAATCCGGATTATTACTAAATTGATATCCTTGATTCGATGGTGTCTTTAACGACTGGGTCAGCACTCGTATCGCACTTGTCCTGATAGTATCAGCATGCAACTCGCCGGACTCATACGCTTTTTCCAATTGCTGAAGTGCACCCACTTCACCATAACGATAGGCCAATGCAACCCCACCGGATTCTATAAGATCGTTGCCTGACTGAATCATTTCCGGATAGTTACCATCTCCGGCCCACCAGTCACTCATGACCATACCCTCAAAACCCCACTCGTCTCTTAGCACAGTGGTATTGAGATCTTTCCACTGTCCGGTGTAATGCCCATTAACCTGATTCATAGCCGTCATTACTGCCCAGGGCTCAGCATTGTCAACCACATACTCGAAGCCACGCATATATATTTCACGTAGGGCTCGCGGTGAGATGATGTTATTAACGGTATTGCGAGAAGTCTCAGCATTATTGGCAACAAAATGCTTAATGGCGGCACCGATTCCGATTGACTGTGCACCATTCACTTGCGCAGATGCCATGATACCGGAGAGCAGAGGATCTTCAGAATAATACTCAAAATTTCTTCCATTCAGCGGGTTTCGTTGAATATTCAGACCTGGAGCCAACCAGAAATCCAGCCCATACTCTTTCACTTCTTCCGCGATAGCCCTACCTACCGAATGTACAAGCTCGGGGTTCCAGGTTGATGCCAGCAAAGTACTGACAGGAAACGCTGTTCCATAGTACGTGTTGCTATCACCATCACGGATTGGATCAATCCGCACCCCAGCCGCCCCGTCAGCGAGTTTGACTGCAGCAATATCCAGTCCTGTTTCTTGATTGTAAACACCATTGATGTAGCCAACTGTACCGGGAACATCATTTTTGATATTGGTTAAGGCATCGTAATTTGGACCAAATGAACGATTAGCCTGCATTGCATAACCGGGCCCGACAAGCATATTCATTTGTTCATAGGCCGACATTTTTGTAACCAGAGATTCGGCTCGCTCACGATAAGTACCGGTAGCTTGATGATTCTCCGGATTTACGCTTTTACATCCTGAAACAGCCAGTACAGTTAGAATAGTCCCTAAAAAGACCTTTTTATTTGTCACAGATAACTCCATGCTTGATATATTTGCTTCGTACAATTGTACCGTTATTTAAAAAATCTAAAATAGCACAAACCAGACGCCTGCATACCACAGTCTTTCGGCTCTTTGGTTCAGCTGTTCAGGGTAACGATTGCGGCCGGGGCAAGGCTCGGTTAACCTGAGTTATTGTGTTTAAAAGACATATTCAACAATAACGATAAAAGAGGCGCTAACGATGAAGAATAAACTTTTGTGCTTGGCTATAGCCGGCCTGATTTCTACTGGCACAGCCCTGGACCTTCGGGCTGGTGCAACAGCACCTAACAGTGCCAGCGATGCCCGGGCAACCTCGGCCGAACTGGCCGGCAAGCACTCCCACCAAGTTGGCATGCCAGATCCCGCTGATTATTCCGGCCTGTCACGCAAGGTGCTCCAGTACAGTCAAGCCTTTGCGGAGATTACCACTCAAGCCAAGGAATCTGAGCTGATCGAGACCGACTGGGCTCAGCTGGGACAATTGGTTGACACGGAAAATTTTGAGCGAATGGGTGTATTTCTCGGCGACGAGGCTGAGGTAATCAACTGGCAGCAGTACAAAAAGCATATTTCCCAGTACGCTACTCATATCTCCTGGGATGGCAGACTGCGACGGATCACTGAGACCCCCGGCCTGGTGATACTCGAACTTGAAGAGCACAACACTGTCAATGGAGTTACCGACATCTCCAATACCGTAACGATTTACGAGTTCAATGATGCGGGGAAGATCGATCACCTGGATGTCTATGTGATGCCGCTACCCTGAGCCTATACCCTGAAATTACGATGCAGCACTGAAGAGGCTGGCCTGAATCTATAAGCCAGCCTCCAGCACACTCATTGCCATTCCATCTGGTTTTTACACGCCAACGTTTGCCCTATACCCTCTATCAATGTGTTAGAACGCGACTCACCGCTAAGCCAGTAAAACCAACGCACCATGATCGTGACCGACTGGCCAGCATCAAAGAGGATTCTCGAACTCGCGTCGACTTCCGTATTTACGTAGTTAATCGACCTCAAGTTGATCTGAACTCAGTAATCGACGATTGTAGCCGGATGACATAGCTTTTAATTTTTGTCGACTTAAAACTTTGCGATAAATATATGGGGTGAAAAGAATGATCTCTAATGCTGAACTGTTTTCGGCTAGTGACGCGGTGATTGATGATGCCGTGCAATACGCTCAGCCGATGGTGCTGCGCGGGCTGCTTTACCTTCTAAACAACGATGAAGAAGTCATCGGTATGAAACCCGGCAGCGCTGCCAAGTTCGGCACCGGCAGCGATATGGCGGACGAGGCAGACGCTGATCGGTTGAAGGCAAAAGCGGCTGCCTTTCTCAAGCAATATCGGGATAGCGGTGCCAGAGATCTCGACCTCGGTTCGGAAGCACACTTACACCGCAGCCTTTCGCTTACCGCCAACTATGATATTCCCGAAAAAGACTATGAGATATGGCGCGAAGAAACGGGGTTGGACCGTTGGGCTAGGGGAATCAACTGGACCGACGACAAGCCACCCGAAGACCGAAAAAATTTCAAGGTCGCCGTTATTGGCACCGGCATCTCGGGATTGAACGTAGCCGTCCAACTCAAGCGAGCGGGCATCCCCTTTGTTGTGTTCGAAAAAAACCCGGAAGTAGGCGGATCATGGTATGAAAACCGCTATCCTGGAGCCCGCGTGGACACGGCTAGCCGTGGGTATACTCACCTTTTCAGCTACGACTATCCATTCCCCCATGCCTATTGCCCCCGCGACGAGAACCTTAAATATTTCAAATTCGTAGCGGACGAATTCGAAATACGCGAACATATTTCCTTCAACACCGAGGTCAAGGCCATGACCTGGAACGACACCAGTAAGCTGTGGCAACTCGACTCGGAGGGGCCCTTGGGCTCCCAGAGTTTTGAATGCAATGCCGTTATTACCTGCGTTGGGTTTCTTTCCCGTCCACAGTTACCGAATATTGAAGGCATGGAATCCTTCGAGGGAACCGCCTGCCATACCGCAAGATGGCCGAAAGGCTTCGATGTCGCGGGAAAGCGTGTCGCCGTTGTTGGCTCGGCCGCCTCGGGCTATCAAACCACGCCGGTAATCGCAGAGAGTGCAGCGCAAACCACACTGTTCCAGCGAACGCCTAACTGGTGCTTTGAAGACTTGTCCTATGTCGATGAACTGCCCGAGCAAGCCCTGTGGTTGGAGCGAAACTTTCCCTATTACAGCAATTTTGTGCGCTTCCGCATTGCCGCATTGATGAACCCGGTCATCGCTACCGCGGCCAAGGTCGACCCGAATTTCGACGACCCCCATGCGGTGAGCGCGGGGAACAAAGCCATGCGTGACATGTGCCTTGCATTTATCGAACGGAAGCTGGGGTCGCGTCCGGACCTGATGAAAAAGATGACGCCATCCTTTCCGCCGGGTTCTTCAAGGCCGATCCGGATCGACTCGGATGACAGCGTGTTTGATGCACTCCTCAAAGACAATGTATCGCTCATCACCGACCCGATCGAGAAGATCACTCCAAAGGGAATTGTGGCCGGCGGCACCGAACATGAAGTCGATGCCATTGTCTATGCCACCGGTTTCAAAGCAAACGACTACCTCTGGCCAATGGAGGTTCGCGGTCGCGACGGCATACGCATCGAACAAATGTGGGCCAAGGACGGACCCCGTGCCTATCTGGGTGCGATGGTGCCTGAGTTCCCCAATCTATTCATGTGCTACGGCCCCAATTCCAATAACTTCGGCGGTTTCACGGTGGTGGATCTGCTGGAATTGATTGCGCAGTTTGCGTTGCGCTCTATCGCTGGATTGATCGAGAATGGTAAAAGCAGCGTTGAAGTGACCGAGGAGGGTTTCTGGCAATTTGCATCGATCCTCGATGACGAGGAGAAGCTGAAGATCTATATGGATCCGCGCGCCAACAATTACTATCAGCACAATGGTCGATCCGCCGTCAATGGGCCAATAGACATTCGACGAATGTGGCGCTGGATGAATGACCCTGCAGGAAATCCACCTTCCGAAACCGATAAAGGCCTGCGCCCCTATTTCGGGGAAGACCTGATCGTCTCCTGAGCGTGAATTTAATGGAAGGGTATAACGATTTTTTGGATCAGCCCGATTGGTGGTTAGACGATATTCAGTTCGCTTACTCCGCGCCCTTCAGACAAAGCGCCGGTGACTCAACCGGCGTTCATCTGCACTAACAAACGGAGGATTTTATCAACGGCCTCACGGCGGTCGGGAATATTGAAGGACTCGAAGGCCTTTTCACTTCCCGCCGGCACCTGCACCGGACCATTACCGATTTCCCGTAACGCTTGCTCGGCCACGTCCTCGGGTCGGGCAACAGGGAACATATCGTTGTCCTGGACGCCACTGCGTTGACGCGCTGGTGTATCAGCTGAGCCAATGACAATTTCGAGCACATCAACTCCCGTGCCTTTGAGTTCCGCCCAAAGCGCTTCGCAGAACATTTGCACATAGGCCTTGCCGCCCGAATAGCTCGCCATGTAGGGGCTGCCAACATTGCCGGCCATGGAACCGAAAGCGATGATCCCACCTGCGCCGCGGGCGACCATGGGCCCACCGTAGTGGTGGACGAGTTTGGTAAAGTTAACGCAGTTCACCATGGATGAAGTCAGTACGCTATCGAGCGAACGGTCGAAGAAGCGACCACCGCCTCCGCCGCCGACGTTGTGGATCAGAAGGCCTACCTCTACATCGTCGGTGAGCTTACGGATGTGTTCCAGTAGGTCGTCTGCCGAAGCATCGTATGAAAGGGTGCGCACTTCAACGCCGTGCAAGGCGCGAATTTTGTCGGCCGTCACAGCAAGCACGTCGGGCTTGCGGGCAACCAGGATTAAATGAATACCCTCTGCACCGAGCTTGTAAGCCAGCTGCTCGCCTATTCCCTCAGAACCACCGACGATCAGCGCCCAGGGGCCGTGACGTTCTTTCGTAATCAATGTTAGATCCTTTTAAAGACAATCACATTAAAGGCAATCAGGCCAATCTACAAAACGTGATTTTTTCAGGAAACTCCGAACGACATAGGTGTAACTTCGGCAATATTTTCAAAGTTATCTTCCACATTTTTAGCGGATACTTACCGAAAGCAATACCTGCAGAAATGTGTGGGACCCAATGTATTTATTTGAATTTCAGTCTCAGTCTACTTAATTCGACAAAGTCGAACAATAGTAGACAGCCTAGCAAAAGAGGGCCGTAACAAATATCAATCGCTTCTGTGACAGAAAAATTGAATGAGTCGTAAGGATTAATTTCTTGATTAACTTGATTGGGGTATAAATAATATTCAATTCGATCCGTTGTGATAGATGGTTAACAAAGTATTCCCTCCGTTCTTTTTTTGGGGCTGTGTGTCCATGAGAGAACTACTGACAGTCAGACCTGACCCAGGTAGAAAGCAGTAGAAATCCCATCCCGCGGCTATTATCGAAACCATTAACACAAACGCTACACTACTGGCGCTACTAACACGTTACTTAAGCACCGTAACGCGGACTCTCCCCCACAATAAAATTACGCCACAGGACAGCCAGTCTTCATGCTAGGTGCCTTTAGCGCTGAAACCACACCCTGATTGTGTCACCCTCACTCATGCCCTGCTTTGGCCTGACGCGACTCAAACAAGGTTTTCCCTTCCAACACCCGGCATTAGTTACCCTGCGGCACAGTTGGCAGCCACAAAACCAAACACACTTGAGCAGCCAATACTTTGTCCAGCACCCACATAGTGAGGGCCGCATAGAGGCGCTGCACAATTGCCGGCAGCATAAAGTCCTGCTATCACCGAACCGTCAGTGCGCAACACCTCGGCGCGTTCGTTAGTTGCCACGCCTCCGCAAGTACCAACATCACCGGGATATAGAGGAGCGGCCCAGAAAGGTGGCTCGACAATGGTTCCAAGGCATGGATTAGGCGTATTGGCGGGGTCACCATGATAGCGGTTGTAGGCGCTATCACCCCGACCATAGTCCTCATCACGGCCAGCCAAGGCGAATTTATTAAAGCGTTCGACTGTTAGCTCAAGGCCGTTAGCATCGATACCGCATTTTGCGGCCAGCCCTGCCAAAGTCTCGTCTTGTTTGATACAACCGCTTTCGATCCATTCCGGTGGCATTTTTCCAGGAAACTTTAGGGCAAACATGTACTTCTTACGGGCACGTGAATCCATTACTACCCAGGCAGGTATAGCCGGGGTTTCAGTGTGTCGCTGGTACATGGCACGGCCAATTTCCATATACGAATTTGCCTCATTGACCATGCGGTTGCCCGAGTGATCCACGAGAATGCCATGGGGTTTGGCCAGCTCGGGAACAATCTGTTCTATCTTCTCCGGGCCAACCCAGGTGGGAATCCACCAGGCCTCTGGCATCACAGCCAAGCTCGCACCTGCTCGATGCATCACTTCGATCGATTCACCAGTATCGCCGGGGTTTGAATGGGTCCATTCATCTGAAATAGGGTGACGTTGATATTGTTGGCGCATAGACGCGTTATGTGCAAAGCCTCCTGCGCTAACTAACACACCACGGGGTGCGGGGACTATCAAAGCCTGGCCGTCACGGTGCACATGTATACCCTCTACCTTGCCATCGCGGATATCAAGATCGTGCATGTCTGTGTTAGTCCATATGTCCACACCGAGCTTTAGTGCAATCTCGAGCATTCTTCCCTGCAATGCTCCGCCGCTACCGTACATTTTTCGCCCGGTAAGCCCAGCTAAAAGGATGCGTGTGCCAACTTTAGCCAGCAAGGTTTTTCCTGCGAAGGTTGTTCCAGCAGTCATCAGTTTGGCGCCTTCAGAGGTTCGCACCGGAAGCGCAACATAAGGCAGTCGCAGTTGGGATTTCCAGCTTCCCAGGCGATTTGCGTTGTACATTTCTGCCTGAATAGATCGCCCGAACTCGTTGCCGCCGGGCAAGGTGTCATAGTAATCACTGTAGCCAGGGCAACGCAGATACTTCATGCCCTGTGCTTCCATCAGGTCCATCATCGGCTGAATGTTGTCCACATAAGATTCCCTGCGCGCAGGAGTGGAGTAATCGTCATTCTCACTGACAAAATTATTCAAGTACTCGAGGGCCTGCTCGCGAGAGTCGGCGATCCCCTGCCTCCTCATTAGTGTGTTGTTTGGTAACCACAACACACCTCCCGACATCACTGAGGAGCCGCCAATAAGCGCGGTTTTCTCAATCAGCAGAGGACGTAATCCGTTAAGTTTTGCCGTGATGGCGGATGCAAGGCCACCCGCACCGCTGCCAACTATGACGAAATCGAAATCTGTGTTGGACATATATTGGGCTCCTGAGCCAAAGATTTAATATTGGATTCCTGAGCCAAAGGCTTATTAGAAACTGTACGCAATAATGGATTTAAACCTGTCGTGGCTATTAGTCAGATTCATCACTCGCAGACTCCAAAGCAAATAGATACTCAAAAAATGGAAATTCGACGTTTTAACATGGCGAATTACAGACCTGAAAAGCAAGCTTGTGGTGAGCAGAACTACTCAAACTCTGCGGCCTGAATCTAAAAAGTAAACCAGTCACACTGTAACACTACGTATTACAGGTGCAAATTGGCAGCAGCAATGCCACAATATTTAATTCTGCACCACGCAT
>CBFIDJ010000014.1:0-135937 GCA_965661375.1 Oceanicoccus sp. | reverse complement strand
CATCATGAACTACGGCGTTATGAGCACCCCCGCGGTTGTTGTCGACAACCAACTCGTTCTTTCAGGTTCAATCCCAAATAAAAAACAGGTTGAAGCATGGCTTGGCGTGCCGAAAAGCACCTAACAATCGTATCTTGGGTGACTGTATGGCAAGTTAGACTCTCTGCCACGGCACTAGGCTCAATGCGCCAGCACTAGACTTTTTCTTATGAAAAAAACGGACAAAAAAACAGACAAAGCGATACGAGAGGCTCTCACTGAAGTCTGTGAGCTAGCACTTGAGGAAGTCGTCGGCTTCAAATGGCTCACGCATTTTGTAAACTATCAGCGTTTTCCCAGCTCACTATCGATTGTCTGTGTGTTCGAGTCCAACAGTGATTTATCCAGCGCCTTGTCCGCCCATAAGGATGAGTATTTACGCAGGCTTATCAAAGAAAAACTTGGCGCTGTAGATATTCAACTTAAAAATATCAGCCAGCATGTGAGCTTTGATACTGAGGAAGCCTGTCAACACGACAATGGCGGTAAATGGTATGGGCGTTTTAGCTAAACCAAGTCCACACTCCTTAAAAACCAGACAGGCCCAACCATGAAAGTTTGTATCATTGGCGCGTCAGGAAAACTCGGCCAGTATATGGTCCAGCATTGTCTGGATCGTAAATACGACGTAGTTGCTGTTTGTCGTCCCAACAGTGTTAACAAACTGGCGGCCTATAAGGATCGAATTCGTATTGAACCGGGGCGCACAAATGACCGGGAGGTCATCAAGCGCGCGGTAGCCGGTTGTAGTGGTGTGCTCAGTGTACTGGTGCCCTGGGGTGTCGATGATTACGCCTCCGGTACCGCACAGGCTGTGCTGGATTTTTCCGAGCCCGATGCGCGTCTGATTTTTTCATGTGGCTGGCATATCAGCAAAGACGGCAAGGACCGCTACTCCAGAATATTTATTACTCTGCTTAAAGTCGTAGGCTGGGCCACTAAAGCCTTACGCCTGGTTGATATTGATGATCAGGTGGAGGCTTGTCGTCGAATTTTTGCGAGCAACAAACAATGGACGGTGGTTCGGGGCAGTGATCTTGAGGAAGGGGAAAGTCAGGGCTTGCCGGTATGGAGCCAACATATTGGCGATCCGGTACTTGCCAGTAACCGCACACGCCGGGTTGATTTTGCCCTGTTTATGGTTGAGGCGCTGACTAACGATTCACTTATTCACGAGGCGCCGGCAATCGTTAGCTGTCAGAGTCCATCTGCTTTGGCACACCGTATCGAAGCGTCTTCGTAATATTCCAACCTGTGGATTAAATACCAGGAGCCAGACATCAATCACCGCCATAATGACGGTCCTGCCGAGCCCGGTGATTTTTCTATCTTTTTGAGAAACATGACAAACGTCATGACCGGGCCTTCCGCAAAATCTCATAGGCCTCTCTAATTTCCATAAACGTCGCCGCATCTCCCCCTTTATCCGGGTGGTTTTCACCCGCCTTGCGTCGGTAGGCCTGTTGCACCTGTTGCCAACTGCAGTCCTGTTCCAGTTCAAGAAGCTGCAAAGCCTCCAGCTGTTTATCGTCGGCGAGGTAGTATTGCCAGAAGTTGTTCAGCAGATTATCGACATCCAGCTCGCTGGTATTTTCAAGATTGTTCCAGTCCAGATAATACTCGCTGAGTTTGGCATCTACACCCTGGTTGCTGGGCAAACTTGATTCGCTGGCGTTAATAGATTCAAAGCAAATTTTTAAGGGTGAAATTAATAGGTAGATATCATCTTGCAACAAAGATCGTTGCAGTTGATAGAGCGCATTCATCACCAAAAAATGGGTTTGAAACAGTGCCAATTGGCTGCTGCTTAAGTCGTTTGGAAAGTCAGTGATCCGTTGCTGCAATGCACTGATAAGCTGGTATTCGCTCATCGGCTCATTGGCAGCTTGCAGGATTTCCAGAATGGGAAGGGTCAGGCTATTGGCTTTCAAAACTCGCTCGTTTTTCGGTAACGAATGTCATTGCTGTCCCATCAACTCTGGAGATATGAATGCGGTGTTTGCCAGCGCGACCGTCGCCAGCATGGATGCTGGCGCCGAGCCTAGAGCCTGCCCCGCGAATGTAATGAGTGCTTTGGGTACATGGACGTATTCACGGCGTGTCGCGATGGCGAATGCCGAATTCATGTCCCGATCGGGGCAAGATGCTCGGTAAACCCCATCAATCAACTACTTTGGTCATTTAACAAAAAGTTAATGGGACAGCAGTGAACGAATGTATTTATTGAAAAGCCATCATAACAAAGCAATTTAACTGTGTACTAAGCAGTATTTAATAAATGCTCCAATATCAACGGATAGACATCACGCACGGCATCCCTGCCAAAAATACAATCGATATGGCCGTAGTTGGGAATCAACTTTAGATCGTATAGTTCTTCGCCATTGATTGCTGACAAAAACTCTATAGCCTCTTCGCTGCCCTTGGGCAAAAAGGTTTGGTTTTCTGCGCCGTGAATAAAGCGAATTGGAATATTCATCCGCTCGGCATGAGGCAGATAAACTTCATTGCCATGTTTATCAACCGCATGCCCCATCCGCATCATCATGGCCAATTGCTGGAAGGATTCGATATTGGCAACCCCAAATAATTCATGCAGGTTGTCGTGCGTCGCCTGATTTAATTGATCCAACTCCCACAACTGGCCATACATAAAGGCGATGCGTTTATCGATGGGGTTATTGGTCAGCTCTTCAAATTCCTGCGGGTATAGGCGCAACGCATGATCATACAGTTGCTCTAACCAATTGGCGTTGCTGTCGCGATAAGCTGTGAGGGAACTCACCCCGAGTTTTTCCAGCAGGCCGGGCAAGTGCAAGCCGGTTTTTAATTTGCCTAGCACGGTGCCTTCATAGTGTGTCGCAACCTGTGAAATTACCGCGGAGCCAACGCCTTTTAATCCGGCCAGCATGGCGAGACTGAAGGTACAACCACCGAAACAGTGCGCCACCACCTGAATGTTATCCTCACCGGTAACCGATAAAATTTTGGCTACGGCGGCGGGGTAATCGTACCGGGCGATATCATCGGCACTGAAGCAATTGCCCGATACCGGCAGCTCGATGCTGGCCCGAAAATCCAGCAGCCAGACATCCAGATTGTGTTCGTATAAATACTCGAGCAAATTTGTCTCAATGGTATCGAGACTAAATATGCGGCTGGACACGCCAAGACCATGCGCCAGCATCACCGGCGTGACCTCGCCCTCACATTCCGGAGAACAGTAACGGGTAAGCAGCAATTCAACCCCATCATCGGTAGTGACGGGATAGTAGCGAGGCTCACACACACGTAATGGACGTTTAGGGCGAGCCGGCTGGCTGGGATCATAAACCTCAAAGGGTGCCAGCGGGCCGCCATAGGTTCTGGCCACAGCGCCGGCAAAAAAGCGCGCGAATTTGGCCACGGCTGACATCGCCTCAGTTTTATAGCTGGCATTCAGCGCCGTCATGGTGGTCATCTGTTTGGCAAAATCGACCGCGGCGATATGTAAGATGCCACGACCTAACAGCGGTGCTTGTTCGGAGTCCCCGTCATAGAGCGTAATGAACAACGTCGTGGTATCCGCCCATACATCCAGCCCTTTATTATCTTCAACGGATTTATAGCCGTGGAAAAAATAGTGTTTGCCGGCTTCGTCCGCCAACAACATGCGATAGATCATCAGGCGGCGACCGATATGATTCGGGTCGCGCACAAACAGCTGGAACTGGCCATCGACGGCCATCAGGGGTTTGTCGGATAAGGCTGGCGCATCCACCGTGCCAAGCATACGAGCGCGATGCTCATCTTCGGCCAGCATGGTGTCGAGATCGTCGGAGCGCACCGTCAGGGTAAAGGCAAAAGGCTGGTTTTGTTGCTCGCCGTCCGCTTCAGCCGCAGCAAAATCCAGCCCCGCATCCAGCGACATATGGCCGCGCATGGTTTCAGTAAATTGAATGCCCAGCCGGGCTGGTGCCTTAAGCGGTGGGTCAGCTAATACCGGTGATGATTGCCAGCCCCTGTCTTCTATCATTAATTCGCAGGCGCGCTCTGCTAGTGCGGTGATAGTCAGTAATGGATTAACGCCTAAGCTGCGGGGAATCACCGACCCATCACAGATATATAAACGGTCATAAACCGCCTGCCCATGCTCGGCACTGAACACCTGGCAGCGCTCATTCACCACACCCCGCTCGGCACTGTCGGCCATGCCGCAACCACCCAGCGGGTGAACGGTGACCAACTCGTGCCCCAGACGCTCATCCCACATTGGATTGCGGATATAGGTGCCACCCAGAGCCGTTGTCGCCTGTTTTAAGCGCTGGGAAATCTCGGCAAAAACCGGCTGCTTGCCCACATTGGGCCAGACCACTTCCGGGCGGTTACCGCTCAGCTGAATTTTACCTTTGCCGTCATCGTGACTCATCACCAGATAGGTTTGAGTATGATTAACGGCACCGTGGGAGGAATCGCGAAAGATACTTTCCAGAGCGCGCGCTTTTTCACGCACCCGGTCGAGAAACCCTCGATCAGTATCCTCGCCAATCGACGCTGAAGCGGCGGAAAAAATAGCGGGCAGTAGTGGTGCCATCAAGCCGGGTAGCGAGCCCTCCTCCACCACCATACCTTTATCACCCTTGCCGGGGCGATCATCGATCAGGGTAGTGATACAGGGACCGACAGGGTCTCGCCCCTCGTGTTTATTGGCACCAAAGCCCACGCCATTAATTTTCTGGTCATTGTTATAGGCAAAGGCCAGCACATCGCCGTTGCCGGTAAAGTGCTCGCCCAGATGAGTGGATACCGAGAGACCTTTTTCACGGGAACGCAACATAATCTCATTACTGCCCAGCGTACCGGCAGCGATAACTACGGTATCGGCGACGACAAACAGGGGTGGCGCAGCAAAGACTTTTCTGCCCAGATTTTCCGCCGAATAATAAACCCGCCACTGCTCGCGGCCATCCTGTTGAAAGCGCTCCACGTGACTGACTTTGGCTTCACAAAAAATCTCCGCCCCATGATTAACGGCATCGGGCAGATAATTCATCGCCGTGGTATTTTTCGCGCCGACATTACAGCCGGAGACGCAATCACCACAGTTATCACAGGCCGGCTGGGCAACACCTGCATGATTGGCCGCAACAGCTTCAAAATTCACATTGATTGGCGGCAGGGAAAATTCACCTTCGATCTGCTCTGCCGTTTTACGCTGAGCATCAAGCTTTTTTAGCAAGGTGATTTCCGGGTAGGGCGTAGGCTTTAACATTGACCTGGCTTTGGCAACACAGCGGTGCAGACGGCTTTCTGCATTGGCACCCTCTTCACGCAGTGCCTGCGGCCAGGCCTCATCCTGCAACACCCACTGTTCAGCCTGTAAGGACACATTGGCATTGATTAATGATGTTCCGCCCAGCCCACAGCCCACCAACACATTCATATCCCTGTGCACGTGCATATCATACAGGCCGGTGCGAGAGCCAATATGGCCTCTTGCAGAATCGATTTGAAACTCGGGAATCGCGTCACCGATAGTGTCGGGAAACTCGCCCGGCAGAAATTCTTTGCCCCGCTCCAACACGCAGACACGCTTGCCAGCGCGGGACAGCCGCGATGCCGCGACTGCACCACCATAACCGGAGCCCACCACGACAACATCGTAGTGGCTGCTAATGGCAATCAGGGGTTGAGCTAATCGTTTATAAGGTGGAGTCATTGTTTGCAGCTTCCTTGCAGTTTTTATCAATCAACAGGCTACTCCCAGACGCAATAACGGTCAATACTGTTCTGGCTATGTTAAAATTCTCCAGCTTTTTTCGACAACCATCTTCTGACAACGTTCTCTACGCCTATTTACAATTCAGTCCTATGAGCCAAAAAGACGCTATTTATTCCAAACCGCTGGATGCCATTGCCAACTTTGCCTTTGACGATACCGTGGTAAAAGTATTCCCGGATATGATCCAGCGCTCAGTGCCCGGCTACAGTACCATCATAGCCATGACGGGAGTGTTAGCCGCACGCTATGCACAGGCGGGCAGTGTGTGCTACGACTTGGGCAGCTCACTGGGCGCCTCCACTCTGTCCATGCGCCAGCAGCTTAATGGCCGCGATTGCACTATTATCGCCGTGGATAATTCCAGTGCCATGCAACAGCGCTGCCAGCAGATTTTGGATCAGGACAGTAATACGACTCCCGTCGAACTGGTGGAGAGTGATATTCTGGATATCGCAATTGAAAACGCTTCCGTCGTGGTGATGAACTTTACCCTGCAATTTATCGAACGTGCACAGCGGCAGGATTTAATGCAACGAATTTACGACGGCATGTTACCCGGCGGCATTATGATTCTGTCAGAGAAAATCTGCTTTGAAGACCCGCACCTGCAGGAACTGAATACCGATCTGCACCACAGCTTTAAACGCGCCAACGGTTATAGTGAAATGGAAATCAGTCAGAAGCGCACCGCACTGGAAAAGGTACTGCTACCGGAAACTATCAAGGCACACCAGCAACGCCTGCGGGAAGTGGGCTTCAGCAATGTCGATGTCTGGTTTCAGTGTTTTAATTTCACCTCGCTGGTGGCGATTAAATCCGCGGACTGCTAAATGATCGACTACCAGCCCTTTATCGACCGACTGTTATTCAATAACGAATTCCCCGCTATTACCGACTGGGCAGCGCAGTTGCCCGAGCGCATCACACTGGGCCTGAGCGAACAGCGCTATGGCGACCTGCCCCGCTGGAAACAGGTGTTAGCCGGCCTGCCCGACTGGTCCGTAGCCAGCACCCAGCTCGACAGCCCTGCTATTACCATCACCGGCTCTCAGACATTGTCCACGGAGCAGGCCGAGCAGTTTGCCGAGCAACTCAAGGGCCTGCACCCCTGGCGCAAGGGGCCTTTCAATCTGTTTGGCGTCGACATCGACACCGAGTGGCATTCGGACTGGAAATGGGATCGGCTAAAAGACCATATTCAGCCGCTGACCAGACGCAAGGTACTCGATATAGGCTGTGGCAGCGGTTACCACTGCTGGCGTATGCGCGGTGCGGGCGCGGAGCTAGTGATCGGCATTGACCCGACGCCGCTGTTTATTGTGCAGTTTTTTACCCTGCAGAAATATATTAAAGACCACGCCGTGACTGTACTGCCGATGGGTATTGAGCACCTGCCCAAGCAGCTACGCTACTTCGACACGGTATTTTCCATGGGCGTGCTGTACCATCGCCGCTCGCCCTTTGATCATTTGATTGAACTGCGCGACGCTCTCTCCGCCGGTGGTGAATTAGTGTTGGAAACACTGGTGGTTGACGGGGCCGAGGGACAAGTGCTGGTACCGAAAGGCCGCTATGCAAGGATGGGCAATGTCTGGTTTCTGCCTTCGGTTCCAACCCTGACACTCTGGCTGCAAAAGGTGGGGTTTAAAAATATTCAGTGTGTTGATGTGACGACCACCAGCACCGACGAGCAGCGCCAAACCGAGTGGATGACCTTTCACTCGCTGGCGCAATTTCTCGACCCTGAGGATGCCAGCAAAACCATTGAGGGCTACCCCGCCCCCAAGCGGGCCATTTTTACGGCAACAGCACCGTAATTGATTTATCTCTCTATTTATCTATCAACGGGTTGAGGCCGCTTCATAATAATCGCCGCCAACTCAAAACTGACTACCATCTCATCACGCTGATTCAGTAACTCTAAGGTCGAGATATAAATACCGCGATCCGGTTTACTGTTGGACTCCCGTTTATCCGACACATAATACCGTAACCGCAATACATCGCCGACACAGACCGGCTTATGCAGCCGAACCTTATCCCAACCTATACCAGCCACCACCGCAAGTGCCTCGGTTTGCATCGTATGCGCCAGTTTCACCCCAATCGCGACGGTATGCACACTGGAAGTAAACAGTTCGCCCACATAACTGCCTGCCGCGGCTTCCTCGTCGACGTGGTAGGGCATCGGGTCCCACTGTTGGCAAAACTGGATAATTTCCTCTTTGCTCAGGGTGTGTCGCTGCTCCGACAGATGCACGACACCCAGTTCCAAATCTTCAAAATATTTCATATATAGACTTTATATAGACACTTCAAAATAGAGACTTTATATAGTCACTTCACATTAGAAGCTTCATTTAGACAGGCTTCAATCTTGGGTTTTCAGGAAAGCATAAACGTAGCATATCGCTATTGTCACTGACACGGCCTTTGGCCGCCATATTATCGGCAGATGGCGAAGCAAGCCTTACCCAGGTTTTGACGAAACAGCTCGGTAATAACTGTAAGTCTTTAAACCCACGCCCACTGCCGCAAAATAGTCTAAGGAAAGCTTAAACCCCGCACTACTTCGGCCGATATCCAATCTGATAACTCTTTTTGAAAACAACATATTGTTTGTTTCAGCCCCTGTAACCTGGCCTGAGCCAGGAGGTTACCCTTATGCGGATCCAATCCTCTGAAGTTGAACTTAACAGCCAGCACTTTTACCAGCGTAGTGAATCGACGATCCAATTGCGCCAGTTGCGCGTGCTCTCGGAGCAGCCGGAGCGTGCTTCCACAAAACAGCCTGATCGCCCGCCCGCTAACACCCCCGCCGCCACCGTGGATCTCTCCGATTTTCGCATCGGACCACAGCAAGCACTGGAGCGCATCGAAGCCCTGACGGAAAAAGCATTACTTATCATGGATATGCAAACCAACTTGTTGAAAGCCCTGGTAGAGGCCATGAGCGGGAAAAAAATTGAGTCCGTCGATTTCACTGGAGATAAAGCCGAGCCCGTCACTCCATCAAGATACCCGGTCGCGGCATCCGTCATAGACGAAAACCCAACGGTCGAGGTGGTAACCCTTAACCTCTATCAGCTACAGGAATACGAATATTCCAACGTTAACATTGCTGCGAAATTGACCGATGACAATGGTGACAGTTTTGAGATCAGCCTGCAGGTCAAACGGGAAAGGCTGTATCAGGAATCTTCCGCTGAGCTGAGCTTGTTCCAGGGCAAACTCACCGACCCGCTGGTGATCAACTTTAATGGCGATACCGCACGCCTGAGCAATGAGAAGGTTGAGTTTGATCTTAATGCTGATGGTAACGCTGAGTGGATTCCTTCACTGAGCTCAGACAGTGCCTATATCGCCCTGGATAAAAACGGCAACGGCCTGATCGATGACGGCTCCGAACTGTTTGGCCCCGGTACGGGCAATGGCTTTGCTGAGTTGGCGCAGTACGATGAAGACGGTAATGGTTTTATTGATGAGGGCGATAGCGTCTACCAGCAACTACTTGCCTTTAGACCCGGCGACAATTATCAACAGTCACTACCAACACTGGGGGTTGCCGCCATCTTTACCGGCTCGGTCAGCTCACCCTTTAGCTTAACCGACAGCCAAAACCAGCTACTGGGACAGGTGCGCTCCAGCGGTTTTTATGTCAATGACTCGAAACTGGCGGGATCTGTCCAACAACTTGACCTGGTAGTGTAAAACCGCTATCACTGAGGCATGTCTAAACACGATATTCAAACCGCCGCTGATATAGATATTCTTGTTCGGGATTTTTACCAATCGGTATTAGAGGACCCTATTATCGGGTTTTTCTTTACCGATATCGCCCACATTAAACTGGAGCAGCATCTGCCGACTATCGCCCAATTCTGGCAGAAGCAATTGCTGGGTACGGGGCAGTATCAGGGTCGCACCTTTGAAATACACCGCAATCTTCATTATCAGGCGGAAATGACCGAGCATCACTTTCATCGCTGGCTGCATCTTTTTAAAACCAGCGTAGACCGAGTCTTTAGCGGTGAACGCGCCGAGCTGGCCAAACAGCGGGCCACAGCCATTGCCAAATCCATGTTGCAGGGACTGCAGGACCGACATATGGAAACGGTTCTGCGCCAACGGGAAGAGCTTGGCGTGCAGTTTTTCGAACCACCCCCCTGAACAGACCAAACGATAATCTGAACGAAAAAATTTACGACCTGGGAAATAACTGCGAAAACCGCAGCAATAATGCTAAAGTTTCGCCTGTTTTTTCATACACAATGATAACGATAAAAAACCGGGAGCCTTCAATGCCTTCAGTTCACGAATTTCAGGTCGAGACCATTAACGGCCACTCCAACGCCTTAGCTGACTATCAGGGTAAGGTGCTGCTTATTGTCAATACTGCCAGCAAGTGTGGTTTTACCCCTCAGTTTGAAGGGCTGGAAAAACTGTATCAAGAATTTAAAGATAAAGGGCTGGAGATTCTTGGCTTTCCCTGTAATCAATTTGGCAAACAGGATCCAGGCAACAACGGTGAAATTCAGGAATTCTGTCAGCTAAACTACGGCGTTAGCTTTCCCATGCATGCCAAAATTGACGTAAACGGCGACAATACCCACCCGCTCTACCAACACCTGAAAAGCGAGGCACCAGGCATTCTGGGTAGCAAAAAAATCAAATGGAATTTCACCAAATTCCTGATTGGTAAAAATGGCGAAGTCCTCAAGCGCTATGCGCCTACCACTAAACCGGAAGACCTCATCAGTGATATCGAGGCTGCTCTGACCGCTTAGGTTTTAGTTCGCGGCGCGGTGGAGGAGACAACCGAGGGAGAAACCGACTCCTTTGCCAACTGCCGACGTAGTACCAGCGTACTGTAGGCACAGACCACCAGTGCCACAGCGGACATCATTAACAGCAGGATGCTGACTCGAGTACCTAAAAAGGCAAAAATTGCGGTCAGTATCAGAAAGCTGAACATGGCAATATTCTGAATCAGGTTATTGCCCGCCAATACTCGTCCCAAATCATGTTGCGCCGCTCTGCCCTGAATAAACGCATTCAAGGGCACAATAAAAATACCACCAAGCACCCCGATGACAAAAAAGTTAAACCCATGCCACAGCATACTCGGTAACAATGGCAGCCACAGCAGACACAGGGCAATGCCCACCGCCGCATAGGGTAGCCGACTCAACTCAAACTGACCATGATCCAAAGCACCGGTGCAAATCCTTTCAGCAAACAGTGCTCCTATCACAATACCAATACCACTAACCGCCATTACCCCCTGAATTACAACAGTATTGGTTACTCCCAGCTCAGCCTTGGCAAAGGCAGGAAAGGCTGCCAGCATAACCTGCGACACAGACCAGAAACCAGCCAGACCAATAATCGCGATCAGGATTACGCGTTGAGTTGTTATTGGCTGCATGGCCTGTGTAATATCGCGAGCCAACAAATAGTCTTTAACGCGAAAGCGCAATGACGAATCTGGCTGCTCCAGCTGTGGCAAGCGTCGAGCCAATAACAATTCAACGATACTCATCAATACCAGTAACCAACCCAGCGGCGCAAAGGCAGTCAGAATATCGGCTTCAGTGTTAACCATCACCGACAAATAAAATCGCTCAAACAACATGGAAAAAACCAAGGTGCCCGCCAAAATGGAAACGATAGTAGTGGCCTGCACCACACCATTGGCCGCCGTCAGGTTATCCCGCCCCACCAGCGCCTTGATATAACCGTATTTAGCTGGTGAATAAATCGCACTTTGTGCCGCCAGTAAAAACGTCATCGCGAAGGCTGGCCAAAACCAGCCCAGATAATAAAACAACGTAATCAACAGGGTCAGCCCAATTGCCAGCCAGGCAGAAAAGCGCATCACCTGATTCTTCGGCCAACGATCCGAGCAAAAACCTGCGGGACTAAACAGCACAATAAAGGGTAGCAGGATCAGGCTATTGACGACCGCTGTCAGGATCACCTGCACATAGCCGTCATACACCTTAAAAACGGTATTTTGAATCAGAATTTTATGTCCAAGATCGACAAAGGCATTAAGCCAAAGCACGAAAACATAGGGCGCAAAACCAGCCAGAGAAAATAATTTTTTCATCCCACGTCCCGATTGATTCCGTCCAGACTTGCAGTGGTGTAAATCAATTCGACAGCAAATCCCATATTAAAAACGTTAGCCTTAAGACTACTTTTTGATCAAGCAAAATCGACTTATTGGTGTATAATTGAGCAGATCGTCACAAGAACCCACTCTATGAAACTAACCGCCAAAACTCTGTTACTACTGCTGCTGGTCACACTGATCAGCTTTACTGCAGCGATTAGTATCCAGCGGTTTATTTCTATTCCCGCCTTGATCGAGCTGGAAGCAAAATCTGACCGTAAAGACGCCGAGCGAGTGGTAATCGGCTTTGATGTTATTCGACAGTCTATCAGCACTCTGGCCTATGATTATGGGATCTGGGACGATACCTATCATTACTTTAATGATCCCGATACGGACTATATCGAAAGCAGCTTTGATATTGGCACCTTTATCAGCAATGAAATTAATATTGTGTTGCTCGCCGATACCATGGGCAAAGTGATCTGGTCACGTTATGCAGATCTGGAAGAAGAGACAATACTACCCGATGGTTTTTTCAATGCCCAGGAATTAAGCCCCTTTCTCGCCAATGCCAATAACGCCTTTCCCGGCGCACCGGTCAGTGTCAGCGGCATTATCAATACCAGTATTGGCCCTATGATTTATGCCTCCTACTCCGTACTGAAAAGCAATGAAAGTGGCACTTCACCTGGCAGTATATTAATGGCCCGACGCATTGATCAGCAGGTTGCCCACAATGTGCAGGAAATGGTGAAAATTCCCTTTGAGCTGGAACCGCTCAAATGGGAACAGGCGCTCGACTTTAAGGTCAGCACGTTGGATGAGCAATACCGCGATAGCAAAAACCGCTTCCACTGGTATATATCCGATATTGTCGATCAACCGGTATTGAAAGTCTCCCTGATGCTCGACAAACGTGCCTTCGATGACAGCCTGATCAGTAGCCCTCTGCTCGCTTTCCTCGCGACCATCTTACTGTCCTGGGGGCTGATTATTCTCACCCTGGACAGGACACTGATCCAGCCTATTAAAAAGGTTGGCAAACATTTATTTTACATTCGCAGTTCCGGTGATTTCTCTGCTCGACTTAATAACCCCAAGCTTGATGAAATCGGCAATCTCAGCAATGAGTGTGATTTACTTATTCAATATATTCAGCGGCAGAACCAGATTGTTGAGCAACAGGCGGGAGAGCTGGAGCGCCTGTCCTACGAAGACAGTTTGACCGAGCTGGCTAACCGTCGTCGCTTTGACCAGTTACTCAATGACTACTGGCAACTGGCTATCCGCGAACAACATCCAGTGTCACTGCTACTCTGCGACATCGACTATTTCAAAAAGTACAATGATAATTATGGCCATCAGTCGGGGGACAAAGCACTGGTGAAGGTGGCCAATATTTTAAAGACCTGCATCTCCCGCACTTCAGATTTGGCGGCGCGCTATGGCGGCGAAGAGTTTGTGATTATTCTGCCTGACACCAACGAAAAAGGCGCCGAGACTGTCGCCAGGCGTCTTCAGCAAAAAATACGCGAGGCCGCGATTACTCATGCTTACTCCAATATCAGCACGTTCCTTACCATGAGCATTGGCATGGCGACGACAACACCGCAGCGCACCGAGTCGTCGGCGGTATTATTAAAACATACAGACGAAGCACTCTATGAGGCCAAAGCTCGAGGCCGCAACCGTTCCATTCGCTACCTACAGGAAAACCAGTTTCATCTGGTCAGCTCAAACACAGCACTTTAAAACTACCGTTATTGGCTAACATATCAATCGTGTTAAATATCCCTCTGGCCTTTTTCTCCAGCGGTATAAAACTATTGACGACAAACAGCGCCTTGCCCCCAGGCGCCAGCAAGCGCCGTGCAGAAACCAGAAACCGCTGTGTGAGATCGCCCTCGACATCAAAACCCTGATGAAAGGGGGGATTGCATAACACCAGTTCAGCTTTTTGTTGAAGACCCTCACCACAGTCGGCCAGTACCACTTCACCCGATAATTGATGACGCTGAAAATTCTGCCGGCACAGTTCTACTGAAGCGACATTATTATCCGTTGCCAGATAATAAGCTGGGCACAGCTGCCGGGCTAGCACCGATAAATAGCCAAAACCACAACCCAGATCAATAACCGTTTCAGGCATTGCTTTGTAATGCTGAAAAAAATCGTTTAACTGCTCAACCAAATACGTACTACCCTTATCAATTTTATTCCAACCATAGACACCGGGTTTACTTAACAGGGTTATTTCTGTACCACTAATATCTATATTCAACTCTATCAGGCTACGATAATTTTTATCGTCTAACGGCTCACGAAGTTTTCCATCCAACTCAACACAGGCTAAATGTGACGCGCTGTTGCCCCGTTGTTTTTCAAGCACCTCACCTAAATATTTGGCTGCCTTATCAATATAGGTTTTAATACCCTCATTTTTAAATCCAGCTAACCACAATTCGCCATGATCGGATAAACAATCTGGCACGGTATTGATAAGATGATGAACAATCGCCTTTTCCTTTGACACTCTATAAAATACGGCGGCAAATGATTTTTTTTCAAAAACCGTGATATCAAAATCATTTAACACTGCGTTTATGCCGCGATGGTTTAAGGCATCATAGAGATCACAGCGGTTGGTTAACGCTTGTAGATTATCGGTAACAGGCATCGAAGCAATATCGGCGGGCGAAATATTTTCATCGACAAGCCAGAGTATTCCAGGCTGCGGACCGGGTTGATCCTGAACAATGATCTCACTCATTTTTTCCAGCATAGTCCGCTGCAATAATTGAAAGGCATAATCACTCATGGCAGCCGGATTTCCTGTTCGGTTAACGCACGATATTCACCAGGCTCTAATGCTTCATCCAATCGAATATCACCAATACGCTCACGGTGTAACAGATCAACATGGTTACCCACGGCGGCAAACATACGTTTTACCTGATGATATTTTCCTTCGGTTATTGTCAGCCGCGCGGTGTGTTCGTCGAGCAATTCAACGGTTGCTGGCAGGGTAGGCCGTTTTTCATTGTGTAAGTGAATACCCTGTTCGATCTGTATAATTTGCTCAGGCAAAATCGGATCCACCGTTTCAACCCAGTAAGTTTTTTTACACGCACTGGAGGGAGATGACACCCGGTGCGACCAAATACCATCATCGGTAATCAACAACAAACCCGTGGTATCAATATCTAATCGCCCGGCAATATGCAGTTTGTCGATATTATCTTCATCCAATAATTCCATTACCGTTAAGTGCTGTCGATCCTTGGTGGCAGAGATATAGCCCAACGGTTTATGCAGCATAAAATAACGCGGTAAAGGCTGACGCAACAGTTCGCCCTCAATAGCAACATGCGCTGACACCGCCACCATGGCACGCGGATCCTGAACGACAACATCGTCCACGGTGACCACCCCCTGCTTCAGTAATCGCTTGGCTTCGCTGCGGGATAAATCGCTTACGCTGGCCAGATATTTATCAAGTCTAATCGTCATAAAATAATTATTTCGGTATTAAAGCTCTAGTCTTAAAAAATCGACAACTGTGTTTCGTCTCTGATGGTTTTTGACAGAGGCTTCCAGCCGGGAAGTTGCTTAAGCAACAGGTGAAAGATAGCCGCCTGCTCTGGTGATGCCACATTATCCGGTGTGTGGATAAAGACGGTGGGCTTGATACCTTGCTGCTGCCATTCAGCCACCTTGTTCACCCAGGGCATCAAGTACTGTTCATTATGCAGAAAATCGGCACTGCCGATAAAACGGATAATGGGCTGGGTAGCTGTGGCGATAGCGTGCACGGGTAAGCGTGGTTTTTTGCGGTGCGCATCTTTTTCCTGCGCCGTCTGTGCCGCACGGCTGAACAGCGCTCGACTATCCAGACACACTCGATCAACAGCGTACTGTTGCAACAAGCGATTCAGCTGTTGCTCTTCTTCACCGCGATTAAAAAAATCCAGATGTCTGACCTCAACAGCAAACTGGTATTCACTCGGCAGGGCTTTTAAAAACTTTTCCAGATCGGGCAATTGTTTGGGCAAAAAACTATCGGGCAGTTGAATCATAAAGCTGCCCAGTGCCTCTCCTAACGGTTCCAGACGCTGCACAAATTCACTGAGTTCCACAGCGCTGTAACGCAGCGTGTTTTCGTGGGTAATTTTACGCGGCAGCTTAAAACAAAATTTGAAGCCTGGCTGCACCTGCTCCTGCCAACTCTTAACCGTATCCACACTGGGCAGGGCATAGAAAGTGGTATTACCCTCCACCGAACTGAACACTGAGGAATAGTGCTGTAGAAAGTTTTTGCTATTCGCTCCCGCCGGAAACAAATCGCCCAGCCAATCCCGATTTGACCACATAGGTAAACCCAGATGGTAGAGACTGCTATGAGATAGCGGGGAGTCAGTGATTTCCGTCATAAAACAGCAGCGGCCAGACAATATGTTCAGGACACCCTTCAATGGCGCCAAGAAGGAAATCACTAAGTTTACACGGAAACCCTAAGGTAAACCTCTTTCACTCGCTCCGTAATCTTTCACTATTGCTGAAATTCCACTAGCTTTATATAGAGAAGTTGTAGAAAAGCGGAGCACATGTTTATGCCGACCCTCGAGGAATACCGCCATAAGCTACGTCAGCAGAGCTATGCCAATGAAGAAGAATGCGTTGACCAATTGCTGACAGCCAGTCACCTTGATCAAGCTACCTCTCAAGCTATTCAACAACAGGCTGCTGAGCTGATCCAGCGCGCCCGTAAGCACCGCGACCAGCGCGGCAAACTGGACGCCTTTCTGGAGGAGTTCGGCCTCACCAATCGCGAGGGCGTGGCCTTAATGTGTCTGGCGGAAGCCCTGTTGCGCATTCCCGATAGCGATACCGCCGATGAGCTGATTGCCGAACTGGTTCACAGCGGAGACTGGGCTAAACACTGGCGACACTCTGATTCCCTGTTTGTGAATACCTCAGTGTGGGGCATGATGTTGACTGGCAAGGTAGTCGAACTCGACAACAGTATCACCCAACAACCCAGACACTGGCTGCGCAGCCTGGTCAATCGCGTCAGCGAACCGGTGGTGCGGCAGGCCATGTTGCAGGCCATGCGAATTATGGGAAGCCACTATGTGCTGGGCCGCAGTATCGACGAGGCGTTAAAGCGTGGCCCGGCTGAAAACCCACCCGGCACCTGCTTTTCCTTTGATATGTTAGGAGAAGGTGCGCGCACCGAGGCCGATGCGCAGCGCTACTTCAAGGCTTATCTTGATGCGATAAAAGCCATCGCCGCAGCCCCCGATACTGACTCTGAAGACAATCACTCAGACACGGTCACCGATGCCAACGGAATCTCCATCAAGCTATCCGCCCTGCACCCCCGTTACCGGCAATCGCAGCAACAACAGTTAATGGCCGAATTACTACCCCGAGTGCAAACGCTGGCACTGGCTGCCAAAGCTGGCAATCTGGGTTTTAATATCGATGCCGAGGAAGCAGAACGACTGGATATTTCACTGGATATACTCGAAGCCCTCGCCCGCTACCCGGCTTTACAGGGCTGGAATGGTCTCGGCTTTGTACTGCAGGCTTATCAGAAGCGTGCGCCCTTTGTTGCCGACTGGCTGATTGCACTGTCCCGCGAGACAGGACACCGTCTGATGTTACGGCTGGTCAAAGGTGCCTACTGGGACACCGAGATCAAACACGCGCAGGAACTGGGGCTGACCGATTACCCGGTGTATACCCGCAAAGCCAATACCGATCTCTGCTATCTGGTGTGCGCCGATAAAATGCTGCGGGTGAGCGATGCCATATATCCTCAGTTTGCTACCCACAATGCCCAGACCCTTGCCACCGTAATACACATGGCTAACATTTGTCAGGGCGACTATGAACTACAACGTCTGCATGGCATGGGCGAACTACTATACGATCAGCTACGTAAGCAATGTCTTGAGCGCGTGCATGATATGCCGAGGGTACGTATTTATGCCCCGGTCGGTGCCCATCGCGATCTGCTGCCTTATCTGGTGCGTCGCTTACTGGAGAATGGCGCCAACAGCTCCTTTGTGCATCGCTTTCTTAATGACGCTACGCCCATCGAGCAATTAACTGCTGATGTATACGAGAAAGTTCGCAGCTTTGAACGTAAGCGACACCCCCACATCTCCTTGCCTGCCGACCTGTACCGCAACAGCTGTATCCCGCGCAGCAACTCACCGGGGATTAACCTGGAGGATATCGCCAGCGCTGAGACCTGCCTGTCGGGCATCAGTGAAACAGCATCAACTCCCTATCAAGCTGGCCCAATCATTAACGGCGGCCTCATTAATAACAACGACATACGCCCTGTGAACTGCCCGGCCGCCACTGATATGCCGATTGGGCAAGTATGCAATGCCACAGCCGCCGATATTGAAACCGCACTGGTGGGAGCACAGCAGGCTCAGGCCTCATGGAATGAACGCGGTGGATCTGACCGCGCCGAGCGGCTCGAACAAATTGGCGCACTCTATAGCCAGCACCTTTACGAACTTGTCGGATTAATTAGCCGGGAAGGTGGCCGCACGATCCGGGATGCACTTGCAGAAGTGCGCGAGGCGATCGACTTCTGCCACTACTATGCCGCATTGGCACGCCAGCATTTTGCCGAAGCTGAGACACTGACCGGCCCGACCGGTGAGCACAATCAGTTGAGCTTACAGGGGCGCGGTGTATTCCTCTGTATCAGCCCCTGGAATTTTCCGCTGGCGATTTTTACCGGGCAGGTTGTCGCCGCTTTGGCAGCAGGCAATACAGTGATTGCCAAACCGGCAGAACAAACACCACTAGTCGCGGCCCGTGCAGTGGCACTGATGCATGCGGCAGGTATTCCGGGAGACGTCTTACAGTTGATTACCGGCGCCGGTAAGGATATTGGGCCAACGCTGGTGACGGATTCGCGAATCAGCGGCGTAGCCTTTACTGGCTCCACTGCAACAGCGCAACAGATCAACCGTCAACTGGCTGCCCGCGAGGGTGCGATTATTCCCCTGATTGCCGAGACCGGCGGCATCAATGCCATGATTGCTGACTCCTCCGCTTTGGCAGAACAGCTAGTGGACGATGTGATCAACTCCGCTTTTTACAGCGCCGGCCAACGCTGTTCCGCGCTACGGGTGTTGTTTCTACAGGAAGAAGTGGCGGACTCAATGCTGGAGATGCTGTTTGGCGCCTGCGACCAGTTGCACCTTGGTCTGCCCTGGCAATTGAGCACGGATATTGGTCCGGTGATTAATACCGAAGCACAAGCGAGTTTGTTAGCCCATATAAACCACCTGTCTGAGGAAGCCACGCTGCTCTATGCCTACCCGGCAAGCAGGCTGCCATCAACGGGTAGTTTTGTCGGCCCACATATTTTTCTGCTGGATAATATGCAGCAATTACAGGGGGAAGTGTTTGGCCCTATTCTGCATATCGTACGCTACCAGAGTGGTGAACTGGATGAAGTGATTGCGCAGATAAATGCCAGTGGCTATGGCCTGACGCTGGGTGTGCATTCTCGTATTGATAGCCGCGCAGATCACATTATTCGCTCAACGCGGGTGGGCAATAATTATATCAATCGCAATATGGTGGGTGCCGTAGTAGGCGTTAACCCCTTCGGTGGGCAGGGCCTGTCGGGCACCGGACCCAAAGCGGGCGGACCGCATTATCTGTCTCGCTTTGCCACGGAAAAAACCGTAACCACTAACACTACCGCAAAGGGGGGAAATATCGAATTATTCAGGCAGATGGATGAAGACTAACCCCTGCCTTTAGTTCAAGACTTTCGTCACTCCCGCGGACAAGGTGAATTGCGTAGCAAGAGAAGGTGGCCTGGGCCAGGCGGGAGTCCAGAACAATCAGCTATGCTGGATACCCGCCTTCGCGGGTAAGACGATGCATCGAGAGGATTTAGTACAACGAGTGCTTTGGATACGCAGATAGTTTTTTAGTGCTCCCGAGTAGCATGAAACTCAACCTCTGGCCAGCGCTCCTGCATTAACTGCAAATTGACTCGAGTAGGCGCCAGATAGGTCAGATGGCCGCCGCCATCCAGTGCCAGATTATCGGCCGCTTTCTTTTTAAATTCTTCCAGTTTCTTTTTATCGCCACAGGAAACCCAACGCGCGGTGTAGACACTCACCGGTTCGTAGATAGCTTCCACCTTATATTCATCCTTCAGCCGATAGGCGACCACCTCATACTGCAACTGGCCGACGGCACCCACGATCAAATTGGAGTTGTTGACCGGCATAAACACCTGGGTCGACCCCTCCTCCGACAACTGTTGCAAGCCCTTCTGCAAGGCCTTGGCTTTCAGCGGATCCTTCAAGCGAATCAAACGAAACATCTCAGGCGCGAAGTGCGGGATGCCGGTGTACTTCAGTTCTTCACCGCCAGAAAAGGTATCGCCAATCTGGATGGTACCGTGATTGTGCAGGCCGATAATATCACCGGAAACTGCCTCCACCACGGCCTCGCGTTCGCCCGCCTTGAAGGTCACCGCATCGGCGATTTTTACATCCTTGCCCAGCCGCACATGTTTCATCTTCATACCCTTGCTGTAAGTGCCCGAGCAAATTCGCATAAATGCAATGCGGTCGCGGTGCTTTGGATCCATATTGGCTTGAATCTTAAACACAAAACCGCTGAAGTCTTTCTCTCTGGCATCCACTTTTCGGGTAGCCGTTTCCCGAGCCAATGGTGCCGGCGCCCACTCGACAAAGCCATCGAGCATTTCGCGCACGCCGAAGTTAGCCAGTGCCGTTCCGAAAAATACTGGGGTCAGGGTGCCCGCCAGATAATCCTCTAACACGAATTCATGACTGGCGCCTTTGACCAGTTCGATCTCATCCAGAAAATCCTGGTAGTAAACCCCAAGCAATGCTTTGGCCTCATCGCTGGCCAACCCCTCAATACGAATATCGTCGGCAATCACCGTATTTTGGCCGCGTTTGAATACATGGATAGTATCGGTATAGAAGTTATAAACGCCCTTGAATTCCTTGCCCATCCCAATCGGCCAGTTGATCGGCGCACCCTGAATCTTCAGGACGTCTTCGATCTCATCTAACAGATCAATCGGGTCGCGAATATCACGGTCCATTTTATTCACAAAACTGAGGATCGGCGTATCGCGCAGGCGACAGACATCCATCAATTTAATCGTCCGCGCCTCGACCCCCTTGGCACCATCCACCACCATCAGCGCCGAATCCACCGCGGTCAAGGTACGATAAGTATCTTCAGAGAAATCTTCGTGCCCGGGAGTATCCAGCAGATTGACCATGCGCTGTTTGTAGGGGAACTGCATCACCGAAGAGGTTACCGAAATTCCCCGCTCCTGCTCCATACTCATCCAGTCCGAAGTGGCATGACGGTCCGAGCCCTTGCCCTTGACTGAGCCGGCCACCTGAATCAGTTGGCCCAATAACAGCAGCTTTTCGGTGATGGTGGTCTTGCCCGCATCGGGGTGAGAGATGATAGCGAAGGTACGCCGCTTATTGATTTCGTTGATAAAATTGGCTTCAGCCATGTATCGAAATTCCCAATTTGTAACCGTCTTGTAGGTAGAAGGTTTACAAAAAAATAGAGTTAACGCTAAGCCCTGGTGTATAGCTCAATAAATAGACAAGCAGCTTGCCAAGGCCTACAGCCAGCAAAACTTCCCGCATTTTTCATCAATCCAGAGCGATTTAGAGTGGCGTATTATACGCCCGCGCCTGCCAAAGGCACGTTTTGTAAATGCTTTTCAATTACCTCAATCATATGCTTCGTAAGAGGTAAGTTTTGCTTCTCACGGTGCCAGACTTCATGGAAGGCTGAGACTGTTTCACGCGCCGTATCCAGCACCAGCTTTTCTGGCAACATGGCTTTAGCGGCTAAGTGCGACAACTCATCCAACGTAAATTCACTGAACTTCTTAGTGCGGCTGACTTTCAGCGACGCACTGTCATCAGGAATATAAGCAATGGTTGACACAAAATCATAAGCAGGCGCTATCGAGGCGCTTTGCTTATCGTTATAAATCACCGACCAGTTCTTAAGATGCATATCCGCATTCCCGATCAGGGTGTTAAACACCAGGCGGCGGATAAGCTCAGCCATATCCCCCTCATGCCCTTCCAGGCCTATAACTTGAGCGATATTGCGCATACTGGCTTTCTTGTATTTGTCCTCCGGGTACACACCAAAGACCTGCGCAAAGTCTTCCATATGTATAGCCTCTCCATCGGCGCCCTCGTCACCAACACGATCAAAACGCTTAATCGCAAAAGCTCGAGAATTTTTAAAAGAACCACCAAACCGACCTATACCCTCAGGGATATTCCCGATCTGGTCGATAGAAAGTAGCTGCGTCTCAGGTACATCCATACCCAGCATCCGCGCCAATTCCATCATGGCATATTCATTTTCTGGCACGGCTTCAAAGCGCGAGGATGGTAATTTCACAATCCAGGAACCACCCGTTCCAGAAACAGGAATGGTCAAACCACCCGCCGCCTGCTGCACCGCTGAAAACTTCAATTGCACCCCAGCCAATGAAAACCGCATTGGCTGTTCTGGCTGAGTGCCCTCTTCCATCTGTTCATGCAGATGCGGTGGCAGGGCTTCACCGTCGGCGGGTACGACAGTTATCGCACCGGGCAAGTCCTGCCCAAGCACCCACAGTAAAAAAAACTCACGCGCCGGATTAACATTCGCACGCTCTGCCAGATAATGGCGCATTGTCTCTTCTGGCAATAAGTTCGAGAAGAACGGCGTAAGCCTGGTTTGTGTCGGCTTAAAATCCGTGATCAAACCACCCAAAGCATCTTTAAATCCCAAACTTAAAACGGGCCGCGCTTCATCGCTGATATAGTCATCGATAAACGCAAATAATGTTCTGTCATGCCCGACATTGGTAATCGTCCCAATCGGCTGACCATAAAGCAGAACATTCAGCGTAGATACACTACTCATCCGCATCACCATCCAGACTATAAGCAGGCGACACCGTCTCACTATCGCCTCCACCCACAGCAGAGCGCGTAATCGACTTAATGGCTGGCATGGATTTTTTTGGCGCTAAAAACAGTTCCAAATCCAGCACACGCGCCAAAGCAATCAAACTGGACATACGCAGATCAACACCACCTGCCTCAATCCTGGAGATATGGCCCTGCGGCACACCAGAGCGCGCACTAAGCTCCCGCTGGCTAAGTCCCTTACGCGCCCGCGCCTCTCGCAGCGCTTGCAGTATCTGATCATTGATATAAGCCATTTTTGATATGCTTTTCTGTATCTAAACTTTTAAAATATACGTAAAAACATATCACAGTACTCCAAATAGCACAATAATGATATATAAAAACATATCAATACTAGGCATATGATATAGAATTATAGATAAACCTCAAAAAAGGTTTACCAACCCATCAAAACACGGCGAAAAGCGCCGCAAAACCCATAAACCGCACGGTATAAAACAAAGCGGATATGGGTACTCACAGTACCGATGGACATCCTTATTTAAACTTAGGCGGAGTGCTGACATCTCATGATCCAGCTCAAAATATCGGCTGATTAACGCGTAATCAGTTATGCCTCATCCCCGCCACTGATAAAATAGGCGATTCACCCCTCAGGTAGCTCCCAATGACCAGTGCAAAAGGGTTTAGATTCCAGTCACTCAAGCAACTCACTGATAAGCTCGATGGGCTGGTACGGGGCCGTCTATGGCTTAAGGTGTTGATCGGTCTGGTATTGGGCGTACTATCCGGGTTTTTATTGGGGCCCGAACTCGGACTGCTGGAGCAATCAACCGTTCGGATCATCACCTCCTGGCTGGCACTGCCGGGTCATGTGTTTCTGGCCCTGATACAGATGATCGTGGTGCCGTTGGTAGTCGCCTCGGTGGTGCGCGGACTGGCCGCCAATAGTGACCCCAGTGCGTTACGCAGTATTGGATTGGTAGCACTGGTCTTTATCCTGATCACGACGGTGGTGGGTACGGTAGTAGGTATCAGCCTGGGTCAGGCCATCCAGCCCGGGAATAAAATCGACAGTAGCCTGTTCTCGCAGGAGATTAGCGGAGCGAGCGAGAGTAAACCTGCAGCTACTGGTTTTCCCGCCGCTGAAGACGTTCCCGCTAAAGTCGTCGGCCTGTTTCCCAGAAACCCCATCGCCTCCATGGTGAGCGGCGAGATGTTGCAAGTCATTCTGTTTGCGGCCATTCTCGGAGTGGCGCTGATTTCCATCGATGAAAAGCAGGCCCGGCCACTGTTTGAATTACTCGGTGCACTGCAGGAAGTCAGTATGCGAGTGGTCTCCTGGGCGATGTACCTGGCGCCCTTCGCTGTATTCGGTTTGATCACCCGCCTGACCGCCAATCTTGGTCTTGAGGTACTCACGGGTATGCTGATGTACGTCGTCACCGTCATCAGCGGTTTATTGATACTGGCATTATTATATTTGCTGATCGTGCAGGTTTTTGTGCGCATTCCCCTGTCACAGTTTTGCCACGACATCAAAGAACTACTCTTACTCGCCTTTTCTACCAGCAGCTCGGCGGCTGTCATGCCGATGACCTTACAACTCACGGAGAATAACTTTCACGTCAAGCCGGGGGTTGCCCGCTTTCTGGTACCGCTGGGGGCGACGATTAATATGACCGGGACGGCGCTCTATCAGGGTGTGGCCACGGTATTTCTGGCTCAGGTTTTTCAAATTGAGCTGACCTTTATTAATTATATCTTTGTCGTCACCATGGCAGTGGCCGCGTCGATTGGCTCACCGGCAACACCGGGGGCCGGTATCGTCATTCTCAGCATGGTGCTGGAGGGGGTTGGCATTCCTGCCGCTGGCGTGGCCTTGCTACTGGGCGTAGACCGGATTTTGGATATGTGCCGCACTGCTATCAATGTGCTGGGTGATGTAGTCATGTGCTGCGTGACTGACCGATTTATCAATGAGGTGAAGCCCGCTTTACTGGCAACTTCCGAGCAGGCTAAACCATGACCATACAGAATAGTCGCGTTCGCGTAGAGCGCGCCCTAGATAGATACATGTCTTAAGGCCCCACAAAATGTCCCAACGCATCCCGCAATTTCCCCTGCACTTTTTTTCGCAAGGCCACCGGTGCGTCGACATAAACATTCGGGCTATGGCGCAGGATATTCTGGATGAGTTCCCTGTCATCGGAATAAGGAAACATCAGCAGGCCTTCCCTGAGGTGACACCAGGCATCGACATACCAGTTTTCACGTTAGTGGATCAGGGACTGATTCCTTCAGATTACAGCCTGCATTGAAACAGCCCTCCGGCGATAAGCAAAGTTAATAATGAGATATCTGTCGCTGGTATGTTGGCTCACAACAGCTATTATTAAGCACAATCCTCAACATGCTAATCTCAATACGCCAACCTCAATAAGGGAGTGAGTTATGTCTTTTTCATCCATCGTTTTCTGGCTGCTGGTGTTAGGCGGTATTTTCTATATTGTTTCTATTTATAACCAGCTTGTAACGCTTAAGAACCGTTTTGAAAACGGCTTTGCCCAAATCGAGGTACAGCTCAAACGCCGCTATGATTTGATTCCCAATCTGGTCGAAACGGCCAAGGGCTATCTGACCCATGAGCGACAAACGCTGGAGGCGGTGATTCTGGCGCGCAATGATGCTGCAGCCATACTGCAAGGTGCGGCAGTTGACCCCGGCGGCCCCGCCACTAAACAGCTGGCCAGTGCCGAAGGCGCTTTGCAAAGTGCGCTGGGTAAACTCAATGTGGTGATGGAAGATTACCCGGATTTAAAAGCCAACGAGAATATGATGCAGCTGACGGAGGAGTTAACGTCAACAGAAAATCG
Source organism: Oceanicoccus sp. (assembly GCA_965661375.1). Lineage (GTDB taxonomy): Bacteria > Pseudomonadota > Gammaproteobacteria > Pseudomonadales > Dasaniaceae > Oceanicoccus. The sequence goes on along the minus strand of CBFIDJ010000014.1, from coordinate 110,143 downwards.
CGTGGCCTTTGCCCGCCAGGCTTTTAACGATGCGGTGATGGAGTACAACACTTACCGGCAGTCCTTTCCACCGGTGTTCTTTGCCACCAAGTTTGGCCACCCCAAGGATGCATCATTACTGGAATTTGCAGACAGCGCAGCCATACAGGCAGCGCCCAAGGTGTCTTTCTGATTCGAATAGTTTTCTTTTAATCTAAATAATGAATTTTTTCTCCCACCAGGACCAGGCGCGTCGCAATACGCGCTGGTTGCTGGCATTATTTTTCCTCGCCATTGTTTCGCTGATTGCGATCACCAATATAGCCGTCGCTATTTGCTTTTGGTTGATGGACGGCCAGCTGCAAGACAGCGGGCAGTTAGCGCAAACGCTGCTAAACGATGCCAGACAACCACTGCCGCAATATTTCAACTGGGCGAGTTTCGGCAAAATCACCGCCTTTGTCTGCGGCTCCATTTTTTTAGCCATTGCCTATAAATGGTTGCAAATTCGGCGCGGCGGTTCAGCGATCGCCGAGGCCCTCGGCGGCACGCGCATTCTCCCCAATACGGATGATGCCGAGCAGCGAAAAATTCTCAATGTGGTTGAAGAGATGGCACTGGCTGCCAATATGCCGGTGCCCTCGGTGTATATTCTCAAGGGCCAAAAGGGCATTAACGCCTTTGCGGCGGGTTTACGTTCCGCCGATGCGGTTATCGGCATTACTCAGGGCGCGCTGGATCAGTTTGATCGGGAGCAACTACAGGGTGTGGTTGCCCATGAATTCAGCCATATTTTAAATGGTGATATGCGACTAAATTTGCAAATGATGGCGCTACTGAACGGTATTGTGTTTATTGGTAATAGCGGTGAATTTTTAATGCGAACCGGTGGCAGCGGCTATGGAACAGTCAGCCGCCGCACCACTGATCTACGGGTATTTGCACTCGGTGTGGTGATATTTATTCTCGGTGCGCTGGGTACTTTCTTTGCCGGGCTGATCAAAGCAGCTGTCAGTCGCCAGCGTGAATTTCTCGCCGATGCCAGCGCGGTGCAATTTACCCGCAACCCCGACGGTATTGCCAATGCCTTAAAAATTATTGCCGGTTATGATGCCGGTTCCAGGGTTTTTAGCGCCTCCGCCTCCGAAGCCAATCATCTTTTTATTGCCAATGGCCTGGGCTCCTTACTGGATTTTGCCAGTCACCCACCGTTAGAAGATCGCATTCTACGCATTGACCCACAGTGGAACGGTCAGGCTATTAGCCGCAAAATGAAAATCGAACCTCAGGCGGTTGCCGCTAATGAGCTGCATGAGAAGCAACGTCGACGTGAAGCCGCGCTGGCTGCAACCGCTGCCGCAGCCTTTATCAGCGAGCGCACAATTGATGCTGAAATTACCAGTCAATCCGTCATTAACAACTTAACAGGTTTACAACATCAGCTACGGGAACCCTTTGGCGCTATGGCTTTCGTTTGCGCGCTTTTAATCAGTGACGACTCAGAACTACAGGAACAGCAATTAAGTTATATCAAGCGTATCGATGCCGTTGGCCTGACTATTCAGGTGTTGCAAACCGCCAATGAATTGCAAAAAATAACCCGGGAACAATACTTACCACTGGTGGAGTTAGCCCTTCCCGCACTGCGCATGCTATCAAAAGCACAGTACAAACAATTTAAGACCACACTGCTATTGCTGATTCGCTCTGACCGCCAGTTTGAACTTTTTGAATGGTGTTTGTTTGAAGTGGTTCGCCACTATCTCGCGCCCGACTTTGAACCTCAACGCTTGATTACATCTCAACACAAACAGGCAACTGATGTAGAGCAAGCTTATCAGTTAGTGCTATCTATGCTGGCCCACGAAGGACACCAACAAACGAGCCCGCAGGCAAATCGACAGGAAATGGAGCGCGCCTTTCATCGTGGCGCCAATACTGCAGGTTTATACACCTTGGAATTATTGTCAGCTGAAAGCATTCAAATTGACGACTTCGTAAAGGCCGCCAATCAACTGGCTCGCTGTTACCCATTATTGAAGCCACGCCTATTAAAAGGCATGGCAGACTGTATTCGTCACGACGGAGAAATTACCGCCGAGGAGAGAGAAATTCTGGCCGCACTGGCCGCGGTCATGGATTGTCCGCAGCCTGATCTCGATAGTTAATATTTTACGATCGTTTATAGCCTGCCCCCAGCGCTACAATACTATTTTGTCAGGTACTGAATATTTTGCGCGGTAAGATTGATAATATTCTGTCGCGCCTCCGGGCTGATCCAGGCATTATGTGGCGTGACCATTAAATTTAAGCCCTCATCCAAAGCCGCGATTATTGGATGGGCTGGCTCAGGCGGCTCTAGCGGCAGCACGTCGACTGCCAACCCACCAATCTGACCCCGTTTTAACGCCTCCAGCGTCGCCACTTCATCAATAATGCCACCACGTGCACAGTTAACGACCAGACAACCTCGCTTGATGGTTTGAAGGTTTTGAGCATTCAACAGGTGATGTGTCTGCTCGGTTAATGGACAGTGAAAACTCAGCACATCAGCCTCGCGCAGCAAGTTCTCAAAGGCTGGCCTGGAATCCTCGGGATCACCAGGCCTGGCACTGAAGCAAACCGACATGCCGAAAGCTTCAGCTAAACGAGCAAGCTCCGAACCTAAAGCACCAGAGCCGACAATCACCAGTTTTTTCCCTGCCAGGCCATCGGTTTTATGATGCATCAGACAAAAAGACGAACTCTGCTGCCACAGGCCATTCGCCACATCCCGTTGATAACAGGGCAGCCGAGCCGCCAGGGATAACATCAACATCATTGCATGCTGGGCAACTGACTGGGTGCCGTAGTTTTTGACATTAAGTACTGGAATGCCTAGTGCTTTCGCAGCTTCCAGGTCGATATTATTGGTGCCAGTGGCCAGCACCAGAATACCTTTTAGCCGACTCATAACGTCGGCAGTAATATTCACCTTGTTCGTTAATACCAACTCGGCATCTCCGATATGCAGAGGCAACTGATCCGCAGAAGTACTATTAAAAACGCGCAAGGAGCTGACTACAGACTCAATTGGGCTGAGATCTATATCATCCCCAAGCGTCTCTGCATCAAGTAAAACAGCTTTCATATTCTCACCGATGGATTTATCAAAATTTATTGGAGTTTATAGCCCAACCTACCTTCACTTCAGCACGGATTTTAACATTTCTGATTGACCTGAAGCTAAACGATGGAAACGAAAAAGGACAGCAAGGCAAAGCTTAGGGCTTAACTGTCATGCGACGCTTTGCCGCATCAACTCTGAGTGAAACTCCCCCCATCATGCTCCCGAGTTCGTTATAATCGCCGCTCATTCATTAGAACATCCAGAACTGAATTCAATGGTCGCACAGCCCTTTTCACTGACCACATCAGCTGCCAACCTACGCCGTCTGGCCATGATTCGCCTGATTCTGATTACCGCATTGATTGCTGGCTTTATTTATCTTAAATATGCCACCCAGTCTGATCTGATTAATCCAACCCATCTAACCATGCTGGCGCTATTCGCGTTGGTAACGATGTTAACTTACTGGCGCTTGCAGCAGCCCTGGCCCGTCACTGATCTGGAGTACTTTACCCATTTGCTGTTCGATATTCTCGGACTAACGGTTGTGCTCTATGCCAGCGGTGGCGCCAGCAACCCCTTTGTGTCCTATTTTCTGGTGCCGATTACCATCTCCGCCGCGCTTTTGCCCTGGCGCTACACCTGGCTGATTGCCTTGTTGTCCCTGACGGCTTATACCTTTCTGCTGTTTTACCACCAGCCGTTACCACATTTAACCCCTTCACAGGGTGGTCACAGCGGGCACCAGCCAGCGGGCATCAACCTGCATATTCTGGGTATGTGGCTCACCTTTGCATTGAGTACAGCCCTGATCACCTACTTTGTGGTGAAGATGGCCAATGCCCTGCGCCAACAGCAGCAATTACAGGCAAGCTATCGCGAAGATGATCTGCGGGATGAACAGATTCTGGCCGTCGCCACTCTGGCGGCGGGTACCGCCCATGAGCTGGGCACACCCTTATCCACCATGCTGGTATTGCTAGATGAATTGATTGAAACCACCTCTGATAACAACGTTGATAAGGCACAGCTGCGGGAAGATTATCAACTGCTGAAAAAGCAGGTTGAGAGCTGTAAGCAAATCCTCAAGGAGCTGGTCAATACAGCCGAAATCCGCAGCCATCAGGAACGTCGCCCCGCCTATATATCGGATTATTTTGATACCCTGCTGGAGCACTGGCAGGTAATGCGGCCCGAAGTTCGACTCAAGGTTGAGCTGTCACCCCAGCTTCAGCAGCAACAGCTGCTGGTGGAACCTACACTGGAGCAGGCCATCGGCAATCTGTTAAACAATGCCGCCGATGCCAATAGGGAACAGGGCGGATCCCACCCCGTCGAACTAAAGCTCTATCGGCAGGAAGCGCAACTGTTTATAGAGATACGGGATTTCGGCCGAGGCATTCCCATGGAGGTGGCCGAACATTTGGGTAAGCCTTTTGTCTCTACAAAAGGCAAAGGGCTCGGATTGGGGCTATTTCTCTCCCACGCCACCATTGATCGCTATGGTGGAAAAATTACTTTACACAACCACCCCGAGGGCGGCACCGTCGCCGAACTGCAACTTCCCCTTGTCATTTCAGGAGAAGCCGATGTCTGAGATTGAATTTTTATTAGTTGATGACGATGACGCCTTTAGCCAGGTACTGGCCCGCGCGCTGGAGCGCCGTGGCTTCAGCTGCCTGTGCGCCAGCGATGCGGAAAGTGCACTGGCACTGAGCACAGACCACCGCTTTAAACGTGCCGTTATCGATCTAAAGCTGGAGCAAAGCTCAGGCATCAGCCTGATTCCGGCACTCAAACAAGCCCAGCCGGCTGTGGATATTGTCATGCTTACGGGCTATTCCAGCGTGGCCACAGCGGTTGAAGCGGTAAAACTGGGTGCGACTAATTATCTCTGCAAGCCGGCGACCACGAATGAAATACTTGCAGCTTTTGATAATTCAGGGGGCGATACAGAGGTCAGCATTCCGGAAAGCAGACCGTCAGTTGACCGACTGGAATGGGAGCATATTCAGCGCGTGCTGAGTGAACACAATGGCAATATATCCGCCACAGCCAGAGCGTTAGGCATGCATCGCAGAACACTGCAAAGAAAGTTAAATAAGCGGCCTGTTAAAGAATAGTTCGAAAAAGCAGATCAAGGCCAAACACATACCCTGTTTCGCCCGGACTCCTTAGCCTTATAAAGCGCCTGATCAGATTGATGCAATAACTCCTTCCAGCTTTCATCTTCAGCCGCAGCCACACCAATACTGATGGTTAATTTTCCAAAAGGGCTTTGTTGATGCTCTATGGCAGCAGCTTCAACTGCCTGACGAATTCTTTCAGCTGCAATCAGCGCATCGTCCTTAACTGTTTCCGGCATCAGGAGCAGAATCTCCTCGCCACCATAGCGATAAACCCTGTCGGCCACCCTCTTACTGGCGTTAATAATATCTGCCAGTTGCTTTAAAACCTCATCACCTTTTTGATGGCCGTAATAATCATTATATTTTTTAAACCGGTCGACATCGATTAAGGCGAGGGCATAGTCTTTATCATAGCGCTTGGCAGAATCTTCGGTAAACTGCAGGTCAATTTCCATGGCTCGACGATTGCCAATCCCCATCAGTGGGTCTTCTGTGGATAGCAACTGCAAGGCCTGGTTTTCAGTTTCAAGTTCAGCTTCGCGCTCAACCAGTTGCAGATAGGCGTTAACCATATCCGTTTGCGTTACCAAACCAAGCAACTTGCCATCACTATCGGTAACTATCAGGTGGCGCAGGTACCGCTTATGAGCAATAGAAAGGGCATCTTTGAGTGAAGTTAATTCATGGACACAGATCGGCCTTTTGGTCATTACTTTGTGTATTGGTATTTGCGTGTCGAGAGCCTCATCAAGCCCCTCGACAAAAAAGCGCACAACATCACGCTCGGTGATAATACCTTTTGGATAGCCATTCTCACTGACTACCACACAGGAGCAACTCTTTTCCTGCATTAACCGTATCGCTGACGCCATCGAAGCATCAGGCGCGACTCCGGCGCTGACAGCGGTCATCAGATCTGAGATTTTCATGAAAGGCTCTTACTGAATGGAACTGATTAATAATTATTGTTCAATTTAAACACAGCTCAGCGGTCTTCAAAAGCTGCTGAGCGGGTAAAGTGTAAAATTATCATTCGGATCAAGAGACAATGCCAATGACAACGGTTTGCCTTAGGGGAAGCCGGAACAATATAGCTTAATCAGGGGTAAGCTTATTCTCCATCACAATCCTTGGCTCGGCTACCGCTTCAAAGTGACCCGGCTCAGGAGCCCTGATCGCGACTGATGTGCCGCTATACCGCCTCACGTAGAGCTTGTGTCCACGGGCTTCCAGAGATTGCTGAACCGTTGCCGGTAAAGTTTCCTCAATCATGGTGATAGCCGGCGCCCACTGATTGTGAAGTCTGGGAGCTTTCAGGGCCTGTTCAACTGACATGCCCAGATCAATCATATTCACCAATCCCTGCACAACCTGCGTGATAATGGTAGGACCTCCGGCAGCACCGATGGCTATCATGGGCTTGCCATCCTTCACCACAATCGTCGGACTCATGCTCGATAGCGGCCTCTTGCCAGGCTGGATACTGTTCGCCTCATTTCCCACCAGACCATAGGCGTTAGGCACGCCGGGCTGAATGGAAAAGTCATCCATCTGGTTATTCATCAACACCCCGGTACCGGGAATTACGACCTTGGAACCAAAGGAAGTATTCAGGGTAGTGGTGATCGACACCCAGTTACCCCATTTGTCGGCGGTGGAGATATGAGTGGTGTGTTTGCCAAAAAAATCCACTTCCACTCGCGGTGGTTGGCCATGCTGCGCGCCCATTGCAGCCTGTTTCATGTTGATTTTAGTCGCCAGTTTATCGGCATAGGCCTGATCGATGAGCCCTCGTGGTACCGGGACATAATCGGGATCACCCAGAAACTCGGCGCGATCGGCAAAGGCCAGACGCATGGCCTCGGCGAGCAGGTGATAGCGATCCTCGGCGCCCAGCTCCGCAATGGGAAAATTCTCCAGCATATTCAGGATCTGCGCGACATGAACACCGCCCGAGCTGGGCGGCGGAAAGCCATAAACCTGATAACCGCGATAGTTACTGCTGATCACCTCGCGGTGTTTTATCTTATAGTTGGCCATATCCTTTGCCGTAACTATGCCGCCGTTCTCCTGCATCCACTTAGCCAGTGCTTTGGCAAACGCTCCCCGATAAAAATAGTCGACGCCCTTTTCTGCAATTTTTAGGTAGGTGTTCGCCAGATCCTGTTGCACCAAATGATGACCCGCGGGCCAGGGGTTTCCATTAGCATCCAACAGTATCTCTGCCGTTGCCGGGAACCGACGAATAGCCTCAGCAGTGGACGTAATGCGTGAGTGCACAACCTGGCCCAGCGGAAAGCCCTGTTCCGCGATTTTAGCGGCTGGGAGGATAAGCTCAGCAAGTGAGAGTTTAGCGCCGTTGTTAATCAGGTAGTCGTAAACCGCCATCGCCCCCGGCACACCTACAGCTAAAGCACCGGTTTTACTGAGAGAACCCTCAGGTTTACCATCGCGAATATACATATCGCGATGCGCGGCAGCGGGTGCCATCTCGCGGCCATCGATGGCCGCCACCCTGCCATCGGCAAAATGCACCAGCGCGAAATTACCATTACCAATACCCGAATTGTGGCTATCCACTACGCCCAGTGTAAGCGCTACCGCGATTGCAGCATCGATAGCATTACCGCCCTGCTCAAGGGTATTCAGCCCCGCCTGAGTTGCCAGAGGATGGACGGAAGCCACCACACCAACGCCGTTATCACTAACGCGGGCGTAATGACTGGCGTCGGAATAAATACCTGCCTGCAACAAGCCACTGAATAACCAGGCCGTAACAAATAGCAAAAGCCTGCTGGTAAAAGCCCTTACCTGACACGCTGGCTCCATCGCTCCCCTTCTTTTCACACTCACCTCTACTGTTAATCCGGCCTTCAACCAATCGCGGTATAAGAAAAAAATACCCCTAAAGCGGAAGCCTGTTGTCATTTTTTCGCAACAAAAAGTTCATATTATCATCGGGATAACAGGACACGGGGATTGTTAGGTTCCTCTGAGCTGTTAACACATACGCCCTTTATTCTCCGCTGTAACTTTCTGGATGCCATGAAACTCTCGACGATTACTAACCTCACCACCACGGTTCTAATCCTGGTGATAATCACACTTGCTGCCAGCCTATTTTATGGTATTGCAGAAATCCGCAAGCCCTTTGCCATCAATAATCAATACAACAAAACCGCCAACCTGCTGCAGCGAGAGTTGAGTAATGCCGTCACCGAGTACCTGCGCAGCGGCGATGCAACTTTGCTCACGACGATAGCAACAATACTGACAGAGAGCACCCGGCAGGTGCAACAACTGGGCACCGCACCCAACACCCCGCTGTTAGCCGTCATTCAGGAATATGCTGACTACTCGCAACTGGAAATGCGAGAGGCCGGCAAACTCTCGGGTGACCCGATGGCACTGCTGGCGCAAAATGAGCGCGAAACCAGTTATGCCCTTTCCAGCCTCAGGGACTATGTACAGCAAGCCACACAGCAAGGCAACTCCGAAGCAGGAGCTTATTGGCCTATCGTGGTAGACCTGCTCCAGAAGATCAATCAGCGGACTCAGGCTCGAGTCAGATACTTCCAGGATCTCGATGAGCATACAGCTGATAGCATTACGGCCAACAGTAGAGCCACCCAGGACCTGGTTGATCAACTCCTCTCATTAAACCTGTTAGGCATTATGACCGAGACGGAAGAAGACGAATTCGATTTGTTGGGTCTGGAAGATGATGAGCAGGAGGCAGTGGATAAGGGTATTGAAATTATTGACGAAATCGCCTCGCTCAATCGTCGCTATCTGGCCGAATTTGAGCGCACCCGGCAACAATTAAAAACCGTTACCGCCTCAAAACAACGCAATGAAGCCCTGGCTCAACAATTACAAAGCAGCCTTACCCATATTCAACGGGAAATCGTTACTCAACAGGACAAGGCTATTGCGAACTTCCAGCATATTGTTATCGCGCTCTTAATTATCATTTCCTTAACAGTTATTTCCATCGATTTTGTACAGCGAAACCTGTCCAAAAAGATCACAACACTGGGCCCACATTTGCAACGATTCTCTGCCGGCAACTTCTCACAAGCGGTGAATATTACTACCCGTTACAAGGAGTTGAATGCTGTCGTCGAAAACACCAATAGTATTCGCCAATATATTCACGATCTTATTTCCCGCATTCTACAGCAATCCTCAGAGGTGAAAACGATCAACCTGGAACTGGATCAGGCCAACAGCAATATTCTCCAGGCTAATCGACAACAGGCCGAACAGACACAACATATTCGACAGGCCATAGCAGAAATCAACCAGACCTTTTCGATGGTCGCACAGAGTGCCAGCGAAGCCGCCAGCGCAGCAGTACAGGCAGAATCATCAGCGCAACAGACAAAATCCGTTATTAAAACAACCACCCACAAGATTGAGGAATTATTCTCAAGTATTGAAAAAATGTCGCAGGATATTGATGCGCTGGGTCAGAAAACACAGAAAATCGATATGGTTGTCTCAGTGATCAGCACTATCGCCGAACAAACTAACCTGTTGGCTCTGAACGCTGCGATTGAAGCCGCTCGTGCCGGAGAACACGGCCGAGGGTTTGCCGTGGTAGCAGATGAAGTTCGACAATTATCCCAAAACACATCCAGCTCCGCCTCCGAAATTCGTGAAACTATTGAAGGTCTGCAAAATGAAGTCGGCAGTCTGATAAGTGCTATGAAAGCACAGGCAGACAATATGGCAGGTACGAGAGAAGAGGTATCACAGGTGATGATTGAATTGGAGCAGCTCAGTGAGTCCATCAATCATATACGCGCAACCAATGACCAGATTGCTACTACCACCGAAGAGCAAACCGCAGTAATGGATGATATTCATCACAATGTCTGCGCTATCAGTGATCAGAGCCAACACACTTTGAGCACTGTTAACAAGCATGCGAGCATTAACAATCAACTCAAGTCTGCCAGTGATGAACTGATGACCGAGGTTAAAAAGTTTACCATTCAGTAAATTATTCGATATGTTTTCTGCAGACTTGATCAATGTCAAATCGGCAAAGCTGATCGATGGATACCCCTGTAACAAAACATTCATACAGCAAAGTTACACTATCATCACCTGAGCTGTGCTTGTATTACCAGAACAGCTCTTCAAGCCGTGATCATTCCCCCCCAAGAGCAAGAGTTAATCTACGTGTCACCTTTTGGAAGTAAAAGCGAACTCTACAATATTATTCAAAACCGATTATTGACCTCGGTCTTTCAACCTATTGTTGATATCCAGCAGCGTCAACTCCATGGTTACGAAGCCCTGATCCGTGGTCCGGCCAATAGCAGTATGCACAGCCCTCTTGCCCTGTTCGATACTGCAGGCAAATATGGCCTGATGGGTGAACTGGAATACACTTGTCGCGAGGTATCCTGCTCACAGTTCATTCGCTCTCAGGCCGGCGGCAAGTTATTTCTAAACGTAAGCCCAATGAGTCTTACCGAGCATGGCTACCAGCAGGGTATGACCCACAATATTATCGAGCGACTGGGCATCCCGGCCGACCGCATCGTTATTGAGCTTTCCGAGCAATACCCATTAGAAGATTACCATTTATTGCGGGAAGCCACTGAACACTTTCGTTCGGAGGGATTCAAGATAGCCATTGACGATCTGGGCGCCGGTTATGCAGGCCTGCGCTCCTGGTCCGAAATTCGTCCCGATTACGTCAAAATCGATAGACATTTTATTGAACACATTCACCGCGATACGGTTAAACGTGAGTTCGTCCGTTCGATTCAGGATATCTCGCAGGAGCTGGGCTGCAAAGTAGTTGCAGAGGGTATTGAAACCGCCGAGGACCTGCAAACGGTTCAGGAAATGGGCTTGCAATTTGGTCAGGGCTTTTTTCTCGGGCGTCCGGAAATCAATCCCGAACAGGAACTGCGCATCCTCAATCGTGTTTCGCAGCTGAATGTCCAGCTACCTCACCAGACTTATCGTTTTTCGGACCACGTTGAAGAAATCACGCAAAGCTCCCCCTCGGTCAATCCCAACATGTCTCTCAGCGATGTCAGCGAAATGTTTCAAAGTGATCGTAAGCTTAGCTGCCTGCCGGTGGTCGATCAAAGCAAACCGCTGGGCCTGGTTGAGCGCAACGAAATTCTGGAGTTATTTTCTCAGCGTTATTCCCGTGAGCTTCACGGCAAAAAACCAATTCGACAGTTTATGACTGAAAACTCAATAGCGGTCAGTCACGATACCGCACTGGATAAAGTAAGTCGTATTATCACTGACAGCCATTCCGAGTTGTTAATTCAAAATTTCATCGTTACCCGCGAAGATAAATACTATGGCATTGGCAAGACCAGCGCCTTACTGAAACGCATCACTGATCAGCAAATCCGTAATGCCCGTTACGCTAACCCTTTAACTATGCTGCCAGGCAATGTGCCACTGCATGAAAAACTTGAGGATTTACTCAAGTGCAAGTCGGATTTTCGAGTTGCCTACTGCGACTTGAATTTTTTCAAGCCCTATAATGACCACTATGGCTATAGTCGCGGTGATGACGTTATTGTGGAATTGGGACGCATTTTACAATCTGAAATTAATCACCAGCAAGATCACCTGTTTCATGTAGGTGGTGATGATTTTGTTATTATTCTAAAGTCAGCGGAATGGGCCAAAAGCTGCCAGAATATTATCCAGAAACTGGAAGCGGTTATTCCGGCTTTCTACACCGATAGCGCTATCGAACAGGGCGGTATTTGGGGGGTGAATCGCACTGGCGAAAAACAGTTTTTTGACCTGCTCAGTCTGGCAATCGGTATCGCCTATCCCGACCCTCTGTTTTGCAACAGCTTTCACGATATTGCTGAACTGGCAGTGGACGCCAAGAAACAGGCGAAACAGCAGCCAGGCAGTCATATTTTTTACTGCAAGCGCAGGCGACCTAACTCCAACTCCACTATCAGCACCCAACAGGCATATTCCCGGCCGTAAACCAACAACCTAACAGCAATTGATTTCCCCTTTGGCACTGTCATTACCGCCTTCATTCAGGCAATTTATGAGGTCCTGATCACAAAACCGAGGATTTATGCTAACTATAATCCCCCCTAACAGCTATTAACCAAAGCTCACCAAAAAACCCCTAACTCATTGTATTTTATATAAAAAATATCAAACCCCGAGAACTGTTTGTAGCTTAATAGGTAGAATCCACAGATTTTTTTCGGTTATTACGGATTTTTATAACCCCAACCTTGTCCTATTATTTAACCATGTTGTGAGGTTAGCCACTGCGATTTAGTGGGTTATCAACTAAGCGGTATGTGGTAACTACTTCGTTCAAGCCATTTCAACATCTTAGGCTGTTGTGACGAATCCTATCCAGGTCTCCTAGATTTATCCCTTTTGCGCCCTATTGGGCGCTTTTTTATGCCTGTCGATTTACCCCGCTATCAGATTTCTTTCCAGCTGTTTTAGCAGTATCTAGCATCACTCATAGAATGGACCGTTCTCTTGGCACCGAAGACACTTGCCTTCATAAATCGTCCAGAAAAACCTCCAGGCGAAAGGTAAACAAAGCGGTACCTTCCCGGTCATCTTCCGGCTCTTCCCGCAACCAGGCATAGGCAGGCTCTAACTCATAGAACAGCCATGGACGCAAGAAATTACGACGGTACCTAACCCCCAAACCATAGTTGGTGGTTAAATAATCCGGCCGGGTTTCACCATGGGTTTTGACAAACCAGGAGAGTGCCGAATGTTGATTGAGTCGCTGGTTTAGTGATAGCCCTGTCGACCAGGCAACGCCATTGGTTTCTTCAGCGAACTCAAGCCTATTGCTCCAGCGCAGCAAGCGATTGGTATCCAGTGTTTTATCGAGCTCATAGCGACTTTCCAGCCCAAAACCCTCACCGTCGATAAAATACAACTTCTCGGTAATTCGATGGGAGTAAGCGCTTTCTTTTGCTACGGGAAAATCGTATCGATAACGGACATAGGCTCTTGCCTTAAGCGAAGAACGTAGACCCAGACGAAAATCCACTCTGGAGTTTTCATCCGCAAGGGCTTTATATTGCAGGGACAGTTTAGTTTCTTCTTTTTCTTTACTTAGCTCGCCCAGATCATCCTGTAACGTTTCCTCATCGCTATCATCATCGCTGAAGATCAAGCTTAAACGCTCATTGATTCGAGGCAGGTGAACCTTACCACGCAAGCGGATCTTCTCACTGTTACCTTCACCCTCCTCCCAATCATTTACGAAGGTCAGTCGCAAAGAAGAATAAGCAGATTCAATGTCCTCCTTCTGCACTCCAAAAAAGCGATCGATCCATCTGGCGAGAGAGTCGGCAGAACCGTCAAGATATTCTCGGCTAGTATCTATCCAGTGATCATCCTCCGCCTCAATTTGTGTTGACGATGTCACACTATCAACTTTCTGTGTTTCCTCAAGACAGGATTCTATATCTTCGGGACAACTGGCAAATGCAGGTTGAAAGAATATGGCAAGAAAGATTATTTTTATTAGGATTCGCATATTGATCCCTGCAATATGTAGCGGCGATGGAAAGAGTGTTTTATTTTTTAAAATATTGCCCACCTGTGTTATGCGTGTAATTTACCCGTTAGAAGATCGCAGCGCGCTACCTTAGACCTTACTACCAGAACAAGCTTACGACAAATAGGCTTCCACCTGCTTGCGACGATCATTATCCAGCACCGGGCCCAGTCCTGCCCCCATATTCTCGACAATATGACTTACTCTGGCGGCACCTGGAATCGTACAGGTCACGGCCGGATGTGAAACGATAAATTTCAGAAACACCTGTGCCCAGGTATGACACCCGCTCTCTGCGGCCCAGGCTGGTAGCGGTTCTCGCCTTACTTTTTTTAATAGGCGCCCCTGCTGGAATGGCCTGGCAGCAATCACTCCCACCCCCTTGTCCTGAGCCAGTGGAAATATCCGCTTTTCGGCCTCTTTATTGAGGGCATTATATTCTACCTGCACAAAATCGAATTGTTCACTGGCTATAGCTGTGGCCAATTCGTCAAAGTCGCGCGAATCATTAGCTGTAATACCCGCATAGCGAATCCGTCCCTGCGCTTTCCATTCAGCGATGGTCTTACTGTGTGTTTTCCAATCCCTGAGATTATGAATTTGCATCAGGTCCATTTGGGTGACAGCCATGCGCTCAAAGGAACGTTCCATTTGCTCAATGCCGTCTTCACGGCCTTTGGCATAGATTTGTGTTGCCGCAAAATAGTCCCGCTTATTGGCCGCCTGAACTAATTCACCCGTCATTGCCTCAGCTCGACCATACATTGGCGCAGAATGGATTAACTGCCCACCCTGTGTAAAAAATTCCCGGATGACTTCAGCTAACTCTTTTACCGCTGGGTCCCTACCTCGCACGTCAAAGCTGCGATAGGTATCCAGGCCAATAACAGGAAGTTTTTCCCCACTGCTGGGTATAGGCCGTAACACAGGGAAGGAACTGGTAAAACTGCTTGAAGATACACTATGTAAAAAGAGAGGAACTGCTGCCAGTATTTTAAAAACTTGCCGCCGATTGTACTCGACCATAGCCTGCACCCACCGTAAATGACACTGGAGTGACTTGAGCCTAATATTGGTAGCGACTAGGCCTAAAGCCTTTAGCTGTATAGCTGTTAAGTCCTGTTACCGCTCATTCACTAATGGGCTTGTAACAGGATTCAACCATTATTTTAATTAAAAACAGCAACCAGGTGCCTGTCGGATTCAGGATTAATCTACTGCGACGGCGCTAAATGAGTTCATATTGTCTCGTTATTTCGGCACATAGACACCACTATGCACCTTAAAACCGCGAAAATCCGCCCTCAATTTATCACTCGCTTCGCTACGATCACCTAAGTCCGACAGGCACTAGCCTAAAAGAAAATATAAAACGGCCGCTGTGACAATAAAGGCACCTGCAGCCAGTACCCAGGTTGGAATACCACCGGATGCCTTTTCTTTCTTACTGGAAGCCGGCTTCATCTTCATCTCACCGGTCACTTCTGCACTGCTGAGTTTAAAGACAAACTCCACCTGACCGAAACGGACCTTGTCACCAGAGCTAAGATAACTTGTTAGACCTTTATTGCCATTCACATAGGTCCCGTTGGCCGACATCAGATCAATCAATTTCCAGCGCCGACCTTCATGAACCAACTGCGCGTGGTTGGTTGACACACTGCCATCATCAATTTTGATTTCGCAATTATCTGCTCGACCAATTTCCCATTTGGTCAATTTGTCACGGGTATTGAATTTAAAAATCTTCCCCTTCAAGTCGCCCGTAGTACAGACCAGAATTGGAACGTCGGAGGTAATATCTTCAGCAACATCCAGACCGTCATCCTCTGCAGCATTTTTCTGCAGCATATCCAAAGACATTACCTGCGTACCTTCAGCCGACTTGTTATCATCCAGCGCCCAGCTTTTAGGTGGCGTAAAGACCTGTGTTTTAGCTTCCAGTACTTCTTCTTCGGGAATGGCGTCGCCCGTTACCGTAGTATCCGTGACATCGATACCACCAATAACAATTACCTCATAACCAAAACTATCAAATTTAATGATGTCACCGTTTTTAGCCAACACCGGTACATCTACCTTCTGGTCATTGACCGAAGTACCATTAGTCGAACCCAGGTCCTCAACCAGTACCGCCTGGTCTCCCACCGATAAACGCGCATGTTTTCTGGACAGGCGATCTTCATCAATAACCAAATCACTGGCGGAACCCCGACCAATAATCATTTCCCCCTGGATTTCAATGGGCTCACCACCACCCAAAGGCTTAAGCATGATGCCGCTGGCTTCAGAAGTCTCACTTGTCATTGCAAAATACCTATAGTTCTCATATTCAAATTGTTACGAAAAAATCAGCTCAATCAAATCAGTCCTGACAGGTAATCAGAGCATTACTCCTCTTACCGAGTCACTGTTTCATAGCCACCAGAATAGCAGCAAAGACGACTGCAGCAACGATACCGGCAAAAATAGGCAACCAAGTTGTTTTCACCTTGTTAGCCCCACCGGCCCCTTTTAATAACGCTGCAGATAGCCCGGGTTTCTTCCGGCTTTTAGGGTCCATGTCCACCACGATAACACTGACATTATCCCGGCCACCACTTTCGAGTGCAGCATCAATAAGCCGCTGTGTGACGATCTCGCTATCATCTGCAGAACGCAGTAAAGCACAGATCTGTTCATCGGTAAGCTCGTCGTTCAATCCATCGCTACAGAGTAAATAGCGATCTCCCGGCTGAATCTCACCCCGAACCATATCCGGGTTAGGTTCACCGACACCGATACTCTGGGTAATGACATTACGCTTGGGGTGTTTGCGGGCTTCCTCAACGGTAATTCCGTTATCCTTCAACCACTCAAGGTAGGAATGATCTCTGGTCAGCAGCTCCAGCTTATTCTCACGTAAACGATAGGCTCGACTATCTCCCACCCAGGCAATGCTGTACTGGTTAGCTGTGGCACTCATGGCGACTACAGTAGCACCCATACCTTTGGCTTTTTGGTTGAGCTCCGCCTCCTGTGTCACCGCCTGATGCGACAACTCAATAGCAGCCGTCAGTGATTCCCCTTCGTTGTAGCAGGAGCGAAGCCTTTTAACCACAATATCGCTGGCCACTTCACCGCAAGCATGACCACCCATGCCATCGGCTACGATCCATAGTTTGGAGTCTGCACTCCCGAAGATATTATCTTCGTTATGGTCTCGCACCCGGCCGGGATGAGTCTTTGCGTCAAATTGTATAAACGTCATAAAAGGTCTCAGTTAAACGCGCCTTTTACTTTACTCGCTACAGACTGAAACTGTCGCGGTTTGAAACGATCCTCATCGCTGAGTGTATCGTACAGCGAGTTTAGCTGATTCTCCAAAGCTGAATCCTGCTGCAAGGCTATGGTAATACTCTCAATTGCCAGGAAGGCCTGCTCTGCAGCGGAGAAATCCCTGTATTCCCCTGCCGCAGCCTGCTTCAGCAGGCGCGATCGCACCGCTTTGGTCTGCTGTTCAGAATAGGTCTTAGCCGTTAGTGTTTTATCCAGTGATTGAATCACTTGAGAAATCTCTGAAACCGCCTTCTTCAAATCTGATTTATTTTTCACCGATGCACGGTGGAGATTGATAATGTTGGATTTAAGCGCCTCACTTTGCGCAGGCAAGACTTCACGCGTCAATTCAAGCAGCATCAGGAAGTTAGCGTCATACAGGCGAATAACGCCGGGTGGCACACCCGATTTGGTCGAAGTTGGCGCCCAGCGTACATCTGACATCGGGTGGTGACAGGCGTGACAGTCGTAAAAATACAGTTCCGGTACCAACTGATCTTCGCTGATCAAATAGGCCTGCATCAGTTCCAGACTGGATTTGGCCGTTTCAAGCTGACCGACTACCCACATTTTAAAGCCGCGGAATTCACCTTTTCGCTCGAGATAATCGGCATCGATCAGGTAATGGGCAGGCTGATTGGCGGTAAAGGTTTCCAACTCAAAACTCAATCGTGGGTGCCCCGCTCCCATAATTTTATGCGTTGTTAGCTTGTCCTTGGTGCCATAATGACAGGATAAACATAATCTGGCCCGCTCAACCCCATCTTCGGTGGGGAACATATTTTTCGCCAAATTTTGCTGATGGGTGACACCGTCTTCGGTGTGGCTCTCAATCCATTGCTCGGAGCCGCCGTGGCAAGCCTCGCAACCAACGCCATCGGTGATCTGGAATTTGGGGCCGCGCCTGTCCTTACTGACATTATCCGCATGACAATCCAGACAGATCTTTGCGGTATGCGCTGCTTTCAGCCCCAGATTGCGGGCGATGCGTTTGGAATCATCAGAGAGTAAGGTTTGGTAGGCTCGGGCATGGCGGTCTTCAGTGGTCCAGGTGCGGTACTCGTTCAGCATCACATTTTCGTCATCGACCGGTTTGCTTTTTCCGTGACAGACACTACTGGCACAGCTGGCAACCCCCAGATGCTTATCCGCATCATATTGAGGAAGCGCCACGGCCAACTGCACGAGGAACCATTGGCTGATAATGACGGCAATCGCTGTTCTAACCTGAGCAATATATTTACTGGTTATTAAACTCATCAGCGCTCGGTTGAAGTGTTTGAGCCCAATCACTGCACTCTTTCCCCTTAATCGTTATTTGCTAGCCACTTTCAACAGCCCGATTTGCATCGGGCCAAAGAAAGTATAGGCAATCTTTTTGAATCCAGCCGCTAAATTGCTGAAAAGCCTGACTTTTCCACAAATTAGTCTTTCACAAACCAGGGGTTACCGTCTTTGTCCAGATACATCCGTTGCATTTCTTCCTTGTTCAAGGGTCGCGAGCCACGTCGGCCGAATACTGAAATCTGGCCACCGGTTTCATCCACTCCACGGTCACGCTCCAGCGGTCGTGACAGGCTCAAGGCCAGCTTCGAAGTCTGGAATTTGGCAATCAGCTGGGGCTTAGGTTCCGGGCTAAAGCCATAGAACTTGGGCTGACTGTCTGGCGAGGTCAGTTGCAACACCTTCAAACCACCACTGCCATCGGCAACATAACCGATCAGCGAAGCGTTTGTTGTGGCAACGATCACATCGCGACTATCCTTCAACTCGCCATTGGCATTAAAGCGCTGGTACTCCTGCATGGCAGCCGGATTGGTAATATCCACGATGACTAAGCCTTCGCTACCTGCGGCCACGTAGGCATAGGTTCTCGCCAGATGCATTTTGTAGGCGTTGGCGATTCTAATGGTGTTATTGGCCAGCAGTTTCGGCTGATTGATATTGGTTACATCAATCACTTTCAGGCCGTCACTATCTGTCACAAACAGGTAGCGGAACTGTAAAGAGGTGGCTCGGGCGTCGCTCAATGCTATTTCTGCCACCGTTTTTGGCTCCAGCGGATTATCCACATCGATAATCGCTACGCCCTTGGCTGTGGTGATATAGAGATAGTGTCCACCGATAGTGACATGTTTTGCCCCATTCAACACACCACCTTCATTCCAGGTTAAAGCCCGCTCAATGAAATTGTTACGCGGCTCACCATCCATAAAGGTATCAATGTCGACCAGTATCAAACCCTCTTCCGCATCGGTAATAACGGCATAGTTATAGATAGGATGGAAGGGCTGCTCCTGATTATCGATCCGCATCAGGTCGCCCTGATTTTGCGAGGGACGAATTGGCTGATTCGACGGCAAGGCGACACAGGTCGCGTTCTCGCTGCTGATATGAGCGTCATGGCCCAGAGGGCTAAAGGGTGCGGTAATGATCCGTTGGGAAATCCCCTTATTGGCAATTCCGGCAACGTCATAGACCTGCATACCATCTTCGCCTTCGGCCACGTAGAGATATTCACCGCGCAGCTGTAGACAGTTGGCCACACCGGCGGAGTGCTTATGAACATTCTGCAGCACCATCAAGTTGTCGAGGTGATCCTGATACCAATCCGGGTAGGCATATTTATGCAGGTAGCTGCCGATAACCGCCTGCGGCTCATCCCACTCGGTCACCTGTACCGCGCTGATTTCACCTTCACCACCAAGCCAGGCGTTATAGCCCACAAAGTTGATAAAGTTGGTGCCATGCATCAGCAACTGGGCAATGATCGCATTGTTATCGTTTTTCTCCGACAGGTGACAATCTTCACAGGTCTTGGTTTCCGTTTTACGTACGGTGTGCGGGAAGTGCGGATTCATCGCCTGTGAGCTATAGCCACTGGAAGCAATCGGTGGCTGCTGGATATAGATTTTCTCACGGTTAGAGTTAGTCGAAGACAGCACCAGTGCCGAGGTTGAGCGCGTCGGTGCGATCTTACCGCCCTTGGCTGGCCCACGGCGTCCCAACATAAAGATCTGGTCACGGGCAACCTGTGGGTTGTAGGTGGCATAGTTACGACTTTCGCCACCTTCATAGTGATGCCGCTCAGTTTTAAAGTTAGCCTCTATCGGCAAGTGACAGCCACCGCAACTGGTGGTCCAGGAGGTGTGACAGGTATAACACTCCATATCATCGTAGGAGTGCGCCAGATTGTCATCATCGACACCCAGCCCCCAGTTTTGCTTCTCAGTATCCTTGCTCATTAATTTAGAGCGAGCTGCTTTCTGGTTATAGTTGGCATGACCGGGCGTCACACTATCCTTAACCAGACTCATCTCCCACTCCAATTCCGGATAAAGGCTGGAACGCTGATAGAGTTTATTGCCGATCCACTCGAAACGCTTGCGTCCATCCGGGGTTCTCAACACAGACAGATCTGCACCGCCCTCCAGGGCTGCCGGGCCAGAGGTATAAAGGTTTGGATACTCCTGGGAGGTACCGTGACAGTCCTTACAGTCGATCTCGACGGCCAGTGCCACTTCACCATAAATATGGCCATTACCGTGGTTATCCTGTGAGAAGTGACAGTCCACACAGTGCATGCCGACATCCACATGGATCGAGGACATATGCACGGCTTTATCGAACTTTTTAGGATCTTCGTCGGATACTTTATTGCCCTCAGCATCTAACAGATTGCCTTTGCGGTCACGTTTAAAGATAGCGCGGAAGTTCCAGCCGTGGCCGTGATAATCCGCAAACTGAGTATCATTAAGCTTATCGTTGTTATCCCAAACAGTTTTAAGGAAGTCCACATCAGCCCACTTGCCTCTGGGTGCAGCACCTTCCGGGTTGCGATTCAAGACTTCCAGGGTTTCGGCATGGGACGGGTATTGCTGTTCTTCCGGCCACATATGAGGTGCGTCAGACTCGTAATCCCACATGGTGTACCCAAGGAAGGTATTCATAAACATGTTGGGCTGGTGCATATGACAGATCATGCACTGGCTGGTGGGAATCGCCCTAGTAAAGGTGTGCTGTAAGGGATGGCCCTTCTCGGTTTTGCTGATAGTCGGATCTTTCGAAATGGAAGTACCATCGTGACCAAATTTCGCATAGGGGCCGGAATGACGTGGATCGCGGTCATTGGCGTAGACAACATGGCAGGAAGCACAGCCCGAATTGCGGTAATCCCCCGGCTGGTCATTGGTACCGATAAACCAGGTAAAGGGGTCATTCAAACGCGTTTTGGTGATATTGATAAGCGGCACCGAAATACGGGCGCCAGTACCTGGCCCCCGGTTTGACTGTCTGAAGTCAGGGCGGCCCGGTTCTTCCAGGCGCTGGATCAAACCCAGGTTGCTTGGAATGCCCGTCTCCGGGAATAGATTGGTAATGTTGCGACCACCGCGCTCAAATACCCGGAAAATATCGCCAGGCTTCACAGTTTCCCAAGCCGGTAATGGGTACAGCGCTTCTATCACACCTTTATCCGCAGCGGCCTGCTTTACGTCTTCAGGCAGCTCAGGCCCTTTAATCAGCTGGCCTTCACCATCGCGGGTGTAGGACTCACCGAGAATATAATTTTTATAGGGCAAGATACCATTGTTATAGGAAGCACCACCCCACAGCATGGCACCAGTAGTGTGCAGACTTCTGATGGAGGCTTCGATAGTAGATTGGTGACAAGCGCCACAGGCCTCGGTGGCGATACGGTAATCAGAGGGATTAATAAAGCGAATAAATTCCGGACTTTCATGGTTCAACAGAGCATAAGTGCGCTCGGGGTTTCGACTGCTGGGGGTTGGCCATTTATCGGGAATTCGTGGCAGCACATGCGCTTTATTCATCGCTGCCAGATAGGGCTCATCGCCCTTCTCGGTACCCGTTGGACGAAAAACTGAAAAGTTACCGCCATGACAGTCCGTACAACCGAGCTTGATACCCGGATTAACGTGCATGGTTTTACTATCGGTATCGGTATGACAGCTGACACAGCCCTCACTTTTTTTGTCCATCTCAGCCTGAGACTGCGACGCCGGTGCATGCGGGGCTGTCACATAATCTCGCTCAACGGCATGGTACATGGAAGCCGCTTGTGCTGAGCCCGCGAAGATTGCCGAAGCAATCACCAGCAGCGCTAGCGTCGATGAGTTCAGGGCGTAAGCCAGACGTGCTTTAAGTGTTGTTGACGCAGTCATTGTCTTAATGTCCAAATATTATAGATTTCCGTACGTAAAAACCGTTGCGATCATGCTATGCCAGGTTAAAAAAAACGCTTCTCAACCCGGCTTTAATCCTCAAACTACTGTTGTTAATACGCCAGTAGTAGGTTGAACAGGAAGTAATCGGCATCATCGTCCTCATATAAATCGTCATAACCCTCACCCGCAACCAGCGTGGCATAGGATGCCCGGATCACAATATTTTGTGACATAAAGGGGCGATAGGTTAATGAGAGCGATAAATCCTGACCGATTTCTTTATCAATGCTGCCCTGGTTGCGGGCGACTTCCAGCACTGCGGTATCGTCAAAATACAACTGGTTGAAATTACCACTGAGGCGCAGCTCTGGTGTTAGATCCATATCAAACCCAACACCGGCCAAAATAATACCGGGGTTGGTGAAGTTGGATTGACCTAACTCCTTGGAAGATCGCATGGAGTTCAACACCCCGTTACGACCTGACAGAGTAACTCGGCCGCCGCCAATTAAAGGGACGTTTTGACGGATCCAGTAGCTGGTATCGCTGCCGGCAAATTGCGGATTCTCAAAGATCGCATCAAAGCCGTTTGCTTCATCGTCATAGGGATCATCGTCACCACTACCGTAAAGAAATGAGATCCGAGGACGGAACCAGTCAAAATCCGCCGACAGTTCAGCGGCAAAAAACGCAGCTGAAATATCTACTTCCTCATCCACGAATACACCTGGATCGGTGCTACCAAAGGCATAGTAAAGCGAGGTGGTTAAATTCAATCGGCCGATATGACCATCGGCGTTATAACCCAGATAGGTAACGTCATAACCACGCGGCACTTCGCGACCTAATGACGCAGGCCGTGCAATAAAGCCGTTATTATCAAAAAAGAATTCGCCCTCTTCATTATTCTGGTTATGCACTACGGTGAACTGGGAGAAGAAGCCCTTGATAAACAGATCCTGCCAGTAAATGTTAGCGGCAAAGACATAATCTTCGCGGAAGGATTCACCGTGATCATTTAAACCACTGTTGGTGTCTTTTTCCATCCGTTGGAACAGAGCCAGATTGTACTGAAAGATATTGTTATCACGATTACCAAACAGGCGAATACCGAACTGGTTATCCTGAAACAGAAAACCACGGAAATCCGTGCTAAAGGGCTGGATGCCTATGCGAATACTGTCAAAGTCATAGCGATCTGACACATTACGTAAGTGGACATCGACAAAGGCGGCCTGCAAGCCGATATGGTTATCGTCCCGCTTCTCACCATTTTTAGGATCGACATCCAGTGCCTGCACTTCCTCAAAATCGACATAGTTGTAGTTGATTACCGGAATGATACGGAATTCGTAATCGGGTGGGCGGAATACGGTGTCTCCCTTGTACCAGACAAACTCCATCAATAAATTCTGGTTTACCAGCCACTGATCCTGTTCACCAAAAATATCAATGCCTCCGGGCTGACGGGTAGAGCTGGCACCGACCGGTAGCGGGAATTCGCGCTTTTCGTAAATCGTATCGGAAATCACATTCAAACTGAAAAACCAGTCATCGCCATACACCGGCTTGTCACCTTTTAAGGTGTTGCGATGGTAGGGGTCCCACCAGTTGTCTTCATAGCCCAGCGCATCCACAATTCTCCAGCGATCCGGCATCGGCACCGAGGCTACATAATCATCCATGGTGGGACGCGGTACCGGAGAAACAGGATTCAAACTGCGTTCGCGGGTTTTGTCCGTCGAAGCATTGCGACGCTTTCTGTCTTCCTGAGAGGTGGCAATCGTTGAGCTGGCCGCGGCGGGTTCGCACTCAACCGCTTCCTCCCTGCCGGGGCGCCGACGCTTGGCGCTTCGACCATCATCAGCAGCTTCAACGCAATCGGTTTGGGCCATTGCCGGAGTCACCGTCCCCTGTAGACAGAAACCGGCTATTACGAATGTGATTATCGATAGTTTTTTCATGGCTTCGCTCTATTTCCCTTCGCACACATTGTCTTCGTCGCTGTCTATAAACGGTGCCTGCGGGCACTGTATAAATCGTAAACGAACGCCTTGAGGAGTTAGGTTATCGGCACGAATTGCCGTTGGAGCATTATTGATTGATCCAAGAATTTCGCCTGCATTATGCACCCCGAGGAAACTGATCATATCGTCCTGATCAATACCGTCACCTGACACACCAATAGCACCGACCAGTGTATTGTCACGATAGATAGGCACACTGCCAGGGAAAATCTGGCTGCCGTTGGCCATGACATTGCTGGTGGCTGTTTCAGTAAAGGTTAGAGTTTCGGGGCTGAAATCAACACCGGTACAGTTGTTAGTATTGTCAGCAATTGAAGGCACAGTATTGGCAGTCGCGACATTCAAGACATGCTGGAGTATGCCGTTCATAATCATATCCAGCTGCAAACCAGTGGAAAACACACTCCAGGAACCCGGCGGCTTACTGAAAGGCCCATGCGGGCGGTCCATTAAACCATCGGGATAGAATGGCCGTGACAGATTGCCACCCGCCCGGTCAGAGAAGGCAAATGCACCATCGGTTAAAGCGTTAGGGTCTGGGATAAACGCCTGCACCGCTGTCACATAATCAGCCAGTGTTACAGATTCTCTCGTTGTGAGCGCTAGCGCGGAATCTGAAATATCGAAATACTTTGCATCAGGCTGAGCATTCAAAAATGAGGCCGCACCGGCAGAACTGAAAAATGCTGCAGTACGCGCCTTTTGCACCGAGACATCAGCGCCAAAAACCGGGGCATCGCGGGTTCGCACCATGCCAAGGATTTCACCATTGGTATCTACCACCGTCATGGTCACCCGGGCCTGACTATCCAGCGGACGCCGAATCTGGGCGCGGGCGCGATTGGCAACTTTTAACGCCTCTTCCAGAACCGTCTGTACCTCTGTTGCGGTCATTAAACCATCGGTACCGGCACTAGCCGGATAACGGTTGGCATTAGCACCATCGACAAAGACAAAGGCATCGAGAGATGGATCAAAAGCGGTAGTGTCTGCGCGAATACCCGATTCAGGCTGACCAAATGCCACACCGGCCTGAATCGCACCGGGGTTGTAGCCCGTCACCGTAATAAGTGCACCCGTGGTAGAGGGAATACTGGCAAAATCCAGCGCCGAGGCAGGGTCCGACATCAGGTCATCAAAACCCACATCACTGAAGCGGAAGGTTTTACCGTCCACCGTAATGCGGTCTCCGCGACGATCAACCGGCGCGGAATAGTTAAAGGTACCGGCAAAGGCGATCATTTCGTCAATATCACGGTCACGATCAGAAATAACCTTGTCGATAGTGTAAAGTCCGTCAGCCAACACACCGATACCACCCACAGGCGTACCGTCTTTGTAGAGGGGCAAACCGCCGGGATCAGCCGATAACCCTAATGGCGAACGTTTGGGGCCATGAGTGATAGCCGCGCTATCAACCGTAAAATCGGAGCAGGACAATTGACTGAACTGTACGCCAAATAGAGGTCCGGCAGGTTGATTCGATTCGCCGGGGTTGAAGTTTTCCTGCACAATCTGGCTGGCTGAACGCGTGGAAAAGGCATTGCCCTCGGAGGATAAATAAGCACCGGTAATCGCTTTGGCAATGGCTGCCTGGTCATCGATATTAAGCGGCACTCCCGGGGTTGGTAGTGCAATCCCTTCAAGCCCGCTATCGATGACCGCATTGCCATTACCGTCAGTTTCCGTGGCTAACAGAACTGATCGGTCTGCCGCATCACCCATTCGATAAACCGCCAGAATATTGCCGACGCGATCGGAAATCGCAATGGTCGCATCCACACCCTGCGCCTGCGCTTCGGCTACAGCCTGCGCCAGGATGGTTTGCACATCCGTAACGGTGAGGTTAACCGGATTATCCGTGACACAGGAGCCATCACAGCCGCCTGCGGTATCGGTATCGTTGGTTCCCGCCTCGTCACCAACAGAACTGCCACCGCCTGAACAGGCTGTGAGAGTGGTGAGTAACAGTGAAGCCCAGAAAAGTCTTTGCAAGCTCATTATTTAGATTCCTGTTCTAAATGTGCCGATTGTCTAGTTCCCGCGGCATTTACAACCTTATCGTTCTGCTTAGATACTTTTTGCCTGCGGGTGAAAGGCATGGCAGGAGATACAGTTAACCAATACCTTGTCCTGTACCGAAACATCGCCATGACAACTCTGGCAGTTTTCGATACCTGGAATTAATACATCGCTACTTTTTGCTGATTGCCCGGCCTGGTGACAGCTTGAACACACCTGATTCTCGCTCATCCCTCGCTGGGTCAAATGACTGGCATGATCATAAATGGCCCGACCATACCAATCGTGATTAATCCTCACTGGCAATACCATCCAGCGCGCGTACAGGTCGTCCGATTGATTATCGGATACTTCGTGACAGGTAACACATCCTCGCTGCGTAAACTGAATCCCTGCTTCTACTTTAGCGCGCTGCATGCCACAGTCAAAGGGTTTGTCATCACAATCATCACCACTGGTACTTTGACCGGGCCGGCGCCGGCGCTTTTCAGAACCCAGAGGCTTGTAGTCAGGGTCGGTGTAAACCCGAACAAAATGCTCTTCGATAGTTTGTACCACTGAGCGTGGTGAACCATGGGGTAGCTGTCGGTCTGGGTCCGCCACATCAAAGCTCAAATCATGGCAGGCTCCGCAGTGCTTCTCCATAGTGATCGCTTCAAAGTGTTCTTTGTCGGATTTCAGGGTATGGCAATCACTACACACCATGCCCTCAGCGCCACCCGTCATTTGTACCTTGTCAGGGTCGAGGTGCACATCGTGAGGAAATTTCAGATTCGACACATCCATCTGATCAGAACCATACTCCTCCAGCTTGGTATACCACTCGACACCAAAACCTGTACCTTTTTCCACCACCTTGGGCAAAAGATAATTCAGCTTAAACTCGGGATGGGTATCCATATCAAAACCGGTGACGGCCAGAGTACCCGTGGACTGGTCTGACAATTTAATATCATTTTCATGGCAGCTCACACACAGGGCATCCGAGCTCATTACCATCACAGCGGGCTCGTTATGCTCCTTGTGACAGCTCTGGCACTCAGTGACCCCCAACTCGATATGCATGGCACCGAGCTCACCGCCATGGCCCTGCCCTGCTGCTACCTCTTTCTGGCCAGCGGCCCCATAGTCGAAATGATCAGGCACCGACTGGTGACAGTCGATACAGGCCTGATCCTGAACAGTCTGAAAGGGAACTTTGTGACAGGCGGAGCAATCATCACCCACTTCCAATTGGTGCGCTGGCAACAGCGGACCGCTGGACCATAATTTATCGCCCGCCCCGGATTTTTGATACTGCGGCTGACCGGTCACTTGATCAACGGGATTATCCCGTAACATATAAGCCGATAACGGCCAGGCCAACACGGCAACTGCCACCAACAAACTCAACAAATAGGAGGGTGTCCGCTTACCCAGCGAGGTTTCATCCAAGCTGGTGACGTAGGCCGACTCAAAGGAATTCGCCTGTAACTCGCGGTCAATAAAGACCTCACAGGCCGCGTCAAAACCGCCGGGGGCCCGCACAATTTTGATACTGTGAGACTCCAGCGCAATCTCATCGCCCACTGACAGCGCGGCACTTTTAACTGGCTTCTCATTGACCGCAATCGTGTGTTTGCCGACACAACTAATGGTCAGCTGACCTGAAGCCATTTTCATTACTGCATGTTGACGCCTAATGCTACCGCCGCGCAGCTGAATCAATTGATCAGCCGCACTTCCGATAGTGATGACATCATCGGTCAGCTCGGTATCCTGATAGACCACCTGACCCTGATGCTTGCCAACTTCGCGTAATAATAAATCCATACTTATTGTTCTATCGTGTTAAATAAACAGTGCCAGTCAATGACGTAGCTTAAAACTGTACTTACCAATAAAAGAAAACCGACACTATATGTACTGCCAGTGCTACTAACAGCGCCATAGTCAAAGGGATATGTATATACAACCAAACCTGTAACCACCCCTGAAACTGAACATCCCGGCGAATCTTGCGCAATAGCGCCTGACGGCGACAGAGCATCGTTAACAGTTGTTGCAGATTGGCCGAGTCGACCTGCTTGCGGCTGCGGGGAATACGCTGCGCGATAAAATCCACTACCGCCTGCTGATCTTTATTGCTGACCCGTGAAGCCGCCATCGACTGACTGTTTTCATCAGCAACCTTCAGCATTTGCGAAGTATCCGTTGCCAACAACTGGGCAAACACGCTGCCACCAATATTGGTACGGTCCACCGCACTGTCGACTACCATCTGAATTTGCGAATCACAGGCCTTGGCCAGCTGCCTGACGCTTTCATTAAGTTGCCCCAGCTCGGTAAACAACTCGGCCCGGGAACTGTTAGCCCGATTGCGTGCACTTAAACGTGGATAACTCAGGTAGACGTAAATACCGGCAAAGCCGCTAAAAATAACCAGACACATCAGGACATAGGCGAGCGTGTGAACGTTAAACCCAAACTGAACCGCACAGTGCAAGGTCGCCACAATGAGCAAACTCGTCCCAAGGTACACATGCGCCGAAGCCCAGCCCTGCATGGAACCAAAACGGGATTTATAATTACGCTTACGCTTACCTAACAGTGTCAGCCAGACAATCAACAGCGCTCCCAGGGTACCCAGCACATAGCCCTGCCAAGTGCCGCCATTGGGTGGCTGCTTGCCACCAGCCTGTGAGGCATAGATCAAGGCGCAGATCACCAGCATCACGACAGTGATATAGAAATAGCGACCGCCTTTAAATTTTAAAATATTCTCATGCATCGTCTATCGTTGCTCTACTATCGTCGTTCCACTAGCGCTGTTCTACCAGTTCGATAAATTGTTCCGGCGAGATTCGAGCCGCCGCGCCGGTGGGACAGGAATTAACGCAGGCAGGGCCCGAGGGCAGATCCATACAGGCATCGCACTTAACGGCCTTTTTGCCCTTCTTTTTGGCAACTTCGTTGGGCATATAACCTGGCTCTTCGCCCGGACCGTTACCACTACCGAATAACAGCCAACTCCAGAAGCCCGGTTTTTTCGGTGCATCATAAGCCAGCTTGATGACATCGTAGGGACAGTTGGACTCACAGTTACCGCAGCCAATGCAGTTATCGCCAATAAATACCTCACCCGTTGAGGCCCGGTGAATGGCATTGGGCGGACAATCCTTCATGCAGTGTGGCTGTTCGCAGTGACGGCAGGAAATAGGGATATGGATTTCTGCAAAGGACGCTCCGGATTTACGATCCAGGCGGGAGATTCCATTATGGGTTTCGGCGCAGGCCTTCTCGCAATTGTCGCAGCCGACACAGAGATCCTCCGCAATCACCAAACAGTTAGTGGCTTCACCCAGACCTTCATCCATCAGGAACTGCATTACCGAACCGACTTCGGGACGCGCTTCCATAGTCGTGTGAATGACTGCGCGCTCACTGGCACTGCGCTGTAAAAATTCGATGCGAGAGGTATCGGCCTGCACCAGTTTAAAGAAGGACTTACTGTCCAGCTCGATGGTTTCGGTCAACACCGCTGCCGTGGCCGTTTCGCGGCGAACGGGGTCACCCATCAGCGCCAGCTCACCTACTAACTTGCCGGTTTGCAGCTGCGCCACGACGATACGCTCGCCGCGTGACTCGCGCGCCAGCGACACCGCACCGCGGCGAATGATATGCAGGGAAGCGCCTTGATCGCCCTGTTTGAATAGCTGCTCACCCGCCTTGAAGGTTTGCAGTTTCGCAGTTGTCGCAAATTCGCTGAGCTTGGCCACGGATAACTGCGGCGCCAGATTTTTTTGCAGCGCCCGCACAATAAAGATCAGGTCGATGCCCTCGCGCACCTGATCATTGGAGTTCATCAACTTGACCATGGTACGACGCGGTGTTTCCACGATAATACAATCACTACCTGCAATCGCATTACCCTCGCGAGGACGACCGGAAAGCAGACTGGCCTCACCAAAGAACTGACCGCGAGTATAGGTCATCGGCTTGGCGATACCCGGCATCTCCACCTGCACTTCGCCTTCGACGATGGTAAAGAAGGAGTTGGTAAAGTCGCCGTCTTTGTAGATGTAATCTCCGGCTCGTATAACCTTGGTGAAGCGCGGTTTGGGATGCTGCTTTTCCAGCTCCTTATCCAACGCCTTGGCCTTGGCCCTCACCTCGTCCAGCATCGGGCCTTCGTTATAACTCACCAGAATGTCGCTTTCGATCACCATTTCCCGAAACTGCAATGCGTTCATCTCGCGAAACATGGGAATACGTTGCTGGAACAACTTAACCAGATCATCCACATCCTTCAGGTAAGGCAGCAAATTAAACTGCAATTCCAGCAGGGGATGGTCGGCGGGCTTGATGTCATGGCCGTGGATATACTCCACCACGTCATAGCCCTGATTCATCGCCTGCTTGATCAGCGGATAACCCGCCAGCGAGCCAATGATATAAAGACCTTCCACATTGGATTCATATTTACCGCTTAATTCGGGAATAGCATCGGGCTTGGCATTGGGAAACTCAACCCCAATCGATTCCACAAAGCCGCGCGGAGGAATCCCCCCCAACCGGGCGATCACCCGGTCACAGGCAAAGGCCTTTTCGCCCTCCGCCGTGTTCAGCGTTATCTCATAGCCATCATCCGTCTCAATCAGCTGTTTGACCGAGGTACTGTAATAGCAGGTAAGCGGAACACTGGAGTCAGCATTGGCAGCCAGAATAGCATTCAGGTTGCCCTCTTTGGCCCGGGAAAATTCATCGCGACGGTTTAGAATGGCCACCTTGTTTTGTTTGGCAAGGCCCAGAGCATTTTCAATCGCCGAGTCACCGGCACCCACCACCACCACTGACTCATCTTTATGCGCCAAAGGGTCATCAAGTGTGTATTGCACAATAGGCAGGTCTTCACCCGGCACCCCCAGTTTGCGCGGGTTACCTTCAAGACCAATGGCCAGAATCACAAACTCGGCCTCAATGACCGCGCCGCCCTTGAGGGTTAGTTTGAAATCACCCTTTTGCCCTTCAATTTTAGTGACCTCTGAACCATAACGAATATTGACATCCGCATCAGTGACACGCCGCTCCCAACCTCCCAGAATGTCTTCGCGGCTGCCCGCGTCAAAATCAAAATCGCTGCGCAGGGTAAGAAAATCGGGGGCAGCCATAACATGCTTGCCCTTTTGATAGCGCTGAATGGTTTTTGCCGGTTTATCAAAGGATTCCAGCAAGACATGGGTGTACTGATGATTGGGATCGGATTCGCGCTTTTGACGATCATAGTGAGCGGCGCGCCCGGCAGCACTCAAACCCGCCGGGCCGGAACCCACTACCGCTATATGAAAACGGTCAGACATCTATGTCCCCTGGATGAAAGATCAGTTTTATTCTTACGACGATCAGGAAACGGGCGTCTCACCTCCGCATAACCTAACCGTACTTATCATTGCTTGTTTGTATTTTTTTGAAACAGATACTGGGTAATCTGTTTTGACCCTGCCTGTGAAAACCGTTAAACACTCAACAAATAGCTACCTAAAAGGCTGACTAAATACATACGGCTAGCAAGGTTTCTCTTAAGTTTTGCATTAAACGATAAATAGTCTTCAACGGCAACAACCGAATCTTGAAAAACGGGGGAATTACCATTTATTCCTGTTGGCTAAATAATTCGACTACACTGAACATTCGTTATGTCCAGATTCAACTAACAAGGATAAGCAGCAAACCAATAATTCACCAATAAAATCAATAACCTAATATTTGCTCAGTCATTGGAGGGCAGCATGTACGAAGATTTATCGTTAGAGCACTTTATGGATGGCTTGATCAAGAGGACTCCCGGAGAAGAGGAGTTTCATCAAGCGGTCTTCGAGGTCGCCGAATCTGTCATTCCTTTTATTCTCGACAACCCCAGATACCAACAAGCAGGTATTATCCAAAGAATGACTGAACCGGATCGCACGGTTATTTTTCGCGTTGTCTGGGAAGATGACGCTGGCCATATTCGCGTCAACCGCGGCTTTCGCGTGCAGTTTAATAATTCGATCGGCCCCTATAAGGGCGGCCTGCGCTTTCACCCTTCGGTCAATCTCAGCATTCTGAAATTTCTCGGCTTTGAACAGACCTTTAAAAACAGTCTAACCACTTTGCCTATGGGGGCAGGTAAAGGCGGCGCCGACTTTAACCCCAAGGGTAAATCCGATCGAGAAGTGATGCGTTTCTGCCAGGCCTTTATGACTGAACTGTTCCACCATATCGGCCCTAACACCGATATTCCCGCCGGTGATATTGGTGTCGGCGCGAGAGAGATCAGTTATATGTTTGGTCAATACAAACGTCTGGCTCATGAATTTACCGGCGTACTTACCGGCAAGGCGCTGGAATTTGGTGGCAGCCTGATCCGCACCGAGGCCACCGGCTACGGCAACGCCTTCTTTATGGAAGAAATGCTGCAACACCACGGCGACTCCATTGCCGGCAAAACCTGTACCGTTTCCGGCTCTGGTAATGTTGCCACCTACTGCGCCGAGAAGATCAATCAACTCGGCGGCAAAGTTGTGACGATGTCTGACTCCTCGGGATTTATTTATGACCCAAAGGGCATCGATGCCGAAAAACTCGCCTACATCATCCACCTCAAAAACGTAAAACGCGGACGCATTTCAGAATACGCCGAGAAATACGGTTGCGAATTTCATAAAGGCAAGCGACCCTGGTCAGTACCCTGCGACCTCGCTTTCCCCTGCGCCACACAAAACGAACTGGATGTCGAAGACGCCACCTCACTGGTTGCCAATGGCTGTAAAGCGGTATCCGAAGGAGCCAATATGCCCACCACGGTTGACGCCATCAAGGTACTACAGGCCTCCAAGTTGCTCTACGGCCCCGGCAAGGCGGCGAATGCCGGTGGCGTTGCAGTATCGGGATTGGAGATGACTCAAAATAGTATTCGCATGTCCTGGACTTCGGAGGAACTGGAATCCAAGTTGCAAACCATCATGAAAGGCATTCACGCCCAATGCGCCAAATATGGTGATGAGGATGGGTATATGAACTACGTCAAGGGAGCCAACATCGCCGGCTTTATCAAAGTCGCCGATGCCATGCTAGCCTACGGCGTCGGTTAATTAATCCCCCCGCGCTATCCGATACTGTGACCTTCACTGGCAAGAAGGTCGCAGTGTTTACTCCCTCCCTTTATCCCGAACAACTTTAAGCAAACCAATTCTTATAAAGCCCCCTCCCTCAGCGCTCCTCATTTAGCCCACCATTTTGGTGCGCCCCGCAATAGTTCACCCTGAGCGATTAAATTCCAAGCTCAAATCCCCGGCAAAGGGTGACTTTTGGCACGTTACGGTGTAATTTGACGCCTTTTTTCAGACTGGGAATAAGACCTTGCCATGCTAATGAATCGAATGACCCCACAACTGATTGCAGCCTCACTCTTCACTATCAGCCTGGCCACTCCGCTTCAGGCTCAGGAAAGTAAAGAAATATCCGCTGAAGAGGCACAACGCATCGAGGAAATTAAATTTCAAATCAATAAACTGACCACCGAGATGCAGCAAATTGAGCGCGCTGCCCAGGCCGCCGAAGCCACAACTCCACAACCAGAACCCGCGCCTGAACCAGAACCCGAAGAAATCAAAATCTGGAGTGGCGATATTGAGTTTGGCTATGCTGACACATCAGGTAATACCGAAGAGACCACCGTCAGCAGCTCTATTAGCCTTCAGCGGGAAAGAGATGCCTGGCGTTATAATATCGACGCTGACTCACTCAACTCCAGCAGTGATGGCGAGCGCACCGGCGAGAACTACTTCATCTCCAACCGACTGGCCTACCAATACAACGAACATGATTATTCATTTTTGTACGGCTCCTACGACGATGACCGCTTTTCAGGTTTTGACTATCAAGCGACAGTGGCTGTCGGCTATGGTCGTCGCCTGTTAAATAATGAAATGATGAAATGGGATGTTGAGATTGGCCCGGGTTATCGAGTCAATAAAGTCTCCGACGAGACTATGGATTCTGAAGATACTGAAGAAGTTATCATTCGCGCCTTCTCAAAATACCTGTGGAAGTTTAGTGAAACCGCCTCTTTCTCACAGTCTATTAACGTTGAATCCGGTGACGACAACACGATAAGTACCGCTGAAACGGCTTTAAAAATGGCTGTTATCGGTGAAATTTCGGTAAAACTTTCCTATAACATCAAGTACACCGAAGAAGTGCCCGAAGGCAATCGACATGCCGATAAGGAAACAATAGTCTCGCTCTCTTACGCATTCTAAATCCTCTTCCGAACCCTCACGAAAATGCTGGTTCCTTCGGTTGATCAACGAAAGGAACCAGCAGCACCCCCTAACACTTTCTTATTTCCTCGCAGCCGGTAAATATCATCTATACTGAACGGCAGTATTTTTTGTCCGAATCCGTATATGCACCCGCTATTAAAACCACTTTATCGATTAGTTATCCCCCTATTCCTGCTGTTAGCTGCAGGCTATAGTCTCAATAAAATCGAAACCCTCGACAGCAACTATTTACACCTGTTAGAACTGCTGCCCTATCTATTGTTTCTATTGGCTCTGGGTATTGCACATTTTTATAATCGCGCCAGATTTTTCTGTGCATCGCTTGCCATGTTGGCAAGCTACTGGCTTATTCACAGCCAATTACAAACACCCCTGACGGAGATTAAAACCTTTTACTTCTACACTGCACTCAGCCTGGCACTCCCCACAGCGATGCTATTGTTTTCAATACTGCCCGAAAAGGGACTTTGGAATAGCAACTCTTTGCTACCTCTGGCCATTACTCCCGCACTGGCTATTACGATTTATTTTTACCGAGACAGTATCGACACACAGCATCTGTCTCAGCTCACACAATTTTTTCCAGTCAGACCTAGCCAGCACTACGTTCTTTCCCTCAATGGCAGCTTGTGGTTTTTGCTTACCGCTATTATCCTGCTGTCGCTACTGTTACGACGCAATACCGAGGCAGAAGCGGCACTAATAAGCAGCCAACTTTTTGCTTTCACCACGCTGGCCTTTTTTGACCAACCCCATATTTCAAGCATCCTGTTTTCAGCCGCCGCCATTGCGTTAATCATCGGATTATTACGCAGCTCCTTCGAGATGGCCTACCGGGATGAGCTCACCGGCCTGCTGGGTCGCAGGGCACTCAATGAAAAACTACTGGCACTCGGACGAAGCTATACCATCGCCATGCTGGATGTAGATCACTTTAAAAAATTTAACGACACCCACGGCCACGATGTAGGTGACGATGTCTTAAAGATTGTTGCACGTCATATCAACCGCGTTGCAGGAGGCGGCACCCCCTATCGCTATGGCGGCGAAGAATTCTGCATTATTTTTCCGGGTAAAACATTGAAGAGCTGCACCCCTCATCTTGAGACCGTACGGCTCGCTATCAGGGATTATCCCATCGCGCTTCGAGACAAATCAAACCGCCCTTTGTCCAGCAAAGAAGGCACCGCCAAACGGCGATCAAAACCCCGAGCAAAAACTGTCTCAGTCACAATTAGTATTGGCGTCGCAGAGCGGACCCCCGACATCAACGATCCCCAGCAAGTTCTGAAAACAGCCGACGATGCCCTCTATCGGGCTAAGCAACAGGGACGCAACTGCCTGGCAAGTTGAGGCCGCTATTGTTTACATCAGCCTCTTTTATCACTAAAGCAAACACACAGTAATCCATTCTCTGCCCGGGAGAGTATACATAGCATAAAGCTATACCAATGGGGCAGTTATAGGTGACGACAGGTACATTAGTCTGGTTTCGACAGGATTTGCGACTACAGGATAATCCTGCACTTCAACATGCCACAGAAAACGGTCCGATATTACCGATCTACATACTGGATGACATCAATTCCGGAGAGTGGGCAATGGGGGGCGCCAGCCGCTGGTGGCTGCATCATTCTTTGCAAGCGCTCAACAACAGTCTGGATGGTAAACTGCAGCTTTTTATTGGCGACCCTCTCAGTATTATTCCAACACTTTTAGCCGAGACCGGTATCAACAATATCGTATGGAACCGCTGTTACGAGCCCTGGCGAATTGACCGTGACAAAAAACTCAAGGAAAAACTGAGACAACGCAATATCTCTGTCGCCAGTTTTAATGCGTCACTGCTGTGGGAGCCCTGGACGATTCAGAAAAAAGACGGCACTCCCTACAAAGTATTTACCCCCTATTATCGCAAGGGGTGTCTTGCCCATAGCGCACCCAGATTTCCCACTGACACACCCGATATACACTTTTTTTCTGGAAAAAATTTCGGACATCCGCTTGATCAACTCAAGTTGCTACCCGCCATCAACTGGTATCAGCACATAGAAAGTGAATGGCAGCCCGGTGAGGCTGGTGCCAAACTGCAACTGAGCGATTTTATTCAGCATTCCGTCGCACACTATAAAGACGAACGCGATATACCTTCAGTAATTGGCACCTCAAAGTTATCACCACATTTACATTTTGGCGAAGTGTCGCCCAACCAGATTTGGTACGCCATTGCCGGACCCAATAACACCACAGACCTGGACCAGCATCGCGACACTTTTTTGAGTGAATTAGCCTGGCGGGAATTTTCCTATTACCTGTTATTTCATTTTCCAAATTTACCCAGTAAAAACTTTAATCAACGATTTGAGCAATTCCCCTGGCGAAAAAACAACAAAGCCTTATCAGCCTGGCAGCAGGGTTTAACCGGTATACCAATTGTAGATGCCGGAATGAGGGAGCTTTGCCAAACAGGCTTTATGCACAATAGAGTGCGAATGATCACTGCGTCTTTTCTGGTGAAAAACTTGCTGGTCCATTGGCAGTCCGGGGCACAGTGGTTTTGGGATTATCTGTTGGATGCGGATTTAGCCAGCAACAGCGCCAGTTGGCAGTGGGTCGCCGGCTCCGGGGCGGATGCAGCGCCTTATTTTAGAATTTTCAACCCCGTATTACAGGGTAAAAAATTTGACCCGAAAGGGGACTACGTTAAGCACTACTGTCCCGAGTTATCGCAACTACCCAATAAGTTTATTCACTGCCCCTGGGAAGCGCCATCAGAAGTATTAAGCAGCAGTGGCATCACACTGGGAGAAAATTACCCCAAACCCATTGTCGACCTGAAAATCAGCCGGCAGATGGCATTGGAGGCTTTTTCGCAATTAAAAAACCGTTAACTGGAAAAAATCTATAATCCCTACGCCATTAACTCTATCAATCTTCCTCTCATTATCCTAACGTGTAAAAATATTGTCGCAATCTTCCGCTAGGATTTCGAGATGATAGAAAACATTAGCAGCCAGCTCTTCGCCAACGTCCCTCAGGATACACTCTACCACTACACGTCCTATAGTGGCATGCTGGGCATTATTAAAAGTCGAACACTGCGCGCCAGTGACATCCGTTACATGAATGATTCAGCGGAGCTTAAACATACCCTGGAACTGTTAAGCAGCCAGATAACCGAGAGAATTATTGCCGGCACAGACCACCCCAAATTGCTAAACCAGTTATTGGAGTGGTTATCCCATCGTATCGTCAATGGCCCTATGTTGTTTGGTGCCTCCTTTCGCGCCAATGGTAACCTGCTTAGTCAGTGGCGCGGCTACAGCATGCACGGCAAGGGCGTTAGCCTCGGCTTTAATCCCGAGCACATAAAAGCCTGCGCTAATGAGCAAAACTTTCAGGTGGGAAAATGCATTTACGACGCGCAACAGCAACGCACATTAATATCCGACTTAATTGATACTATGGAGGAAACCTCTCTGAAGATTGGCGAGAACACCAATAATGAGCAACGCTCCAGCACAGAAAGTTATTATGATGTGTTTGAACAGATGGAAAGCGATTTGCTGCGTATTGCCGCTATTTTAAAACACCCTTCCTTTGAAGAGGAGCAGGAGTGGCGCCTTATCTCCTCGGTTATACCATTGGAAAAATTTGATCAATACACGAAACATATTCACTTTAGGGAAGGCACTTCCATGCTTGTACCCTATTTCAACTTTCAATTACATCAAAGCGGAAAACAACAGCTAGGGTTGGATCAGGTTTTTTTGGGGCCGACGGTTAACAGCGAATTATCCATGAACTCGCTAAAACTCTTTCTACAAAAACAGGGCTGCATGCCTCAATCCGGGATCAGCTACTGCCAGATTCCTTACCGGCAGAAATAACCTCACAGCAATTATCCATCCAACTTAGCGGTTAGCTTCAGCATATTTTTGCGCATGGCATCAGGAATTCTTTTCGGTCGGCGCGACACCCTGTCAACAAACACATGAATAAAGCTGCCAAAGGCACAGGCCATATCCTCTCCCTGTTTAAATATCGCCAGCCCGTATTGCACCGAACTATTGCCCAGATTGTCGATTCGTATACCCACTTCAATTTTATCGGGAAAAGCAACTGGCGAAAGGTATTCGCAGGACGAACTGACCACTAAAGCTATTAATTCCCCCTGCTGAATATCCAAACCACAGTGATTGATTAGAAAGGTATTGGCCGCCGTATCAAAATAGGCATAGTAAACAATGTTATTAACATGGCCATAGATATCGTTATCCATCCAGCGTGTTGTAACCGGATAAAATGCTTTGTAGTCCAGACGGGTGATATTGACTTGTGTGGCCATAGAATTCTCGCCAGATCTTGCCATAAAAACTTTCAGCAAAGCACATTGTGTTTTTCACACAACATATCAGGGCGCTGAAAGAAAATTCGCCGTGTCAATATTGGATGTTGCACAATTTCTAACATCGCTATTTAGCCATAGCTTTGCAAATTCGGACTGTACTTTTTCGATAGCTCCTGTCTGATTTGCCAACGCCAGAGCCGCATCAATTTCAGGTAACAACTTGACCCAGGGGGATCGCTCAGACATCACAAAGTGAAGCTGGTACATCGCCTGCGGTATATCAAAACGCTTAAACGCTTTATTTAGCTCAAAATCGTAGCGATTAGCCAGGAAATAGACATTATCAGCACCGTGAACCAGATTGATTGCCTGATCGGTGGTTTTGACAACCTTGTATTTAAGCCCATGCTTTTCAGCCCAGGCTAAATATTGATTATAGCTACCCAGCCTCGGGTCAAGTGACATTATAATCGCTGTTTTATCCTGCAAGTCAGCCAGCGATTCGACCATAACCCGGGACTCGTTATAAAAAATACCGACGGCCACTTTAACAATCGGGCTCTTACTGTATTTAACACCCGCCGAGGGAACCGGCACGCCAGCCACCAGTCCATCGAACTCGTTATTTTTTACCTTCTGGCGCAGCAGTGGCAGCTCAGGCGATGAAAAAGAAATGGGCTCAGCGGTTTTAAACTCCACCCCCAAATCATTCAGGATTTTATTCAACAAATAATAATTGCTACCGGAGGGGCGCCCTTTACAGAAATCATACCAGCGGTAAGGAGGATCGGGCTCGATAACGATCCCACCTAGCTTTAACACCGCCTCTGCTGCATAGGCCAGTGAACCTGAAAACCCTATCAACAGAAAGAATAAAATTTTGCTGAGCACA
This sequence comes from Oceanicoccus sp., assembly GCA_965661375.1. Taxonomy (GTDB): domain Bacteria; phylum Pseudomonadota; class Gammaproteobacteria; order Pseudomonadales; family Dasaniaceae; genus Oceanicoccus. Next base: position 70,270 of record CBFIDJ010000014.1, on the reverse strand, counting down.
CACATGGCAGACACATGTCAATTTATAAGAGCCGTAAAGCAGAAGGTTAACACAGCCCTTTTAATAAACTAAACCATGTTTTACCCACTTAACCTCTATCTATACCTGGAGTGACCAACAGCATCGAGGCAAGCACAATATGAAAACGATCAATTCGATAGCAACCTCGTCCGCACATCCATCGCGACTGCTCCAGTTAAACTATCCACTCACCTGATGGCAATTATCGATTATAGATGGACCGCACAGTCAACTTGTTAGCTACGGCTGCCCGACATCCACACCCCAGCGTTTAAGCACCGCACCATCGATACCAAACAGATCCAGCACCCGGCCAACGCTGTGGTCAACAAGCTCATCCAGGGTTTCGGGCCGTGTGTAAAAAGCGGGCATGGGAGGTGCAATCACAGCTCCCATTTCAGAAAGCGCCGTCATAGTCCGTAAATGCCCGGTATGCAGTGGCGACTCCCGCACCATTAATACCAATCGACGACGTTCTTTTAGCACAACGTCTGCCGCGCGCGTTAACAGTGAAGAGGTAATACCTGAAGCAATTTCCGACATACTACGAATGGAGCAAGGTGCCACCACCATTCCCATTGTCGGAAAGGAGCCGCTGGCGATAGAGGCCCCGACATTTTTGATGGCATGAACCTCATCGGCCAGGGCATGGATATCATTGAGGCTAATATCCATCTCATAGCCCAGAGTCAGCTCAGCGGACTTGCTCATCACCAGATGGGTTTCGATGGGAAGGTCTTTCAGGATTTGTAACAGACGTACCCCATAAACAATGCCCGATGCTCCTGAGATACCGACAATCAATCGGTTATTTGCCGCGTGTAAATCCTGCATAAATGACTGCTACCCCTGACTTAAAAGCGCTTATTAATCTGGAATTTAAACAGCTTACAAGAAACTGGGCGATTCACAAGCGAACCCTTTACAACCTTCGCCATCGACTCAGCACAGCTGTCGTAAGACTTCATCGGCTAACAACCGCGTATAGCGATTGATTTTCCAGTGATCAGGCATCCAACCCAATAAAAATCGATAAAAGTCTGTCCAGGCAAAGGCGTAGAGCGCCCGCCACTCCTGCTGCAAAGCTACGATATCGACGGTTTTTTCATAGTGGGTAAGCGCCTCACCCAATTGCCGAAAGTAGTAGCCCAATAATTCCTGCTCATACACTTCACAGTCGGTTTCATTCAGGCAACTGCCGAGAAAATAGGCGACATCCTTCATACCACAGCCGCCACCCACATATTGGAAATCGACAGCGGCTACCGAACCATCTTCCGAAAAACAAAAATTTGCCAACTTAGCATCACCATGCACAATCGTTTGATAACGACAGCTGGAAAGGTGTGCATCAATGGCGACAGCAACATTTTTAACGGCACTATCGGACATGGCCGCCAACTCATCAGGGCGTGTTGCCAAATGCCAATAGGTGCCAACCGGCCACAACCCCTCGGCAGACTCACCCAAAAAGCAGGCGTGAAAATAAGCGAGCCATCGCAGGCATTGTTTCACCTCACCCAGCGACAAACTGGATTTCCGCAAATGAAATCCGGCCGCATCGATATCCTCCATGATGATTAGCCAGTCTGGCAGCTCCTCTTCGGTGCTGGACTTAGCGCCTGAGCTGGACGCTCCTGTGATGGATTTAATAGTGCTACTGGCACCCGCCCAATAACTAACGGGAACCCGGCAATTTTGATCACAGCGGGCAGACCAATGCTGATACCAATACATTTCGATGTGATAGGAGTCGAGTTTACGCTGGTGAGAGAGCGAGGTATTCCAGCCCCGGGGGTGGTTTTGCTCATCGGGAGGCGACACCGCTTTTACCACAACACTTGAATTATACTGCGCTGCTGGTCCGCCAGCCCCCGGCAAAGAGCAACGCACGATCTCACCGTAGCCGCTCCACAGCTGTTGAATCATGTCGCCACGCTGCACCTGCTCAACACCCAACTGACGACAAAGTAATTGCTCAAGTGTCATGGGTTACAGGTCTTTGCATCTGCTGGTCAACTTCATTGGCTGATCGATTTCATACGTGGTCTCCACCTGCTGTAGCCAGCTTCTACTATTCGCACAATCATTTTAACCGGTCTGCGCCTAATGGCACTGAATTAAGCCGATTCGGGTATCCGCCGACTGGACCGGGCGGCATGGATGCCGCCGCGGTGCCCCCGAAATCTGGATTAATCCTAAGTCCGACAGGCTCCTAGCGACTCAGCAGGTTATCATTATTTTTTCAAAATGCTGATCTTGACACAGAATTGTCATGCACAAAGAGTATCCTCATCAGCCTGTGAATGTTAAACATCCGGGCCGAGATATCGATGCGATTCTATCTGCTAGCCACCGCCACACTGACCCTGCTGCTAAGCGCCTGTGCACCGCATCAGTCCAGTTCACTCGGACCAGCCAATGAAGGCCTCAAGCCCGCTTTAACAGACACCTTTTGCGACAGCTACTTTGTTTATTCCATGTGCGCCCGGGATATTGATCACGATGGCTTGGCCGACTTCATGTATTTTGAAGACACCAGGGAAATTTTTATGCAAACTGATGAGGTGGCAACCCAAACCTCCAGCGTAACGTCTACAGAACTTCCCGAAAACTGGGGGCAGGACCTGGCCATCCACAAGTGCGCGCAGACCATGGACGAAGAGTTACAGAACGCCGCCTCATCGCTGTTCACCATCCACGATAAAACCGGCGCCCTGCGCAAAACCCAGATCAAATCCCGATTGATTCTCAGCTACAGCCGGTATATGAGCCAAATCAATCGCTGTAATAGTGGCAATCTGGCTATGCCCAGCACCGAAGACAGTTTTGGTGACATTGATTACGAAGAGTGGTAGTCCGGCCCTTTTGATCCAACACATTGACTCCATGACATTCTGCCCCCCTGCGTATCTGGATAAAACTCCTGACGCTTAATCACAAACACAGTGCTATGCTGGTGTTTATGAAACCTCCTTATGGCTTAATCCGCCAAGGGTAGACTGTAACAAAATTGTCACCTGCCTGTAGCAAAATGACCTTTTGCCTCACTGTTGTCTGAGATGCTATGAATTCGAAAGAGACACCCCCCGTCAGCACCAAGGCGCAACTGTCGCAATCCGATTATTATATTAATCGACACCTGAGCATGTTGCAGTTTAATATTCGAGTACTGCAGCAAGTGCTCGATACCCATCATCCGCTACTGGAACGGGTGCGTTTTCTGTCTATTTTCAGCAGTAACCAGGATGCTTTTTTTGAAATTCGCGTCGCCGATTTAAAGCAGGAAATCAATTTTGGACGCACCCTCGTTGAATCCGATGGTATGCGCGCCGATCAGGTGCTGGAGGAAATCAGCCGGCTCTCCCACGAAGCCGTAGAAAACTCCTACCAGACTTACCTGGACACGATTATTCCTGCCCTTGAGCAGGAAAATATTCGTTTTATCGCCTCGGAGCAGTGGACCGACGATCAGTCCAGCTGGACGGAAAACTATTTTCGCCGCCAGGTGATGCCGGTGATCAGTCCTATTGGACTGGATCAGGCTCACCCCTTTCCCCGACTGGTTAACAAAAGCCTGAACTTTATTGTCGAACTGGAGGGCAAAGATGCCTTTGGTCGTGATAGCGGTTTAGCGGTGGTACCCGCCCCTAAATCACTACCCAGAATTATTCGTTTCCCCGATAAGCTCTGCGAGGGTGGCGATAATTTTGTGTTTCTATCCTCCATCATTTCGGCCTATGTCGATCAATTATTTCCCGGTATGACCGCCAAGGGCTGTTACCAGTTTCGTATCACTCGCGACGCCGACCTTGAGGTTAATACCGCCGAGGTCAAGGATATGGCCCGCGCTATGCGCGGTGAGCTGCCCTCAAGGCGCTTTGGTACCGCCGTACGGCTGGAAATTTCCGAGCGCTGCCCGGCCCATATTGCTGACTTCCTGCTACACACCCATGAGCTATCGACTCAGGAACTGTATCGGGTTAAAGGTCCAGTCAATCTGCAACGTCTGGCACAATTGATTTCACTGGTGGATCGCCCCGACCTGCTGAATCCCCGCTTTACCCCCTCCGTGCCCAAGGGCATGGTGGATGCAGGCAATATGTTCCATGCTATTGCCGAAAAAGATTACCTGTTGTTTCACCCCTATGAGTCCTTCACCCCGGTGGTGGATCTGTTACGACAGGCCGCCAGAGATCCCTCTGTACTGGCCATCAAACAAACCCTGTATCGCACCGGCAGTGAATCCGAAGTGGTCGATGCACTGGTCGAGGCAGCCAGAAACGGCAAGGAAGTGACCGCTGTGGTTGAGCTGCGCGCCCGATTTGATGAAGAGGACAATCTGGAACTGGCCGCGCGCTTGCAAGAGGCCGGTGCGGTAGTAATTTACGGCGTGATTGGTTACAAGTGCCACGCCAAGATGATGCTGATTGTTCGCAAGGAGGGTAACCAGCTTAAGCGCTTTGCCCATCTCGGTACCGGCAATTACCATGCGATCAACTCCATGGTGTATACCGACTACAGCCTTTTCACCAGCGACAGTGATATCTGCACCGATGTACACAAAATTTTCCAACAGCTCACGGGTATGGGCAAAACCGTGCGGATGCGCAAACTGCATCATGCCCCCTTCACCCTGAAAAAACAGATCATCTACTTAATCTCGCAGGAAACCGAAGCCGCTCTCGCTGGCAAGCCGGCGCGCATTCTGGCCAAGGTCAATGGCTTAACCTCCACCTCGGTGATCAAAGCGCTGTATCAGGCATCACAGGCCGGGGTCAAAATTGATCTGGCGGTACGCGGTATGTGCTGCCTGCGCCCCGGCATTGAAGGCCTCTCCGAGAATATTCGGGTGCGCTCTATCATCGGCCGCTTTTTAGAGCACTCCCGTGCCTATTACTTTGAAAACAACGACATCAAACTCTATTGCTGTAGCGCTGACTGGATGGAACGAAATCTGGATCGGCGGGTGGAAGTCGCCTTCCCAATTCAGGATGAAAAATTATCGCAGCGTGTTTTGAAGGAACTGGAAGCCTATTTCCACGATAATTGCCAGGCTTGGGAGTTATGCCCGGATGGCAGCTACACCCAGCTCAAGCCCGGTAAGGCCACACCCAATAATGTACAGGAGCGCTTTCTCGAAAAACTGAGCAGGTAAATGAGTCAATAACAGCGCCAGGAGCCTGTCGGACTCAGCTGATCAACAACTCATAATGTATCTCTGCCAGATATTCCTGCTCACGCGCAAAGTCTAGCTGGGTTAAGGGATGCTCTTGCAGCCAGCCCTCGGGAAAAGTCACACTGATTTGATGATCCTCTGCCAGCAAATTAAACTCGGGCAGGCCTTCCACCGAGGAGGTATAGCGCAGCATCACCGCCAGCCGAAGAATAATGGCACAGTGTAGACAGCGCTGCCTGCTGGCTGGTCGCAATTCGGAAAAAACCTCCAGCGGAAACTTGCGCCGGTGTGAGCGCACCAGAATTGCCAGCATGGTCTGCTCCTGGCGGGAGAAGCCGGCCAGGTCAGCATGGCGAATTAAATAGTCGCCATGTTTCTGGAACTGACTATGGGAGACAGCCAGCCCAATCTCATGCAGGCGCGCTGCCCAAATCACCAGTTGCTTATCCCGATCCGTTAAATGCCAGGCACTCTCCAGTAAATCCACCAACTGCTCGGCTGTGCTCATTACTCGCCCAGCCTGCATGGGATCGATATCATAGCGCTGCTCCAGTGCAACCACCGTGCGCTCGCGAACATCTTCATGCTCCAGCCGGCCCTGCAGATCGTAGAGAACACCTTCACGTAAGGCGCCCTGGGATAGCTGCATCATCTCAATTTCCAGCGCATCAAACAGCGCCATGGTGATGGCCAGACCACTGGCAAACACCTGCCGGCGGTTTTCCTTCAGCCCGTCCAGTTTCACCTTATCCAGATGCGTAAAGGTAAACAGCATATCCTGCAGCTTGTTTAAATCACTGCGTCGAATACCGCCTGGGGAAATACCGTAATTGATTAGTACCTGCTCAATAGCCAGTAAAGTACCAGAGGAGCCGACACAGTTTTTCCATTGGCCCAGGTAATCGCCGCGAATGTTCAACAATTCTAAATAAGCCGCATAATAGGCCCGGAGAAAATAATCGCGATTAATCTGTCCATCGATAAAATAACGCTGGTAGGAGACACAGCCCATATGCAGGCTTTCCATGATACGAGCTTCAAAGCGATTGCCAATAATCAGCTCGGTGCTGCCACCGCCAATATCAATCACCAGCCGCGAGCCACTGTCATCGGCCAGCGTATGCGCCACTCCCAGATAGATCAGTCGGGCCTCTTCCCGCCCCGCAATCACCTCAACCGGACAGCCGAGAATTTCCTCAGCTGGCTCGATAAAATCATTGCGGTTTAACGCCGAGCGCAGTGCATTGGTGCCGACCACTCTTAGTTCACAGTCGGGTGCCTGATCCAGCAATTGCTTAAACCCGCGCAGACAGTTCAGGCCCCGCTCAATAGCATCGGCAGCCATGCGCCCTTTTACCAGACCCGCACCTAGCTGTACTTTCTCACCGATTTTTTCTATCGGCCGCAGCTCACCCTGCTCCAGCCGGGCAATAATCATATGAAAACTGTTTGAGCCAAGATCAATGGCGGCAAGACGGGAGGGGGAAGGTTGATTTGGCATGCGATAGCTTACTGTGGATGAAAAGCCACTTTACTGAAAATGCCCTCTGATGCAAAGCCTGATATTCGCAGGATGAGAAGCTAACAACCAATACCAGTATCACCTGGCTGAGGATAGCAATACTGAATATCCACCTTCATACCGCTGCCGCCACTATCAAATACATTGCCCAGGCCGCGAAACCGCAGAAGCTGTTGAGTTTGCGGATCATAGGCGATTTCAATCGGGTCAATCAGCACGCGAATCAACCAATTGGCCGATGTGATCGTGAAACATTCAGCGGACACCTCCTCGCCCGGCCGAATCTCCTCGCTGCAGGGCTGGTGCTGCATCCGCAGCTCCATCAGGCTCAGCCGAGTCGGCGCCGGATAATAAAAGTCCATCGACTTGCCCGTATCGATCAGGGATTGCCAGTTTTCACGAACAAAATAATCAAATCCGGCATCGATCACCAATGGCACTTTGGCCTTGAGTGTTTTCTTCTCCGGTGAATCACCTTTTTGAACATACTTAATACTTAACCGATCTTCTTGCAGTTTCACATCAATCAACTGTGGATACAGCTCATCCTGTTGTACAAAGGACGGGGTGGTAAAACCACTGCGGTAGTCCAGCGTTTTATCGGCCACCGGCTCATCATCGGGCGACCGATAAATGACTCGATGATCCAACAGGTCTTTGCTGTAATAGTGATATTCGCGATAGAGCAGCTGGCCATCACCCAGTGAAAAGGCAGAGCCCACAACCTGGAACGTTTCAGCAGGTAGGTCAGCGTTTTCAATACCTTCCGGAGGGCTTGCCGCTAAGGCCTGATTAGCCGCAAGAGCGGTGAGTATATATATCCCTATTAAACTCTTTATCCTTTTCATTCTAAGTCCTACGTGCAGCTAATAATAACAAGGGAAATAAAACCGCCCAGCATAGACTGAGCACAGCCAGTGAAAAACTTATCGGGGCAGCCAGTGTCACGGAGGCCAACTTGCTGCCAGCCAGATAGGACATCGGGGCAAACACCCCGCCCAGCACAGCAGCCAACAACCAGCGCCCCTGCAACCAACCCATACTGTGTTTAAGGGTTGCCGCAAACAGCACCCAAATACACACCAGCCAGACCGAAATTAAACCAGCAGAAGGTTGTGCAAAAGTGAATACACCCAAGGCACTCAGCGCGTTGTCAATCAACAAACCGGCTAAACCCACCGCTGCCAGATACCACCACTCACGCTGATCAGCCATAAAGAAACGGGCGTGGCACAGCAGGATAGCTGCGGTTGCCAATAGCGCGAGGTAATCCCCCCCTAAGACGCAGGCAAACCAACCCAATTGGAACAATCCAGCATTTAACAGCAACTTATTGCGCAATAGTTTATGCAACGGGCTGGATGGCTCTGGCTCCGGGTTTGGCAAACACGATTTGTGCGGTACTGATGACTCGCTCAAGAAAGCCTCCTTCGCAATAGCAGAGATAAAACTCCCACATGCGACAAAAAATATCATCAAAACCCTGCTGCTTTACTGCATCCATATTGGCGTGAAAACGAAGTCGCCATTCCGCCAGTGTCTTTGCGTAATCCTGTCCAATATCGTGCAGCCCGACAATCATTAAGTCCGTTTTTCTGGCGATACACTTTGCAATCACTTCATTGGAAGGCAGACAACCACCGGGAAAAATATAACGCTGAATAAAATCCACACTGCGTTTGGCCTCTTCATAGCGCTGGTCGGCAATGGTAATCGCCTGAATTAACATCAGGCCATCGGCTTTCAACAGACTGGAACACTTTTCAAAATAACTGTCGTAGTATTTATGCCCAACCGCCTCAATCATTTCTACGGAGACCAATTTGTCATAACTTCCCGTCAGGTTTCGATAATCCTCCAGCAGCAATGTCACCTGATTTTCCAAACCCGCTCGTTTCACCGCGGCAGTGGCGTACTCATACTGCTCTCTGGAAATAGTTGTGGTCGTTACCTTGCAGCCGTAATTTTTTGCGGCATGGATCGCCAGGCCTCCCCAACCGGTACCAATTTCCATCAAATGATCGGATTCGGTCAGATTTAATTTTTTACAAATTAAATCGAGCTTATTGATAGACGCCTCTTCGAGTGAAGCTTTCTCATTGGGAAAAACCGCCGATGAATACATCATGGTGGGATCGAGAAACAAACGGAAAAAATCATTGCCAAGATCATAATGCGCCGAAATATTTTTTCGGGAACCACTTTTGGTATTGGCATTCAGCAAATGAACCAGCTTAGACGTAATACGCCCAATGAGTGGGCGCGAGTTATCCATTTTATTCAGCGTTTCAATATTCAATACCATCAACCTGATGACATTCAATAAACTGGAGGAACTCCAACTACCGAGCATATAAGCTTCACCGGAACCAATCGTGCCGCCAAACAACACATCCTTATAAGCCGAAATATGGTGCACAAAAATATGCGCCGTGACCGTAGCCTTCTCAGCCGCTTCACCAAACTCATAGACCCGTCCATCATCTTCAACGACCAGTCGGCCCACTTCAATTTTGTGCAATACTTTCAGGATAGTTTTTTTTGCCAATACGTCCCAGAGACTGGTTTTAATTTCGCGACTGGCTTTGTTGTCATCAATACTTGCGGTGGTCATAGAGCAATCCCTGTTTCCTCATAAAATGTCTAAAGGCTATTCAATAGGCGGCCCGCTCATCATCAGCGGACACAGCAATACATTTTTTTGTTAAGTGGCTTTTCGATAATGTTTTTTTGATATTGAATCTGATTTATTCTCCGGATACGGCACATAGGGCACGCCCTTCAGGTACAATTTCAAGGCCTCCCAGTAAATGGCCGACACTACTTTCAAGGTCATTAGCGGATACCGAAGAATCAATAGTCGTAATTTTATGGCACCAATTTCTTCGCGTTGTAAAACCAGACTGGCATCAAATTCTTTTGCTTCAAGCTCCTTTTCTTTGGGCTCTTTAGTTGGAGTAACATTCATTAATCCAACAGATTTATTCGCAGCACGCATATTTTGCATATGAATCCTGAGGAAGTCACCGGGCTCCGTACTGTACCAGTCATAACGAACATCCATGGTATTAAAGGGTGACACATGAAACTCTTTCCCAAATTGAATACGCTGGATTTTCTTATCCGAATCACAACTGAGCACATAACAGTGACGCTGATCCCAAGGAGTATTTGTTACTTCCGCAACAATAAACTGTAACTTATCGGCCTCGTCATAACAGTAATAACAACTAATCGGATTCATAATAAAACCGAAGTAGCGCAAGTTGGTCAACAGCCGAATCGCCCCCTGTGGATAAACCCCCGTTCTCTCAGACACCAACTCCCTAACAGACTGATCCAGCGGTTTGTCAGAATCTCCCAAATAATCTGCACGACAAAAGCGCGCCGGAGACCAGCGGTGTTGTGACCAGAGTCGGGTCTGTTTAAACACTTGATCCAACTCGGCAAGATCCAGAAACATCATAAAGACTTTGTATTGAAGCTCGTGCCGCTTTGGACTAAAACGACGATGACGAACCCAGCCTGTATAAATTGCGCTCTGCATCTTGTTCCTCTTAAGTTTTAATGCTCTTTCATTCCTGCCCCACAAAATCTGACGGCAGGGATTCGGCATTTGCTGATGAGACCGTCGCCAGCATGGATACCGAATTCATGTCTGGCACAGGCTTAAAATTCCCTCACGCCAGTATGTATGTGCTATGACCAAGATGAAACAAATTTGTGGGACAGCAATATGCTCTTCTAAAAACCTTTCACCAATCAGCACCGAGAGCTTTTGCCACTCGTATACCACTACTAACACCATCCTCATGAAAACCGTTAGCCCAGTAGGCACCGCAAAACCAGGTACGATTGACACCATTCACCGCCTCCCAGCGCTCAACCGCTGCAATCGAATCCAGCGAAAAAACCGGGTGACTGTAATGATAACGACCCAGTATTTTTTCGGCGGCAATATCCTCTGTTGCATTTAAGGTGACGCAAAAAGTTTCCGGTGCATCAATACCCTGCAATATATTCATATCATAGGTCAGAATGGCCTGCGACTGATGCTCCGAGCGCAACCAATAATTCCAGCTCGACCAGGCCAGTCTATTTCTCGGCAATAAGCTTTCATCAGTATGGAGCACTACCTCGTTCTCCTGATACGGTATTGCCGCCAGCACCGACTGTTCAGCCTCGGTGGGATCAGCCAATAATGCCAATGCCTGATCACTGTGACAGGCAAGCACCACTTGATCAAACTGCTCGGCGCTACCATCGGCCATGTCGAGAGTAACACCCTCGGTGCTTCTGCGAATACTGGCAATCGATGCCGACAACCTTATCCTGTCACTGAAATTTTGTGTTAGCGGTTTTAAGTATGCCCTTGAACCTCCGCGAATTACTCGCCACTGCGGGCGGTTACTGACACTTAACAAACCGTGATTTTTAAAAAAACGTACAAAAAACAACAGTGGAAACTTCAGCATATCATCGGTCGATGAGGACCAGATGGCGCTGCCCATTGGCACCAGGTACTGATTGATAAAAGTTTTGCCATAGCCCTGCTCCCGCAGATATTCGCCCAGTGTTGTGCTGGCATCGAGCCTGCCGGATTCCAGATCTGCCACCGACTCCTTATTAAAGCGCAGAATATCCAGTAGCATTTTCAGATAGCTGGGGCGCAACAAATTGCGCCGCTGGGCAAACAGGGTATTTAAATTATTACCCCCATATTCCAACCCGGTCAAATCACAACTAACACTAAAACTCATTTCCGTGGGCTGGGACTGCACCCCCAACTCATCCATCAAGCGAATAAAATTAGGATAAGTCCAATCGTTATACACTATAAAGCCGGTATCAATGGCATAGTCGCCACTGGCCACACTGACATCGATGGTTGCGGTATGACCGCCTATTCTGCCCTCACATTCAAACACGGTAATATCGTGTTGTTGCTGCAATAGATATGCCGCACTTAAGCCGGAAATACCGGATCCAATAACTGCAATTTTCACTCACACTGCCTTATATATTGTTGTTGTATTCATGACTTTTCTGCCCTAAAAAACCACTAAACCAGTCTACGCTTTTAAACGTGGCGCTATGACTCTGTTCCACAGCAGCGGAATAAAACCCAATGTTTTTAACAGGTATTTCAAGCGTCCGGGGAAGTCATGCTGCTGCGGGCGTTTAATAATTGCCTTGATCATCCGCTGGGCTGCCTCGTCAGAGTCCAACAGAAACGGCATTGAAAAATCATTTTTATCTGTTAGTGGTGTTTTTACAAAGCCCGGATTAATTACCGTGACATCAATTGCATCATTGTGCAGATCAATTCGCAGAGAATCCAGAAAGTATTGCATCGCCGCCTTGGATGCCCCATAGGCTTCGGCCCGAGAAAATGGTACCACCGTAGCCAGCGAAACCACGCCCACAATATGCGCTCGCTTAGAAGCGTTGTGTTGCCCCTCGCGACAAGCCTGTAACAAAGGCATGGCAACGGCAAGGGTATTCACTGCACCAAAATAGTTAGTCGCCATCACCCGCTGCATCATCTGCCAGTCCGGGTTCGCGATATCCAGATATTCACAGGTGCCGGCGTTCAGGATCACCCGGTCCAGATAGGGGCTATGCTGCTGAATCTGCGCCTGAGTCGATTCGATCAGTGATTCATCGGTGACATCAAACACTAACGGAATAATCTGTTCGTGCTCTGCCGCAAGCTGATCCAAATCCTGTTGGCGGCGCGCACTGGCGATAACAGTGGCACCGGCTTCAGCCAGCGCCAAGGCCAAATCGCGGCCAATACCACTACTTGCCCCGGTAATCCAAATTACTTCGCCAGCCATCGACTCCATGCTTGTTATCCTTGCAGCTGCGTTAAAAATATTTTCTTGATGATAAAACCGCCATAACCTAATCAGCCAGACGCCGTTTTAACCAGCGAGTGAGCCCACCAACAACCGGGATATGTTCATACACCATAGCCCCCATGTCATAGACATCTTCATGGTAAAGAATACGTTCATCAAACTGTAGCTGGCTCATTCCGCGAACGGTCAGTAATCGCCCTGAGGACAATCCAGGGTGGCGAAAATGCATATTCCACTTGATATAGGCTGCCTTCTCCACAACAAGCTGATCGAGAAACTCAAAGCGACACTCTCGCACATCGGACATAATACTGCTGAAATAATCGCGCAACGCGGGCAAGCCTTTTACCTCGTGGACCGGGTCCTTAAAAAGAATTTTGTCATCGTATAGATCACCCAGGGCATCCAACTTCATGACCGCCATATCCCGGTAACTCTCTTTAAATTGTTCTATCAGGGTTTGACTCATGTTTGACTCATGCTTGATTCGTAGAGGGACAGACTCATTAATCGCGAATTTCGAGATATACATTACCTGTGCAGGAATAAATCTATTCAGCTAGTAATAAAATAAGACCGCATAACAACCCGATAATATATCAGCAAAGCTTATTTATTTACGACAGTTGCTGGCCTGTAGATCATCCCTGCTGGCAAACATGTAAATAGTTGCAAACTTGCTGATCCAGCAGCCTGAGTAGTTCGTAAAGAGCAAAGTGAATAGTCTAAACGAGAGAAACTGATTATGATGGCCGCATTGGAACTCAATCTAATCAACCATCAAAGAAGGCAGACAGTGATGCCTGATCATTCGGACAATGCCCGCAACAGCCAGGCTGAGCGCAATGCATTGTTAAAAGATTCTATTGGCAAGGTGGCAAAACAACGGGATCGCAACGCCTTCAACAGACTATTCGATCACTTTGTGCCACTGTTACGAGCGTATAGTCTGGCGCGGGAGCCGGGCGCCATGCTACTGGCCGATGAGCTGGCACAGGAAGTAATGATCAAGGTGTGGAATAAAGCCCATACTTATAACCCTGATAAAGCTGCCGTTTCCACCTGGATCTTTACTCTGGCCCGAAACAGCCGGATTGATCACCTGCGACGCAACGGCCGGTTTAGCTCCGAGATTGATCCCACCGATATCTTCGAACAACTGGAAGACCCCGGCCCCGATCCGTTTCAGGCCGTACAGCAGCAAAAAGCAGAAAAACGGATCCATGAAGGTTTGCAGCACTTGCCTATTGAGCAGTCCCAGGTGCTGGCAAAAGTATATCTGGAGGGAAAAAGCCATCAGGAAACCGCCGATGAACTGGAACTGCCACTCGGCACAGTCAAGTCTCGTGTGAGACTGGCATTGAATAAGCTAGAGTTGTTGTTAAAAAGCTAGAGTTGTTGTTAAAAAGCTAGAATTGTTGTCAACGAGGTAGTACGAAGATGGCGAACCATCACCCAACCCCTGAATTATTAACGGCCTTCTCTGCCGGCAGCCTGCCACTGAGCCATGCGCTCTGTGTCTCTACCCATGTTGAATCCTGCGGCGAGTGCCGTACTCATCTGCAACGACTCGATTGTATCGGGGCCGAGCTGATGGAAAACCTGGCACCGATACCCACCACCCCAGAGAGCTTGAAAAGCGCGGTGTTAGCCAGACTCGATCAACAACCGGTAGCACCGGAAGCCACCGACGCCACAACCGAAATTAAAAAGTCCGCTTTCGATTCGGCCATTCCCAAGGCACTAAGGCAGTTTGCGCCCAAGGGCTTTGACGCACTGAACTGGCATCACCTGTCACCCGCCATCGAAGCTGTCAAGCTGTGTACCGATAGCGATGGCGCCAAGGTGGAAATCCTGCGCATTAAGCCAGGCGCTGCGGTTCCCACCCATACCCATACCGGTGATGAATACACCCTGTTACTGGCGGGAAGCTTTTCAGACGATACCGGCCTGTACAAGAAAAATGACTTCATCGTCCGCGATGGCAGGCACAATCACCGCCCCGTAGCAACCAAGGACCAGGTTTGTCTGTGCCTGACGGTCACCGAAGCCCCTATTCAGTTCACCGGCTTTTTCAGTCGCTGGCTCAACCCATTTCTGAGGCGAGCTCACTACTCGGCCTAGTAATTCTTATCCAGTTGATAAGGCCTGATCATAGAGCCTTATCAGCTTGATGAAGACTTTCCACAAACTGTGTAAAGCTGGTGGGCTGACGCCCCAGCAGCCAACTTAACACATTGGGGTTTCCCACCAGACCATGGTCGTTGCAATATTGCAGCATCAAAAGCAACTGCTGGCATTGTGCCTCGGAGCAGCGATCCAGCCATTGCTCGGCGGCCACTCGATCAAAGGGCTTACCCTCTAACGATATTACCTCCAAGTGAATTACCTGCCCTGTCACCGCTGCAATGATATCCACCATATCGCGCTGATTTAACGGCTGCGGGCCGGCCAGCTCATAGCAGGCGTATTCGTGCCCGCCCTCGGCAACAACAATTGCGGTAGCTTCCGCCACATCCTGCAAATCCACCACACTGAAGTGCGCTGTAGCATCGATAGGCGTTTGATACACAGCCTCCGACTTTATACGGTGCCACAGCCGCAACAGGTTCTGCATATAGGGTGCTGTGTGCAAGAGTGTAGCGGGCAGACCCGACTCAATCAGCCGAGTTTCTGCGGCTAATACTGCGGGATGGAAAGCCTGAATATATTGCGAATGCAGCGGTGACAGCGACACAAAATGCTTAATGCCCTGCTGCTGCGCACATTGGATTAATAACTCTGTCAGCCAGTCGGCCTGCGTTGGCAAAAAAGGCCCAATATGCACAACCCTGCTACAGGCCTTTAGTGCAGCTTCCAGCTGTGAACGTAGCTGAGATCTGAGTTGAGAACCAAGCCGAAACCCATGCGAATCGTTGACAAGATAATAAGCTTTCGCGCCAGCCTGCTTCAGCTCAGACCAGCAAGATAGATTCAAGAGCAGCACACAGACTTGCTGCTTCAGGCCCACCAGTTTGGCCAAAACAGCTCGGCCAGTCTGGCTGGTGGCCCCAGTCAACAACAAGACATCACTGGTCAAGAACTGGACTCATCAATGGTTAACCAGCACCCAGGCACTGAGACAACCAGCTCTTCACTCAGGCGCCATACCAGTAGAGCATGCCACCCTCATAGCGCTCGCCGCCCGCAGCCAGATTACGCATGGGGATGGGCATCCGTCGCAATTCCTCCTGCTGACATCGGTTAGCGATATCGAGTCGGTAATCACCCTTAAAGCTGGGGATTTCATGGCGCTCGCCACTCGACTCCAGATCAAAGAAGACCTGTACCGACTCCGGCGGGAACACAGCAACTTTGGCCCGGTTCACCACCCCCTGGTTGCCATGCATAAAGTCTTTAAACTGCAGGTAAATATCTTCATAGGTGGCACCGTGCAGGGTCATTTCACACTCGGTGGTAAAGCGAAAATTGATACTAGCCATAGTCATTCTCCGGTCGATCACATCAAAGAATTGTTCTATTACTATAGGCCCAGGCAGGGTGGAAATGGAGGGAATCTATAAACCGATTAGTTGTAAGGCTGGCATTTTTAAAACCAACCGATGTTGTTGTATATGGTAGTTGTATTAGCTAAAGGGGTTCAGGCAGAACCATCGCCAGCTTTATTTGGCATCACCCTGTTGCGTCCCTGGGCTTTGGCTTGATACAACTCGATATCCGCCTCTTTTAACAGCATTCTGGAACGCTGTCCCTCTTTGGGAATCATACTGGCAACCCCAACACTGACGGTGAGATATTCAGATACCTTGGATATCGGATGGGAGATCGCCGCATTCTCCACATTGGCGCGGCAGGTTTCCGCCAGCGCGATAACACCCGTATCGGTGGAGGGCAGCAGCACGACAAACTCTTCACCACCAAAGCGGGCGATAATATCCGCCGGCCGCTTGAGCGAGTTGGTGAGTATTCTTGCCACCTGTTGCAGGCATTTATCCCCCTCTAGGTGACCAAAGTGGTCGTTGTAAGCCTTGAAGTAATCGACATCAATCATTATCAGACTGATCGGGGTTTTCTCGCGTATCGCTCTGGACCACTCCACTTCGAGGCACTCCTCAAAATAGCGGCGATTGGCCGCGCCTGTCAGATAATCCGTGCGCGATAGCCGATCCAGCTCGTAATTGGCCTGCTGCAATTCCTCCGTGCGCTGCTCAACCAAACTTTGCACCCACAATGCGCGCCGCTGCACTGTTGCCAGATAAAGGACCAGCAGCACGGTTAAACTCAGGCCAATGCCCATCACCCAATGTTTGGTTGGATTAGGGTTGGCGGCAAAATAATCGTCCGTGGGCGTCATACTGATATCCCATTTGGAGGTAATCCGGTTCCAAAAAGCGCTATTGACAGTATATTGAGGCATCAACTCGCCGCTGGTCGGAGCAATATCCAATACAATCTGTCGGCTTTCGCCTTCACCCATGGCAATGATAATCTGTAACTTGTCGGAGCCCTTCAGGTCACCGAAATAATTCAGAATGGAGGCAAACTCCACTAAAAACACCAGATAGCTTTTGCCCTGATGAGCGACCCCATCGGACCATTGAACACTGGCCTTCAATGGCGCCACCAGTAGCATCTGCAGACGTGACTCTCGACCATTGTTAGTAAGCAAATTCTTCATAGAAGCGATATAGCGGAGCATGATTCGGTCATCATCGGCCTCGTCGCGTTTGAACAGTTCGCTGAAACTGTTGAAGCTGGCCATATCAAGCCCTGAAACATTCTGGTATTTATCACTCACAACCCAAGTAATCGGATAGTAAATCGCTTTCTGCGGTGCCGGTATATACCCTGACGAGGCTTCATAATGCCTTAAGTTGAAATCAGGTAACCGCTGCTTCATGGCAGCCTCATAGTTGGCTCGCTGTTCTTCCTGCACCCCCGGCACCCAGAATACCGCCTCCAACCCCGGGTAAAGGCTCATGGCATGACGCGACAGAGTGTCAAAACTGGCGGCATCCAGTGTCGTCTGACTTTCAAAGTTAGAAACCAGCGACGTGGCCAACGCCAACTCTTTCTCTGTACTGAAGGCAATAACATGGTTCCAGCGCGCAAGATGGGATTTTAAATCGGCAGTCAGTAAGCGCTTACGTGCGCCATCAACTCCATAGACTAGAGCTGTAGTGACAAGAAGACCGATTAAACCAACCAGAGCTGGACCCAACCAACGGCGAAGCATAGTAGTGATTTTCCTTTGTGCTATTTATTCTCTGTGCCTTTTCGTTTTCCGTATGTTTAGCCTAAGAGCCTTTGTTTAGCCGGAACCCGGTACCGATCACATCAGTATAGATGAAGCGGGTTGTAACCCCTTACGTTTCGACAGGGCCCTAGCGTAAAGCTCAAGGACTCGCCTGCCCCGTTTCAGCCAGCATCGACCATTGGCGCTGCACCGAGGCAGCCAACACAAATAGTACAATCATTAACAGAGCGCAGAGATAAAAAGAGGCGTGCAGATAAACATAGGTAAACGCGGCTCCGGTCAGTACTGTACCCAGGGAACGCCCCAGAGTACCCATGGAGCTGAAAACCCCCATCACCACCCCGCGTTCGGTACTGCCCGCACGTTTGGAAATAAGACTCTGGGTGCCGGTCAGCACCAGCGCACTGGCTGCCGACACCAGCCCCATCAACACATACACCAGCCAGGTTATTTCAGCATCCGCTGCCATCGTCATGGCGAGCAGCCCCAGTCCATACATGACGGCACCTGCAAGCACCAGTTGTTGTTCGCCAAAGCGACGTGCCAGGGGGCCAACCAAGCCACCCTGAACAATCGACAGCGTAATTCCGCCGACCAGCATAAAGGGAATCAACCCCTGCGGCCCCGACACCAGCCCCGTACCGGCATAGCTGGCCCAGATAGGAAACACCGCCTCAAAAAAACCGGCGGCGATATTGTAGACAAAACCACAGAGAATAATTTTGCGAGCCAGAGGGCGCTGCAAAACCTCCAGCATTTCTCGCAGGCGACTGGTTTTGGGTTTAGCACGCAAGGCGTCGCGATGGGCCTTGCTCAGGCTCTCAGGCAGCGCAAAAAAGACAGCCAGGCAGGCCGTGATCGACAACGCTGCAGATACATAGGCAGGCAGGGCCAGATTAGTATTGTCAAAATTATCACCCGCCAGATAGCTACCCAGCGCTGGCCCAATAATAAAGCCCAACCCGAAAGCCGCACCGATCAAGCCCATCGCCTTGGCACGGTCCTTCTCTCCTGAAATATCCGTCATATAGGCCTGCGCCGTGGCCATATTGCCAGCCATTGCACCACTGATCAGCCTTGCCACCGCCACCATCCACAGGCTGCTGGCATTAGCCAGAATCAGATAACCCACCGTGGCACCCAACATACTCAACATCATCACCGGCCTGCGCCCGTAGTAATCGCTGAGTCGTCCCAAAAACGGCATGGAAAAAAACATGGCAAAGGAATAGATCGCCATCAATAGCGTTGCCGTTGCCGGGCTGGCCCCTAGAGAGAGGGGATAAAAGACAAAAATCGGCACCATAATGCCAAAACCGATCAGGTCGACCAGTATTACGAGAAAAGCAACAAACATTGTGTCTCCAGGGCGCTACGACTAAACAATCAGCTGACAAAGCAGGGGGCAGATTGCGCGGACTGCAAAATATATCATCTGCCGAGGCCGTAACCCAGCATTCAAGCCGCTAACCGTTCGATTATTAACGGGATAGTCATTTATACCGAGCCAGGCCGGATCTCAACAATCCTGACGACATCTCTCAGCGCTACCTATTCTGCTCTCCCTGCCCCCTCGATACCCCTTCCTCCTTGCTAACCCTCGCCGAACTAACCATTTCAGTTTGGGGATATGTTAAGGAATCCGTTACCGCTCATTGCTTTTTAAAGACCAGCGACTATGATCGAACTCAAAGGGATGAATAAAACAACAGGGCTAACACTTTCAAAATTTCAACGTTCTGACATTGTCGCCTGGGCAAAATGGAAAGATGAATTCGGCGTCGAATCGGATACACTCCAAGTAATATCTAGCTGGAAAGGCAATGCATCTGGAATGGTTTTGGGGAGTTTTATTCTATCTCCAGATATCCCACGGGATGAGCCGTTTATATTCTTTGGGACTGAGAGTATTAGCCCAGACGTCGGTAAGGCTGAGCCACAGAGATACTATATAGAACATCGTTCCTGTGTAACACTTTCTAACAGAGAGCAAACAAATATAATTTTGTCTCACTACGGAGAACAATCTTGGCGAGTCATAGCGCTAAGTTTCGTAGCTTTTTTAGTTGTGCCTTTGGTCTTTGTAGTTTTGTACTTTAGTCACAAAATTACGCATAACAAATCAAACCAGCAAGGGCCTTCGGCCGGGAGAAGGCTCCCCCCATAAAGTACCCATCTCATTACTAACTAACAAGGTGTTTTAGTCTGAGAAAAAAGCAGAAAACAATCTCTACCCAGCACTACGCCTCAGCACCCAGCTCTGTCTCCAGCGTAACTAACAGACGCACTAAATCGCTGCTGTTTTTTTCCATATTATTCATCGCGCGCAGTGCTGTTTCGCTGTCACCCAAGGCTTTATAATTCAGAGCTTCAGTGCCCAGACGCTTGAGGTCTGTGTAGGGTTGTTCCAATCGGGTGATCGCGGGTATACGCTCGGCCAGTTCGCGGCCTTCGCTCTGTAACCAGTGGCCGAGGTAGCTACTGCTGCCACTGGATAAATCATCGGCCGTTTTATCTGACAGCCCCAGCATGGCGTTATAGACATCCAGTTTCCAGGCGATGATTTCGGTTTTAACCGACTGCACAAAGCTGCTGTTGGCTGAGCCGCTAATCACTTGTTGCATATGTCGCGCCAGTTCCAGTGCGGCATTGACCGTCGACAGAATATTTTCCGTGGACTCGGCAATCAATCGACAATCGTCGGATACATCGCGAATCTGTTTGTCGGTGCTGATGGTTTCGGTGCCAATGCTGCCCACCAGCGTGCCGATTTCGGAGGCGGCGTCACTGGCTCGTTGCGCCAGAGTTCTGACCTCATCGGCAACCACCGCAAAGCCACGCCCCTGTTCGCCCGCGCGGGCCGCCTCGATGGCGGCATTGAGGGCCAGCAGGTTGGTCTGTTCGGATATATTGTTGATGACTTCAACAAACTTGACGATATCTTCAGAGAGGGATTTCAAGCGGTCGATATTTTCGCAACTGCGGCTGGCCTTTTGCTCTATACCGGCCACTTCACTGCGAATATTACTCAAGGCAATACTGGAGTTGTTAAAAACCTCCGTGGCTTGCTGCGTTTTGTTTTTTTCCTCATTGAGCGACATTGCGGAACCGGCAACGGCATCTCGCATCGCGGCCAGCATTTCTGCACTGCCAAGCCACTGTCGCTGAACCATTTCCTGCAGATGCATCGACTCACTACGCTGGCTCAACTGCTGTTCCAACTCGGCGATACGTTGTTCCTTGCTCTCCTGCTCTGCCTTCAGCTTATCTATTTCAGAGCCCAGTGATGTGGCTTTAGCTCGCCAGCTTTCAGCTTCCTGTTTGTGCTTCCACCACATAATCGTTACCTGATTGTTTAACGCGAGATGCTAACTCTTCAGCAAGATAGCCGATTAATTATCGGCTGCACAGGCAAATACTTTATTTGCTCTTCTACCCTACAAACTGGCTCTCCCAAAAAGGCACGGCCAAAAAGCACTCCCATAAAAAAGCCGCACCCTGCTCTTGCAGTGGTGCGGCTTCGAGATAAGGACTAAACGCTCCCGCGCTAATTAACGGTCAAGATATCGCCAGCGACCTTGGTCAAAATCCTCTCCGAGGTATTACCACGCCAGCGATTATTGCGACCCTGCAAGCCTACCATCACCAGATCAGCACCCAATTCCTTGGCCACCTCGGCTATTACCTGATCAGGGTCACCGGCGCGAACGTGAATATTGGCGGTATCCACCTGGCTCTCCCTCGCCAGCTTGGATCGATCAGGATAATGCAGCGAGTCCTTGTAAGCATTGACGATATGCAGCTCGGCATTACTGATCTGGGCGATAAATCGACCTCGATCCAGAATTTTTTCATTCAGGCTCTGGTATTCAGGTTTATGCGACTGAACGTTCACTGCCGCCAGTACAATCTGACGCGCCTCCGGTGTGTTCGGACGCACCAAATAAACCGGGCAAGTTATGGTCCGAAGCAGACGCCAAATCGAATCATTAAAAATGCGATCGCGATCATTGGGGCGATTGACCAGTGGCAGCATAACCAATTCGGGCTGAATGGCTGCAGCCGCTGCCAGAATAGAACCGTACCAGTCGCTGGACCAACTCATTTCCAACTTAAATTCCACACCGGACTCCCGCACGGGGTTCACAATTCGCTCAAACAGCCAACTGCTATCCCGGCGAATTGCCGGATTATCGGCGGAGGTGTCGGTGTTGTCGTAGTCTACAGCCATAAAAAGATGCAAAGCCGGCGAGCCGAGTCCCTGTTCAGTGGATATCTTAGCCGCCTGAATAGCACGATCCAAAGCCAGTGGCTTGTCCTGAGATGGATCAATAACAACAAAAATCACCCTATTTGACTCAGTGGACATAAAAAACTCCGTTGAATTATTGGAATATGGAATTGTCAGTGTCTGTATACACTATTAAAAGACCTAACTCAGTATAGCCCGATTTTTTTCAAACTTGCCTTGATCTACCACAATCTAACTCATTGTAATTAAGACGGCTTTTATTAGCACACACTCAACTATGTGATTTGACGGTAATCATTATAATGAAAAGACACCATTACTTTTAACCCTTTGCAGATCAGGATCACTTTATGGATACCTCTACCCATTCGATGGAAACTCTATTCCTACAACTTGGCCTGCCAAATTCAGCCACCTCGATAAACGCCTTTATTCAAAATAATCATCTGCCCGATGATATCCCGCTGGAGCGCGCCGCATTCTGGAGTGCCGGTCAGGCGCAGTTTATCCACGAAGCCATTGAGCAGGATTCAGACTGGGCGGAGGTAGTTGATCAACTGGATGCACAATTGCGCCATTAGCTGTGGGCATTCGCTTTTTCTGGTTGGAGAAGCTCATTCCCTCGCCAAGCCAAGGCTGCTCCAGGCGCTTATAAATAATCATTAATGGAAAAACTCTAAAAGAAAAAAAACAACAGCGTCAACACCAGAAGCGCCCCTGCTGCCCCCACCGCCAGATTGATGTAAGGAGCGTAATCGACTTCTTGCTCTGTCACTTCTGCAGGTGGGGGCCTGTGTAAGGGCCCATTCTTCCGCTCCTGCTCCAGCTGGCGCGCTATCGCAGACTCACCAGACTCTGCGGATTCAGAGATTTCCCCAAAGTCCGACTTAACTTCTGGTCCGAAATCTACGCCAAATACAGCCCCTGACCCGGAACTTTCATCAAAGTCATGATGCTGCGTAGCTGCAATTTGAGATACCCCCTCAAACCGGGACTCAGACTCCTGCCGTTGAGCAGCAGGCCGAGACTGTGATCGCCGTCGCTGGTGAACGCCATATTGGTACTCGTACCGATCTGCAGGATCAAATGCCTCGAGCAATCCACTGTCCAGTTCAGTGCCTTCCTTCGTCAGACTATCCAGTGTCTTATACTGTAGCAGGATACCGGCAAAACTGATTTTGTCACCATCCTGCAAGCGCGTCTGGTCCGCCGGCTCGCCATTAACCAAGGTACCGTTAGTGGAACCGTTGTCCGTTAAATACCACTGACGATCCAATTGATAAAACCCCGCATGCTGAAAGGAAACCGAGGGGTGACTCAACACAATATTGCAGCTTTCACTGCGACCGACGGTCAGCTCTGTACCAGCCAAAGCGAAGGTCTTTCCGGCATATTGGCCGGTTACGTCTTCCAGCAGGGCAAAACTGGAGGCCATTACCTGCGTTTTTTGCAGTGGTACCGCCGCCATCACTTCAGTTTTACCGAAGGGGCTGCTTACGTGAAAACCAATTCGCTCAAAACACAATTCATCACCAGGATACACACTGCCTTCGCTAACCAACTTGCCATTAATGCTGACACCGTTGCGGGAGCCTAAATCACGCACCTCGATACAATTATCCTTGACCACCAGGGCCGCATGTTGCCGGGAAACCTTGGGGTGGCTTAACACCAGGTCGGCGCTTGGGTCTCTCCCCAGCAGTAGTGATCGTCCGGCAGGCAAATCCAGCACCGGAAAATGGTTATCATCAGGAATCAACTGCCAGTGCTTATTAGCGTGGGTATCGTTAACAGATCTACTCGCGTCAGCCATCTCAAAAAATCCATCTTTTAAGTAGAAAACTTTTTGACAAGCCAGCCTGGCAATCCGTTCAATAACGACGACTCAAGAGGGTGTTTTTTCAAAAAAAACTGTTAAAGAAGTGTACTAATCAGAGATGATTTCAATTGCAGCGCGGGGTTATCGGACCAATAACTGCCATTGCACCAGACCACCGGTACTACGGTCCAGCTGGCTTAAGGATTGTGGCCAGTCGGCCAAAGGTTGCGGCTGGCCGCATTCGAAGGACTGCAGGAGATCGGGTATTGCAAGTTGTTCCACTGCCACTAGATAGTAATGATCGAAAGACCACTCTGATTGCTGCGCAACCGTTTCAGCACCATAGCGACTACGAGGGATGTGCCAGCGCTTTGCAGCCTGCACGGCGGTTTTTTCTGTTGTTCGACAGGGATAGAGTTTGCTGACTTTGCCACTGGCAGTTTTCGCAAATAACATCAAATGAACCGGTCGCCAGGTGCTGACAGTCAGGGCCAGGCAACGGGCATCCTCAGCTGCCGCCCGCTGCCCCAGCACCCAGGGGTCCGCAGCCAGACACAGGTTATGGTGTCGTGGTTGTATAAAACGCGCCTCTGCCAGCACATCATCTACACGCAAATAACCCGCTTGTTTTAGCTGTTGCTGAAAGGGGGTTTTATTAATCAAAAACAAGACTCCGGCTCCGTATTCCGGTTTTAGCTCGGCCTCTATGAATGACTCCAACGCTAACAGCTCATCATCGAGCACCGCCTCCGCCACTGCCTTGGGAAAATAGCTTTGCAGATAGGCCTGCTTAAACCCCTTCGCCGCCGCGAGTTGTTGATCCGATAACCAGACCAGCCCGGGCTCCTGTCCGGCCGCCAGCATAGCCTTTACCCGCGGCTGCAAAATCGCACCCGGGACTTCAGTCGATACACCCAGAGGATTCCGTACCAGGAACAGGGTCTCAAAGACATCCTGCAGTTGATGACTATTAGCGCCCCTCCGTATCAATTCATCCAGACGTTGCTGCGCCTCTGGCCAGCGCTGCTGCTGTAAACTCACTGCTAATTGCCGCCACTGATCACTGAACCAGTTGGCCTGCAGGTGTTTGCCAGACTCCTTTGCGGGCCACTTGATAGCGACTGGCCCCTGCACACTTGTCATCGCCGTAAGATAATCACCGCTGGCAAAAATCGGTTGCTCAAGTTGAACCGCCTTTTGACTACGCAGTAATCCCTGTTCGAATCGAATATCCCGTAGCGCCACATCCCGAGTATCCAGTAGCAACTGGCTATTCACCAACTCCAATTGCCGTGCCTGCAGGCGTGCCTGATCAGCTACTGACAAAGTGGTATGTTGCAGGCGGCTTTGTTGCAACTCGATGTCACCCGCCTGGACATCAATAGTGCCATTTTTTGTGCGCAGGGAATCAAAGACTAAATGGCTATTCACCGAAACCGCAGTTAAGCGCCACTGCTCCCCTGTCATTAAAACCGGACGCTGCGAGCTGCCTGAAATTTTCAAGCTGCCGAGCACTTGCAGTTCAGCCCCTTTGGCAAACTCCAGTAACGCACCCGCCTCGATCACCAAATCACTTAGCAGCAATACGGTTCCTCTGATGCGGTAAGGGCTACCAACGGCATTAAAAACTGCCGGATCCTTCAGGTCGCTATTGATATCTGTGGGACCATAACGCACCGTCGCTACCGGTAACTCGGCGGGTTTGCTCTCGTTACCCGCTGCATCTATTGCCGTTACCCGGTAGCGATAACGCTGGCCAGCTTGAAAGCTTTCATCATTAAACTCCGGCAAGGAGACGGTTGCTCTGCTGCGATAGTTACCACTTGCACTGTCGGCTCGCTCCACACGGAAGCTAAGCGCCTCATTATGCTGCCAGCTCAGGGCTACCCGGCTGGATTCCACGACGGCGCCAAGCTGCTGCACTGCATCGGGTTTGCTGGTATCGATAGCAATAGTGCCCGGCACCTGCCAGCGCGTGGGTCGTTCCCGGTCGCGACTCAGCGATAACTCAATAATTGCCGCGTCAACATCATCGCCGGGGCGGACAATATAGGAACCCTGATAAACATCGTCCTTTTCCAGCAGCGGAATCCTCTGCTGTTGATGAGAAAAGCTAAAACTGGCATTTAAACCCGGCTCGGTTTCAACCACCACACGAATTTCTTCGCCACTTCTAAACGGCCGGTTGCCAGCATTACTGGCCGCCAGCGAGACCTGTACTGGTTCAAAGGCGTGCAGAGCCTCTGGCTGGGGGATATTACCGGCCATATTGCGCGCAATAGCATCGATCAACTGTAAACGCACCACATCCTGCACTACCTGTGAAGAACTGTAGGCTGTCACTAAAAAGCTCAGGGGATCCAGACTGACACCACCCTCGCGCTCAGTCTCGATCTTCTGGTAGTCCCAGATAATGCTATCGCTGCGTGCATCATAGAGCTGTACTTTGATGCCGATTTGGTAGTGTGCGTAGGCGGCAGCGAAAACTTTTTCCAGCTCGGTCTGCTCGGCAATGAGGATACCGTCAACTTGTAACAGCTCAGCCAATTCAGCCAGTGGAAGCTGCAGACTGGCCTCGCGACTGGCCAGTAGCTGGTCAATTTCAGCCGGTTTTCGCAGGCGGAAATTGGTAGAGCTCAGGATGTTATGCAGCGCAACTCGAACATCCTCGCGCTCCTTGTCCGTTCCCTTGCCATTAACCGGCAGCACGGCAATATAGGTGGGAACATGGTTGACGGTGACTTCGCTATCCTGCGCCGCAACTGAGGGAGCAAGAACGGTAAAGCACAGCGCCAGAAAGCAAGCGATCGGCAGTGGCCACTGGCGATGCATCATCCTCACAGCAGCCATCCGTACAGCACATGACCGCATAGCACTAACTCGCACCCCGAATTAATCCGTAACCACAGGCACGGCATGATAATTACTTCCGGTTCCCATGGGCCATAAAGCCGAGCCGCGATCCACGCTGCGGTTTAGTGATAGCGAACGCAGCGAGCCACTTTCACTCAACACCACCAGGTCCAGTTGGCCATCGGCGGTATTTTCTGCCAGCAGCATGGAATGCAAGTATCTATCATTCACATTGATCGTCGCCGTCAACAGAGTCTCGCCCGTTGCGCCATTCAATACCGTAAGACCGCCACCCGTATCGAGCTGGAACAGATCAACAAGGCCATCGCCACTGATATCGTATAGCGCCGGATTGGACTGAAATTCACCCCCCAAGTCCCGTTGCCACAGGATAGCGCCATTGCTGCCGTCAACGCAGGCAATGCTGCCATCAACACTGGCGATGACAACATCCTGTTGCGCATCGACATTACAATTGGCGCTGACCAGTGGCGCAAAATTGATGGTCGCTACCGGCCGTTGCCAGACCACGGCACCGCTCAGTACATCCAGGGCCAATAGCTGTTGCTGATGGGTGTGCACAATCACCAGCCCACGAGGACCACGGCTATAACTGGGCGCCGCTAATAAGATGGGATCAAACCGCTGCAGCCAGCGAACCACCGGGCGCCCGGCCCGAACATCAACAGCCATCACCTGGCCGTCATCACTGGCGATTACAAAGCTGGCAACATCCTGCCCTGAAGCCGGAATCTGCAGCGGTGCCGCACCAAAGCTGGCGCTGTTTTCAAAGCCTCGCTGCCACAGCAGTCGGCCACCGTAGCGACCATCCAGCGCCGCCAACCCCAAAGCTTCGGAGGGCACCATTACATCCGGGAAGCCATCGGCATTAACATCGGCGACTATTGGCGCAAATCGAATATCGCCCAGTTTTGCGCGACTGCTCCAGGCGATCGCGCCGGTTTTATCCAGCAGGCTGACACTGCCATGCACGGAAATCACATGGCCAGCCTCTACGCCGGGCAATGCCGCTATTGCCCTCCCTTCTCCCGGCAGTTCCCTGGTAAATAGCAGGGTACCGGCGCGGCCATCAATCGCCCGTAAAGTTCCTCCCTTATCCTGGGTCACAATATCCGGGAGGTAATCGCCGTTCAGGTCCACCAGAACCGGTGCGGTCCAGCCTTTTGGGTATTGACCTGACAGGTGACTGGGCAGTTTTAAAATCGGCCAGTTTCGGGACAGCGCCAGTGGCTCATTTCCCAGCGTATCCGCGCCACTGTATCGGTCAAAAAGGTCTTCAACCAGTAATTGCCAGCGACCAAAATCCAGCACCAGCAACACCAATAATGCACTGAGCAGCGTGCCGGCCAGCGCTATTCTGGCGACTTTAGCTCTTTTATAACTAACCGGTCCTGTTTTATGGCTAACAGCGTTTAAGACTTGAGGGGAGTGACTGGCCGCGCTCGCTGCGACCAGCTCTGGCTGAAGCTGAGGCGCTTGATTTGACGGTGACAGCGATTGAGAAGCCTTCGGGGTAGGGTCAGCCGTCGATGCGTCCAATGATTTATAGTACAGTACCAGTCCACCAAAACTGAGCTGGTCACCGTTGTGCAAACCGGTATTTTCCGCTGGCGAACCGTTGACCAGCGTGCCATTGGTAGACTCGTCATCGCTGAGAAACCATTGTCTGCCCGAAAGATATAACCGTGCATGTTCGGCGGAAATGGATGAGTGATCCAACACAATATCGCAACCTTCGTCGCGACCAACCACCAGATCATCTCCAGCCAGGGTAAAAACTTTTCCTTCGTAGGGGCTAGATACGCCTTCAAGCACGGCGATACAGGGCATCATGGCCGTGGTGTTCTGCGGCACTGACTCCTTCTGCTCAGTTTCACCAAAGGGGCTGCGCAGGTGGTAAACCACCTTTTCAAAACACACCTCATCACCGGGATAGAGTTCGCCGGCGGCCACATAATCACCATTAATCTTAACCCCGTTGCGTGACCCAATATCGCGCACGGCGACACAGTCATCCATCACTTCCAACGTGGCATGTTGGCGGGAGATTTTGGGGTGAAGTAATAACAGGTCAGCATTAGGGTCGCGGCCCAGCACCAGCTCTTTACCGGGGATCAGATCCAGCACCAGGTAACTGGCATCCTCCGGGATTAGCTGCCAGTGAGCACTTTCATTGCCGCTGTTCATGGTTATAACTCATCCCTCGCATTTGTGTGAGAGTTACACAAAAGGAAGAACAAACTAGCCTGTCCGCCTGTGCAATGCAATATCACCCTAATGAAAATGGTCAGAATTACCCACATGCCATCTCAGCAGATACCGAATTTAATAAGCAAGCGTTGCCTATTCAAACAACCCAAGCTGCTGATCAATGATTTGCTCCAGACTTTCCCCCAGAAAATATAGAATGCCGTCGGCTACAGGGGCCAACTGCCGATCAATATAGTGCTGATAGTTAATCAAGGATTGTCTCGACGACAGTGGTTCCGCGCCGTTAACAGTAATCAGGTATTCAATCCAATCGCCACGCCGAATGGTCTCACCGCTGTTCATAACAGCCTTGCGGGCAGCCTGAACATGGGGAGGAATATTACGCTGGTACTCATGCAAGCGGCGACGCAAACGCTTGCGATACACTAACTCCGAATCTCTCTCGCCAGCCAGAACCTGTTGTACCAGTTGCTTGATATAGTCTCGATAAGGCTCATTGAAAAAAACCCGCCGATATAACTCAGACTGAAACTCCCGTGCCAGCCTGGTCCAATCGGTACGCACATTTTCCAAACCCTTAAATACTAATTCGGGCTTGCCCTGTTTAAGCACCACCCCGGCGTAACGTTTTTTACTACCCAGCTCGGAACCACGGATAGTCGGCATCAAAAAACGTTGGTAGAGGGTTTCAAATTCAATTTCCAACGCACTCTCAATAGCATACTCGCGATTGAGTTTTTCTCGCCACCAGCGGTTTAATTGTTGTTCCAGCTGCGAAGCAATTCTTCCGGCTTCAGTGCTTTCATTTATATTTTTCAGCCATACAAATACCGAATCGGTATCACCATAAATAACTGGCCAGCCCTGCTGTTCAATATACTCTGCCGTCTGTTGAATAATCTGATGGCCGCGCCGGGTAATCGAGCTGGCTAGTTTCGTATCAAAGAAACGACAGCCTCCCGATCCAAGCACACCGTAAAAGGAATTCATAATAATCTTGATGGCCTGAGACAGCGCAGAATCTTTTTTCGCCTTGGCTTCATCACGCAACCGCCATAACTCATCAATCAGGCCCGGCAGTATATTGTTGTGTTTGGCAAACCAGGCCCCCTTAAAACCCGGCACCAGTTCGGATTGATCAAAGTCGCCATGCTGCGCAATCGCCATTCCCATCGGGTCAATTTTAAAGCTGCGAATAATACTGGGGTACAGACTTTTAAAATCCAGAACGGCGACATTGTTATAGATGCCTGGCTGGGAATTCATCACAAAACCGCCGGGGCTGTGTTCAATCTCCTCCGCCAGATGACTGTTCGGCGCAACATAGCCTTCACGGTGTAACATGGGGAGATATCGAAAATCAAAGGAGGCCACCGAGCCTCCAATACGATCCAGTGGCAAGCCGGTCATTCGAGTTCTGGCAATGGCAAAATCCAGCAACTGCGTTTTTTCAAAGATATCCCAAACCAGCTTACAATCCTGCAGGTTGTAGTCAGCAAGTGTCGCTTTATCCTGTAAAAATAGCTCCGTGATTTTTTCGCCTCGGCCACTGCCCTGAATAAGTTTGGCATCACCCAGTAATTCTCCAGCAACATTATTGAGAGAAAAACTTTCAAATTGATAAAACGCTGCCTTTAACAGTTCAATACCATCTAGCACCACTCGGCCCGGTACCGTTAGCGCACGCCGCTCACTCTCCTCATCTAACACCCGCCAGTGAACGGTTTTTTCTTTTCGTTTATCACCCCGACCACAACTAAAGGCCAGTCGGTATTTGTCGCAGACCTTTTGCAAATACCACATATCAAAATTGACTATATTCCAACCCATAATGACATCGGGATCGTAGGCCTGCAGCCAGTTTAAAAAGCCTTCCAATAAAGCTTTTTCGTTGGGGAATATTTCAACTGCCTCACCGACCGGCTCCGGAGAAAGCATAAACACTTTACGGATTTCTCTGGTATCGTCGCTACCCGCCTCACAGGCATAAACGCCGATGGAATACAGCTTGATCTCATCTATCGCCGTTTCAATATCCAGTGACAGGCATTTAAGCTGAGGCAGATAATCCCCCTCCATAACGTCCACCTGAGTGAGCGAAAGAAACTGTTGGTAGCGTCGCGCCTGACCACGAAAACGCAGCGAGCCACGCACAAAGCGCTCCATCAAAAAACGGTCATAGGGGTTAATATCAGATTCAAGTGGATTGAGCAGGTTGGCAAACAGTCTTTCACGAGCTTCCCGTAATTGTCGTTGAGACTGAAAATAAAACGCGACCACGGTTTCGTTAGCAAAATCCTTTAATGCCACCGGCTTGCAAATCCAGCCAGGGACATCTTTCAGCAATGCCACCACTTGCTGCTGTTGCGACTCGGCAACAAAAAACAACACTTGTTGCTGCTGTACAATCAGCTTGACCGGCCCACTATCAGTGGAAAGCCAAAACTCAAACTCCACACCATTGCGAGCATCTCGCCATTGTCGAGTCAGCACAAAACCCTGTTGCTGGATTAATTCACTCGTCACGATGGCTGGAGTACCGAAATTGAAAAGTTTGCTTAGATAGTGGGTTTAACGACAAACTTACGGGCGGGCTACAGGTATCAATCTCGGCAAGCACAAACAGCAATTGCTTGTCTTGCCGAAAACAGAATACTTAAAACAGGCTGGCAGAATCTGCCCTGTTAAAAAAACTGAATATTGACAGCCACTAAATATTCGACAAAAAGGCCTTTACTTTCGGGTCTGAAAACAACCTGGTCAATGTATCGGAAAGCAGGGCATTGATCATTTCTTCATTTTTTGCCATGGAAGGCGTTACCACAGTTTGTCGCTCACTATTGGTTTTATAACGGCCGGTAAAGGTTTCATTCCCTGCTTTTATTTCCACCCGGGCCACGGCATCCAGCGCCACTTTTTTACCAACTGAATCCGCTGGCGTATCATAGGTTAGCTGTTCAATGAAAATCGTCATGTCGGCAGCCGGCTCGGCGCTATTGACGTTAAATCCCTGCACCGCTAATCGGGCCTGAGTCGCGCGCGCAATTGCATCCGTTAAACTGTTCGCCAGCGTAATCGTGCTGGTCTCTTTATAGATTCCACCGCGCGTACCGAGCACTTTGTTCTCGCGTTCATCTTTAACCGAAACTGCGACGGTCCGGCCATTGCCATAACTTTCCGCTGCCGTATCAACTACAGGATTGATAGTAATTTGTTGTGGGCTGTAGGCACAGGCCGACACCAGAGCCACAACAATAATTGATAACAGTTTTTTCACGACTCGATCCTTTTCTGGTTTTATCAGATTAAAAAAATTAAATATTGCCTGCACAAAAACTACAACATGCAAGTAAGCGCAATAAACAGGAGGCACTAACCCTGAGATAACAAATCCCGCAAATCAATAATGGCCGCATTGGCACGGGAAATATAGGACGCCATTACCAGCGAATGATTGGCCAGCACACCAAAGCCACTACCATTTAAAATCATTGGACTGTAAACCGTCTGCTGGGTTGCCTCCAGCTCACGAATAATTTGCTGCAAACTCACCAGTGCATTTTTATTTTCCAACACATCGGCAAAATCGATTTCTATCGCGCGCAAAAAATGCAACAGTGCCCACGCCGTCCCTTTGGATTCATAAAACACATCATCGATCTCAGACCAGGGTGTTTTTACCTCCAGCTCACTGGGCGAATGGGTGGACTGCGATGCGGCCGTATCTCCGGCCAGATCGGTATTCAGGCGCCGCTTGCCAACGCTGGCGCTCAGACGTTGCGACAAACTGCCCAATCGGGAATCCACGATTGATAACCAGTAACGCAGATTATCCGCTCGGGCATAAAACTGGGAACCCACATTATTTTCATCGGCCAGTCGATCCAGATACCGATCCATGAATTCTGTTGCGCGACGATATTCAGACTCTGTGGCAGGAATAGCCCAACTATCCCGGGAAAAATTCAGGCTGGGCTCCGCCTTACCCAAATCAATATCTTCCTGCGACTGGGATTGCGAACGACTAAAACTTTCACGTAACGCGCGGGTGAGGTCGCGACTCTGAATCAATACACCGTATTCCCAATTGGACATATTATCCAACCACAGGCCAGGTGGCATAATGTCATTGCTGAGAAAACCGCCGGATTTATCCAGCAAGGTGCTAGTGACTTTAATCAGGGCTGCCGTTGTGGCGGTACCGACCACCACAGGCTGATCATGCCGCGACGCCATTTGCTCGGCGTTGTCGCGAATAGAAAACTGTTCGGGCGTTGCTGACCAAAAGATGCCGACAAAAAAAGCAACCAGCAGATAAAGTGTAATAGCGATCAGCACACCTCGCGTAATCGCCCCGCCGCCCATAACATTCAAGCTATCGCGATTTAGCCTATTTTCACGCCAGTCTGTAAACCGTTCTTTGATTGATTGCCAAGCCATAGTTATCCCAAAGTCCTCACTGCCAAGTCAGCTAGTGATGTTTGTGTTCATTCAATACACTGCGCACGGGCAAATTCACCGAGATGGTTTCGCGACTTTGTCCTGCCTGCTCACTAATTGTGATTGCCTCTCCAGAAGAGAAAGAAGCCTCCAGAACAATTTTAACCTGATCACCCTCTTTTAGCGGCCGGTGCAGATCGATCAGCATTAAATGATGATCACCTGGCTCCAGGGTAAAACTGCCCTTCGCTGGCACCACAACAAATTCGACTTGTTCCATACGCATCATGCCGTTGCGATGATGATGAGCGTGCAATTCGGCCAACCGCGCAGCATCGGAGCGAACGGCGGTAATATTAACCGGCCGATCTGCGGAGTTATGAATCTCCATAAACGCCGCGGTGTTGGGTTGCCCCGGTGGCAAAGCCCGCACGTAGCCTTCACTGATTGTAATTTCTGCAAAAGCTGGCAGTGATAGGAAGCTGCAAAGAACCATCACCAAACACTTACGATATAATACTGACGTTACCACGTTCTCCTCTCCACTATCTTCACTCAACACTCAACGCTCCTGACTCAACTGCCCTCAATCCGCTCTTATTAAGAAGCCGCTCTCAAGCTGCCCACACTATACCCTTGCCCACTGGCGTTTTAAACGCGTATTACAGTGCGATCAATCGAATACGCGGCACCAGACCAATTTCGATATTACCCCGCAGCCGATAATCCGCCACTGAGTCGCGCATCTGCTGATAAATCCAACGCCCCTCAGCATCGGACCGGGCAATAATCAACAGCCGGAGATCGGCTTCTTTAGCTTTTTGCGCCAACTCTGCCAACCGCAACTGAATCGCTTCGTTACGCGCCGACAGCGCTGGTTGCTCCAGATAGAACTCGTTATCGGGTGACTGTTTCCGGTACTGAGTCCGCAGCGCTTCAGTCTGTTGAGGTGTGGCCGAAATTTTTTCTGCGCGCCGCAGGAATGTTTCTGCCTTGTCGATTAAACCACTTTGAAAGGCCTGTTTCGCCAATTCAAGATAGCGTGCCGTCATCTGCTGCATACCCCAGTGCGCCTCGGCATTTAACTCATCCAATGCCAGCACCTGCTGATACCAATCATAGGCATTATCGGAATAGGGTAGCATTAAATTATCCCCAGCCAGTGCTTGCTGAGCCCTGGCCAATAGCCACCGGATCTGGTGTTGTCTGGCGGCCTCTCGCTCCGCACGTATCACCGCAGGATCTTTAACCGGGGCCTCCTGCCTGGGCTCGACCAACTCTGGTGCCTCCTTAACTGGCGTGCAACTCGCCAACAACATCAACGCGATCAGCATGACACAGCCGTACCCGGCGAATACTCCGTTTAACCATTTACCCAAGGTATTATTCACACTGCTCCCGTCATTCAGTTCGCAGAAAACAACTCTTTTTCTGCTTTACCCCTACCAATGTCTCAAAACCGCTCCCCCGGAACTTCAGCAACGTATCCGGGACCAAGCAATACCATTATAATCACACAATAAATCAGCCGTAATGGCCCGACTCGCTGACAGCAGGATTTTATGCGCTTTCTACTCTCAATTAGCTTTGGACTTTTTCTGCTGCTAGGCACAGCCAGCAGTTACGCGCAGGATATTCTCGCTGATATTCCACCGCTAAGTAACAAACTTGCTCAGTCAGAGTTTTCAGAAGCTGAATTTAAGGGGCAAGGCTTTCAAGAACCCGCTTTTCAAGAACAAGTATTCCTACCGGTCACCGAAGCCTATCAACTCAATACCGAATTTGAGCCCGATGGCCGCCTGCGTCTGAACTGGCAAATTGCCGACGCCTATTATCTCTATCGCCACGGTTTTAAAGTGGTATTAAAAAATGCCGATGGTGATACTCTCGAAACAGCGCTTGAAATACCTGCCGGCAAGGAAAAAAACGACGAGTATTTTGGACTGGTGCAGGTTTATTATCACAGCGCGGATATTTATCTGGACCAAATCCCAAAGGCAGGTGAACTAAACCTGGCCGTTACCAGCCAGGGCTGTGCCGATGCCGGCTTGTGCTATCCACCCCACACCGAACACTTTCTGCTGGATTCTGAAAACGCCACTATCACCGCCATTGAGGCGACCAGTGCAAAGACCACAACGGTAAAATCCGAACAGGAGGCGTTAGCCAGCGCCATAGGCCCGGCATCTAATAGCAGTGTCGATTTTCAACAACTCCCCTATATGCTGTTGCTGGCCATTTTGGGCGGCGTCATTCTCAACCTGATGCCCTGCGTGTTTCCGGTGTTGAGTTTAAAGGTGCTGGCTTTTGCCAATGATCAACAGCGCTCGCATACCGCTCACGGCTGGATTTATAGCGCTGGCGTGATCGCCAGCTTTATTCTGGTCGCCGCCATTCTGGTTAGCCTGCAAGCCGCTGGCGAAGCGATTGGCTGGGGGTTTCACCTGCAAACACCCTGGCTGGTGGCTCTGCTGGCCTATTTATTTTTTGTTATGGGCTTAAGCCTCTCCGGTTATATCGAACTGGGTAGTCAGTGGATGAACGCTGGCAGTAGCCTCGCCAACCGCTCCGGCTATAGCGGTAGCTTTTTTACCGGGGTACTCGCCACCGTGGTTGCCAGCCCCTGTACCGCCCCTTTTATGGGGACAGCGTTGGGCTTTGCAGTGACGCAACCAAAACTGGTCGCCATCTCAGTGTTCGCCGCACTCGGTTTCGGTATGGCGCTGCCGATGTTGATCCTCTGCTACTCACCTAAATTGCTACATAAAATACCCAAACCTGGCCCCTGGATGGATACCCTCAAACAGCTGCTGGCCTTTCCTTTATATGCCACCGCTGTATGGCTGAGCTGGGTGGTGGGCAACCAGACTGGGGTAAACGGCATGGCCACCCTGCTGCTGGGGGGCGTTTTAATTGCCCTGGCACTATGGCTGTGGCGAGGAAAAGCTGTCAGTCGACTGATCAGTGGCTGCAGTCTGGCAGTAGCACTCGGCATGCTTAGCAGCCCACTATTGGCACCAACACCCAAAGCCGCTCTGGAACCGGGCGACTGGATCAGCTACAGCCCGAAAACATTGGCCGCTCTAAGACAGGAGGGCAAACCCGTCTTCGTTAATATTACCGCCGACTGGTGCATCACTTGCCTGGCCAATGAAAAAGTTACCCTCAGCACCAATACCGTCAAGCAGGCGCTTAAAGCTTCCGGCATCACCTATATCAAAGCTGACTGGACCAACCGCGACCCTGAAATTACCGCCCTGCTGAAAGAATACGGCCGCAATGGCATCCCACTTTATATTGTTTATCCCACCGGCCCTGCACAGCGCGGTACCGTACTTCCCCAAATTCTGACTGAATCCATCGTACTGGACGCCTTCGACCAAGCCGTAAGCAGTACCCAGCTGTCCAGTCGCTGAGCCTTTTTCACTTAATATCCAGTAAAAATACCCATTAACTCCCTTCACACAGCCCTGAAAACAGGTATTCCCGCTTTTTACCAGAATTTTATCGACGATAACTGCATTTTTCTCGAAGATTCCTACAAGTTCCTTAATCTTCGACTTACCGGCAGTGAAAATGCCGCCTTTTGTACCTAACTTGCCCGACAACCTATAACATACTGTCGCGATCATGCAAAGATATGACGCGAATTAGCGCCTAAATGCATTGAAATCAACAAATATTGGACTACCATGAATCTATAGGGCAGAATCAGGACCTATGAAGACTTTATCGTCAGGACCACACTCTCCCACGATCTAACGGCGATAGTCTAATCGCAAAACAATCAGGACATTATTATGGCTTCAATTCTGGTTATGCATGGCCCCAACCTCAACCTGCTGGGTAGCCGCGAACCCGAGGTATATGGCTCAACTACACTGAACGACATTAACTGTGAGTTAACCGATGCAGCCATTGCAGCAGGTCATCACCTGCTCACCATGCAAAGCAATGCCGAGTACGAACTGATCGACCGTATTCACGAGGCCAAACAGGAAGGCATCAATTTTATTATTTTCAACCCAGGCGCCTTCACCCATACCAGTATTGCCCTGCGCGATGCCCTGTTAGGCGTCGACATTCCCTTTATCGAAGTTCATATCTCCAACGTGCACAAACGCGAGGAATTCAGAAAGTTTTCTTACCTGTCGGATATTGCCGAGGGAGTCATCTGTGGGCTTGGCAGCCAGGGCTATCAGCTCGCTCTGCAGGCTGCCTTTAACCGAGTTTAAGCTTTTACCGCGAATCAACCAGCCGCCAAGGTACTTATATTATGGATATACGCAAAGTCAAAAAACTGATCGAACTGCTTGAAGAGTCCAATATCGACGAAATTGAAATAAAGGAGGGCGAGGAGTCCGTTCGCATCAGTCGTAATGGCGCGCAAAATGCTGCTCCTATGTACGCCGCTCCCATGGCACCACCACCCGCCCCGGCCGCCGCAGCACCTGCACCCGCCGCAACGCCAGCGGCCGCAGAGCCCGCCAGCAAACCAGAAGTCTCTGGCCATGTGGTCAAATCCCCCATGGTCGGCACCTTTTACCATGCACCCTCGCCCGGCTCCCCCGCCTTCGTGGAAGTTGGCCAGCACGTCAAGGTCGGCGATGTTATCTGCATCATTGAAGCGATGAAAATGATGAACCAGATCGAAGCTGATAAGGCCGGTATAATCGAAGCAGTGCTGGTTGAAGATGGTCAGCCCGTTGAGTTTGATCAGCCCCTGGTCACCATCGTGTAATTTCGGCTCATCACTCTATAGCCGGAGAATGTAATCGGGTAAGACGCTGCCACTGAATAATTGTTACTCAACATTTGTTAGCAAGCAGTTGTTACTAAGCACTCACATACTGGAAGAGCCCTGATGCTGGAAAAAATCGTTATAGCCAACCGTGGCGAAATTGCTCTGCGAATCCTGCGCGCCTGCAAAGAGATGGGCATCAAAACCGTTGCCGTCCACTCTCAGGCCGACCGCGACTTGATGCATGTACGACTGGCCGATGAGTCAGTTTGTATCGGCCCCGCCCCTTCACCTCAAAGCTACCTCAACATCCCGGCCATTATCAGCGCCGCCGAGGTCACCGACGCCGTTGGCATTCATCCCGGCTACGGTTTTCTGGCAGAAAACGCCGACTTCGCCGAACAGGTACAGCGCAGTGGTTTTACCTTTATCGGCCCGGAACCCGATGTGATTCGCCTGATGGGCGACAAGGTTTCGGCTATTGAAGCCATGCGCAGCGCAGGTGTACCCACCGTTCCTGGCTCCAATGGTGCACTGCCCTTTGAGGACCGCGAGCGCTGTCTGCAAATTGGGCGCGAAATTGGCTACCCGGTGATTATCAAAGCCGCTGCTGGCGGAGGCGGTCGCGGTATGCGGGTCGTCCAAAGCGAGGCAGCACTGTGGAATTCCATTCATGTCACGCGCTCCGAAGCACAGGCCGCCTTTGGCGACGGCACCGTCTATATGGAAAAATTCCTGGAAAATCCGCGCCATGTAGAGATTCAGGTAATGTCCGATGGCCAGGGCAATGCCGTCCACCTCTTTGACCGCGACTGCTCCCTGCAACGCCGGCACCAAAAGGTGCTGGAAGAAGCACCCGCGCCCGGTATTCCTGACGAGGTACGCCAGCAGGTCTACGATGCCTGTGTTAACGCCTGCGTAAAAATTGGCTATCGCGGTGCAGGCACCTTCGAGTTCCTGTACGAGAACGAGCAGTTTTTCTTTATCGAGATGAATACCCGGATTCAGGTCGAACATCCAGTCACTGAAATGATTACCAATGTGGATTTGATTAAAGAACAAATTCGAGTCTGCTCGGGTGAAAAGCTCTCCCTCAAACAGGAGAATATCAAAATCACCGGCCACGCCTTTGAGTGCCGCATCAACGCCGAAGACCCTCGTACCTTTATGCCCTGCCCCGGCACCATAAAAATGTACCATCCCCCCGGCGGCTTGGGCGTTCGCGTCGACTCGCATCTATACAGCGGCTATAGTGTGCCCCCAAATTACGACTCCATGATCGCTAAAATCATTACCTGGGCTGAAAACCGTACCGCCGCCCTCGACCGTATGCGCAGCGCGCTGGACGAAACCGTGATTGATGGCATACGCACTAACATCCCACTGCAACAGGACCTGGTGCGCGACTCGGCTTTCCGCAAGGGCTGCGTCAACATTCACTACCTGGAGAAAAAGCTCGGACTATAAGCCATATTTGCATTCAGCCTGTGATTAGCTTTCAATCCCAGCCCTACCCAACAATGAAAGCTATAACATTGAGAACTTCACACTTGAGAACCACAGCATGAGCTGGATGCAATTACGAGTAAGCACCACAAGGCAAAATGCCGAAGCCGTCGAGGACGCCCTGCTAGCGGCCGGCGCGGCCTCGGTGACCATGGAAGACAGCGCCGACCAACCCATTCTGGAACCCGCCCTCGGCGAAACACCGCTGTGGGACCAAACCCGCATCACTGGCCTGTTCGATGCCGGAGTCGACTCCGATCAGGCCACAGTTATCGCCACCGCCAGTTACTCAGCCTCCACTCAGCAAGCACACCTGCCCGCTTATCGCTGGGAGATTTTGGAGGACAAGGACTGGGAACGGGAGTGGATGGACAACTTTCACCCCATGCCTTTCGGTCAGCGCCTCTGGATTTGCCCCAGTTGGAAGCAACCCCCTAACCCTAATGCAGTGAACCTGTTACTCGATCCCGGCCTAGCCTTTGGCACCGGCACTCACCCCACTACAGCACTGTGCCTGGAGTGGCTGGATGGGCAGGATCTACAGGACAAAGTCGTGGTCGATTACGGATGCGGCTCTGGCATTCTAGGCATTGCCGCTTTGCTGTTAGGTGCCAAAACCGTTATCGCCGTCGACAATGATCCACAGGCACTGATCGCCACCCGTGAAAATGCCGAGCGCAATGCCATTGCCAGCAACCGTATTGCAACCTACCTTCCGCCGGACACCCCGAACGATATCAGCGCCGACGTTGTTATTGCCAACATCCTCGCCGGCCCGCTGGCCGAACTGGCTCCCACCCTCGCCACACTCACCAGCCGTGGCGGCTTGCTGGCACTATCCGGCATTATTTCCAGTCAGGCAGCAGCCCTCAGCGAACACTATCAGCAGTGGTACTCGATGGAACCCGTTACCACACGGGACGACTGGGTACGATTGAGCGGTCGCAAACGCTAAACCCGTATATCTCAAACCTCACTTCAAACTACAGATCAAACCACGCCAACTGACATCCCAATAGCGCTTACTCCCTTTGAAGATGGCAATCAATTGATAGCGAAAGACCTCACAAACCAAGTAACAAAACTCTGTTAAGCCCTCGTTTTTTCTGAAAAAAGCGATACACTTAAAACTAATTATTTTTGCCAACGGCCCACAGGGCTTGCCAGGATCAGACCCATGACCAGTAAGGTCACTCAGTGCCCAAAGTGCCACACCTCCTTTCGTGTCACCGATGCCCAGTTGGGCATTGCCAACGGTGCGGTTCGCTGTGGATCCTGCCTGCATATTTTCAACGCACCGGAGCATTGGATACACGGCTCAGTTCAGCGCAGTGAAGATAAACCTTCCATTCTCGACCAATCTGAATTATCGACAGTCAGCCAAACCAGCGATGATGACCATGCTGA
This sequence comes from Oceanicoccus sp., assembly GCA_965661375.1. Taxonomy (GTDB): domain Bacteria; phylum Pseudomonadota; class Gammaproteobacteria; order Pseudomonadales; family Dasaniaceae; genus Oceanicoccus. The sequence goes on along the minus strand of CBFIDJ010000014.1, from coordinate 29,177 downwards.
TTTGCTCAATGACACCATTGAACAGGAAGTGATTGACGACATCTTTGATGACGATATATTCGCTGACGATCAGGACTTCGACTTGCTGGCTAATCAGATGCTCTCCGAACAGGAGTCACAGGCCGATGATACCGCGAGCACTGAACTGGCCAACCAACCGGATGATACCGATCGCCTTAGCGATGAACTCAGCCTCGCTGATCTGACCCAGGAAGACAGCGAGCACGATGATTGGTCGATGGATGATCTGGAATTTGAAGATCTGGAATTGGATGAGGCAGCGAAGGAAAAACATACCAATCGCCATCCCTCTGAGCTCGACGAGCTTGCCACTGGCGATCTCACAGGTGACAACCTCGCCGACGAAGAACTTGCCTACGATACGTTTTCAGGCGATGACTTTTCCACTCAGGATCTGGAACTGGAAGAAATTAACAACCAGCTCGACCACACCAGCAGTCATCTCAGCCAGGAAGATGCAGAGTTCGATGACGACGAGCTGATTTCCGATGATTATAGCGGCAGCCTCAGTATTATTAATACCGATGACGACCTGAAAGCAGCTGCCGCTCCGGGTCGATATAACTCTGACGATAGTGGCAGTTTCAGCGAGCTGTTCCTCGAACTGGAGCAAAAGGCAGGCAAGGGCGGATCGGTATTCAAAGAGCTGGATGACATCGGTGGCGACGAAGAAAGCGAAGCCGAGGAGGCCTGGGCCAGAAAGCTGTTGGAAGAGGATGATGAGGATGCCTCGCAGGCTGATGATGACAGCGAAGAAGCCGAGGCAAGCGATAACCAAACATCGAACACCATGCTGCACGACTTTGACGACCTGTTCGACGACCTCGACGATGAGCAAGACGATCCCCTGTTGCAGGACATCCTGAACGAGCGTGGCGAGTCCTACCCGGAACCAGATAACGATTCAGCCACTCAACAGACCGGTCAGCACTACAGCAAACACTCTGACCTCGATGAGACTGAACTATTCAACGAACATTACAGTGAGAATTACGCCGAAGAGGAATTCGTTCTCGGCGAGGAATCGCTGATGGCTGGCGAGCGGATCGGTGTCCACCGCAAGTCTCTATTGGATAGCATTGAACCCGAACCAGTGGTCATGGCCTCCGGCTTCCTGCGCCAGCGTTGGATCAATCGCGCCTGGACGGCGGGCATTGTCGTAGCCCTACTAGTCCTCGCTGGTCAGTACCTTATTTTCAACTTTGACCGACTGGCCAGGGATGACAACTATCGTCCCGCACTGGGACAGGCCTGCCAGTGGCTGGGCTGTCAATTACCAGAGCGGGATGATTTGTCACAGATTCGATCATCCAATCTGGTGGTACGCAGTCACCCTCGCACCAGCAATGCCCTCGCCGTTGACGCCATCCTGATCAACCGCGCCGACTTCAAGCAACACTTTCCCATCATGGAGTTGCAGTTTACCGACCTGTCTGGCGAGGTCGTTGCCGGTCGCCGCTTTACCCCTGACGAATACTTATCGGGGGAACTTAGCGGCATGGCAGCCATGCCAATCAGGCAGCCGGTTCACGTGTCGCTGGAGATTGTCGATCCTGGCGAAAGAGCCGTTAACTACCAGCTCCATTTTTATCCCTGGCGCACCCACTAAGCAACTGCCTGAATATCTGACTAAACGCTTAATTAGAACAGCGGGTTAACCAGCCTGCCAGTGGCTTGTCAACAAAAAAATTGTATAAAAGTTGTTCGACAGCGCTTTATCCTGAAGCCACTTGTCAGTATCATAGCGCCTCTTTTTCGGCGGAATAATTAGCGACGTCAGAGCTGGCAAACTCCGGTCCCACTGAAGGTGACCAGCCATCTCCCAATTGCGTTTAATGCGTCCAGGTTGTCAGCTTATAACCGCCAGACAAGGCAGTACGTAGTTCAAGCTAAATTGTTCAGATTAAAAGCTCAGATTTAATGTTCAGGCTTAAGGTATAGACTTGTAGCTAAGGTTTTTAGCTCAGGCCGTACCAGCGTTTCACTATCCGAGAAGTAGCGTGTTATCAATCGGCCCCTACACATTGGCCAGTCGAGTTGTGCTCGCACCCATGGCTGGCGTCACCGACCTTCCCTTTCGGCAACTCTGTCGCCGATTCGGAGCCGGGCTTGTGGTGTCAGAAATGGTGACCAGCGACAGCCGCTTGTGGAATTCGCGCAAGTCCAGACAACGGTTAAATCACTCTGGCGAAGCCGAGCCTCGCAGCGTACAAATTGCCGGCGGTGATGCTCAGATGATGGCGCAGGCGGCACAGATGAATGTCGAGCGCGGTGCCCAGATCATCGATATCAATATGGGCTGCCCAGCTAAAAAAGTCTGCAAAAAGGCGGCAGGCTCCGCACTATTAAAAGATGAGGCTCTGGTCTCCGAAATATTGCAAGCAGTCGTGGCAGCCGTCGATGTGCCGGTTACCTTAAAAATCCGCACTGGCTGGTCACCCGAGCAGCGCAACGGCGTCAGCATTGCACGTATTGCCGAAGACAGTGGCATCAGCGCTCTGGCAGTGCACGGTCGCACCAAGGCCTGCGCCTTTAAAGGTAAGGTGGAATACGACACCATTGCAGCAATAAAAGCCGCCGTTAACATTCCGGTGATGGCCAATGGCGATATCGACTCGCCGGAAAAAGCCCGGCAGGTGCTGGACCATACCGGCGCCGATGCCGTGATGATAGGCCGTGCCGCCCAGGGAAGACCCTGGCTGTGCCGTGAGATCGACCACTTTCTCCGGCACGGCACAACACTGACCACACCAACACCGAAGGAAATCCAACAGGTGCTACTTGAACATCTCGGTGCTCTGCACGATTTTTACGGTGAATTTATGGGCGTCAAAATTGCCCGTAAACATGTGGGCTGGTATCTCAGCAGCCAGCCAGAGGGAAACGGTCGTGCTTTCCGCCAGCAATTTAATCAGCTTGAACTTGCCGAGCAGCAGTTTCAGGCGATTGAACACTATTTCACCCACAATTTTGAATTTAACATTGAGCACAATGTCGGTCCTTTAAATGCCGGCACGCATCACAATCAAGAGGTAATCGCAGCATGAAAAACAATGACACTCTCCCCGGCAGCGCACCAATTCCCGTCGCTGAATCAGTGTCAGACCACGATCAGGGCAGCCTGAATCAGGGTTCTCCCGACCAGAATACCCTCGAGCAGGGTAGCCAGGATCAGGCCAAGCAACATCTGACCAACGCGCCGGTCTCCCAGGCGCAAACGCTGCGCGATAGCGTATCAGTGGCACTGAATAATTACTTTGCTCACCTCGACGGCCAGGATGTCACCGATGTCTACGAAATGGTTTTATCGGAGGTGGAAGCGCCTTTACTCGAGGAAGTAATGAAGTACACGCGTAACAATCAGACTAAAGCCTCGGTCCTGCTGGGTTTAAATCGTGGCACTTTGCGAAAGAAACTGAAACTGTACGGCTTGCTCTAATACCATAAGCAGCTCGAACAAGGGGTGACGATTCACCCCTTTTCTATTTTGATGCTGAGCAAACCCAATTCTTTTTAAGCAACCTTCAACTTAACTTTTTAACTAAAAATGTACCAGAACTATGAGTGACGACCAAAACCTTCTTCCTATTAAGCGCGCCCTGATCAGCGTATCCGACAAAACCGGTATTGTTGAATTTGCCCAGGCCCTGCAAAGTCAGGGTGTGGAAATTCTGTCCACTGGCGGCACCTACAAACTGCTGTGCGATAATAATATCCCCGCCATCGAAGTCTCCGACTACACCGGTTTTCCGGAAATGATGGACGGCCGGGTCAAAACTCTGCACCCGAAAGTACACGGTGGCATCCTCGCCCGTCGCGGTCAGGACGATGCCGTGATGGCTGAACACGGTATCAATGCTATCGATATGGTGGTCGTCAACCTCTACCCCTTTGAGCAAACCGTCGCCAACCCGAATTGCACTCTGGCTGACGCTATTGAGAATATTGATATCGGCGGACCGACCATGGTGCGCGCTGCCGCCAAGAATAATGCCTTCGTCAATATCGTGGTCAATGCCAGTGATTATGAGGCCATTCTCACCGAAATGAAGGCCAATAACGGTGCCACCTCGCAGGCCACCCGCTTCGATCTGGCGATCAAAGCCTATGAACACACCGCCGCCTACGACGGCGCCATCGCCAACTACTTCGGCAAAAAAGTGCCTGGCGGTAACGACAATTTCGCCCGCACTTTTAACGTCCAGTTCACCAAATCGCAGGACATGCGCTACGGCGAAAACTCGCATCAGAACTCCGCTTTTTATGTTGAGAAAAAACCTGCCCCCGGCTCCATCGCTACCGCCAAACAATGGCAGGGTAAGGAATTGTCCTACAACAATATTGCCGATACCGATGCCGCACTGGAGTGTGTTAAGCAGTTTGCAGAAGCGGCCTGTGTGATCGTCAAACACGCCAATCCCTGTGGCGTGGCCATTGCCGACACTATTCTCAAAGCCTACGAGCTGGCCTTTGAGACGGACACCGAGTCCGCTTTCGGGGGCATTATCGCCTTTAACCGTGAACTGGATGCCGCTACTGCCAAAGCGATCTGCGACCGTCAGTTTGTAGAGGTGATCATCGCCCCATCAATTGCTGACGAAGCCAAAACGGCTGTCGCGGAAAAGAAAAACGTACGCTTGCTGGAATGTGGTCAGTGGGGACCGGTACAAGCCGATTACGACCTGAAGCGTGTTAATGGCGGCCTGCTGGTCCAGGATCGCGACCTGGGTGTTATCACCAAAGCCGATCTGAAAATTGTCAGCCAGCGTCAGCCTACTGCAGAAGAAATTCGCGACCTGCTGTTTACCTGGAAGGTGGCCAAGTTCGTTAAATCCAACGCGATTGTATACGGCCACAGCGGCCGAACCATTGGTGTTGGTGCTGGCCAGATGAGTCGAGTCAATTCAGCGCGTATCGCCGGTATTAAGGCAGAGCACGCCGGCCTCGAAGTAAAAGGCTCGGTAATGGCCAGTGACGCGTTCTTCCCCTTCCGCGATGGTATTGATAATGCGGCGAAGGCAGGTATCAGCTGTGTCATTCAACCCGGCGGCTCTATCCGTGACGATGAAGTTATCGCGGCTGCCGATGAAGCCAACATGGCGATGGTCTTTACGGGTATGCGACACTTCCGCCACTAAAACCCTGACCTTAAAAAGATACAGAAAATTGGGAACGCTATGAATGTACTGATTATTGGCTCTGGCGGACGCGAACATGCGCTGGCATGGAAAGCCGCGCAATCTAACGATGTCGCTGCTGTTTTTGTCGCACCGGGCAATGCTGGCACCGCCACTGAAGCCAAATGCACTAACGTTAATATTGATGTGATGGACTTTACGTCCTTGGCCGCCTTTGCTCAGGACAATGATGTTGGCCTGACGATTATTGGCCCGGAAGCGCCACTGGTAGAGGGGGTGGTAGATTTCTTTAAGGATAAAGGCCTACGCTGTTTTGGCCCCAGCCAGGGTGCTGCGCAACTGGAAGGGTCTAAAGCCTTTACTAAAGACTTTCTGGCACGTCACCATATTCCCAGTGCCGCTTACGAAACCTTTACTGAGATAGACCCGGCACTGGCTTATATCAAAGCACAGGGTGCACCCATTGTGGTTAAGGCCGATGGCCTGGCAGCCGGCAAAGGTGTCATCGTGGCGATGACTGAAACCGAAGCCGAAGCGGCTGTGCGCGATATGCTAGCAGGCAATGCCTTTGGTGAAGCCGGTCACCGCGTAGTCATCGAAGATTTTCTCGAAGGTGAAGAAGCCAGCTTTATTGTGATGGTGGATGGTAAGAATATTTTGCCCATGGCTACCAGTCAGGATCACAAACGTGTGGGTGATGGCGACAGTGGACCTAACACCGGCGGTATGGGGGCTTACTCTCCGGCTCCCGTAGTCACCGATGCCGTTTACCAACGCATTATGTCGGAGGTAATTGAACCCACCGTAAAAGGCATGGCTGCCGAGGGCAATGATTACACCGGTTTTCTCTATGCCGGCTTAATGATCAGCCCGGAAGGTGCGCCCAAGGTAATCGAATATAACTGTCGCTTTGGTGATCCGGAAACTCAGCCAATTATGATTCGCCTGCAGAGTGATATAGTCGCGCTATGTCAGGCGGCGATTGATGGCAAGCTGGATTCGGTTTCTGCCAACTGGGATTCACGCCCCGCGGTAGGTGTTGTGCTGGCCGCTGGTGGTTATCCGGCCAGCTATGGCAAGGGTGATGTTATCTCCGGCCTTGAAGCTGCGGTGATGGATAATGCCAAGGTTTTTCACGCAGGTACTTCGCTCGATAATGGCCAGGTTGTCACCAGCGGTGGACGGGTGCTCTGTGCCACGGCCCTGGGCAACAGCGTGACCGAAGCCCAACAGCTCGCTTATCAGCAGGTAGCGGCGATTAGCTGGAATAATGTCTACTTCCGTAAAGACATTGCCTATCGCGCTATTGAACGGGAACAGCAGGGATAGTGTTTGGGGGCTTCACCGCTGTGCCACTGTTTTGGTTCGGCGATGAAGAATACCTAATAAAGCCACTTGCTATTTCGTTCAACCTGCCCGGCAGCAGGCCAGTGCTTTTGCTGCGCAACTGGCGGCCCTCCAGGCTTCCCTCACTCAGTGCGGAGCCTTAAAACGCTCCGCTGTACCCAAAACACTCCCTGTGGTCGCGGGGCAGGCTCTCTCCTCCCTCGCTCGGCGCTCAGTTTTTTACGCTCCGCAAAAGTATTGGCCTGCTGCCTCAGATCGCAGAATCAATCAGCTTGATTCTGGCATGATATTAGATGGCTGCGGTGGATACTATCGCGGAATATTAAAGAGCCGCAGCCGAGGGAATGGAGGAGACAGCGAAGCGTTTTAAGGCTCCGGAATGTACGAGGGCAGCCGGGAGGGCCAAGGCTCATGGAGCGATAGTATCCACTGCAGCCATCGACGACCGAGTTCAAAAACGACCAACAAGCTAAAGCCTTAACATTGCAGTCTCAAAACTTATTTGCCACTATTCAAAACCAATAAACATTCAGCCGGAGCCACCCCATGCAACGCCGCTTAAGCCCGATCGATAAACTGATCGTAAACGCCGATCAAGCCCTGCGTACTCTGGTGCCCAGTGCGGCTACAGCGGCCAAGCCCAGCCCTGCAACCGGTAAAGACTGTGCGGAACTCGATGCCAACACCCAAAAACATATCGCCGGTTTAATGCGTATCAACCACACCGGTGAAGTCTGCGCGCAGGCGTTGTATCAGGGCCAGGCGCTCACGGCCAAGTTGCCCGACGTGCGTGACGAAATGGAACAGGCCGCACAGGAAGAAATTGATCATCTGGTCTGGTGCGAACAACGACTGGAAGAACTGGACAGCCGCACCAGCTATCTCAACCCTCTGTTCTATGCCAGCTCTTTTGCGCTAGGTGCCGCTGCCGGTTTAGCCGGGGATAAATGGAGCCTCGGGTTTGTCTCCGCCACCGAGGAACAAGTCTGTAAACACCTTGAAGATCACCTGCAGCAACTTCCCGAGGACGATCACAGAAGCCGGGCGATTCTGGAGACCATGCTGGAAGAGGAAGAGCAGCATGGCAATCGTGCATTGGCTGCGGGCGGGAAGAGGTTTTCAGAGAACGCCAAGAAGATCATGTCCGCCATGTCAAAAGTGATGACGACAACGACTTATCGTATTTAACGCCCTTTTTATCGTCTTAAAGCCCTTTTAAGGCACCACCGACACTTTCCTAAGCCACAAACAAAACCGATCAACTCCGATCAGCGGGAAAGGCAATTACCTGATCGATGCTGTCAGCACCTACCGCCAGCATCAGTAAACGATCCACGCCAAGTGCAACGCCAGCGCAAGAGGGCAACCCTCCCGCTTCCATCGCCGCCAATAAGTTTTCATCCATCGCCCTCGCGTCTTTATTGTGCTGCTGACGATAGACTTGATCCTGCTCAAACCTGCGGCGCAACTCCGCCGCATCGGTTAACTCATCATATCCATTGGCTAATTCGATACTGCGATAATAGAGCTCAAACCGCTTGGCGACGACGACTCCCCCACCATCAACCGCGGTTTTCGCCAGCGCGCTTTGCGAGGCAGGATAATCATAAATAAATACCGGCACTTCTAGCCCAAGCTGAGGCTCGATGATTTCAGCCAGCAGCAGATTCAACCAGTCATCCCGGTTTTCACTTTGCATCTGTACATCCAGTCGCTGTTTCGCAATAGCCTGCAGCTTGCTGACCGAGAATTGATGTGGATCGAGCTGTAAGTAACGTTGAAACATATCCCGATAACTTAACCGCTCACAGGGCTGTTCCAGAGCCAGTAGATCTGTCAACAATGACTCGACCTCATCCATCAGCGCCACATCATCAAAGTCTGGGCGATACCACTCCAGCATCGTAAACTCAGGATTGTGTCGGTTGCCCCGCTCCCCTTTTCTGAAGGCCTTAGCTAACTGGTAAACCGGGCCACTACCTGCGGCCAACAATCGTTTCATGGCGTATTCGGGGGAGGTTTGCAGAAAGAAAGGCAGCTCAAGTCCCATGGGGTTTTCGGCAGCAATCACCTCCATATGCGGATCGGTTACGGAGTGAAGTGCCAGTAGGGGTGTCTCAACTTCCAGCACCTCGCGGTCGGCAAAAAACTTACGGATTTTTGCCAACAGGCGAGCACGTTGCTGCAGATTAGCGAGAGAGGCTGTGGGCTTCCAGGAAGGAATCATGGTTCAGAGAAGGAGAAATCCCGCTGCATCAGCAGCGGGTAATAGTAGATCAGCCCTTGGCGCGACTAACGTATTCGCCGGTGCGAGTATCAATCTTCAGTGTTTCACCCTCTTCAATAAACAAGGGCACACGAACGACTGCGCCGGTTGATAACGTCGCTGGTTTGCTGCCGCCCTGAGCCGTGTCGCCTTTCAGGCCCGGGTCGGTTTCGACCACATCCAGATCAACAAAGTTGGGGACTGTGATAGACAATGGCGCGCCATTGTATAAGGTCACCACACAGCGATCCTGCTCCTTCAGCCATTTACTATCTTCACCTACGGCACTGGCATCGGCCTGCACCTGCTCATAGGTATTAGGGTCCATAAAATGCCAGAATTCGCCGTCGTTGTAGAGATACTCCATTTCCGTATCCACCACATCGGCACCTTCCAGCGTTTCACCCGATTTCAGTGAGCGCTCCCAAATACGACCGGTTTTCAGGTTGCGAAACTTAACGCGGCTAAAGGCCTGGCCCTTACCTGGGCGAACGAATTCATTTTCCAGGATGGTACAGGGGTCGCCTTCCACCATCAGCTTCAGGCCATTTTTGAATTCGCTGGTAGAATAAGTTGCCATACCGCTTTACGCCTCTTTTTGGATATCCAAATCTTAGAAATATGCACAGCGACCTATGCAAGGAATCACCGCTGTTAAACTTGTGCGCGATTATACATGAGCAGCAAGGAGAAGCTAACTCGAAACAAACTCGGTTCGCAGGCCTCTGTCCGACTCGGCCTTGCCAGATCACCCTCAGCTTTAAGTAATCCGCTCTTTCAAGCCAACTCGGATTTCGTTTTTTTGATATAAATCAAGCTATGCAACGATTAACCATATAGTTTCAATAGGTATAGGTATGTGCACGTATTGTTTCCCTCGCCCAAAAGAATAGATTTGCTCGAATATTATTCAGCAACCAGGTGGACTTAATCGTGCCCTCCAACAACAGCAAGACCGGCATACTCTGGCTTACCCCAGCTCAGGTCGCCAAGCGCTTCCATGTCTCTCCCATTACCGTTCGTAACTGGGCCAACACGGGGAAACTTGAAGCGGTCACTACTCCCGGTGGTCACCGGCGCTTTAATCTCGCCGCAGTGGAGGATTTTGCCACGTTACACCAGTCGAGTAATCATGCTGACGCGGGGGCCACGTTGTCGCAGCCCGAAACGGAGCAGGACACCATACTGGTTATCGACAACGATCAGTCCACCAGAGACGTGCTGGCCGCGGTATTAAAACTGCAGTTACCCCAGGCCAATACCCTATTCGCACAGAATGCCTTTGAGGCTGGATTCCTGGCCCGGGAACACCAACCCCGCCTGCTGTTTCTGGACGTGGCAATGTTTGGCATCAACGCTGAAGCTATCTGTCGGTTTATGCGAAGTCAGGAGTCCACACAGACAATATCCATTATTGCTATGTGCAGTCAGGCCACCGACAGGCAAAAGCTACGGGATGCAGGTGCAATGAGTGTACTGCGCAAACCCTTTGATTTATCAGAGCTTGATTCAGCTATCAAACACTCTCTCATTTAAGAAAAGGATGCCCCCATGAGAAAAAATCTTCCCGTTACCAACAAAGAATATCAATACAGTGACCAGCAGCGCATTGTCAGCACCACCAACAAAAAGGCCCTGATCAATCATATCAATCCGGATTTTATTGATATCAGCGGTTTTAGCGCCGATGAATTGCTCGGCCAGCCCCACAATATGGTGCGCCACCCAGACATGCCACCCGCTGCTTTCAAAGATATGTGGAGCCATCTGAGCGTTGACAAACCCTGGATGGGACTGGTCAAAAACCGCTGTAAAAATGGTGACCATTATTGGGTCGACGCCTTTGTCACCCCCATGAAAGGCGACAAGGACGATGACGGTTTTCAATCGGTTCGGGTCAAACCCCAGCGGGAAACCGTGCAGCGGGCCGAACAATATTACCGGTCAATGAATGCGGGCCGTAGCGGCCTGCCCTGGTATCACCTGAAGCTTTCGCTGTTTGGCAAAACCGCTTTGGCCGCCGTGGTTTCTGTATTGCTTGGAGGGCTCGGCATGGTGCTGAGTGGCGCCACCTTATCATCGGGTATTGCTATCTCATTAGCGGCCATGCTGCTGCTAAACCTCGTTCTGGTTTTTGCCATTAGCCACCCTTGGTCGCAGGCAGCACAGGCTGCTGGCGCAATCTATAGCAACCCCATCGCACAGTATATTTACTCGGGCCGCACCGACGAGTTGGGCCAATTACAACTCGCCATGCACTTTCTCCAATCCCAGCAAAACACCATTATCTGGCGCTCTTCAGATGCAACCAGCACGCTGGCCAAATCAGCTAAAGAAGCCAGCGAAGTTACCGCCGCCACCGAAGCCAATATGGCGCGCCTGTATCAGGAAGTCGATATGGTATCGACCGCCATGAATGAAATGACGGCAACGGTGCAAGAGGTAGCCCAGAATGCAGCGGCCACCTCCGATTCGACACAGGAAGCCTATAGCAACGTGCAACAGGGCCAGAACGTTGTGGCGAAAACCAAATCCAATATCGCCCATCTTTTCTCCAGCATTGATCGCTCCTCAGAAGTGATTCAAAAACTGGCGCAGGATAGCGAGGCGATTGGCAGCGTAATTGATGTGATTAACGGCATTGCCGAACAAACCAACTTGCTGGCACTGAATGCGGCCATTGAAGCGGCTCGCGCCGGCGAGCTGGGCAGAGGCTTTGCGGTAGTTGCCGACGAAGTGCGATCCCTGGCGGGTAAGACCCAGGCCTCTACCAGTGAAATCAGCGAGATGATTCTGGCCCTGCAGTCTGCCGCCAAATCTGCCGTTAGCGCGATGGACGACAGTAAATCTGCCGCCAAAAGCAGCGTCACCGAAGCCGACAATGCTGAGCAGGCGCTGAGCGCTATTCGCGACCGCGTTAACACCATCAATGATATGAGTATGCAGATCGCCACCGCTGCCGAGGAGCAAAGTCAGGTCTCCTCAGAGATCAACAAAAACATCGTCAATATCAACGATAGCGCAACCCAAACACATCAAGGCTGCCAACGGGTCAACAGTGCCAACGCTGATCTTAACGCCAGCATTAACCAACTTAATCAAATGATTGTCCAATTTACGATTTGAAGCAGGAATTGACAAGCAATGTCAGTTCAAGGAATAGCCAATGAAGATCGAGAGGAAAGCCCAAAGAATCGTCAGTACTGCAAAGCATCAAGGCGAAGACAAAAAAACCACACTGATTGTGCAACAACTCCAGGAAAAAATATGTGAGCTGCAGGACAAAAATTCACGGCTGAGAATTGCCCAACAGGTTTACGACTTTAGTTGCGATGGCATTATTGTGTCTGATCACAATAATCGAATGATTTATATCAACGATGCTATGCAGAAGCTATCGGGCTTTACCGAGGAAGAGTTACTTGGCAAAGACCCTAAAGTTTTAGGCTCTGGCTTACAGGAAAAAGCGTTTTACGACAAATTGTGGGCAACGCTAAAGGAAAAACAAGTCTGGCAAGGAGAAATTATTAATCGCGCTAAAAATGGCCAGTGTTACCCGGTCTATACCTCAATCACCACCATCCCCGGTGTCGATGGAGGGCCGGTCAATTTTGTCGCCATCCATCGCGATATTCGTGCCGAAAAAAGAGCCAGAGAAATGATTGCCTATCAGACTGCGCATGACAGCCTGACCGGCTTATTAAATCGGCATGAGTTTAACAACCAGCTTGAACACTATATTCAATCGGCGGAAACCAGTAACAACCCGGCTGCTTTTCTGATTATCAATATCGATAATTTTAAATCCATCAATGAATTTCAGGGACACCTTGCTGGCGATAACCTACTCAAAAAAGTGGCCAGCGCTTTGCAAAAACTCTGCACGGCCGATCAATTACTGGCCCGTGTCGGTGGCGACGAGTTTGGCCTTTTTTGTCGCTATCAGGACAAAGCTGAAATTCAGCAGATTATTGATACGATTCATCAGCTGTTTAGCACGTCATTTACTATCGAAGAAGGGCTTAGCATTAACGCCTCGGCCTCTATCGGTGTCAGCCTTTATCCCGATAATGCCGATAACACCAAAAACCTGTTTGCCTGCGCCAATCAAGCACTGTCTTTAGCAAAACACAGCAGCTACGAGCATGCGGCTTTTTTTAACGAGGAGCTTCGCAACAAGGCACTGCGTGCCGAGCAGGTCATAGCCCGTTTGAAAATTGCTATTGAACAACAGGCCCTGGAACCCTACTTCCAACCGATCATTTCCGTGAGTACCGGACTAATCAGTCATCTGGAAGTGTTGGCACGCTGGCAGGACGAAGAGCTTGGCAGGGTATTTCCCGATGAGTTTATAAAAATCGCTGAAGAAAATAATCTGATGCAAGCTCTCAGTGACTGCATTTTCAACAAAGCACTTGCTGGCCTGCAGGAAGTTAATCACAAGTTACGCGTACCACTGAGCCTGTCCTTAAACCGGTCACCACAGGAATTTATGAATGACAGTCATTGCTGCAGCAATCTACTGGATATCATTCATCTATACGGCATTGACCCGGCCCTGGTGACGATTGAATTGACTGAAAGCCTGATGGTGCAGAATCCGCAGCTGGCAAAAAAACAGCTAGAGCATCTGCGCTCGCTGGGCTTTAAAATTGCGATGGATGACTTTGGGACCGGTTATTCGTCACTTGCCTACCTCAAGCAATTTCCCTTTGATTACCTGAAAATTGACAGAAGTTTTGTCACCGATATGTGCAACAACGAAGATGATAAGATCCTCGTTAAAACCATCATTGATATGGCACATAACTTCGGTATGAAAACTATTGCAGAAGGGGTTGAGGAAACAGATCAATACAATCTGTTAAATCACTATGCCTGCGACTTTATTCAGGGCTACCTATTCAGTCCCCCGCTGTGCCTGCAGGACCTGAAAAACTATATCAGCCAACAACATCCGGAACAGTGTCTACGTAAAAGCTCCTAGAGCACTGGCAGGGGTTGTAGTTACAAGGAAGTGGTTAAAGGAAGTAGTGCAGAATTGCAACAAGGAATAGCGCACAGTGAACCCGTAGATGCTGACTAAACAGGCAGCCTACGCTCTAAGCTGGTAGAATTCTGCCAGTCATTTCCGTCCGCCTCTAAAGCGACGTCACCCTGCAACTCAATCGGTATTGATAAACCCTGATGACCGCTTTTTCTGATGCTATTGTCAGCACTGAGCTTCCCGTAAGCACCGCTGATCGCCCTGCCACTGACTCTGACCAGAGCTGGCAGCAGACCCTGTCGCAAGTCATTCGGGATCCGGTGGAATTATTCCAACGGCTTGAGCTCGATCCCGCACTACTGGCCGATGCCTATCAAGCCTGCCAGGATTTTCCTCTGCGTGTACCGCAGCCCTATCTGGACAGAATCGAAAAGGGTAATCCGCATGACCCGCTGTTAAAACAAATCCTGCCTCTGGGAGCCGAGCTCAATCAGGCCCCCGGTTTTACTCTGGACCCTCTCGAAGAAGTCGCCAGTAACCCTGCGCCGGGTTTGATCCACAAATATCACGGCCGCGTACTGTTAGTTGCCAGCGGCGGCTGTGCCATTAACTGCCGCTATTGTTTTCGTCGTCATTTTCCCTATAGCGACAACAACCCCAGCCGCCAGCAGTGGCAACAGGCACTGGACTATATCCGCCGGGACAGCAGTATTCAGGAAGTGATTCTGAGTGGTGGTGACCCGTTGGTGGCCAGCGACCGCTGGCTGGCAGAACTGGCGCAGAGCCTGGCCGACGTTCCCCATGTTACGACTCTGCGTATTCATAGCCGTTTACCGGTGGTGATTCCACAGCGCATTAATCCGCAATCACTGGGCTGGATGCAACAACCCAAACTGCAAACGCTGATGGTGATTCATAGCAACCACCCGAATGAGATCGACCAGCAGGTAGGTGAAGCCCTACTCGCACTCAAACAGGCAGGAGTAACGGTGCTGAACCAGTCGGTACTACTTGCTACGATCAATGACAATGCAGCAACGCTGTCCGCATTGAGTCAACGTTTATTTGAATTTGGTGTCTTACCCTACTACCTTCACTTGTTGGACAAAGTACAGGGGGCAGCACATTTTGAGGTCTCAGAAGACAGGGCCCGTCAGTTAGTACATCAATTATTGCAGCAATTACCCGGTTATCTGGTGCCAAAACTGGTCAGAGAGGAAGCCGGCGCAGGATCAAAATCACCGATCAACCTGTCTTAAACTGTGAAATTTATTCGCTAAGCCACTGTTTTTGCAGCGAATTAGCGCTTACCAGACCTATCTGAACTATAATTTGTGCAACTTGATTGTCATATAGCGTCGTCAGGGATAGAGTGACGCCCGTTTTTGGACAAAATCAGTAATGAGTAAACCCATTACCGTCAGACTAAAGGTACCCCGTCAGGAGCTGGAGCAAAGTAGCTTTTTTGCCAGCGAGCCTGCCGCAGCGGAAGCTTGGGTTGCGCAATTGCCCATGGCCAACCTTGGTCACACCACACGAGAGATATTTAAAGCACTCTCTGAGCTAAACCGTGTGCGAATGCCTCCCGATAAGCGCATGGCGATTCTGGAGATCCTGCGCCCCCCGCTGTATTTCGCCAGCCGGGGTCTAAGCAAACATTACCTCAATCAGCCGATAACCTTACCCGATCAGGCACGAAAAGTTGCCGATCTTGCCAATACCCTGCACCGGCAATTAGCGACAGGGTATACCATTGTCGCCACCCATACTGCGGCCCTGGGTGGCCGAATCGGCACCGGTAGCCCTAAGGAGCTGATTGCTCCCGCACTGCATCGCGCACTTACCGATCACACCGTCAATCTGCTGCGACACTACCAACTCTATGAGCCGGTACAAGAGGGCAATTGGAACAGCATTCATCAATTTTACCTATTGGCCAGCCAGCAGGGGCTGCTAGACCAGGAGGTAGCCGACCCGCAATATAGCACCTGTACCCTGCGTAGTTGCTATATTCGAGCATTGTTACTCGGGTGTAGTAAACCAAACCAATTGCGCCAGCGCGATTTTAGCGGCATGTTTGCCACCCTCAGCGACTGGGCTAAATCCTGTCAAATAGAACCCATCACACCGGATCGCCTGTTTATCATCGATCTTGAGGCGGATCGCTCCCCCGTATATCAGGAATTGGTCGCTGTCGATGAAATTCTCCATGGCATCAGCCTGAATACCAGCGGCCTGATCAGGCAGTTAAGTGCCATGCGCGACCGGGCTGACCCCACCGAACTACAGGTGGGTAAAGACTATTACCTTTCGCTGGATTTATTAAACCACCTTATTTTGTCCTGGGGCTCCGTCAGTAAACGCAACTTCATGCGCATTGAAGCCAATGAGACACTGGAGCTGGCGATTGGCCTGAGCACAACACACCACTTTATCTGTGATGGGTTAAGCTTTGAGGCATTGATTGCTGAGCGTGGCACCAAAGCCTTTGCTATCCAGCAGGACAACCCTTTTATGAAGGTGCAAAACCAGATACAGCGCAATAAAGATATCTGGGATAGCGCCTATGCCAGCAATGTCGGACAAATTTCGCTGGAGTCTATCGAATACCATATTCGCGACAACGAGCATAAAAGTACGGACAAAACCCCGAAATATAAAAGCCACAATGTACAGATGCTGAACTCCAGCGCTAATGGATACTGCATTGAGTGGCCCCCTAAAGCTGGCGCGCAGGTAAAAACCGGCGAAATTATCGGACTCAAGGAAGTCGCCAGCAAAACCTGGCGCATAGCCGTTATTCGTTGGGTCAGCCACAACAGTGAGCAACAAACCCAACTGGGTATTGAATTAATCAGCCCCAGCGCCGCACCCTATGGCGGCCGCATCGTCAAAAAAACCGGCAGCGAAAAAGAATATGTCCGTGTTCTGGTGCTGCCCGAAATAACCGCTACCGGCCAGCCCATGACCCTGTTAACACCACAAGTCCCCTTTAAAGCGGGCAATAAAGTCGTGCTCAACCAGCAGGGCAGAGAAATACAGCTGACCCTGCTGGAAAAAATAAACCAGACCGGGTCCTATAACCAATTCACCTTCAAACGCCTGGGAGTGACTAACGCCTCACAGGGCAAGGACGAAGACAATAATGAATCAGGGTCATTTGACTCTATCTGGCGCAATCTTTGACTATCTCCGTTAAATCTCGGTAATGGGAAGCAGATCCCGCTATGCTTGAATTTTGTCTTTGCGATTGAAACAATGTTAGAGATAATAAGCCTTACGGACTAATTTCCCCGAGTCTGCTTCTAATCGATCTTTGCCGCAGGATGTATGGCCAGAAAAAGCACAATAAAACTACTATTAGTGAATGAATCTGACAATGAGGGCGAACGCCTGGTCAGTCTATTTCGGAATGCCGGCAGAGTCGCCCGGGTAAGTCGCGCATCTGACGCTGAAGAATTACACGCTTTTCTCGAATCAAAAACCTGGGATCTGCTGATCGCCAATGACAAGCATCCTGAAATCGCCGTTGAGCAATGCCTTCAGCAGCTGGATAAAACGAAAATTGATCTCCCTACCATTATTATCCGCGACCAGGATCAGGATGCAGCACTGGCTGCTGGTGCCTGTGATGTAGTCGCCAGCGACCAGGATGCTCGTTTAATTCATGCCGCTTTCCGTGAGCTAAGAAACCTTGAGCAACGCCGGCAATTGATCACTACCCAGGCAAAGCTGGAGGATGCCGAAGAGCGCTGCAGCTTGCTAATGTCCGAATCACAGGATGCCCTGGCCTATGTCGCCGACGGCATGCTGATCAGCAGCAACCAGGCCTTTGCCACCTGCTTTGGCTATGACAGCCCTGACGACCTCGACTGCGCTCCGGTCATTGACCTGATTGAAGAAGGCGATCATGAGAAATTCAAAGGCTTGCTAAAAACCCAGCTCAGTCAAGAGAGCGGCACTACGGACTTTAACATTGATGGTCTCAAGCAATCCGGTGACACCTTTGATACGGCCATGCAGCTGAGTAATGCAGTACTGGATGACGAAGCTTGCATTCAGATTACCATTAAAGATTCTGCCGCCAGTGCCAGTTCATCCAATATCAGTGCAGACCACGACCCCGCCACGGGTTTATATAGCCACGATTATTTTTTGTCGCAACTGGACTCTTGCATTAAACAGGCCGTGGCTGGTGTTAATCGCTCTATTTTATTATTTATCGGCATTGATAAATTTACTGCCATCCGCAGCAAACAGGGTATTACCCACAGCCACAACATAGTGCTGAATATAGCTAATTTTATTCAGCAACAGGCCGAAAACGTCGACTGTCTGGCTCATTTTTGCGACGACGGTTTCACTGCCCTGCTGGAAAACTGTAGCACCGCAAAAGCACTGGACTACGCCGAAACCCTGTGCCAGCAATTAGAGCAGCATATTATCGAAATCGATAATCAGTCCATTCAATGCACCGCCAGTATCGGCGTGCTGGAAGTGGACGGCCAGCGGGATGATGCCAATGAATTGATTGACCTGGCGTTTAATACCGCTGAACAATTACGGACGGAAAAAGATAATGAAGGCGTTGGCAACGGCGCCTTATTACACGTCGCTGTGCGCAAGAAAAAATCGCTGGGCAACGCCTCTGGTGATGAAGAACTGGATAAATTTCTGGAAGAGGCACTGGAAGATGGCCAGTTCACTCTCAGTTTTCAGCCGGTTGTAAGCCTGCGCGGCAGCAGCGGTGAGCACTACGAAGTGCGTGCCATCATGACCGATGAAAATGACGAAGAGTTGCACGCCAGCCAGTACATGGACAATATCAACTTTGGCGGCGTCAATACGAGGCTGGATCGCTGGATCATTCTTGAAGCCACCAAAAAACTGGCCAGCCAGATTGAAAAAGGCCAACCGACCAAATTGTTTATTAATTTAACCGCCAACGCATTGCAGGATGAAACCCTGATCCCCTGGATCAGCGTGGCTCTGAAAGCTGGCAACCTTCCCCCCGATGCACTGATCTTTCAGTTTATCGAAACCGATATCAGTAAATATTTAAAACCGGCCAAAGCGTTTTCTGATGCAATCACTGACATTGGCTGCCGGATAGCCATTGCCTCCTTTGGCAAAAGCAATGATCCCTTTAAAGTGTTACAACATGTGCAGGCGAGCCACGTAAAAATTGCCAAGCAGTTTACTGCAGCGCTGCAAAGCGGTGGTGATACGCAGGCCTTAAAAGCCATGGTTAGTAGTATTAATGAAAAGCAGGCCAAAGCGATTATTAGCCATGTGGAAAACGCGGCAGCGCTTGCGCAGCTGTGGCAAATAGGTGTCGATTATATTCAGGGCTTATATCTGGCCGGGCCGTCCTCCGATATGGACTACGAGTTTACCGATATCGCTTAAGCAGTCTGTGATTTTTTAACTGCGCCAAAACCTTAGCAGAGCCCTGTTAAGCGCCTGTCATAACCGCTTGTCAAAGTTGCCGAATTCATAAACTAAGGCTTACTCGTATCAACTGAGTAACGGTCGCCAATCCCCAGCAGATATAAAATGCCATCCAGACCCAGCGTGGAGATGGCCTGCTCGGCTGACTCCTTCACAATAGGCTTGGCATGAAAGGCGATACCCAGACCAGCAATACTTAACATAGGTAAATCGTTAGCACCATCGCCTACCGCTATAACCTGCTCCAGCGCAATGTGTTCCTTCTTTGCAATCTCCTGCAACAGCTCTGCCTTGCGGGCCCCATCAACTACGGTGCCAGTGACATTGCCAGTTACCTTTCCATTTTCAATTTCCAGCTCATTCGCATAGACATAATCAATCCCTAACAGACGTTGCAAATGCTCACCAAAATAATTGAAGCCACCACTGAGAATGGCCGTTTTGTAGCCCAGCCGCTTCAGGGTAGAGACTAATTTCTCCGCACCTTCGGTGACCGGCAAACGCTCAGCGATATCGTCCAGCACACTGGCATCCAGACCTTTCAGCAGGGCGACCCGAGATTTAAAGCTTTGGGTAAAATCCAATTCACCGGCCATCGCGCGTTCGGTAATCGCCGCAACCTGCTCGCCAACCCCTGCTGCGGTTGCCAGCTCATCGATCACTTCGGTTTCGATCAGGGTTGAGTCCATATCAAACACTACCAGACGACGGTTGCGCCGAAACATACTGTCTTCCTGAAAGGCAATATCAATATCAAACTGGCGGGTCAACTCCATTAAATCGCTGCGAAAGTTGGACTCATCCACCACCAGCCCCCGCACCGAAAATTCCACACAGGCTTTGGTTTGCTGTTGAACATTGTCCAGTGCCACCCGCCCGGAGAGCCTGTCGATCCGGTCAATATTCAAGCCATTCCGGGCCACCACACCGGTAACCGCCGCCAGATGTTCAGCCGTGATCAAGCGCGCTAACAGCGTGACAATATGGCGGGGCTTGCCCTGCCCCAACACCCACTGGCCGTAGTCGGCTTCATCAATCGCCGAGAAGCGTACCGTTAAGCCCAACTCGTGAGTGCGAAATAAAATGTCTTTCAGTACGGCGGATGACTCCGCCGTAACAGGTACTTCAACCAGTATCCCCAGGGTAAGGGAATCGTGAATCACTGATTGACCAATATCGAGAATATTGACCGCATACTCCGCCAGAATCTCTGTAACGGAGGAGGTCAGGCCAGGCTTGTCATCACCGGCAATATTGATCAGGATAATTTCTTTCACAGCAACATCACTCTTATATAAAACAGCATGTGTAAAACATCTTTAAAAAAACAGTCTGGCCGAGCCTTTACTCGTTAAAAACTGGCGGCTATTGTAACTGCACTCCCAGCTTCCACCAAACCCGTTAGTGCACCTCTATTTGAATAAGACCAACGAGCCTGATCAAGTAGTTTATACTAGTCAGACTCAAGTTCAGGCTTAGCTTTACTTAGTCTGGATTAGCCATCATTTAAAAACTCCACGCTCAAGGTCTCACACGCTGTACATGATCAAACGACGCCTACTGCCATTTTTTCTTCAACTGCCCATAGCCCGTAAAATTGCATTGGTCACAGCGCTGTGTAGTTTACTGGCAGCCATCAGCCTGATCACTGCCAGTTATCAGGGCACCCGTCAGTTGATTCAACATAGCAGTGAATTATTTGGCCTGAGCCTTGTTGAACAGCTGGCCCGCGATGCTAGCAACCCGCTGGTCAAAAACGATAAATTAAGTTTGCAGGCACTGCTGCATAAATTGATACAAAGCCCGCTGGTGGTTCGGGTCGCCATCTATAATGTGGAAAACCAACCCGTCGCCGAGGCCGGCCAGCAAAACATTGACGGGCGCGCGCTGTCCGCTTCGATCACCTTTCAGGACAGTATTGCCGGCTATGCAGTACTGACACTGAATACCTCCACGTTACAGCATCAAGCCTTCAAACTGGCCTGGCAGTTGGTTTTTCTGGCGTTGCTGTTGGCCATGCTGGCCTATTTTATTAGCCTGCTCCCGGCACGATATTTCAGTACGGCATTAGAAGATTTACGGGTACTGGCCAGCACCCCGCCAGCACGGCGTAAGGCTAATACCCAGATAGGCTATGCCGGTAAGGATGAACTGCGAGCACTGGCTGATACGCTGATTGCAGGTGGTTCACCCACTGACAGCCATCACCAGTCGCCAGGCAGCAACAACGGCGCCCTGCTGTTTATACAAATCCACAACCTGATGATTGATAGCGAACAAGCTCAAGCTGTCGAGTCACTAACGGCGAGCTTGCAAAGCATGCAGCAGCAGCTGGCTATGATCTGTAAACTCTATGATGGCGAACTCAACATCGAACGGCAGCAGGGTTTCAGTCTGCGCTTTAGCGATAAGGACAATGAAAACAGCTACCCATTTCGAGCCATTTGTGCCGGCCAGTTGATGATGGAATGGCAGATCAACCAGCAATCCTCCCTCCGGTTCAGTGCCGGATTGGTCTTGAATCAGAGCAACCGAGAAGCATTGGCACAAGACTGGCAACGGGCCTTTATCCATCAGCAAACCATTAACAAAGCGGTCCGGCTGGCCGAGCAGGGAGATGGTTTATGTGTCAGCACTGAGGTGTACCAACATTCGAGCGTTCACAGCCGGGTACTGGCGGAGGAATTACAGCCACAGATTTTCAGAATTGATGGCCTCACTACCCGCTATAGCGAGCTGTTAGACCACCAATTAAAGGCACTGCAAGCTCAAAAAAGCCCCAGGTCAGTGCCACTAGCACAGAGCTAAGTCCTAACTTAGAACCTCAACCCTATCCACCTTCTGGAATCCACGCGGCAGCTTATGACCGCGCCGCCCGCGCTCACCCATATAGTGATCCAGCTCGGTAAACTTCATGTTTACGTAGCGCTTACCTGCATAAACCCGCAGGCTATCAGATGCACTAATGATTGAAACTGCAACCACAAACTCTTCCCGCGCTTCCACTCTGGATGACGGAATACCGATAATTTTATTGCCCTTGCCGCGCGCCATGACCGGCAACTCCGATAACGGGAAGATTAACATGCGGCCTTCGTTACTGACAGCAACCACATAGCGCCCCTCCAGATCGGTGCCACCGACACGCCCCGGCTGTAACACTTTGCCGCCCTTGGGTAAGGTCAATGCCGCTTTACCGGCTTTATTTTTAGTTTGCAGGTCTGCCAGTTTAACGACAAAACCATAACCCGCATCGGAGGCCAGCAAAAATAAATCCTCATCGGCTCCGGTCATGAGACCTTCAAAGCTGGCGCCGGATGGCGAATTGATCCGCCCGGTTAAAGGCTCGCCCTGACCTCGCGCAGAGGGCAAACTATGGGCGGATACCGTATAGGCCTTACCACCGGAGTCCAGAATCACCACCGGCTGATTTGACTTGCCCTTCGCTGCCAGATGAAAACTATCACCGGATTTATAATTCAGGCTTTGCGGCTCAATATCGTGGCCTTTGGCCGAGCGAATCCAGCCCTTGGCAGACAACACCACGGTCACCGGCTCCGTGGTCATCAGCTCTTCTTCACTGAAAGCGCGAGCCTCCTCACGGCTGACTATGGGCGAGCGGCGGTCATCACCAAACTCTTCTGCAACCGCCGTCAGCTCTTTACGCAACAGGGTTTTTAAGCGGCGCGAAGAGCCGAGAACCTGCTCCAGTTCTTCTTTCTCTTTTTCCAGCGCCTCTTCCTCGTCGCGAATTTTCATCTCTTCCAGACGGGCCAATTGGCGTAACTTGGTCTCCAGAATATATTCCGCCTGCATTTCAATTAAATCAAAACGCTCCATCAATACCGACTTGGGATGCTCCTCCTCGCGAATAATGCGAATCACTTCATCCACATTGAGGTAGACGATCATCAATGCCGCCAATCGCATCAGGCGCTCTTCGACCTTTTGTAGCCGGTGCTGCAAACGACGCCTTGTGGTCTCGGTACGAAACTGCAACCACTCGGCTAAAATCTTGTCGAGGGTTTTAACCTCCGGCTTACCATCAATGCCGATCATATTGAGGTTGACGCGATAGGTCTTCTCAAGATCAGTCGAGGCAAACAGGTGATTCATCATCGGCTCGATATCGACCCTATTGGAACGAGGAATAATCACCAGGCGAGTAGGGTTTTCATGATCCGACTCATCGCGCAAATCCGCGACCATGGGTAATTTTTTGGCGTGTATCTGCTGTGCGATCTGCTCCAGCACCTTCGCACCTGACACCTGATAGGGCAGCGCCGTCACCACCACATCGCTGCCTTCCTTCTGCCACACGGCCCGCATACGAATGCTGCCCTTGCCGGTTTTATAGAGGTTTCGAATATCTTCTCTGGGCGTAATAATCTCGGCATCGGTTGGGTAATCAGGCCCTTGCACGTGCTCTAACAGCTCATCCAGCGAGGTGTTGGAATCCTCTAACAGCCGGATACAGGCGGTGACCACCTCACGCAAATTATGCGGCGGAATATCCGTAGCCATACCCACCGCAATGCCGGTGGTGCCATTCAATAATACTGTTGGTACTCTGGCTGGCAGCACCTGCGGCTCATCCATCGTGCCATCAAAATTCGCCTGCCAGTCAACCGTCCCCTGTCCCAGCTCCGACAAAAGTAACTCGGCAAAGGCTGCCAGCTTGGATTCGGTATAACGCATGGCAGCGAAGGATTTGGGGTCATCACTTGAGCCCCAGTTGCCCTGACCATCAACCAATGGATAGCGATAGGAGAAATCCTGCGCCATTAACACCATGGCCTCATAGACCGAGCTGTCACCGTGCGGGTGAAACTTACCAATCACGTCACCGACCGTACGCGCCGACTTTTTATACTTTGCCGCTGCCTTCAGGCCCAGCTCACTCATGGCATAGACGATACGACGCTGCACTGGCTTCAGGCCATCGGCAATATTAGGCAGCGCCCGATCGAGAATGACATACATGGAATAGTCCAGATAGGCCTTCTCGGTATAGGTTTTCAGAGAGATTTGTTCAACGCCATCGGCGGCGATATTGAACTGGTCATTCATACTCTTTACCGTTTTGTGAAAAATTTAACACCTTGGATTATCCCTTATAAATCAGCCGGTTACTAGGAAGATTCGAGTTCCTTATTGATTATTTATAGGGGTTCATCACCAGCATTTTAGTGGTAATTACCTAGATATTCCTGTGCCGACACTCCGTATACTCACCAATCATTGACTGTCACCAGGCTGGACACAGGACTCGTCCTGCCCCCTCAACGTTTTCAGGAGATATCATTTATGCAAACGACCAATAATGTTGTACAGCTCAACATCCAAAAACGACCCACTGAGCAGGAAATCATTGATGATATAGGTGCCCGTGCGTTTTTGTTCCTACGCAATGCCGCTGAGGAAGTGGGTGCTCCCATCAAAGAGGTGATTGTTGAACACATGATGGGGCTGGCGCTGGTGATGGGAGCGGTTGAAGGTAAAGATGAAGCCCTGAATGTACTTCAAGCCATTAGCGAGCAGGTGAACGCCAGTTAAACTCAACGCTTAATTAGCTCTTGGCAGTGATTGAAGTCTTGTACAGGAGTTTTGCCGGGGCAGTCTATTCACAATAACTATCACAGTAACAATCACAACAACTACCACAATAACTATGCTGGGTCTGACCCGCCCCCTTCCCGTCGGTATTGTGTGATCACCCTCCATTTTTTATCGCCACTCTCAGTTACGACATTTCAAGCTACATCGCCCTATGAGTATTGCGAGTTTTCGTTAGTGCAACGAATCTATTTGCCGTTTCTGCCATTTGTTATCACCGGGCTATTTACAGCGCGGGATCAATACGCGAATATCTAAACCTCTGAGCATCCTGTAGCGGCGGTGTTGCGTCACCACCTAACCGTCCTCAAGCAAGCGGCAAACTGCGCATCTCAGATACTCGCCACAACATAATTAACGGAGATATTATGAAGAGCCTTCAGAATGACCCATTGCATTGTTTTGCCAGGCGCGCACTAACAATAGCCGCCACCTGCCTGCTCCTGATTTTGGCGATGCCGGCCTGGTCCTATACAGCTCAGACCTCGGCAACACCAGGGCTTCCTATTGAAGAACTGGAAGTCATGCTGGTACCCCTGACCAAAACCGAACTGGAAGCTGAGGCCGCAGCGTGGCTGGATACTCTAAAACAGCAAACCAGCAAAATCGCTCAAAAAGAACTGTTTGCCAAAAAGGCAGACCCCGAGCAGCGCAAACAGGCCAATCAGGAATTAACTGCTATGCGGCTGACCCAGACCGCCCTGGTCAACCGCCTGAAAACGGTGCTGCTGGAATGGGAAGAAAAAGGCGGTGACCCTGCAGAATACCGTCTCTATGCCAATGCGGTCTCGGGTGCTCAGATCGATATTGCCGACAGCTCAACCGCGCTGATGGCGATTACTGCCTGGATGAAATCCGATGAGGGCGGGCTTCTCCTGCTGATCAACCTGATCAAATTTGCCGTCGCTATGATAGTCGTGTTTTTCCTGGCCAACTTGACTGGCAAGCTGGCAGACCGACTGACCGCCAGCGACAAAGTCTCCGTATTGCTGGAAAATTTTGTCCGTGTCGTGTCACGTCGCATCGTCCTGTTTATCGGCTTTATCGTGTCGCTGAGTATTCTCGGCATTAACGTCGGCCCAGTATTGGCACTGATCGGTGCTGCCGGCTTGGTAGTAGGTTTAGCCCTGCAGGGCACGCTCAGTAATTTTGCCAGCGGTGTTTTGATTCTGATTTACCGCCCCTACGATGTCGGTGATTTTATCTCCGCTGGCGGTATCTCCGGCAAGGTTGATTCCATGACCCTGCTCTCCACTACCATTAAAACCCCAGACAACCAACATATCGTCATTCCCAATAACAGTGTGTGGGGTGATGCCATTACCAATGTCACCGGTAGCGACACTCGCCGGGTAGACATGGTTTTCGGCATTGCCTATGACGAGGACTATAAAGCCGCCAAAGAAGTACTGAAAAGTATTATTACCAATCACCCAATGGTACTGGAAGAACCCGCTCCCAATATCAGACTTCACCAACTGGCCGACTCCTCTGTGAACCTTATTTGTCGCCCCTGGGTTAAAACCGCCGATTACTGGGACGTTTTCTGGGATGTTCATGAAGCGGTTAAAACTGAATTTGATGCCAAAGGTATCTCAATCCCCTTTCCCCAACAGGATGTCCACCTGTACCCGGCTGGCGAATTGACCCTGCAACAAAAATAACCATTTTTTATTCCATAGAGATAAAAATAACGGGGCCTAGGCCCCGTTTTTTGCTTTAGGGCCAAGGAAGTAGAACAGTTGTCCCCCCGCTCAATTGGTATTAATATCCCTCGCCTATTCCCTAACTACAAGTTTTAAACCCCTATGAAAATCAGCACCAACAAAGTCGTATCCTTCCATTACACTCTGCGCAACAGCGAAGGTGAACAAATCGAAAGCACCCGCGACGGCAACCCCAGCCTATTCCTCACGGGTGCTGGCAATGTACTACCAGGTTTAGAACAGGCCATGATGGGCCGGGAAATTGGCGAAAATTTTGACGTTACCCTGCCCCCTGCTATGGCCTATGGACTCCGCGACGAAAACAAAAAAGATCGAATCTCGGCTAAATACCTAAAGCACGAAGGTAAATTAAAACAGGGGCAAGTGGTACGGATCGATACCAATCAAGGGCGCAAAACCGCCACCGTTATCAAGGTCGGTAAATTCAGTGTCGATATCGATTTAAACCACCCACTGGCCGGACAAAGTATCACCTTCGAAGTAGAAATTATGGATATGCGCGAAGCTACGACGGATGAAATTTCCCACGGCCATGCACATGGTATCGGTGGCCATCAGCATTAACCCTGATTAGAGTTTTTTAAACTGTATTTATCGTAATTGACACTGGTGTTTTATTGGCAGCTTATTTTTGCCTAGCTCTAGAGTCGGTTAGGTGCTAGCAGACCTTAGCGATCAAGAGCACAACCTAAAAACGGACATTCAGAACACCGCCAACAGCGGTAAATTATGCCGAATTCATATATTAAGTGCGACAGCCTTATTATTTAGAGAGGTATACCCTTTCAGCCCTTAGAAAACAAGACCTGCCGGTTGCTCAAATTGCACGAATAATGGGTCGCCACCGAAGTACGATATACCGTGAGGTTCAACGCAATCTTAGCCCTCGAGGCTGGCATTATAGACACTTCGAAGCGGGCCAAATGGCACGAGGCCGAAGGAGTCGATCACGACGCAACCACCACTACACGCATGATGACTTTAAACTGGTTCGACAACTGCTTAGAAAAAAGTGGTCACCCGAACAAATTGTGGGCCATATTCGCCGCTTTAAACTTATGAAGCGAGGGCTGAGCCATGAGACCATCTACCAATATATTTGGCGCGACAAGGCGGAAGGTGGAGAGCATGGTCGCATCTACGCCAGTCACTCAAGCGACGACGAAAGCGCTACAAAGCCTACGATAGCAGAGGCAGGCTGGCCAACAAGCGGCATATCAGTGAACGCCCAAAAAGCGTGGAAACACGTAAACATAAAGGCCACTGGGAGATCGATACCGTACACGGGAGAGGCAGCAGTCATTGCATCGTTACTTTGCTGGAACGCAAAACAGGGTATGTGATGATTGGAAAGTTACCAGATAAACCTACTGCATCTTTAAATAAGAAGACAATCAGTCTGATCGGCAGAGAGCCTCATGGCTTTAAAACTATTACATCAGATAACGGCACTGAATTTCATCAATATAAGAAAATAGAAGAGCGCCGCAAGACCAAATTCTACTTCGCCAATCCCTATCACTCCTGGGAGAGAGGCAGTAACGAAAATGTTAAGGGGTTGATCCGGCAATACCTTCCAAAAACAGAAAGCATGGCAAGCTTAACTCAACAACAATGCAACTATATTGCCGACAAAATCAATAGTCGACCCAGAAAACGCCACAACTACAAAACACCCGAGGAAATGTATTATGGAATGTAAAGACTATTGTCGCACTTCAAACTTGATACTAGGGCTTCTCTTGCCACGATATATCAATTTCACGATGGTGAGCCACGCAATCACGAAGATAGAGATTTATAAGACTTTGATATGGAACATCCTTTTTCTCTGCCATGCTCTTGAAATACTCAACCACATCCTCACTCAGCCGCATAGTAACGGGCTTTTTGAGTTTTGATGCATAAGGGTTCTTGCGAGACTTCATTTTTGAAAGATCGTATTCAGATTTCATTGGACACCACCAGTGTAAAATTTGGATTCCTTCTTCGTAGCTTTACGTGCAGAAATGATTCGAATTGACTCCCCGGAACTGCGTTCACAATGACATACCATCAAAATACGTAAATCATTGCTCAGCCCGAGCATAAGAAAGCGTTCTTCTTGAAGGGATTCATCGACATCATCGAATTGGATGGCGAACTCATCATAGAAAACGGATCTGGCCTCCTCGAAGGAGACACCGTGCTTTCTTAGGTTAGATCGGGCCTTTTCAGGGTCCCACTCGATTTTAATCATATGTACATTGTATGTACGATGAAGCCGATGTCAAGAGCCTTAACGCCTCAAAAATGGGCAACCTGGTCGAGTAGACCAAGGGATCCGCCCCCTTAGCCTCTCACAGAACCGTACGTGAAACTCTCGCTTCATACGGCTCTTCCTGTCCAGCCTTTTCTCACTCATCCAGCAACACCCCAATGGGGAAACCAACGAGGATTCTCCTTCCTTATTAGGTTTACCCGGCGCGCCGCCTGCATCAGCGTCTTAAGCTTTTTGTATTTTGCTTTTCCCCAACGACTCAAACGCTTGTCGAAGTGGAATAATACATTGCGGATAATGCTGGTGCCGAACGCACTATAATAATTCATCCAGCCACGCAGTCTATTATTGCTGTAACTGTGTA
>CBFIDJ010000013.1:59635-136301 GCA_965661375.1 Oceanicoccus sp. | reverse complement strand
TACGCGTTACTCACCCGTCCGCCACTCTACTCACTCCGAAGAGCTTTCACGTCCGACTTGCATGTGTTAGGCCTGCCGCCAGCGTTCAATCTGAGCCATGATCAAACTCTTCAGTTTAATCTTTTACATCCACCTTTCAGTAGGATGGGGTCGTTGCATGATTGCCTCACGCCACTTCCCAAAATCAAGGCTCAGGAATTATAAGTTTGTAATCTATTCATAAATGAATCGATGAGTCACTTACTTCCTGAAATTTCTATACCTTCAGCTAAGTAAGCGCCCACACGAATTACTTGATCCAATCTGTTAAAGAGCTTGATAAAGCGCTCGGCTTCATCAGTCTGTTGAGCCAGCCTTAATGGCTTCCTCTCAACAAGGGAGGCGAACTATACAGACCACCTCCGGGCTTGGCAACAACTTTTTCAAATAAATTTTTAAATTTTCTAACTATTTATTTGCCAGCCTGCTGCCGCTCAAATCAGGCTGTCACCCGATGAGAGAGCGCGCATTATAGGGATGCGAAACCAACTGTCAACGACTTGTTAAAAATAAATTCCAACTCGATCAACAAACCATCAAGACGTTCAAAATACCACCGGAACGATCAGGAATTAAGCTCGAAAAGATGGTATTTCTTCTTGCCTAACTTAACGATAAAGAAGCGACCAAACAACGCCTCACTTTGGGCAAACAAGTCTCCAGATCGATTATTGTCATCCAGCCCTATAGCCTCACCATTAATCAAGACAGCTTTGCGACCCAGTGCATCCTTCACTTCACGCCCAGCTTTGACCATACCGCACTCAGCCAAAATACCGGTTAGTGGCTTCACCGCAAACTCCTCAGGCAACCGCCCCGAGGGCATACCATCGAGCATTAGCTGTTCCAACTCTTGCTCAGACAGGCTTTGAGCCTCTCCTTCAAACAGGGCCCTGGATATCCTCTGTGCTGACGTAACAGCCTGGTCACCATGGACCAAACAGGTGACTTCTGTTGCTAAAACCACTTTATCAGCCCGGATATCCCCTGTACCGTCACTAAAAGCACGCTCCATTTTCTGAATTTCTTCAATGGAGAGAAAGGTAAAATACTTTAGGAATGTGTAAACATCCGCGTCTGCAGTATTCAACCAAAACTGATAAAACGCATAGGGCGATGTTTTAGCAGAGTCCAGCCAGATGGTCCCACTCTCCGTTTTGCCGAACTTGGTCCCATCAGCCTTGGTAACTAAAGGCAACGTCAACCCATAGACATGCCCGCCATAGCGGCGGCGGGTTAACTCCACCCCACCGGTGATATTACCCCACTGATCAGAGCCACCAATTTGTAGTGTACAACCTCGCCCATGATACAACTCAGCAAAATCCAGTGACTGCAGAATCATATAAGTGAACTCAGTAAAGGAAATCCCCTCACCTTCACGCTCAATACGCTGCTTTACAGATTCCTTCTTGATCATCTGATTAACGGGAAAGTGTTTGCCAATATCCCGCAGAAAGCTGAGCACATCCATTTTACCAATCCAATCGAGATTGTTCACAACCTCAGCAGAATGCTCACCACAGTCAAAATCAATAAACCGACTAACCTGCCCCTTTAGCTTATCAACCCAACTGGCCACTATATCGGGCGTATTAAGTTTTCGCTCCTCAGCCTTAAAAGAAGGGTCACCAATCAAACCTGTCGCCCCACCTACCAGAGCAAAAGGTTTATGCCCAGCCTCCTGAAAGCGCTTTAAAGTAAGCAGAGGCACTAAACTGCCAATATGTAAGCTATCCGCCGTAGGATCAAAGCCACAATACAAACTCCGGCTTACGTCGGTTAAGTGAGACTCCAATTCTTCATCAGCGGTCGTCTGTGCGATCAACCCGCGAGCCCGAAGATCGGCTAACAGGGCTTTACCATTAATTGACATGTATTCAATGTACCTTTCTATAGCTTGTTAAATTCTCAATCCGCTACGCGCCCATCGCTAAACAGCTTAATAGCAATAGCGATTTCAGGAAGCCTACTTATAAATTTGCGGCAAACACGGATTGAATTTGACTTTTAGAAGTCCCAATATGCGCCCGCAAGGTGCGGGCACAATACCGCAACAAACCGCAATTGCAAGTAGCCTGATCGCGCAAAATTTTACCTATCTGCGACCAAGTACTTGCGATTTCTAGGGATTTTAGTATTTTTTGTTATACTTCCTATAGTTAGGACTCAAAACTCGAAACTAGCGCAGCTTATCTATGCCAAACGGAGCCACCCCCAACAAAACGCGACTCAGCCAGGTTGTCACTGAGTACCCACGCAAGCACTTAGTGATCGCCAGTCTGGCCCTCGCCGTGATCTTCCTTGGGTTATTACTGGTGCCCGGTAAAAATGTCGAAGCCAAACGCATCAGCCTGCCAGTCACCATTCAACTGGAAGCAAAAAACACCAGCGACCAGGAATTACCGGGAAAGCCCGAGCTGTCCTGGAACAATTTTGAAGTCCAAAAGGGTGACAACCTCTCTAAAATCTTTCAACGTGCCCAGCTCTCAGCCAACGATGTCTATAAACTTGTT
The DNA here is from genome assembly GCA_965661375.1 of Oceanicoccus sp. Taxonomy (GTDB): domain Bacteria; phylum Pseudomonadota; class Gammaproteobacteria; order Pseudomonadales; family Dasaniaceae; genus Oceanicoccus. Next base: position 133,746 of record CBFIDJ010000013.1, on the reverse strand, counting down.
AGCAATAGCACCGACTCACAGGAGTTATTGAGGCTCCATCCAGGCCAAACCCTTGCTTTGCAAATCGACCCGGAAGGTCAGTTGCAAGCGGTTAAGTATATCCAGAACAAGTTCGACAGCATTCTGTATGAACGCAGTGATGATCGATTTGTTACCACCCATATTACTCGCGACCCTGAAGTCAGACAAAACTATCGCAGCGCCATCATTACCAGCTCACTCTATATGGCCGCCCAAAACTCAGGCCTGTCACAAAGCCTTATTATGGAAATGGCCAATATCTTTGGCGGCGTAATCGATTTTGTATATGACGTACGTAGCGGCGACAGCTTTACCATATTGTATGAAGAGCACTTTCTTGACGGTGAAAAAACAGGGAATGGCCCAATCCTGGCCGCCCAATTTACCAACCGGGGTGAAACTTACACTGCCTACCGCTATGCCTATGAAGACGGCAGTGTGGGTTATTACAACGAAGAGGGTATTAGCATGCGCAAGGCCTTTCTTCGTGCCCCCCTGGATTTCACTCGTATCAGCTCAGGCTTTAACTTGAAGCGCCTGCACCCCATTTTCAAAACCACTCGCCCTCACCGTGGCATTGATTACGCCGCCTCTCGAGGAACTCCTGTCTATGCCGCTGGCGACGGCCGGGTTGTAGAAGCAGGTTATAGCAAAGCCAACGGCAACTATATCGTGATTAACCACGGCGCCAACTACACCACCAAATATCTGCATCTGCATAAACGCGGCGTTCGCAACGGCCAGAAAGTTAAACAACAACAAATTATTGGCTGGGTTGGCTCAACCGGCTATGCCACCGGGCCTCATTTACACTACGAATTTCTGGTGAATGGCGTACACCGCAATCCACGCACAATTTTGAAGAAACTGCCCAAGGCGAAGAGTATTGCGGGGCAGGAAAAGGAGCAATTTCTGGCCCAGATTTCCGGGCTTCAGCTGCAACTTGCCGCCTACAACCAACAAAGCCAACTGGCCAGAGCCAGCGAGCTTGGCGACAGCAAGACGCTATAATGCAATCCAGACCTGACAGTCAGTTGTTTATTGGATTGATGTCAGGCACCAGCCTGGACAGTATCGATGCCGCGCTGGTTGACTTCAGCACTGGCTCAGCCCAGCTACTCAGCAGCTATGAACACCCCATTCCAGCCGCTTTGCAACAAGAACTGACGGCTCTCTGCCTGCCGGGCGACAACGAAATCGAGCGGATGGGCGTGGCTGACAAAACCCTTGGCAGGGCGTTTGCCATGGCCGTCAAGCAACTACTCCAAGCAACCAATATAAGCCCATCAGAAATTGCGGCAATTGGCAGCCACGGCCAGACTATTCGCCATCTACCCGATATCGATAACGCCTTTACCCTACAGATTGGTGACCCCAACACCATTGCCTTTGAAACGGGCATCACCACAGTAGCCGATTTTCGCCGCAAGGATATGGCCGCTGGCGGCCAGGGCGCACCACTGGCTCCTGCATTTCATGCCGCTTTTTTCAGTACCGAAGACAACAGTCCCCGTGCCGTTATTAATATCGGCGGTATCAGCAATGTGACCCTGCTTCACCCTGCCGGCGATATCACCGGCTATGACATCGGTCCCGGCAATATTCTGATGGATCTATGGACACAACAACACAAACAGCAAGCCTATGATCGTGATGGTGAATGGGCAGCCAGTGGAAAGGTAATTGAGAGTGTCTTACAGGCCATGCTGCGGGAACCCTACTTTGCCCAACAAGCACCGAAAAGTACTGGCCGGGAACTTTTCAACAGGCAATGGCTGGACAGGTATCTTGCTGACGCCGATTACGAACCGAAAGACATTCAGGCAACTCTGCTGGAATTGACTGCAAAATCCATCGCAGAAGAACTCAATCAACATCACTGTAAGGATATTTATATCAGCGGCGGTGGGGCTTACAACAAAGCACTAATGCGCAGACTACAGGTTCTGCTCGCCCCCTATTCTGTTAGCAGCACCGACTCTCTGGGCATCGCCCCTCAGTGGGTGGAGGCCTGCGGCTTTGCCTGGTTGGCCCGCCAGACCTTGAATAGGCAATCCGGCAATCAGATTGCCGTTACCGGCGCCAGCCAACCCGTCGTTTTAGGCGCGATCTATTACCCGGAATAGAGTCTTCAATTAAAAATTGCCGAAAGCGCCTAAAAATAGACGTAAGCGCCATCCTCCAATAACCGGCGCTCTTCCTTTGGACCAAAGGGCACGGTACCAATAAAGGGAGGGAGCTCTTCGGCATCCAGACCCTGGCCACCCAACCAAGTCTGACACACCTTAATATCAATGACTTTAAAAGCTGATAGGCGAGCCGCCATATCGACCAATTGTTTATTCTCCCGGTAGTTCGAGCGCAATAGCGCTTTCGCTTCCGGCCCGTGCAACACAAAGGCCACGGGGGCATGCTCAGCGACGCGAAAGCTACCGGATTCAAACAAATCTTCTGCTCGTTGCAGAAAGGATTGCAGCTCGGTCACCGTGTGCACTTCAATATGCGCGAGAAACCGTGCAGGCGGCCTAAGCTGTGGTGTTAATGATTCTTCGGCAGGAAATACATTCGGTGACGGCACAGTGGGCTGTGCCTGAAGGAGACAGGTAACAGAAGCAAGGAGGAGCAGTACAACGATTCTCAAACCCACACGCCCCCTCTGATATTACCTCTGCTCTTTAACGTCAAGCGCTTTGACCAAAACCCAGATTGGATAATCTCTAAAATTAGCGAACGATAGAAAGAAAAAGGCGTTTAGATGGAGAACGACGCACCACAGCCACAAGTTGTCTCAGCATTGGGATTGTTGACCACAAACCGCGAACCCTCCAGACCTTCCTGGTAATCTACCTCTGCCCCCACTAAATATTGATAACTCATAGGGTCTAATAGTGCGGTTATGCCTTCTTTTTCAACAACGGTGTCATCCTCTGCGACAATTTCATCAAAGGTAAAGCCATAGGAAAACCCTGAGCAGCCACCCCCGGTGACAAAAACCCTCAGCTTTAACTCACCATTTGCCTCAGCCGTCACCAGGTTTTTAACCTTGGCCACAGCTTTATCCGTCAAGATCAACGCCTGGGGAGTGAATTGCTCCACTGCTGACATAGTTACCTCTTTAAATAAATCGCATTGCAAACAACTTGATTATCCTAATCCTGAGTAAATTAGTCAATTAAGCTTGATTAATCAGTGACCCTTCCGAACTTACCGCCTCCACCTTGGCGGTTTTTTTATCCCCAGCAACCTTGCTGGAACCAGCGTACAACAGATTTCCATTTATTTGGGCGCCCTTTACCATTTCAATCAGGTTATAGTGCACATTCCCCTCAACGGCCGCCTTGGCAGCCAATTCGACATGCTCACTGCTGTGCACATCACCCTGAATTTGCCCATTGATGACGATCTTAGGGGCATGAATTTCGCCTTCCACACGACCGCCATCCACAACTCTGACCATTGCCTTATTTCCATCTTTCGCCCGAATATTACCGCGCACAAGGCCCTGCACCTCAAGATCACCGGCAAAGTGAATATCACCAATAATCTCTGCATCCTTCGCAATCAGAGTCGTCGAACTGGAACTTTGAAATCCCATGAGATTAACCTCTTTAAAACTGTAAGTTATCTGGCTGAAAGTTATTTGGCTGCGAGCATTCTGGCTGCTACCGCAATCAAACAACCTCAAACATCACTGTTCTGAAGTATCCAGCCATAGTGTTTTTCGACCTTAACAGCCTTTGGCGAAGTGGCTCTGGCCACGATAGCCACTCGGTTTGGCTCAAAACCCTCTGGCAACAACAGCTCGCCATCAATTGACTGAAAATATTTGAACCGCAATGGCATATCGCGCTTGTCGATCTGATCAGACAAAACATCCAGCGATAAGGTTTTCTCCTCGCCAGCCATTTTGCCCACTACATCAACCGTCACCGCGCCTTTCAACACCGTATGCTTGACCGCCAGCTGCTGTAACACCAGCTTGAACTGTAAGCGGCGAGGCTCGCTGCCCGAATATAGCTCCCAGCTTCTGATCCCCAGACCCTGTTCACGCTCAGTCGGCGCCATCAAACCTTTGTAAAAGCTGATCTCTTCGTTGAGCGCATTAATCGTCTGCTTGTGTTTGCTGATGATGCTGCGCACATCGTTCACGGCCTGCCGGTCAACTTCAGAGCCCACGGTTGCATTGGTCAACTGTTGTCGGGTGTCATCATAGTTTACCGATATTTCTGCCAGTTCAGTTTGCAAACGTTGATAATCGGCTGAAAGATTTTGAAAATCTTGACGCATTTCACGACCGCCAAACCAATAACTGCCACCAGCAATAACCGCCATCAGCAGTAACAGCAATAACTGGCGAGCAACGCCCTGCCCGGACCGCTCAGTAACGACCACCGAGCGGTATTGCTTGCTACCTTTAACAACCGACATAATGACAGCAACCAAACCCTGTAGAATCACTCATCATGGCATTAGGGCCACAGTTTCCAGACCGGCCATTTCATCCACACCTAGCATGATGTTCATATTCTGGATAGCCTGACCAGAGGCGCCCTTTACCAGATTATCGATGACCGCCAGCACCACGATGGTGTCCTTGTTTTGTGGCCGATGTAATGCAATACGGCACTGGTTCGCCCCCTTTACGCTCCGCGTCTGTGGGTGTGAGCCAAGCGGCATCACATCCACAAAAGGCTCATCCGCATAGCGCTGCTCAAACACCGCTTGGATTTCCTCCAGGGTAACTGCACTATCAACTAACTCGGCATACAGGGTTGCATGCATTCCCCGGACCATCGGCACCAAATGCGGCACAAAGGTGAAATTTACCTCACGACCGCAAATATCCTTCAGTCCCTGGCCGATTTCCGGCAAATGTCGGTGCCCCGAAACTGCATAGGCTTTGAAACTATCGTTAATCTCGGCAAACAGGTTATCGACTTTGGCCTGACGTCCGGCACCACTGACACCAGACACGGCATTGGCAATCAGACGCTCTTCGTCAATCAGATTATTTTCCAGTAACGGCAAAGCCGCCAGCTGTACGACAGTGGGATAACAGCCAGGGCAGGCCACCAACTGGGCTTCACGAATTTTATCGCGATTTAACTCGGGCAGGCCGTATACCGCGTCGGACAATAGTTCAGGGCAGGCATGGGGTTCGCCGTACCACTTGGACCACAGTTCATGATCACGAATACGAAAATCGGCTGATAAATCCACCACCCGTGTATCCAGAGCCAGCAGCTCGGGCATCATATTCATCGCCACATTGTGCGGTGTGGCAAAAAACACTACGTCACACTGCGACAACACCTTTACGTCAGGCTGCGAAAAACGCAGATCAACATACCCTCTGAGACTTGGATACATTTCATCGACCCGCATACCTTCCTCGGCACGGGAGGTAATTGCCACGACCCTTGCCTCAGGGTGATGGGCCAACATCCGCAGTAATTCAACACCGGTGTATCCGGTTCCACCCACTATGCCTACTTTAATCACAATATTTTCCCGCCTTAATAATTACCAACCATGCATTTACCTGCATCACTGTGCCCTGGGCTGCAAGCCGTCAAGGCTAAAATGAGAAAGCCGCCAATCGGGCAGCAAAGTTACGTTATAATAAATCAATCAAATTATAATCGTAAGCTATTGATGTATAAGACACTCTAAACTATAGCGCGAATCAATAGTACGCCTACAGGCACTGGAACCCTCCCACGAAATGCAAATTCACTGGCTGAGAACTTTTCGTCATCGTCTGGCAGATGCTAACTCATTGTTGCATCTATCCGGTCTCGGCATTCTTTCGGGCCTGGGCAGCGCTCTGGTTATTCTACTGTTCCGCTGGCTTATCGACACCCCCTCAGCACTTTGGTTGCCGGGTAACGACAAAGAAAACTTCGAAGACCTGCCTAATTGGCTTCATTTTGCCCTTCCCTTCGCCGGCGCCATTATCATTGGTCTGGTTCTCAAACGCATGAAGCCAGAGGACATCAAGGTGGGAATCCCTCATGTGATCACCCGGCTGCATGCCTTTCACGGTGACCTGCCACTAAAAAATGCGCTGGTGCAATTCTTTGCCGGGGCCTTTGCCATTATCACTGGTCAGTCAGGCGGCCGTGAAGGCCCCGCGATACATATTGGCGCTGCCGCCAACAGCCTACTTGCCCGAGTGCTGCAATTGCCCAACAATAGCATGCGAATGCTGGTGGGCTGTGGCACCTCGGCAGCGATAGCCGCCTCCTTTGATACGCCCATCGCCGGGGTTATCTTCGCCATGGAAGTTGTCATGCTGGAATACACTGTAGCCAGTTTTATTCCCGTGATGCTGGCCACGGTGACCGCCACCGCCTTAACCCGTGTTATTTATGGCAGAGAAGTGTTATTCGATATTCCACAGCTGAACGCCACCCCACTCTGGGAACTACCCTATATCGCCATGATGGGGCTGATCATTGGCACTCTGGCCGCCGGGTTTATTGTGCTGATGAAAAAAGTGTCAAAACATGCCGAGATGCCAATTTTCACCCGCTTTGCCGTCGCCGGCTTTATCACCGGTATTTGCGCACTGCTAATCCCCCAAGTGCTCGGGCTCGGCTATGACAGCCTTAACTCAGCACTCGCTGGCGAACTGGGGCTGTGGTTATTACTCGGATTAATTGCTACCAAGATTTTGACCACCAGTATTGGTATTGGACTCGGCCTGCCGGTAGGTTTAATCGGGCCTAACCTGTTGATTGGCGCCTGTCTCGGCAGTGCCATGGGCACTCTCGGCGCGGTGTTTTATCCAGCGGCAGCCGACCATCACAGTTTCTACGTGCTACTGGGCATGGGTGCAATGATGGGTGCCGTGCTGAACGCACCGCTGGCAGCACTGATGGCCTTACTGGAACTCAGTAATAACACGGCCATTATCTTCCCCGGGATGCTGGCAATCACTATCGCCACTCTGACCACCAGCGAAGTCTTTAAACAGCGCTCAGCACACCAGACCATTCTCGATATGGCACAGTTGGCACTGCCCACCGATCCGTTTAGTCTGGCGCTACAGCGCACAGGTGTAGCCTCCATCATGAACCGTCATTTAGTCACTATTCCCGGTCATGTATTCCCCTATGAGGCAAGACATTTGATTGACGCCTCCTATAATCACTATGTGATTAGAACCAGTGTGTTGCAGTTGGTAAGTCATTCGGTGCTGGCAGAAGGGCTGGAAGGAGCCCTGCAGCAAGATCCCGATAAGGCTATCGACTTAACCAAACTCGATATTGAATTGGAACCGATGGTCGAGCTTTATATTCAGGCCACACTTTGGGAGGCACTGGATGCCATGAACCGGCATCACGTCGATGCTGTGTATATCAGCTCAGGCGGCAAGAATGGCGAACACGGCATAGTCACTCGCGCTGCGGTGACTGGCTACTACAGTACGCTCACTAACCACTGAGTAATGATTGATTGTAAGGGCTAAACGAATTTATGCTTTGGATTAAGGCTTTTCATATTATCGCTGTGGTTTGCTGGTTTGCTGGCATTTTTTACCTGCCACGCTTATTTGTTTACCATGCGATGGCGGAAGATCAGAACACCCGCAACCACCTGAAAATCATGGAGCATAAGCTGTATCGGTTTATGTCCATATTCGCCGTGTTGACGGTGCTTTTTGGGGGCTGGCTGGCTAGTTTTAATTGGAGCTACTATTGGCAGTCCAGTTGGTTCCTTATTAAAATCATTCTGGTTGCAGCACTGATTGGCTATCATTTTCTCTGTGGCCACTACATCAAACAACTGCAGCAGGATGAGATGAAACACGGCCATATTTTTTATCGCTGGTTCAATGAACTTCCGGTACTGATATTGTTCGCAGTAGTCATATTGGTCGTAGTAAAACCCTTTGCATAAGTCCTCCGAAGGGATCAAAATCAGCTGGACTTTATTTGAAAGCCAAACTGATTTGAAATGTCGGTTTATTCAAACGTTAAACTCACTCAAAAGCTAAACTCGGAAACAAAACCGCCATGTCGGATTTGATGACGAACACACCTGTAGTGATGAGCATTACCGATCTCGACCCCAGTGGCGGCGGCGGGATTTCAGCGGCAGTAGAAACCCTCTCCAGCCTCGGTTGTCACTGCACACCGGTGCTTAGTCGGCTCGCTGCCTGCGACACCCACTCACCAAAAAACACTGAAGTCATCGATAGCAGCCTACTGATCGAACAGATTCGCGCCATTCTGGAAGATATCCGTGTTGACCTGCTCTACGTCGATAACATTACCTCAATCAGTCACGCTGAAGCCATTCACACCATTCTGAGTGACTACCCCAGGATCCCGCTTGTCTTATACCTGAAGCTGGATGTAGTTGACCACAAGTCCAGCCTGAGTGATGCCATTCGCGCTCTACTGATTCCCCAAGCCAAACTCGTCATCACCAATAAACATGAAGCCATGGCCCTTGCACCTGGTGCCGATACCCTCGCTGCCTGCTCGCAGGAATTGATGGAGCTGGGCTGCAATAATATTTTGGTGACCAACACCAACGGCCACGGCAATCGAATTTGCAACCACTGGTTTTCCCGCCACGGCAGTAGCCAGCAGTACCAGTGGGAACGCCTGCCCGGGCGTTTTCTGGGCTCATCTAACACACTGGTTGCGGCGATCAGCGCGTATCTTGCTCATGGGCTAAGCATGGCCGAATCCATTCAGCAGGCCCAGCAATTCACTTGGCAAGCGCTCAACAAAGCCAAGCGCATCGGCATGGGCGACCTGCTTCCCGACCGACTGCACTGGAGTAAACGCTAGCCGGTAACTTTCCGGCTAATTCCCATTACTGGCATTTAACGCTTATTCCCGCGATAATCCCCCGCCAAATCTTTTTAATCATTTTTTAACAATACGCAGCAATCTCATGACTTCATCTGAACTACTGTTCGAGCAGGCCAAGCAATTTATTCCCGGCGGTGTTAACTCACCCGTACGCGCCTTTCGCGCTGTCGGCGGCACTCCGGTTTTTATTGAACGCGCCAAAGGCGCCTATATCTACGATAGCGAAGACAAACGTTATATCGATTATGTGCTGTCCTGGGGGCCGATGATTCTCGGTCATTCACACCCTGATATCATCGCTGCCGTGCAAAGCAAGCTGAGTGACGGTTTGAGTTTCGGTGCACCGACCGCTATTGAAACTGAGTTGGCCAAAGAGCTTTGCAGCATCATGCCCAATATGGATTTGGTACGTATGGTGAACTCTGGCACCGAGGCCACTATGAGTGCAATTCGTCTGGCCCGGGGCTATACCGGTCGCGATAAAATTATCAAGTTTGAGGGCTGCTATCATGGTCATTCCGACTCCCTACTGATCAAGGCCGGCTCTGGTGCACTGACCATGGGTGTGCCCAGTTCACCCGGCGTACCGGCAGCACTGGCGGAACACACCATCACCCTCACCTATAACGATATAGACGGTTTAAAACAGGCCTTCAGTGAAATTGGCGAGCAGGTGGCCGGCGTGATCGTTGAGCCGGTTGCCGGTAATATGAACTGCGTACCGCCGATTCCCGGATTCCTGCAGGCTATTCGCGAACAGTGCGATCAGTTCGGCAGCGTGTTTATTATCGACGAAGTGATGACCGGCTTTCGCCTTGGCCTGACCGGCGCACAGGGTTACTACAAGGTCGAAGCCGACCTGACTACGCTGGGCAAAGTGATTGGCGGCGGCATGCCCGTCGGTGCCTTTGGTGGGAAACGTGAAATCATGGAACATATCGCACCACTGGGGCCGGTGTATCAGGCAGGCACCTTGTCCGGTAATCCGGTCGCAATGGCGGCGGGATTGGCACAATTAAAAGCGATTCAGGCAGAGGGCTTTTACCAACCACTGTTTGATAAAACCACAGCACTGGCTAAAGGCCTGGAAAAGGCCGCCAAAGCTACAGGCATCCCCTTTACCACCAATCACGTCGGCTCTATGTTTGGTGGCTTCTTTGTGGATGATGCGTTTACCGAGCAGGATAGCGTCACCAATTACCAACAAGTTATGGCCTGTAACACGGAACGCTTTAACCAGTTCTTCCACGGCATGCTGGATGCGGGTGTCTATCTGGCACCGGCCTCCTACGAGGCGGGCTTTATGTCGGCGGCGCACAGCGATGCCGATATTCAGTACACACTACAAGCGGCGCAAAAAGTGATGTCGTCTTTATAATTTTTCATCAGCAAAATTTTCTGAGAGAAGGAAACATGAGTTTATGACATCACTGCACCGAGGCCCCTTTCCCCATACCCGGATGCGCAGAATGCGTCGGGATGAGTTTTCTCGCCGCATGGTGCGCGAAACCGTTTTAACTGCTAATGATTTAATTTTTCCGGTCTTTGTGCTGGAAGGAAAGCAGCAACGCGAAGCCGTTCCCTCCATGCCCGGCGTCGAGCGACTGAGCATTGACCTGTTGGTCGAAGAAGCCAGACTGATCGACAGTCTCGGCATTCCCGCTATTGCCCTTTTCCCGGTCACACCCGCCAGCGCCAAATCGGAATTTGCCGAAGAGGCTTTCAACCCCGATGGATTGGCACAGCGCGCCGTCAAGGCCATCAAAGACGCCGTACCTGGGCTTGGCGTGATTACCGATGTTGCGCTGGACCCCTTCACCATTCACGGTCAGGACGGCATCCTCAATGATGAAGGTTATGTGCTCAACGACCGGACCGTAGAAACACTGGTCAAACAGGCGCTCTCTCACGCCGAGGCGGGTGCAGATATTGTTGCGCCCTCGGATATGATGGATGGCCGTATTGGCTCAGTCAGATCCGCGCTGGAGGCCGCCAATTACGTCAACACTAAAATCCTCGCCTATTCCGCCAAGTACGCCTCGGCCTATTACGGCCCTTTTCGCGATGCGGTTGGCTCGGCGGGCAATTTAAAAGGCGCCGATAAATACAGCTACCAGATGGACCCCGCCAACAGCGACGAAGCCCTGCATGAATGCGCCCTGGACCTTCAGGAAGGCGCTGACATGATCATGGTCAAGCCGGGCATGCCCTATCTGGATATTGTGCGCCGGGTCAAAGACGAACTCGCGGTGCCCACCTTCGTCTATCAGGTGAGCGGAGAATATGCCATGCATGTGGCCGCCTTCGAAAATGGCTGGCTGGACCGAAACTCAATTATTCTCGAATCACTCACCAGCATCAAACGTGCTGGTGCCGATGGTATCCTCACATATTTTGCGAAGGAGGCCGCAATTTTATTGCAAGGCTGAGTGCCATTCCCCGGTTCCCTGCTAGACTCAGTGAATAGCTTTTCAAAGCCCTTTTTGACTGACTCTGCTGCAGGGAGATTTACATGAACCAAGCCACCCCCACCTTTTTCAATAAAGCGCTTCTTACTGGCGCCATCGCCCTGGCACTACCCCTGGGCGCCGCTGCCGACACGCTGGGCTTTTATGTCGGCGCCAACTCATGGCAGCAGGATTTTGAAGGTTCCGTGCTCTCAAGCAACTCGGAAACCTTTAACACCGTCGACCTGCAGGATGATCTGGGCTATGACGATGAAACAGCCACCAGCTTTTATGTTGCGCTGGAACATCCTATCCCGATTATTCCCAATCTACGTCTGGCACAGACTGAAGTCGAAATTAGAGAAGACACTACCTTCAACCGCAACATCGAATTTGATGGCGTCACCTATGGTGTCAGTGAGCCAATCACCTCAGTGAGCGACCTCAGTCATACCGACTTAACCCTCTATTATGAAGTTCTGGATAACTGGGTTTCGCTGGATCTCGGGCTAACCGCCCGTATCTTCAGTGAGGGCTTTGAAGTATCCAGCATGTCTGAGTCATCGGAGTTTGAGCTGGATGAAACCCTGCCCATGATCTATGCCGCGGTAAAATTTGAATTGCCACTGACAGGTCTTTATATAGGCGCCCAGGGTAATGGTATTTCTTACAGCGGCGACAGCGTGATGGATTACAGTATCAACCTGGGTTATGAAACCAGCATTGGCCTTGGCATTGAAGCGGGCTACCGCAGTTTTGAAATTGAATACGAAGATGATAATGAAAAGGCGGACATTACTATTGACGGTAGCTATATAGGGCTGTTCTACCACTTTTAACTATTCACTAACGTCATTTGAGGGAGCCTTTGGGCTCCCTTTTTTTATTTTGATTTATGCACAATTTAGGCTGGCGGGGTAAAGCCGGCTCCCAATGGGAGAGGAAAGCTTTTTTCGGCGGGTGCAAATAGTTTACTATTTCCGGCGCAAGCCACCGCAACTTTAACCATCAGTGACCAGTAAGCATGATCAACGGTTTAACCAGCAATGACTTTTTTCACAGACCTATTTATTCTTTGGTTTTAGTATTCCTGAGTTTACTTCTCAGCCCCCAGTCTTTCGGTAATTGCAGCTGTATTTGGCAGGGTTCTTTCGTCAAAGCCCACCAGCAGGCAGACTTAATCGTCAGCGGCACCGTTATCAGCAGTAAAGGCAACTCCCTCGATTTTGATATCCAAACCACGCTCTTTGATCGCGCTACACCACGTAAAGAATTCAACCCGGTGATCAGGGTCTGGGGCGACAATGGCCAGGAGTGCAGGCCCGACATCAGCGAATTTCCCCCACATTCAAAATGGGTGTTTAGTCTTAAGAAAATCACCGGGATCCCAGAGGGCGGTTTTAACCCCAATACACCGAATATCAGTTACGGACGAGTGAATGATTATTACCTCTCGAAGTGTGGAGCCAACTGGCTACAACTGCACGATGGTTATGTGACCGGCAACCTGGTTAAAGGACGGCGCTGGGAGTGGACCAACGACGAGATGAACCCGGTATTACTCGAACTGGTGCAAGCCTATGTCAATAACGTGATTCCACAACAGGCACTGATTGAAGCGGCCAAACCACAGACAGAAGCAAAAAAACTGATGGAACAGACCAAACGCTTTATTGAGCAACAATAAAGACAGACTGAATAACTGAGCGTCTAATTTAAAATTTCGATCAGCTCATCCAGCATTCTGAGCGATAAACCCCAGATTTGCCGGCCTTCGTAGAGATAACAGAACAGACCTCTTTTGGCGATTTCCGGTGGCGATTCAATCAGCTGGCGATTGTTCTGATCGAATAAATATTCCAGCGGCACCCATACCACCTCATCAACTTCATAATTCAAAGCCAATTCCGGCAGCTCCTCCAACGTAAACAGATGCGGTGTAATTAACATGGCCTTATGTCCCCAGCTGGGCGGCGACATAATATCCGACAGACGACTGTGGTGGCGGGTATATTGATCGGTATCCAGACCAATTTCTTCCCAGGTTTCGCGGCGCGCCGTATGCAGAATATGCTCGTCTTCCTGCTCAACACGCCCACCGGGAAACGCCATATGACCGGACCAGCGATCACCTTCTCGCTCTGCCCGCTTAATCATCAACGCCTCTAGACCGTTGCCGCTTTCACGCAGAATAATAGCTACTGCTGATCGATTAAAAAACCGCCGATACCACTTTTTTTTAGGCCGGAATGTATCCAGGCGCTCATACAATTGCTGATATGTTTTAACCGCCACGGAAGAAATAACCTATACCTTACTCAAATTAACAACCAATGAAATTAGCTATCGAATAAATTAGCTATCAAAACGTGTACGCACGACAAAACCCAACAGTGCATCAAATATAGTAAGATGCGCAGCCATCTATAGGGCTAATATTAGGGCTAACATTCCGTATTATCGAACGCTATGACATCATCATCGACAGGCATTATACACTTCCAGCAAATCTGGGCAGCATACCGTATCGACCCCGTGCTCAGAAATATCAACTGGCACTGGCAACAGGGCCAACAGTGGGCCATTCTGGGCGGAAATGGTGCAGGGAAAAGTGCTATTGCCGAACTGATCACCGATCAGCTCCGACCTCAGCGTGGCTCGATTCTTCGTGAGAGCCAGATCGATCCAGCACAGGACATACTCCACCTTAGTTTTGAAATGCAACGCAAGCTGATCGATCACGATATTCGCTTTGATGACAGTGAATCGCGTGAAGATGCCTTTGATGTCGGTACTACCGTCAAACAAATTGTTCTGCAGAAACATTCAGAAGATGAGCGTTTTTGGGAAGTAGTACGGCAATGTCATATCGAACATATTCTGGACCGCGGTATTCGATTTGTATCCACCGGTGAAAGCCGCAAGACCTTGCTAGCTCGCGCTCTGTTAAACCCGCCCAAGCTGTTAATTCTCGACAACCCCTTTGAGGGGCTCGACAAAGCTGCGCAGGCGGAGCTGCAGGTACTGGTCAATCAGCTGTTACAAAGTGATTTAAAACTGCTGCTACTGGTCAAACAACTGGATGAAATTCCGGAAAACATCACTCACATCCTGCATCTCGATCAAGGTGAAATTAAAGGCTGCGGCCGCAGGGATGACATTCTCAAAACTCTTAGCTCGCTTGATCACAGGATTAAAATTGGTGACTTGCCACCACCACAGGCACGCGGCTACATAGTTGATAGGTCGCAGCCCTTGCTGGAACTCAAACAGGTTAATGTAAGCTATGGCGAACAAAAAATTCTCACCGATATTAACTGGCGTTTTAACTGGGGCCAGCACTGCTGCATTACCGGCCCTAACGGTGCAGGTAAGTCTACGCTGCTGAGTCTGATTTGTGGCGATAACCACAAAGCCTACGGACAGGACATTACGCTATTCGGCAAAGCACGTGGTAGTGGCGAGAGCATCTGGGAGTTAAAACAAAAATTTGGCGTGGTCAATACACAGTTGCAGCTGAACCATATTGGCCGCACCCGAGTCGCCGAAGTCATCGCCTCAGGGCTTTACGACAGCGTCGGCCTGTACAAAGAATGTAGCGGCAAGGATAAGAAGATTGCGCTGGACTGGTTAAAGGTTCTGGGGCTGGAAGCCATCGCTACGCAATTTTTCAATCGCCTGTCCTTTGGTCAGCAGCGTCTCGCCATGCTGGCCAGAGCCATGGTGAAATCGCCGTTGATTTTAATTTTAGATGAGCCCTGTATTGGGCTGGATGCAGAACACCGGCAACTCATTCTGGCACTGATCGATAAAATTGCTGAACACAGCGACTGTCATATTCTCTATGTTAGTCATAGCGCCAATGAAATGCCGCAATGTATTAACCAGCAAATGTTGCTTATACCACATGATGCAGGTGGTTATACCAATCGAATAGATTGAAAGCCGAAACAGGTTTAGAACAGGTTTTTAAACCAGCGCAAAACTCCCGGCAGAGTCGTCTTACAATCCATTCTGGCCGAAGGCGCAGTACCCTGTAAAAATGGCATATAGCGCGCATTCTCACAATACTCTCTGGTCAGTAAACCGCTGCGGCTATCTATCCAATGGTAGGCAACACCTGGCGGCACAGAAAAATCTAATGATTTATTACTGGCGCGAAACATAAACTCTCGCCATACCTTCAACGCACCTAAACTTCCGGTCAGTCCTGCGGTTTTATTGTCATCTCTCCCCAGCCAGACCACGGCGAGATAATCACCGGAAAAACCGGCAAACCAGGAATCTCTTAAATCATCCGTAGTGCCGGTTTTTCCCGCTACTTTAAAATCTTCCGGTAAACGCTGATAGACCATTTTACCGGTACCTTCACGCACCACTTCCAGCATCGCGTAATGCAGTAAATGCATGAGCGGCTTATCGACAGCGCTTTCCTGCTGTACAGGATAGCGAGCCAGCGCTCGCCCCTGATGATCGGCAATCTCAGTAATCGAACGCAGCGGACTATAGCTTCCCGAAGAAGCAATCGTTTGATACATACCCGCCACTTCCAGTGGCGAGAGACCGACGGCACCCAACAGTAAGGATGGTAACTCCGGCAAATGCCGTTTTACTCCCAGCCGCTGCAACATATCAACCACCTGCGCCAAACCCAACTCCATGCCCAGACGAGCCGTAGCCTGGTTATAGGAATGCGCCAGCGCCTCATGTAACAAAACATTGCCATGGCTTTCGCGATCAAAATTGCGCGGCCGCCAGATCGAGCCATCGTGCCCTGCCACTTCCACCGGTCCATCGCTAATGGGTGTTGCAAGGGTATAGCGCTGAGACTCTTTTAACGCCGCCAGATAAACCGCCGGTTTGACCAGAGAGCCGACGGGCCTCACCGCATCCAGTGCTCGGTTAAAACCGGCGTAACGCATTTGTCGACCGCCAACCACTGCCACCACATCTCCACTGCGTACATCAGTGACTACCATTGCGCCTTCGATAGGTTTATCCAACCGCGATAACACTGAAGACAAACTGGCCTCAGCATGTCGCTGCACGATGGGGTCAAACGCGGTATAAATCCGCATGCCTTCGGACTGAAGGTTTTTCTGACTGTAATCCCGGCGCAATTGTCTACGAACAAGGTCAAGATAAGCCGGATACACATTAGCTAACGCATTGGCTTTAGCCAGCCCCAGAGGTTGAGATTTGAGCGTCTGCAACTGTTGCGGCAACACTAACTCCTGCTGTGCCATAAGATCCAACACGATATCGCGTCGAGTCTTTGCTCGGTCCGGGTGTCGCCAGGGATCATAATAGGAAGGGCCTTTGACCATTCCCACTAACAGGGCAATTTGCGCGGGACTCAACTCTTCCAGTGGGCGGTTAAAATAATGCTTACTGGCCAATGCAAAACCGTGGATGGCGCGTCGCCCCTCCTGTCCTAAATACACCTCATTGATATAAGCTTCAAAGATTTCATCTTTGCTGTAATGCAATTCCAGCAACAGCGACATAATCGCTTCAACCCCTTTACGCCAGAGACTGCGATCTGCCGACAGAAAAACATTTTTTACCAATTGCTGGGTAATGGTGCTGCCGCCCTGCAGCGTTGCCCCTGCACGAACATTAACCAACAGAGCGCGAGCAATTGCGCGCGGGGAAATACCGTGATGCTCATAAAACCCCCGGTCTTCCACGAGCAGAACGATATCGCGTAAAATACGCGGGGCCTGTTCCAATTTGACTAAAATACGGTCTTCACGATGACTGGGATAAATACTACCGATTTCCAGCGGTTCCAGCGCCACACGACTCAGCGATCTTGAGCCGGCATCCTGCAAGCTTTCTACCCGCCCCTGTTCGATACTGAGCTGAAAACGCAAAGCGTTATTGGATGAATTGTTTCGCTGCTGGCCACGAGTGGCTGTTTTGCCGCGAGTGACTATCCAGAAACGATTACCCACTCGTCTATAAGTACCTGGCTGCCGCCAGCGGTCATCGACGCGATACCCCAGCTGGGCCAGCTCACCAACCAGATCATCGGCGTTCAGAGCAAGGCCCGGTTGCAGGCTTAAGGCTCGGGCGTACACTCGAGCAGGTAATTGCCACTGGCGCTCACTGAAGTTGTAACGCACCGTGGCATCCAGGTAAACCAGCGCACCAATAGCCAGCAGCGACAGAACTAAAAACAGCTTCCCCCAGGGAAAACCGGATTTCTTAGGGGAGCCTGAAGAGGAACTAGAGGAAGTTTTTTTGGGACTCACAAAATTACTCAGTTGATTTCAGCCACGTCAGACATCACTTTGCAGCAATTGTTCGTGCAATTAACAGCAACACATAGAGACAAAATGACCTTTGCATTCATTGGGGCAAACCGGATAATGGGCGCCACACTATGACATTTCAATCTAATGGGACAGTTAAATGAAAAAATATCACCTCTATGGCATCGGTGCGGCACTGGTTGATACTGAAATCGAAGTCACGGATCAGGACCTGCAGGAAATAGGGGTGGAAAAAGGCGTGATGACGCTGGTGGATGAAATCCGGCAACAGGAAATCACTTCACAATTACAGGGGCATTTAGTCCACGCCAAACTCGCCAGCGGCGGTTCGGCCTGTAACAGTATTTTTGCCGCCAGCTGTTTTGGCGCCAAGTCCTATTACGCCTGTAAAGTTGCCGATGATGATAATGGACAATTTTTCCTAAGGGATTTGCAGGCCGCCGGGGTTGATTGCTTTCCTCAAAATCACAACGAACCGGGCCAGACCGGTAAATGCCTGGTACTGATCAGCCCCGATGCAGAACGCAGCATGAACACCCATCTCGGTATTAGCGAGACTCTCTCCGAAGCTCAAATCGATGCCGACGCTATTGCCGCCTCTGAGTATATTTACCTTGAGGGCTATCTGGTCACCTCAGACAGCGGTCGTGCAGCCGCCATCAAAGCCCGAGAAATTGCCGAGATCAATGGTGTCAAAACTGCACTGAGCCTGTCTGACCCGGGCATGGTGCAGTTTTTCAAAGACGGCCTGCAACAAATGATCGGCGACAAGGTCAATCTGCTGTTTTGTAATGAAGACGAAGCTCATGGCTGGGCTGCATCCAACACCCTCGAAGAGGCCATCGAAAGTCTCAAGCAAATAGCCGACACCTTCGCCATCACTATGGGCTCAAAGGGTGCTCTGGTATTTGATGGCGAGCAGTTATTTAAAATCGCGCCCAACCAAGTAAAAGCTGTCGATACCAATGGTGCCGGGGACATGTTTGCCGGCGCCTTTCTCTATGCCATTACTCACGGCCACAACTTTAAAACCGCTGGTGAATTGGCCAGTCTGGCGGCGGCAACCGTCGTCAGCGACTACGGTCCAAGACTGGTGGCCGAAAAACACCAGGCTTTATTAGCGGCTGTATTATAAGTAAGAGCAGTCTTGTAAGGTGGTATTTTGCTAGAGTGTGAGCCCTAGCGCGGAGAACAACCGAATGACTTTAAGCGAACGCATTCAGTTACTTCAGGCCATGCCATTTTTCGGTGCGATAAAAGAAAGCAGCGTTGCCCTGCTATTGGAACTATCAGAAACATTGTCAGTTCAGGCGGGGGAATATTTTTTCCGGCAGGGCGATCAGGGTGACTCCCTGTATATTCTGGAATACGGACGGGCCTCTATTTTTAAGGAGTGGGAAGATCAGGAATACAATCTGCGCCACATCAGCCATGGCGACTGCTTTGGCGATCTCGCTTTAATTGACCTGACACCCCGCAGTGCCTCAGTGAGAGCTGAAACGCCATGTACCGCTATCAAAATCCCCGCCTCCGCACTGCATTCTCTTTACGAAAAAGACCCTGAGCAGTTTTTACTGATCCAAATGAATATGGCACGGGAAGTAAGCAGACGTCTGCGTTCTGCCGATGAACGCTGGTTTCAGTTGCAACTGACTAATACCTCCGGTCTTTCAGGGTAGGCTTTTCTTTGACTCGTCAGGCATAGGGGATTATAGAAGTTATTGGGAATAGGTCAGGTGTTTGCAGCCGTCTTGGCTAGCACCACGGTGATGAGCTTGGCTTCAGTATCGGTACCGGTTTTATCAAGCAGAGTATCAAACTGGCCGCGCAACTTAGAACGGGGTTGCTGGTATTCATCGGCGATATCATCCAGTGACTTGCCCTGCACCAGGGCCAGACAAAGCCTTGATTCCGCCTCAGTAAAGTTAAACTGCTGAATAATGTTTACAGGCAATTGCGTCATACTCGCGCTAGCTTCAAAAATCGAACTCACCTAGTTACTTCCCCCTCAGTACCGCTAATGCACTGTAGATTTACTAAATTGCTATTATCCCTCGTCATTAATCCTGATGGTTATGCTGTCCGTAACACTATTCTAATTCAACCGATGATTGTATAAAAATTCGAGAAACAGGTCTCATAGAAAAATCGGCAATATTTACTTCCTTCCAGAAAGCGCTCTTAAAAATAGGTGCCGTTAAAAGCTAATAGTATAATTCACTTAAGCGTTAGCAAGTTTTGACCATATTTCTTGCCTGAACTTTCTTGCCTGAACTTTCTTGCCTGAACTTTCTTGCCTGAGCTTTCATGCCTGAGCTTTCATGCCTGAACTTTGCTCAGCGGTAATAGTCTGAAGGACTAAGGAGAAAACAAACCCACCCACACAAACCAATTGTGATAACTTGATAGGCTAAGCAAGAAAGCGTGTTGCGATAGTCGCTAAAAATCGCCACATCTAATTGCAGCACCGATAAAGCAGCATCAATTAGGAGATACTGTAATGACCTTCAGCTTGAAAATTTTGGCTCTCAGCAGCCTGGTTATGCTAACCGCCTGTACTCAGGCACCCACCAAAGCACCGACAAGCCCAGACGAGCTGGCTAGTCAGAAAGGCTATACGCTCGGGGAACCCGTCGATAAAATTATGAATTACAAGATTGATGGCTGGAATTATATCAACGCCCAGGCACTGATCATCAATAGTGGCCCCAGCAGGAACTATCTGTTAACGCTTAAACGTCGCTGCCCTGACCTTAGCGGCCAGGAAGTTATAGCCAGCACCTCAACGGGCAGCTCCATGCAAGCGGGCTTTGATGCCATTATTGTGAAACACGATAACATGGGCAATCTGCTGAACTCTTCCGATACAGAAAAATGCTATATCGACAAAATTTACAAACTGGAAAAAAACCTCCAGGAATAATAACTAAACTCCAGATATCAAATCGCTTGGCTAACAGCAAACGAACAGGTTTTATCAATAGCAGCTAAGTACAGGCAAGCACGTCGTTAGCCGAATTTCCTGCGGAGTGATTGTCGCCCGATAGGCAATCACTTCCACACCCGCCGCCAGCGCTTCACGAAAAGCCTCGCCGTACTGCCTGTCAATCAGATCAGCTGGAGCAACCCGCTCTATGCCCGTGTGTTGCACACAAAAAAACAACACAGCCCGATAACCCTGCGCGACCATGGCAATCAACTCACGCAAATGTTTCTGTCCTCGCCGGCTGACGGCATCGGGAAACACCCCCAAGCCATTAGCCGTTAACAGTGTCACCGATTTCACTTCAACATAGCAGCGTTCAATGGCTGTATCGACTTTGTGCTCTAACAGAAAGTCTATGCGGCTATTTTCGTCACCATACTTCACTTCACCTTTTATTGTTTCGTAACCCGACAACTCCTGCACCACACCCCGCTCAATCGCTTCCTTGACCAACTCATTGGCTTTTGCAGAGTGAATACAGGCCAACTCTCCACCAGAGGTTTCCACTAATTCCCAGGTTTGGGCATATTTGCGTTTACTGTTGTCCGATACAGAAAACCAGACTCTGGAGCCAGGTTCAGCACAGCCCGTCATGGCGCCAGTATTGGGGCAATAAATCGTGATCTCCTGACCATCACTGAGACTAACGTCGGCCAGAAAACGCTTATAACGCTTTATCAATGTTGCTGTTTTCAAAGGAGGAAATTGCATAGACCAGGCACTTACATAAACTAGATGAATTAACGTAGATTAAGCAAAAATACGATCAAGACGGGCCACAGCCTCCTCTAATTGATCCATACCCGTGGTGTAGGCAAAGCGCACATGCTGCTCGGGTAAATACCGACCAAAATCCGCACCCGGCGTAATCGCGACCCCGTGCTTTTCCAACAGTTTGAGGCAAAACCGCTGACTGTCATTGGAGAAGGCTTGAATGCCCGCATATAGATAAAACGCCCCTGCCGGACAATGTGGAATGTCAAAACCCATGCGCTGCAACTCCGGCAACAGATAATCACGGCGGTGGGCAAACGCCCTTTTTCGCTGTTCAAGAATGTGTCTGCACTCGGGGGTAAATGCAGCCAGTGCCGCATGTTGGGCAATGGTTGAGCTGGAGATAAATAGATTCTGTGCCAATTTTTCCAACTCTGGAACAGCAGCTTCGGGTGCGACCAGCCAGCCCAGACGCCAGCCGGTCATGCCAAAGTATTTGGAAAAACTGTTGATCACGAAGGCCTGATCCGTCACGGACAACACGGTGGGCGCCGGCTCGTCGTAACTGAGACCATGATAAATCTCATCCACCACCAGAAAGCCGTTTTTCTGCTCACAGAGCCGGTATAAGTCCGTTAGTGCCTGCAGGGAAAGAATCTCACCGCTGGGATTAGCAGGTGAAGCCACCATGGCACCGATGGTATTGTCCCGCCAGTACTGCGCAGCCTGCTCCGCAGTCAATTGATAACGATCTTCCGGACCTACCGGAACCAGTTGGCCCTCACCTTCCACCAAACGCAGAAAATGACGATTGCAGGGATAGCCAGGGTCGGTCATCAACATACCGTCGCCGGGATTCATCAACAGAGCAGCCACTAGCAACAGGGCGCCCGAAGCGCCTGGCGTAATCATAATCCGCCCCGGGTCGACCTCCAGATGGTATTCTTGCCGATAAAACTCACTCAGGGCTTGGCGCAGTTCGGGGATACCGGCGGCCTGACTGTAACTGGTCAAGCCCTTCTCCAGCGCCGCCTGACCCGCGCGAATAATAGGCTCAGCGGTTGAAAAGTCTGGCTCGCCAACTTCCAGATGGACGATATTTCGGCCCTGGGCTTGCAGTTGCTTAGCCCGATCGAGCACTTCAACCACACGAAAAGGCTCAATATCCTCTAAACGCCGGGCAAAGGACCGTTTGGGTAATTGTGGATTAAACACCTAAACTGAGCTTCCTGATTTTCTAAAATTTGATTTCACAAGACCATTATTTTGCGGGAGCCATCGTACATCACTGGGTAATTGCACTCCCGCAGTATGCCGTCCGATGTTCCGGCCGCCATTCTATCAGCAATCCCTTTTGGTAGCGCTAAACCGGCAAGCCATCACGCCCGGCGACATAAGTCGGAAAACAACGCATTTAACCGAATAATTAGCTGGCGCAGGCTCGATAAATCTGGTAGGTTTCGACGTTTTTGAAAAGTTGCTCTCTGGCCCCGACTGCGTACTGCTGTATTACTCACAGACCGGTGCGACAAACAGATAGCAAGCCTCTGTCAGCAACAAGTGAGACTAAGCGATGCCCAAGAAAAAAACTGCTCAGGCAAGCAATTTTAATAACTTTACCCCCTATAAGGCCAAAAAGGGTGAAGAGTATATGAACGACAACCAGCGAGAGCATTTTCGAAAGATCCTGCTGTCCTGGAAAGCTGAACTGATGGAAGAGGTGGATCGCACGGTTACCCATATGAAGGACGAAGCGGCAAACTTTCCTGATCCAGCCGACCGCGCCACTCAGGAGGAAGAATTCAGCCTGGAACTTCGCACCCGTGACCGTGAGCGCAAACTCATCAAGAAAATCGACAGCACTATCGATTTGATTGATGCCGACGACTATGGCTACTGTGAAGCCTGTGGCGTTGAAATCGGCATTCAACGGTTGGAAGCCCGTCCTACTGCAACACAGTGCATCGACTGTAAAACACTCGATGAAATTAAAGAAAGACAGCAAATGGGCTAAGACCTGAAAGTAACAACTGGACGCATAAAATGGGAGAACCTACGACAGGCTCTCCCATTTTTATTTGAGCTATCCACAACTTTGTCGATAAGGTTAGGGGTTTACGCCTGTATCTCTCAACAACGATCAAATCAACATGACAGACTATATCGGTCGCTTCGCTCCCTCCCCCACCGGGGACCTGCATATCGGCTCCCTGATAGGGGCCGTGGCCAGTTATCTGGACGCAAAGGCCAATCAGGGCAAGTGGCTGGTGCGCATGGAAGACCTCGACCCACCCCGGGAAGTACCGGGGGCTGCCAGTTCGATCCTGCAAAGCCTGGAAGATCACGGACTGCTCTGGGATGGAGAGGTGCTATGGCAGAGCGATCGACATGAAGTTTATCAAGCCGCCATCGAGCAATTACTGGAGACCGGCCACGCGTTTTTCTGTCAGTGCTCCCGCAGCGAGCTGAAAAATAACAACGGCATCTATATTGGAAAATGCCGGGGCCAGCTATCACCTCCAACCGACCGGGGCTATGACCAGGACTATGCTATTCGGCTGCAAGTTCCTGCGGAAACAATCGTTTTTGACGACCTGATTCAACATCATTTTTCCCAGCATTTAGAGCGCGAGCTGGGTGACTTTGTACTCAAGCGCAAGGATGGCCTGTTCGCCTATCAATTGGCCGTGGTGGTTGATGATGCCGCGCAGGGAGTGAGCCATATCGTACGAGGCTCGGATCTGCTGGATTCAACTCCAAGACAGATATACCTACAACATTGCTTGAACTTACCACAACCACGCTACGCCCATTTCCCCGTGATCGCCAATGCGCTGGGGCAGAAACTGAGCAAGCAGACCTTCGCACCTGCGTTACAGGCTAAACAGGCTTGCAGCAATCTGATCACTGCTCTCAGCTTCCTGCAACAGCCACTGCCAGCAAAGGAGTTACAGCAGCAGCCCGAGCAGATTCTTGCATGGGCAGTGCAACATTGGTCTCTGAGCCGTATTCCTGCACAGTTACAAATCGTGCAGGCCTAAGCGAACTCAAGTTCTGACTCAGATAATTTTCCCTGATTCGCAGAGAAGGTTTTTGCATATTTTCAGCGGCTTGCGTACCATCCGCCCATTCTCCATAGAGCGCCTGCTATCCAAAAGGCGATAGTGCCAACGATGAACATCAATCCCACTCTGTTATTGCTAATGTTGGTAACCTTTGTGTTTACGCCATCTATTCAGGAGTGGGTGACACAGGGTGGCACCGCCTGGTATCGCCCCTATATCCTGTGGCTTGGTGCCATTATTTTGGTCTGGTGGAGTATCCACAGCAGTGAGCACCGTCAGCGTGTACTCACGGAACAGGAAAAGCACAAGAATGGGCTTTGAATTATCCCAGCTGTTTGCCATCGGTATTGCCTACCTACTGATCCTGTTTGGTATTGCTCACCTCGCGGATCGCCGGCGCATCCCCGAACAAATTATCCGCCACCCCCTTACTTACGTGCTCTCCCTGGGTGTATTCGCCAGTGCCTGGGCTATCTACGGTGTGGTCGGCCTGGCCCATGAATACGGCTACGGTTTTTTGTCCTATTACCTGGGCGTTGCGGCGACTTTTCTTTTGGCGCCGTTACTGCTGTTACCGATCTGGCGTATCAGCCGCGCCTACTTACACAGCTCACTGGCGGATATCCTCACCTTTCGGTTTCGCAGCCAGTGGGCCGGCTCGCTGATAACCATATTTATGGTGCTGGCGGTTTGGCCGCTGCTCGCGCTACAGATTCAAGCAGTGGCCGATAGCCTGCATATCCTGACGGTGAATGACGGCAATTACTTCACCAGTGACACCCACCAAAATAAGCTGGCCTTTATTTTTTGTGTGGCTATCTGCCTGTTTACCATCTCCTTTGGCTCGCGCCACCTCACCGCCCACGAGCGGCACAATGGTCTGGTCGTTGCCATTGCCTTTGAATCCATTGTCAAACTTCTCGCCATGCTGATTGCTGGCGGTGTCGCCGTGTTTGGTGTGTTTGGCGGCTTCGGTGGACTGGACCAGTGGTTAGGCGAGCACCCGGAAATTCTCTCGCTATTGAATTCACCAATGCGGGACGACTCGGCACGAGCACTGCTGCTGATCTTCTTCTCCGCCGCCGTCGCCATGCCGCACTTGTTCCATATGATTTTTGCCGAGAACCCGAACAACGAAGCCATTCAACGGTCCATCTGGGGACTGCCGCTGTTTCTGCTACTGATGAGCCTGCCGGTACTGCCCATCCTGTGGGCAGGCTTTAAGCTGGATACCACGCTGCCACCGGAATACTTCACCCTGGCTCTAGGGGTGGAACTGGATTCGCCACTACTCGCCGTTATGGTCTATGTGGGGGGGTTATCCGCAGCCAGTAGCGCCGTCATCGTGACCACACTGGCATTGGCCTCCATGTGCCTCAAACATTTGATTCTGCCTATTTATCGACCCAGTGGCGACCGCGATATTTATCGCTGGCTGCTGTGGATTCGCCGCGTGCTGATTATTTTTATTATCCTCATGGGCTATGTGTTTTACCGCTTCATTGCCGGCCGTGAAGCCTTGTCCAACCTGGGTCTGGCCGCCTTTATCGCCACCCTGCAGTTTCTGCCAGGAACGCTGGCTGCCATCTATTGGCAGGGCGCCAATCGCAAGGGATTTATTGCCGGGCTGATCACCGGTTTCAGCGTTTGGTTTGTAACACTACTACTCCCGATTATCAGCGACTTTAAACCCGACGTGTTCAGCAAAATCTATCTGGATCAGACCTATGGCGACCTGTGGAGCACTGCTGCTATGACGGCGCTAGGCCTGAACCTGTTGGTGTTTGGCATTGTCTCCGCACTCACTACCACCTCGGAGGAGGAACAGGCCGCCGCCGAAGTTTGCGCCACCGATGACCTCAGCCGGCCTACCCGACGCCTGCTCAGTGTTAAAAACCCGGAGCAAATGAAGGAGCAACTGGCCACAGCATTGGGCATGCGCACCGCCCAGCGCGAAGTCGACCGCGCCCTCTACGAATTAAAAATACCCGCCGATGAAACCCGGCCCTTTGCCTTGCGCCGCCTACGCTATCGGCTGGAAGCTAATTTATCCGGCCTGCTTGGCCCCTCCGTTGCCAATGACATGGTGAACCAGCTACTGCCCTATAAGGCCGGCCAGGATGACAGCCAGAGTGAAGACATCAATATGATTGAGGGCCAGCTGGAAAACTATAAAGTTCACCTGACAGGCCTTGCCGCCGATCTCGACAACCTGCGGCGCTACCATCGCCAGACATTACAGAATTTACCTGTAGGTGTTTGCTCACTGGGGGAGGATGATGAAATTTTGATGTGGAATGACACCATCGCCCAGCTCACCAATATCACCACCTTTGAGGTGATCGGCTCTAACCTGCACAAGTTGCCACAACCCTGGGGCAAACTGTTAGGCGCTTTCAGCGACCAGACCGAGTCACACCTTTACAAACAGCCGCTGGAAGTTGAGGGCAGTACCCGCTGGTTTAACCTGCACAAAACCACGGTCAACGCCTATGGCGAGGCCAATGACGGCCAGGTCATCGTGCTGGAAGATACCACCGACGTGCAATTACTGGAGGATGAACTACTTCACAGTGAACGGCTGGCCTCCATCGGCCGGCTGGCGGCTGGCGTGGCCCACGAAATTGGCAACCCGATCACCGGCATTGCCTGCCTGGCGCAGAACCTGCGCTACGACACGGAAAACCCCGAGAGCCTCAACACCGCTAAAGAAATTCTGGAACAGACCGACCGGGTATCAAAAATCGTCCAGACACTGGTTAACTTTGCCCATGCCGGTGCGGAGGGTGATAAACACGAATTGCGGCCAGTTCATATTCAATCCTGTGTAGATGAAGCCATTCACCTGCTGCGACTGAACAAAGAAGCCAAACAGGTCGACTTTCAAAATCACTGCAACGATCAGTTCTATGCCATAGGGGATAGCCAGCGTCTGTTACAGGTCTTCGTCAATATTCTCAGCAATGCGCGCGATGCCAGCCCGGAAAACAGCCCGGTTACCGTCCACTGCGAGCGGGTGAAGGACCAGATTCACATTGCTATCACCGACCGGGGCACCGGCATCAGCAAGGATCATCAGGAACAGATCTTTGACCCCTTCTTTACCACCAAGGAAGCCGGAGAAGGTACCGGTCTAGGGTTATCACTGGTCTACAGCATCGTTGAAGATCTTGGCGGCATTATTGGCGTGGAAAGCCCTGCCGACGAGGCTTATGGGGGTACCCGGTTCACCCTCAAGCTCAGCAGACCACCCGTTGAACAGATCAGCTAAGCCCGATCAATAAGCTGCACAAAAACAACACACATTCTCAGTGTGGGTACTGGCAATCGCAGGTGATTAGCGTTATGTTACCTTGATACACAGGTAACGCCCATTATGTGTCACAAAAGGTTTAGTAATGGAACACATTCTCATCGTTGAGGACGAAACAGTCATTCGCAGCGCCCTGCGCAAACTGCTGGAACGACACGATTACAAGATTAGCGAAGCCGGCTCAGTGCAGGAAGCCCAGGACAATTTTGACTTAAACAGCTTTGACCTGATCATCAGTGACCTGCGACTACCGGGTGCCCCGGGCACTGACCTGATCAAACATGCAGGTGATGTACCAGTGCTGATTATGACCAGCTATGCCAGCCTGCGCTCCGCCGTCGATTCCATGAAAAGCGGCGCCGTAGACTATATTGCCAAACCCTTTGACCACGATGAGATGCTGGAATCGGTAGCAACCATCATCGCCAACCACTCGCCCCAGCACATCCCTGAAGAACAACGCCGTAAATCCGGCAAGCGCGGCCACCCGCACCTCGGTGAAATGATCGGCAGCTGCCAACCGATGATGCAACTCTACGATCATGTGATTAAAGTCGCCCCCACGGACACCACGGTACTGATTCAAGGTGAAACCGGCACCGGTAAAGAGCTGGTAGCCAAGGCTGTTCATGCCTATAGCAAGCGCACCGAGCAACCTTTCATCAGTGTTAACTGCGCCGCGATTCCAGAAACACTGATTGAGTCTGAACTATTCGGCTATGAACGTGGTGCCTTTACCGGTGCGAATACCAATCGTATGGGGCTGATTGAAGCGGCCGATGGCGGCACCCTGTTCCTCGACGAAATCGGTGAACTGCCTCTGGAGGCTCAGGCACGCCTGCTGCGCTTTATTCAAGAGGATGAAATTCGCCGCATTGGCTCGGTGGAATCGCGCAAGGTCGATGTGCGTTTAATCTGCGCCACCCATCGCAACCTTAAATCCCTCGCCCATCACCACCAGTTCCGCCCTGATCTCTATTACCGAATCAACGTTATTCAGTTACAACTGCCAGCATTGCGAGAGCGCGGCAAGGACATTCTGGAACTGGCCGAAACCCTTCTGGAGCGCCGTTGTGCTCAGTTCGGCAAAGCTCTGATGCATTTCTCACCAAAGGCAATTCAGGCGATTACCACCTATACCTGGCCCGGCAATGTACGCGAGATGGAAAATGTCATTGAGCGTGCGGTGATTCTCTCTGAGAGTGACAGCATCGATAATGACCTGCTCAATATCGACCTGGAGCTGGTCAACGTCACCCAGATTCGCACCAAACGGACCATTGCCTCTGAACAAGCCATGCCCGCCATGGCTGAAGAGGATAGCGGTGACTCTACTGAAGACCTGTCACTCGAAGATTACTTCCAGCGCTTTGTTCTGGAACACCAGGACTCCATGAGCGAGACTGAATTAGCACGCAAGTTAGGGGTCAGCCGGAAATGCCTCTGGGAGCGCCGCCAGCGTTTAGGCATCCCCAGAAAGAAAGGCAGCAAATCCGCCAGTTCCTAGGGCCTGTTAACAGGCCTTCGAGTTCGCCTCCCTCTCCTAAATAGCCTCCCGCAGCACCCATCCACCACCGTTTCTGGTCACGCTGAGTAAAACCACGAGGCCAGGAAATAGAATCGAGCATAACCAGCTAATATTGAGCAGACTATTCACAATCGCTTTGACCGATTTTGAATTAGAACAAACCGGCAAAAACATAATCGCAATAATAGCTAACGCTCCGTTGCATTTACGTTACCCAACCTTCTTTTTCGTAACAGTCGACGAGTTAATTGGTAACGATACACGCTTCTACTTTGGTATTTTTTAACTAAAAATTTTTTAACTTATTGATATTAAAGGAAATTTAAAGTTGGCACGGGACATGCTATTACAATTACATAATAAAAATAATTATATAAAAATAATATTCATAGAATAATAAAAACACCGAGACCTGGATGGGGAAGAGAAATCTTCCCTCATCAATTTACCCTGCTAAACCTCCTATTTGCTTCCCCCTGAGCTGACAAGCTGATTAATCTCCACCCAACGACTGCTCAATCCGTTAGAGCCTATCTCTCAATCTCGTTAGTCCCTATCTCTTAATCTCAAAAAAACAAACCTCGGAAATCCACCATACAATAGGGTTGATCCTTGGCTCTCGATCTCACCTCTAATGCTCATCACTTCCTGGGCAAACACTCTTCGATATAGCAATTGCTTCAATCATTTTTTTTGTTGATTGCAAGTAGTTGTTAAAACCCTAAAAGCTTGAAACAGGTTGTTACCAATTCATCAACAACGTAACCAATGGCGAGTGAATGCGTAACAAAAGCCACAAATAACTGTCCGCCCACTGACACCAAAAACCTTAAGCCACTGATTTTAAAGAGTTATTTTTTTTGGCACAGCGATTGCTAACATCTCTGTCAATAAGAATAAAAAATGCCCTAATAAAAACAATAAACCGAGACCTGGATGGGGGAAAACAACCGTTTTCCCTTCATCGTTACACCACCTCCGTTTCGCCTCACTTAACCGACACCTGTTTTAATCTTACAGACCTCGCCCTCAATCGAATATCCACACCACTCTACTACCATCAAAAACGTGCCATCGCGCTATGCTTGCTGGTATCTGTGTTACTATCCGCGCGGACATTGACCTGCCTGCATTTGGCGAAGGGAATATTTAACTGTTTTATTAAACTTTATCGACACAGCGATTCTATGACCAACCTATTTTCCCAGGCTATCAAGCGCGTTAAATCAGCGCTCGGGAACGACGTATCAAAACTCGACCCCAGAAATCTTGACCCACATATTATCCCCCGCGACCAGCACCGTATTTCTCGCAAACATATCAGTGACGCGGCCTTAAAGGTGATGACGACGCTGCATCAGGCTGGCTTCGCTGGATTTCTAGTAGGCGGCGGCGTGCGAGACCTGTTGCTGGGCAGCAGGCCTAAAGATTTTGATATCGCCACCAACGCAACTCCCGAGCAGGTGCGTAATCTATTTCGCAGTGCTCGCATCATTGGCCGCCGCTTCAAAATTGTCCATGTGCGCTTTGGCCGCGAGGTCATTGAAGTTACCACCTTTCGTGGCAGTCACGAGTCGCCCGAGCAGAGCACCAGAGGTAAGCGCCCAAAGAACCAACAGTCTGCACTGTCCAAAGACGGTCGTCTGTTACGGGATAATGTGTTTGGCACCGTGGAAGAAGACGCTATCCGGCGTGACTTAACCATCAACGCGCTGTATTACTCCAATGCCGACTTTTCTGTGTACGATTACACTAATGGACTGCAGGATTTACACAACCGTGTCATCCGCATTATCGGCGATCCGGAAACCCGCTATAAGGAAGACCCGGTTCGCATGCTGCGGGTAATGCGCTTTGCTGGCAAACTGGATTTCACGATTGATGAAAAAACCGCAGAACCGATCATCCGTCTCGCCGCCTCACTGCGGGACATTCCCGCCGCGCGTATGTTTGATGAGGTTTTAAAACTGCTTATGTCCGGATACGGGGTAGCCGTCTATGAGCTACTACTGAAATATCAATTATTCCAACCCTTATTTCCACAAACTTATCGTGACCTTAACGAACCTCTGGCGGAAGAGTTGATTGTGCAAGGACTGAGAAATACTGACATCCGAATCCGACAGGGTAAACCTGTAACACCGGCTTTTATCTTTGCTGTCATGTTATGGCCAGTGGTGCATCGCCGTAAGCAACAATTGTGTAATGAAGGACAGAATGAAATCGCCGCCATGCATCAGGCCGCCCAGGAAGCCGTTACCGAACAGCAAAAATCGACGGCTATTCCTAAACGCTTTAGCCTACCGATGAAGGAAATCTGGGATCTGCAATTACGACTCCCGCGTCGCGGTGGCCACAAGGCCGAGCAACTGTTTGAAAATCGCCGCTTTCGTGCGGCCTACGACTTTCTACTGTTAAGGGAACAGGCTGGTGAAGATCTTGGCGAGCTGACCAAATGGTGGACCGACTACCAGAATCGCAGCCCGGATGAGCAACTTGCTATGGCGAAGGCGGTGCAAGATCACCCCCCGAAAAAACGCCGCTCACGCCGCAAGCCACACAGCAATAATCACTAACGATTTTTCAACTCATTGGGTCACACAACTATAGGGTCATACAACTATGGAACGCTGTTTTATCGCCATTGGCAGCAATCTGGAGCAACCTTTACAACAAGTTAGCCTGGCGGTTACAGAACTCGACACTATACCGGACACATCACTCAACGCCGTTTCCCGCTGGTACCAGAGTGCAGCCATCGGCCCAGGTAACCAACCTGATTATGTAAATGGCGTGGCTGAACTTAACACCTCACTAAACCCGTTAGATTTGCTCAATCAACTGCAACACATCGAAAATCAACATCAGCGAAAAAGAGAGCAACGCTGGGGAGCCAGAACACTGGATTTGGATTTGCTCTATTATGGCGAGCAAACCATTAACAACGAAAGACTGACCGTACCTCACCCACGCCTGTTGGAAAGAAACTTCGTCCTTATCCCCTTATTAGATCTTGCCCCCGAGCTCAGTCTTCATAACGGTAAAACTGTGCGGCAACAGATTATCGACTCGGCGATGCCAGACTTACAGTTGGTTGATCCAGAGTCTTCCCCTACAATACGCCCACAGTAATTCGCCTTCAGTAACTTTCGCTCAGGGCGACAATCAACCGGAGAGTGGATGTGATTCAGGACGCGGTCCAACCCATGATAGATTTACAAAATCGTACCCCTCCGCTGTTTATTGCAGTAGAGGGTGCCATCGGCGTTGGCAAGACTACGCTCGCAAAACAACTGGCGGATACATTCAACTACCAGACCTTATTGGAAAAGGCAGAAGAGAATCCCTTTCTGGAACGCTTCTATCAAAACCAGAAAAATGCTGCCTTGGCCACCCAATTGTTTTTTCTGTTCCAGCGCAGCCAGCAAATTCAGGATTTACGCCAGGGCGATATTTTTGAGCCGGTGCAGGTTTCCGATTTTTTAATTGAGAAGGATAGACTCTTCGCCAAACTCAATCTCGACGAGGATGAATTCCTGCTCTACGATAAGGTCTACCAGCAATTGACCATCGACGCCCCCAAACCCGATCTGGTTATCTATTTACAGGCCTCGGTAGACGTACTACTCTCTCGCATCGAAAGCCGGGGCATTGAGTTTGAACAGCGCATTTCCAGGCAGTATCTGGAGCATATTAATGAAGCGTACAGTGAATTTTTCCTGTATTACGACGATGCGCCGCTGCTCATTGTGAATGCCGATGAGTTGGACATTGTCACTCGGCAGCGGGATTATGAGCAGTTGGTGGACTATCTGCTAAATATCCGCAATGGTCGCCACTACTTTAATCCCACCTTTTTCTAGCCGTTTTTCTAGCCAGGCCATTGATTATAAGTAGATCATAGGGCTTCGCTTTTAGAGGTACCAGCTATGAGTCAAGCCAAAAGTAAAGTCACCATTACCACCCTGCAGGCCCATAAAGCAGCAGGGGAAAAATTTGCAGTGCTGACCACCTACGATGCCACCTTCGCCCGATTGGTCGAACAAGCGGGTATCGAAGTCATCCTCGTCGGTGATTCACTGGGCATGGTACTGCAAGGGCACGACAGCACCCTGCCCACTACCCTCGAAGAAATGGCCTATCACACAGAATGCGTCAGCCGGGGCTGTTCCAGCCCGATGATCATCGCTGACCTGCCCTTTGGCAGCTATAGCACGCTGGAGCAAACCCTTGATAGCGCCACCTGCCTGATGAAGGCCGGTGCCCATATGGTAAAGCTGGAAGGTGGCGAATGGCTGCAGGCCAGTATCAGTGCGCTGGTGGAGCGGGGTATTCCGGTCTGCGCCCATTTGGGCCTCACTCCGCAGTCAGTCAACACTTTAGGCGGTTTTAAAGTTCAGGGGCGAGACGCCAAACAAGCCACTACGATACTAGAAGATGCTAAGCGAATTGAGCAGGCTGGCGCCAACTTGCTGGTTCTGGAGTGTGTACCTACAAACCTCGCAGAGCAGATCACTGAAGAACTTAATATTCCCGTGATCGGAATTGGAGCCGGCCCCGCCACCGATGCACAGGTGCTTGTGGTACACGATATGCTGGGGCTTTCCGCCCACCAACCCCGCTTTGTACGCAATTTTATGTCCTCTGAAAGCACCGTTCAGGAAGCGCTGAAAGCCTATAATGAAGCAGTCAAAACCGGGACATTCCCGGCGCAAGAACACGGCTTCAACTAAACCAGACTCACGCATTACAGCCTTCACCCCACTTATTTGTTACTTTTCGCACATGATTCCTTTGGTAACAATTTTGTAGCAAATTTGCCTTGAAATGATTGATCCCCCCTAACGATTGGGGCATACTTTGCCGCCCCTGTAGCAATGGTCAGTAAATACTCAGTATATTGACTGATCAACAGAGGCGAAACAGGCTGTGCCCCTCCCCCCCAGTAGAGGCACACGCAGCAACCTGCAGCCTTACGCCAGCATGCTGGCGAGGCAGCGCAACATTGACAGCGCAGAGTTCCGGTGACCTACCAATGATGAACCATCAAAAGTAAATCACCTGAGTTCGATAGATAGTAGGAAGTTGGGTGAAATGAGAACTTTCAGCACGAATAGACAAATTCGAAATGCCGTTAGCAGCGAAAAAGCTAGCGGTAAACGGATCGCTTTTGTACCCACTATGGGTAACTTACACGAAGGCCATATTCAGCTGGTGCGACGAGCCCAGCAAGTTGCCGATATTGTGGTCGTCAGCATTTTTGTTAACCCCCTGCAATTTGGAGTCAACGAAGATCTTGAGAGTTATCCGCGCACACTGGCAGCCGACAAGGAAAAGCTCTTTGCCGAGGGGGTAAACTATTTGTTTCATCCCAATGTGGAAGAAATCTACCCCGACGGCATGGACCGCCAAACACTGGTAGTCGTGCCGGACTTATCCGAAACCCTCTGTGGTGCCAGCCGTCCCGGCCACTTTGCCGGCGTGGCAACGGTAGTTTCCAAACTGTTTCAAATCGTGCAGCCTGATGTTGCCGTGTTTGGTAAAAAAGACTTTCAGCAGCTGGCGATCATTGAAAAAATGGTCAAAGACCTCTGCATGCCTATCGAGATAATCGGTCAGGAAACCGCACGGGATCTGGACGGCTTAGCCCTTAGCTCACGTAACGGCTACCTCACTGAAGAAGAGCGCAGCATCGCCCCGGCCCTGCATCAAACGCTGCTTGAGTGCCGCGAAGCCATCGCCTGTGGCTTCGACAGCTATCAGGAGCTAGAGCAATACTGTACCGACGCGCTGAAAAATGCCGGCTTCGAGCCTGATTATTTTTCCGTTCGCGATGCCAACACCCTGCGCGAAGTCACCCATGAGACCGAGCAGATTGTCATTCTGGCCGCCGCCAAACTGGGCAAGCCCCGCCTGATTGATAATGTCACCCTTAATCTCAATCCCAGCCAGGATTGGGGCATGCTGGCGACGCACTAGCAGCGGCCCAATAGCAGGCGCTTCCTACACCTGCCCCCCCCTGACAGATGGTTGAAAAACTATCTGCCAGGGAAAGCCACCTTTAACTATTCCAACTCGCTCTTCCCTGCATTTCAATACAGTTAGCCTATTCTGCGACCCAGCAAAGCGCGGCTGGGCATATCCTCAAAGGGCGTGGGGTTCCAACCGATGAGGGTATGCCCAGCCACGCTTTGCGGATGATGACGAAAAACTCCGAAATAAGCGCCATTCCCTCCTGGCTCCTCTCTATCTCAACTCCATCTTAATAGAGCAACCCACTCAACAAACCCGGTTTCGATCAGGCTGTATTTCAGCTATCCTCTGCAGCTATCAACAGGCAATGTCAACAAACGCCAGACAACGGTTAAATAGTAGAGGGAACGACAATGAGCGAGGTCAAAACCTATCCGGTACCCGCAGCATTTGCAGCTCAGGCCCATATCAATGCCGAGCAATATCAATCCATGTACAAGGCCTCCATTGAGCAGCCAGAGCAATTCTGGGCAGAGCAGGCGGAACAGTTTCTTGATTGGGATAAACCCTGGAGCAAGGTCTGCGAATACGATTTTAAACGAGGCCATGCCGCCTGGTTTATCGACGCCAAACTCAATATCACCACCAACTGTATCGATCGCCACCTGGCCGAACGCGCCAACCAAACAGCGATTATCTGGGAGGGCGACGACCCCAGTGATTCCAAAGCAATTACTTACCAGGAGCTGTATCAGCAGGTCTGTCGCTTTGCCAATGTGCTCCGTGACCGTGGCGTCAAAAAAGGCGACCGCGTCTGCATCTATATGCCCATGGTGGTTGAAGCCGCCTACGCGATGCTGGCCTGTGCGCGGATTGGCGCTATTCACTCCGTGGTCTTTGGCGGCTTCTCGCCCGATGCGCTGAAGGACAGAATTCTGGACTCAGACTGCCAGACTCTGATTACTGCCGACGAGGGTGTTCGCAGCGGTAAAAAAATTCCCCTGAAAGCCAATGCGGATAAAGCCTTAGCCAACTGCCCCAATGTGCATAGCTGCGTGGTCATTCAACGCACCGGCGGGGATATTGACTGGACCGAGGGGCGGGATATCTGGCATCACGAAGCGATTGCCACGGTGCCCGCTGATTGCGAGCCCGCAGTGATGGATAGCGAAGATCCCTTATTCATTCTGTATACCTCCGGTTCCACCGGCAAGCCCAAAGGCGTGCTGCATACCACTGCAGGTTATTTATTACAGGCGGCCATGACCTTTAAATACACCTTCGATTATCACGAGGGCGATGTGTTCTGGTGTACCGCCGATGTCGGCTGGATTACCGGCCACAGCTATTGCGTGTACGGGCCACTGGCTAATGGCGGTATCACGCTGCTGTTTGAAGGGGTACCCACCTATCCCGACGCCTCCCGCTTCTGGCAAGTCTGTGACAAGCACCAGGTCAATATTTTCTACACCGCGCCCACGGCTATTCGCTCCCTGATGGCGGCCGGAGACAAGTTTGTCACTAACAGCTCCCGCGGTTCGATCAAACTTCTTGGCACTGTAGGCGAACCCATCAATCCGGAAGCCTGGGAATGGTACTACCGTGTCGTGGGCGAATCACGGCTACCCATTGTCGATACCTGGTGGCAAACCGAAACCGGCGCTCAGATGTTAACACCACTGCCCGGTGCGACGCCCTTAAAGCCCGGCTCGGCCTGCCAACCCATGTTCGGCGTACAGCCTGCTTTGCTTGATGCCGAGGGTCAAGAAATTGAAGGGCCTGGCGAAGGCAATTTAGTGATCAAAGCCTCCTGGCCCAGCCAGATCAGGTCTGTGTTTGGCGATCACCAACGTATGATCGACACCTATTTCAGTACCTATCCGGGCTATTACTTTACCGGTGATGGCTGCCGCCGAGATAAAGACGGCTATTACTGGATTACCGGGAGGGTAGATGACGTACTGAATATTTCTGGTCACAGAATGGGCACGGCGGAAATTGAAAGCGCGCTGGTACTACACGATGCTATCGCCGAAGCTGCTGTGGTGGGTTTCCCGCATGACATAAAAGGCCAGGGTATCTATGCCTATGTCACGCTGATGAATGGACTCGAACCCTCGGAGGCATTAAAAACTGAACTGGTTGCCATCTGCGTTAAAGAAATTGGCCCGATTGCTAAACCAGACCTAATCCAGTGGGCGCCAGGCTTACCCAAAACCCGTTCAGCAAAAATTATGCGTCGCATTCTGCGGAAGATCGCCGCCAACGAGCTGGATAATATGGGAGACACGTCAACGCTTGCCGACCCATCAGTGGTCGATGAATTAATTGAGCATCGCTTGAACCGTTAAACAACGGCTTAACAACGTCACTTTGTTTAGGGAAAAAGCACGTCATAGGATCAATGCTAAAAACACTGGTCGTATGACGTGGGATGAAACTCCAAGAATGCCTCTCCCTACTACAGACTTCTATTGATTAAAGTCAGAGAGAGGCTATAGAGAAAAGTCAGCAACTCTGTTCGCAACTATCAATAACGACCTGTTACTGGCGCAGTTTTTATTTCCTGCGTTAGTAACTATTGATTCAAGGCGACGACTACTTGCACTGACCTAGTCGACATTTATAGATATGACCATTACTGGTGAAGTATTTGCCGTTGTACTGTTTGTTATCGCGAAACTCACCTTCAAAGCGATTACCATTGGCCCAGGTAAACACACCTTTTCCATGCCGCTTGTCATCAATCCATTCACCCTCATAACGGCTCCCTCTCGCCCAGGTAAAAGTACCGCTACCATGTCGTTTGCCGTCTTGGTAGGTACCCTGGTACACGTTGCCGTCGGAAGAAGTAATGGTCACTTCACCAACCAACTCACCGCGCTCAAAAGTGCCTGTTAGCTTATCTCCGTTGTAAAAATTTACCTGACCGCTGCCATGGGGTACTTCACCCATGCACTGTCCGCGATAGGTGCCTGCGGTGCCATCATAATTATCCGTATAACTTACTTTGCAATAGTCCAGATTCTTTGCAGCCAGTTCTTGTGAATCTACAGCATGGGCCATTGAAGAGATAAAAAATGCGAACATTGTTAGCTTTGCAATTTTCATTTTTAAATCCTCAGCGTTTTGCCAATGTTTAATCCGTTTTACTTCCAATGAACAACTTCAATAATGACGCCTGAAATCGTCGAGACTGGTTCAGCACTTCACCTAACAACTCTTCATAGCCGTGTTTTGTCATAGCTGTGCCTTGTCATAGCAGTGCTTTACCTCAAGTTCACGCTGAGATTAGATGAGCATTTTCTGTTCAGCAAGTGTGAAATAATTCCGTCTTTTTATCATCGCTATACAAAAGTAGCCGGACTTTTCCCAAATACAGGCAGCCACCTGATTAGCCATTTTTCCGACGTGGTTTTTTTGTCACTTATCATGATAGGTATAAATACATAGGGATAAAGCGCCATGAAAACAGTGTTTATAAGCGCAGCTTGTTCGCGTTTAAGTACAGACAACAAAAAAATGACGGCGGTTTTTATTTGTGCGAGATCCATTCACGCAAAAGTCGTGACAAATATCACAAAATCCGATGAGACTTCGATCATAAATAACAATAAAACAACTGGGATCAACTCAATACCCGCCCCCTCTCAGCAAGCAAATCAATACCTTAACTAGCCTAGTTGAGCAAATGTTTATGGCGGCCAATTTTCCGGCACCACTTTTCCGGCGGTTTTTAATAACTGGCGACATCACTTGTTCAAAGAGTCATTAGGAATTAGTCTAAATTATTCCCGCTTTTTTGTGATCCACTTCCAGCAAGCAGAAGCCCTCTGCTACAGATGCATCGTTTTTTGTCACTTAAAGCCAGGGCCGTGATAGCTGACAGCACCCTGAGGAGTTGGCATAATGATGCGTTACTAGTAGCTATAGACGTAGCGATACACATAGCCCTAAGACATTATTCTACGGACCATCTCCAACTTTGAGACACCGACCATGCAGCGACTCAGCCAACAGCTTCAGGCCAACCACACCTCCTTCGACCTAATCAACCTGATTGATACCATAGCCATCGCCTGTAAGGATATAGCCTGCCGGCTGCAACAGGGCGCGATGTCCGGGATACTGGGTTCAGCAGGTGAAGAAAATGTGCAGGGCGAAACCCAGAAGAAACTGGACGTTATCTCCAACGACCTGTTAAAGGATTACCTGCAGCGATCAGGTACCGTTAAGGCCCTCGCCTCTGAAGAGGAGGAAGATATCGTGAGTTGCTGTCCATCGGGAAATTATTTGGTTGCCTTTGACCCTTTGGACGGTTCATCCAATATTGATATTAACAGCATGGTTGGCACTATCTTTTCTGTGTTTGAAGCACCTGCTTCCAGCGAGGTGTCCGCCCAGGACTTTCTCCAACCGGGCCGAAATCAAGTCGCTGCAGGCTACGTACTCTATGGACCATCGGTCATGCTGGTGCTAACCACAGGAGAAGGTGTGCAAATGTACACCCTTGACCAGCGCATCGGCGAGTTCGTGCTGACCGTGGAGCAGGTCAGTATCCCCACCGAAACCCAAGAGTTTGCCATTAATATGTCCAACCAGCGTTTCTGGGCAGAGCCCATGCAACGGTATATCACAGATTTGTTAGCGGGCACCGAAGGTCCGCGTGGAAAGAACTTCAATATGCGCTGGGTGGCCGCCATGGTTGCCGATGTGCATCGTATCCTCTGCCGCGGCGGAATATTCTCTTACCCCTGGGATCAACGCGATCCCGACAAACCGGGCAAATTACGCCTGATGTATGAGGCCAACCCCATGGGGCTTTTAGTAGAACAGGCCGGAGGGTCGGCCTACACCGATACGGGTCCTATTCTGGACATTCAACCTGAACATATTCATCAGCGCGTACCAGTGATTCTCGGTGCAGCCAATGAAGTGAAGGCCTGTCTTAACTATCATCAATAGGGCCTCTCTTAAGTAAGACGTTACACTGGTGGTTGCTTATTCTGATGCTGACCCGGAGCGCTGCTCGGCATAGGCTCGAGCTTTTTGCTCCTCACCCAGTTTGTAAGTTAAATCGGCGACTTCCTGCTCCAATAACTTTTGGGTTGATTTGGCCTGCTCCACCTCGTGTTGCAGAGACTCTATCTCCGCCTCCAGTCTGGGCACATCGGCCGCCCCGTCCCGTATAAAGACTTTTCGAAATAAATATCCGACTAAAAATCCAGCAAAAAGAGCAATAACAAAAGCAGGCCACATAATAAGTCTCTATTAGATTAGGCTCTTGATGTTAACACGCCCTAGGCGATTGCCGGCATTTGCCAGCGGCAATTGGCAGAAAATTGTTTGCTGAGAAAATCAGCCTGATCCGGCAAGATTCTGCGGCTGTTAACCAATGCAAGGTATTCTGCAGGGTTCGGCTGATAGGGCAAGGCCAATAATTCCATATTGGCTTCGCTGAGGGTTCGGTTGCCCTTGTGCTGATTACAACGACGACAGGCGGCCACTACGTTTTTCCAGACATCAGAGCCGCCACGCGAACTGGGCATGATATGATCACGGGTTAACTGCCCGCCTTCAAAATAGTTGCCGCAATATAAACACTGGTAATTATCGCGTTCAAATAGAGCCCGATTAGTCAAGGAAGGTCTCTCACGAGGTCGTCCCAGTTGGTCACCACCGCAGGCAATAATACTGGGCAGCTCTACGATAGTTTGTTGATTAGCGCAGCGATTATAACCGCCTCGAATACGAAAGATGATATCGCCCAGAGTCCAGCAGACTAAATCCCGAGAGTAAAGGCAAACAGCTTCCTGCCAATCCAGCCAGGCTATGGGTTGTCCCGCCTTATTCAGTCTCAGAATCTGCACACTCCGCTCCTTGATCTGCTCACCGCCTTATTGGGCAAGCCAGTCATTTTTACACGGTTGGTCTATTCTCTATCCTGCGTAATCATCCAGCAGCTATTCAGGTATCCCGGCTTATTATAAACCTAGCCTGAAACCTAGTTGGATTTAAAACAATTCAAATGAAACTATTATGACAAGCTATAACAAACCCGTTACATCATTAGCATTAAGCATAGCATTGATTGCCCAAAAGCGGCATTAATTGATGTGACGCCGTTGCTTCAGCATCACGGACTGACGTTTTACAATATGCTGAATCAATAGCTCCTGATCGTTACTATTGATTTCGATAAAGTCCAACCGAATAAAATACCCGCCATCTTCTCCATCGGTAGAAAAAGCTTCACAGTCGACCACCTCCGCCAGAGCAACCACATGTAACTCCGACGGGTGCAATAAAATATCCAGCTGCAATTGCTGCCCTTTTGCCAGCGCTTCTTCATTGGCAAAGGCCATGCCGCAGGCACTGACGTTGACCTCTCGGGTAGAATAGGCAATCCGGTGTACCAATTCCGCATCGACATCCATTTGCTGAATCACAAAATTTAATTTCTTATTCATTAGATCGAGTAATTCTGCAGCGATCGGCGCCTGAATCTTGCAAGCATCCAGCAAGGTCTGAATTCGGTTATCAAAATTCGCCGCATAATCAAACTGACCACCCGACTCCTTCGCTTGACGAGCAAATGCTCTGGCTTCCTCCTCGCCCAAGGGACGGTAGGAAATACCCATGGAATCAGTGATACGAAAATAACGACGGCGTTCTTCTGACATACGGTTCCGTTGACTTAGTAATTAGAGGCTTTGTGCAGACACTTGTAGAGAGACATCTTAATTAACTCCAGCCTCGATAATAAATAAAACACACTCAGAAAATTTCTGAACGATCCAACTCAAACACTTCTTTATTCTGTTCGGTTTCCAGTTCCAGCGATTCATAACGTGCCGGGTCGGAGCGTTTCAGTTGCTGCAAACCTTTTTTCATCGTTTCACCACCCAGTCCTTGTTGAATAACAATCTCAACCCGCCGGTTTTTCGCTCGCCCCTCAGCAGTTTCGTTGCTGGCAAGTGGGCGTGTTTCAGCAAAGCCGCTAACCTCTACTCGATTGGGGTTGAGAATATTGCCATCAAAAATTGCATGAGCTACCGATACGGCCCGACTGGTTGATAACTCCCAATTCGAGCGAAACCGACTGGTTTTTATCGGGATATTATCGGTAT
Organism: Oceanicoccus sp.; assembly: GCA_965661375.1. GTDB lineage: Bacteria > Pseudomonadota > Gammaproteobacteria > Pseudomonadales > Dasaniaceae > Oceanicoccus. The sequence goes on along the minus strand of CBFIDJ010000013.1, from coordinate 91,460 downwards.
GCCCCTGAATAGAAATGGAACCTTCTTTGGTAGCAAGTACATCACGCATTTCCTGTAACAGGGGAAGATAATTGCCGGCCAACTCCGCCGAACCGGAGGCAAAAGATCCCTTTTCGCGAATGCGCACGGTTATCTGTCGCCCCTGTGTTTCTATTTCGACTTCACCCTTTGCAATTTGCTCCTGTAAAGCGGCAGCAATATCACGCGCATCCTGCTGGGTTTCCTTGATCATTTCCTCAATTTTTTCCAGCACCGCCTCTTCGCTGACTTCCGTCGATTTGGCATCCTCAGGTGCACCACCTTCTTCACCCTCGATGCCAGCTTCAATATCGTACTCCTCGGCATCCTTCACTTCGAGTGACAGCTCAGTCAAATCGTCAGTGCGCTGGTAAATTTCATTAATCGGTGTTGGCTCGGGACGACCGGGGCTAAATTCCTGCGCAATAATGCTGGTACCCTTTGGCACATCTTTAACATCGAGTTTATTCTGTACCCCAAAAGCCTGCGCCATAGAACCGGCCAGACGCTTGAATTTCATCGCATCCATTTCAGAGAAAGACAGCAACAAAACGAAAAAACACATCAACAGTGACATTAAGTCCGCAAAGGTACCCATCCAACCTGGCGCACCAGGCGGGGGACATTTGGGACATTCTTCTTGATCACTCATAGATTTATCCGCTAAGACCCTAGCTCACCTTCAGGTAAACTACTCGTCCTCTTTACTACGTTGACTGGAGGGTAGATAGTTACGCAACATGGAATCTATAACACGAGGGTTTTGGCCGCCTTGAATGGCCAGCAGCGCATCAATAATCAGGCTTTTGTTCATATCCTCCTCGCCGCGGCGCAGGGATAATTTATCGGAGATCGGGATAGCCACCATATTAGCCAGCATCGCACCGTAAAGCGTGGTTAACAACGCCACCGCCATCGCCGGACCGATGGATTTGGGATCATCCATATTGGACAGCATGGCCACCAGCCCCACCAGGGTACCAATCATACCCATCGCTGGCGCTACATCACCCAGCGCACTGAATATTTTCGCACCTAATTCATGCCGTTCGACGGTTTTGTTTTTATCTTTGGAGAGCAGAGTTTTCACTACCTCAGGATCATGACCATCAACCAGCAACTGAATCCCCCCCTGCAGGAAATCGCTGCTCAGCTCTTTACCCTCCAACGCCAGCAGCCCACCCTTGCGCGCCTCATCGGCTAATCCTACAATTTCTTCGATCAATTCAGCGGGGTCTTCAGCCTTAAACATGAACGCTTTGGCTGCCACTTTCCCCGCACCGAGAAACTGCCCCAGGCCAAACTTCGACATCACAACAAATAGACTGCCCACAATAACAATCAGGACCGAAGGCACATCCACAAACATGCCGATGCCACCACTGAGCACCATGGATGTTAAGATGATGGCCATGGCACCAATCATGCCAATTAAGGTTGCTAAATCCACTAACTGACTCCCATCAATTTAAATTGACCTGCCCTGAATTATTCTTTGAAGAACGAAAAAAGCTCCGTTTTTCCGTCACTTACAGTCTAGACCTTATCTGTGACTAGTACAGCCCAGCAACTCAGTAAAAGGGGGTTTAACCTCCAATCGACACCATCCTACTAATCAATAAATAGATCTGAAGGAGGTGCAGAGATCCCCCAATATAACGGCCTGAAAGCCACGGACTTTAGCACAGATACACGCCCTCCAATCACTACATCGCCATCAATTTCAACCGCAAAGCATTGACCAGCACCCGCCCCTCAGTTACCTTTGCCTCCGCCTGAATACCCACATCTGTCACTACTGCACCCTCAACCCGGAGCTCTCGTTATGGCCAAAGCTGGTAGTAAGAAAACCATCGACTTTGAGGAAGCCCTCGACCAGCTTGAAGAACTGGTAGAAGAAATGGAAACCGGAGACCTGACCCTGGAAGAATCGCTCAAAGCCTTTGAGCAGGGCATCAAGTTAACCCGTGACTGCCAATCGGCACTCACTCAGGCAGAACAAAAAGTGCAGATGCTGATTGAGGAAAACGGTAAGCTCAAAACCGTTGAGCTGGATGACGAGGACGCTATTGAGGAATGAGCAACCTAGAAACCAGCAGCGATTTTATTGCGTTTTTAAGCGCCAGTCAGGAACGCATCAATTTAGCACTGGCAACACACCTTGGCAGCTTCCAGTCTCCCTTCAGCCCAACTAACAGCGAGCAACCCCTCGCCCGCCTGCAACAATCGATGCATTACAGCCTGATTAATGGCGGCAAACGCGTTCGACCGGTACTGGTGTATGCCGCCGCCCAGGCAGTGAACCCAGACCTGCTCCCCGCGATTGACCAGGATCTGGATCGGGCCGCCGCAGCGCTCGAAATGATTCACGCCTATTCCTTAATCCATGACGATTTACCCGCCATGGACGACGATGACCTGCGCCGTGGCCAACCCACCTGCCACCGCGCCTTTGATGAAGCCACAGCTATTCTCGCGGGGGACGCCCTGCAAACCCGTGCCTTCGAATTATTGACTGAGCTGGAACAAAGCGACGCTGAAGCTCGGCTGCAGCTGGTTCGCCTACTGGCTCAGGCTGCGGGCCAAAGAGGCATGGTAGGCGGGCAAGTAATCGACCTGAATGCCGTTGACCAACAGATTGCACTGGAACATCTGGAGACCATTCACCGATTGAAAACCGGGGCTTTAATAAGGGCAGCGGTACAAATGGGTGCCACTATCGCACTGGCTGATGAAACTACCTGCAAGTTACTGGATAGTTATGCCGAGAGCATTGGCCTGGCCTTTCAGGTAAAGGATGACATTCTCGATATTGAAAGCGACACCGCAACACTGGGCAAAACCCAAGGTGCCGATCAGGCTTTAAACAAACCCACCTATCCCTCGCTGCTGGGGCTGGAAGGCGCCAAAGCCAAGGCCGACGAGCTGCATCAGACCGCCCTGTCAGCACTGGCAGGGTTAGGTGACAGCGCCGAACAGCTGAGGGCCCTGTCTCACTATATCATTAACCGCTCTCACTAAATTAAAGCAGACGACAATCCAGTTTTAATAAGCGCCCCGGGCCAAGGACGGTGTGGCCTTGGTATATTAAACAAGTCAAATCAATCACTTTGCGTTACAATTCTGCAATTAATGGTCGCACAGAAATTGTGGCGGCCAATCAACCCAGACGACAGATTATTGAATCAGCAAAGCCACTGCATGCTTAACGAAATACCGCGCAATCGCCCAGTCACTCCGATACTGGATAGCATCGACGAAACAGCTCATCTCCGACAGCTGGATGAAGAGCAATTACCTCAGCTGATCAATGAGCTGCGCGAGTATTTACTGTACACCGTAGGCCAAACAGGAGGTCATTTCGGTGCCGGGCTGGGGGTGGTGGAACTGACCGTCGCCCTGCACTACCTCTTTAATACTCCGGATGACAGAATCGTCTGGGATGTCGGTCATCAGGGCTACCCCCATAAAATTATCACCGGTCGTCGCGAGCAAATGCAGACCATGCGGCAACAGGGTGGGTTGGCCGGCTTTCCCAAGCGCAGTGAAAGTCCCTACGATACCTTTGGTGTCGGGCATTCAAGTACCAGCATCAGCGCAGCATTGGGCATGGCCATCGCCGCCCGGCAGCAGGGCATTGATCGTAAAACCGTTGCCGTTATAGGTGACGGCGCCATGACCGCAGGTATGGCCTTTGAGGCCCTTAACCACGCGGCTCATGTCGATGTGGATATGCTGGTCATCCTCAACGACAACCAGATGTCAATCTCACGCAATACCGGAGGCCTCAATACTTATTTCTCCAAAATCTGGGCCAGCAAAACCTATACCGCCCTTCGCGAAGGCAGCAAAAAAGTACTTTCAAAAATACCTCCTGCCTGGGATTTTGCTCGCCGGGTAGAAGAGCACATGAAAGGAATGGTGGCTCCTGGCACCCTATTTGAAGAACTCGGCTTTAATTATATCGGTCCGATCGACGGCCACGACTTGCCAACTCTACTGACCACCATTGGCAATATGCGCGACCTGCCCGGCCCGCAACTACTGCATATTATTACTCAAAAAGGTAAGGGCTTCGCCCCCGCAGAGGCAGACCCGGTTGGCTATCACGCTATCAATAAGATTGATCCTAAACCAACACCTGCGATATCCACACCCACCAAAAAAGCTGGCCCTAAGTACCAAGCGATATTTGGCGAATGGCTCTGCGATATGGCGGCCCAGGATGAGCGCTTAATCGGTATCACTCCGGCCATGGGCGAAGGCTCTGGCATGATCGAATTTTCGGAACGCTTTGCCGATCGCTATCACGATGTTGCCATCGCCGAGCAACACGCCGTCACTCTGGCTGCCGGTATGGCCTGCGATGGGCTGAAACCGGTGGTGGCTATTTATTCCACCTTTTTACAGCGCGCCTACGACCAACTGATTCACGATGTTGCACTACAGGATCTGGATGTGCTGTTTGGAATCGACCGCGCTGGTCTGGTAGGCGAAGACGGCCCTTCACATGCCGGTAGTTTCGACCTGAGCTATTTGCGCTGCATCCCCAATATGGTGGTAATGGCACCCTCCGATGAGAACGAAACCCGCCAGCTACTGTATACAGGCTATGTCCATCAGGGCCCGGCGGCGGTGCGCTATCCTCGCGGCACCGGCCCCGGTACCGCCATAGAAAAAACCATGACAGCCTTGCCGATCGGTAAGGGCCTCATACGTAGACCAGGCACCGGCGTCGCTATTCTCAATTTCGGCACCCTGCTCGGCAATGCCCTGCCAGCCGCTGACGCGCTCAACGCTACCGTGGCTGATATGCGCTTTGTCAAACCGCTGGATGTCGCTTTGATAGAAGAGCTGGCTGCCAGCCATGAGTTGCTGGTGACGCTGGAAGAGAATGCGATAGCGGGTGGTGCGGGCAGTGCAGTCATCGAGCATTTAAATACTCAGGGCATTGTCATCCCCGTATTACAACTGGGGCTGCCTGACATCTTTGTCGAACATGGAAAGCACAAGGATATGTTGGCGACCTGTGGACTCGACAGTCACGGCATTCAGGCCGCTATCGAACAGCGCTTGAAACTCTTACAAGGCGACCAGCCACACGCAGCCAAAGTGATCGAGACGTTCTAAATAAAGACCTCCCAAAACAGGTCTTTATTAACAGATTTTTCCAGGCAGCGCCGCTTTAATCAAACGGGTTGCCAACCGAGGCATTAATGCTGGCCAGAATACCAATCAGAATGAACCGATAGCAAAGATTACTCACCGCCCATCAGATGACCCAGCTTGCCAGCCTTGGTCGCCAGATACTTGGCATTATGCGGGTTTTGCCCGGTCTGCAGCGGAATGCGCTCAACCACATCAATACCCTGATCGGTCAGCGCTTTGACCTTGCGCGGGTTATTGGTCATCAAACGTACCTGCTTGATATTCAGGTGCTCCAGCATCACATTGCAGATGCTGTAATCCCGCATATCCGCACCAAAGCCCAAGCGCTCATTGGCCTCAACAGTATCGGCACCTTCATCTTGCAAATGGTAGGCTTTAATCTTGTTGAGCAAGCCGATGCCCCGACCTTCCTGTCGGAGATAAAGGATTACACCACGCCCCTCTTCAGCAATTTTTTGCAGGGCCGATTGCAGTTGGGCACCACAGTCACAACGCATACTGAACAGGGCATCGCCAGTCAGGCATTCGGAATGAATACGAGCCAGTACTGGCTCGCCATCACCGACATCACCCAGACTTAATACAACGTGTTCCTTGTCGGTCGCAGCGTCTTCAAATCCATGCATATCAAAAACTGCCCAAGGGGTAGGCAACTTGGCTGATTCGATAAAACGTATGGACACGGACTTCTCCAACCGGGTATCAATATGGGGTTATTCAGAGCTAGCTGCCCCAGAGCGGGCGCACATTCTACCAGTAGATAGACGGGGTGGCTATTAAGAAAACGGGGGGTAAGAATCCGGGAGCGTGGGACACTCGCTCGCAGGAACAGGCTATTAAGCAATCACCTCAAAACTTCGCTTGCAGTATCAGGCTGCCGCTCTGTTCTTTCATCTCTACGTGCTGCAGAAAGCTCATCCCCAGCAGCACCATTTCCGGATAGCTGCCCTCCACTACTGAAGCTTGCACGCGAGACACCTTTATTCCCCCAACTGAGACGGAATCCAGAACCACCCTATAGGCCAGCGCCTCGCCACTAGCAGTTATCACCCGCGAGGGTGTCCCCGACTGGTAATCAATCCCCAGCTGGCTGGCCTGCCGCCCACTAATTGCCACCACATTAGCACCGGTATCGACTAATACCTGCAAACGCCGGCCGTTAATGGTGGCATTGGTAATGTATTGGTTGCGCTGGTCGCGGGGAATGGCAATCTGACGCAGCTCGGGTTTAGTGTAATGGCTGCTGATTCGGGTGCTGAGGCCAAGCGTGCTGCGCTGCCCATCAAGCTCGATAACCGCTTGCCTGGGTGTTGCTGAGATCAACGTTACCCCCTCAGGGCTATTTTGACCGACTCGCAGCATGCGTCTCTGGCCATCAATCTCCAGCATAGCCGCGCCTTTTAATAGCGCCTTAGCCTGGATATCCACGGCCTCCGCCCAGCCGCTAAACATAGCAATCACTAGCCCTGCCGCGATCCAATGTAACGTACTTTTTCTCAAACTGGTTTTGACAATCGTTGCTGACAATTCCCTGTCCCTCGGTCTATGCGTTAAAGGTTTTCCGGCAACTCAGTATAAATCAATGGCAATCCGGTATCGTCTTCGTTCGGCATTCCGAGATGAGCCACGGACCCTGGGCCACTACCCACCTGATTACCTTCAATAATGCCACGAGTGACATAGGCTTTGGCAATTGACATGGCTTCACGTATCTCATGCCCTCGGGCAATAGTCGCCGTCAGCGCCGCTGATAGCGTACTGCCACCACCCCGGTTGTTGACCGAGCTGACGGCCTCAATTATCGCCCAAAAAGACTGCACGCCATCGCTCCAGTAATCAATCCGTTTACCAGCAAATTCCGGGAACTGTGCTCCGGTTATCAACACCGAACGCGCTCCGGCAACCAGCAGCCTTTCAGCAGCGGCCAGCATATCCTCACGCCCTTCAACCTTCACATCAATAATCGCAGCCACTTCATTGGTATTAGCGACAAACAGATCAACCCGCGGCAGAAACTCATCGCGTATCCGCTTGCCTTCTGTAGCGACCAACTCTTCACAACTCTCCAGTTCCAGATCGTAAATGACATAACCATCGTAATCAGCAAGATATTTAGCGACTGGCTCCAATGCGTCCAGATTAGGCAGCGCACCCACCTTGATAACCTTGGCAGGCATATCGCTATCCAGGGCATTAATTTGCGCAACAATACTTTTACGCTCCGTTGGCACGCTATAACCACGGGCAAAGGAGTTTTGTGCAACCAGCGCCGTAATCACATTACAACCATAGAGTTCAAAGTCATGGAAGGTATGCAGATCAGCCTGCACCCCCGTACCCGCACAGGAGTCGGAGTGACCTATAGTCCAAACCACTGGTGTACTGCTTCGATAAATATTACTCACATCAACCCCTGATAAAAATGAATATTACTATTGCGGTTAGCGCTTCGCCTTCTAACCGTTAATTTGAGCGGATACTATAAGTCTAGATCACAGCCGCCAGCAGCTGCAAAACAATTAAGGCATAAATACCGGCCAGCACATCATCAATCATAATACCCAGCCCGCTCTCCATATTTTTGTCGAAGATTTTGATCGGCCAGGGTTTCCAGATATCAAACAGACGAAACAGCGCAAAGCCCAGCAATATCCATAACCAGCCTGCCGGCGCCGCAAACATCGTCAGCCAGAAACCAACAAATTCATCCCAGACAATACCCGGATGATCATGCACGCCTAAATCCTCGGCGGTTTTGCCACAGAGATAGACCCCCAACACAAAGGCCAGCACTAACACTACCGCATAGGCGACAAGCGGCAACTGGTTTAAGGCGAGATATAACGGGATAGCCATCAACGTGCCAAAGGTACCCGGCGCCTTAGGTGCCAGGCCGCTACCAAAGCCAAAGGCCAGACAATGAATCGGATTGAGGATTATTTTCTTATTATTGATCGGCATACGAATTCTTCTAACGGTAGGTCTAATATACCTTAAAAATGCTGATATCCGGTGCGCACCAGTTCCAGCGGTTTTCCATCACGGTCAATACAGCTCACACCAGCACCGGCTTTTATAGTACCAATCTCTGTGATTTCCACACCGGCCGCGCGACAGCATGCTAACAGCTGTTGTTTGTTATTTTGTGACACCGTCAAGCACAACTCATAGTCATCACCGCCGGCTAACGCATAGTGGCGGGCCTGCGATTCGCTAGCCACTGCTTTTAATACGGCTGACAGCGGTAAGGCATCCACTTGTATTTCTGCCGCCAGTGAGGAGGCCCTGGTTATATGGCCAAGATCAGCCACCAGTCCATCGGAAATATCGATCGCCGCATTGGCGACACCCAGTAACTGCTGTCCCAGCACCACCCGGGCTTGGGGACGGTAAAAACGGCTTAACAGATACTCCCCCTGTTGCGGATCAGCTTTGATTTGCTGCTGGATAAGGGCCAGTGCCGCAGCACCATCACCCAGAAATCCTGTTACAAAAATACTATCGCCAGCCTGCGCAGCAGAGCGCTGTAAGCCGTTGCCCGCAACCGAGCCATGCACCTGAACAGTAACGGTTAGAGGCCCCTTGGTGGTATCACCACCCACAAGAGGAATTTGATAAAAGTCCGCGGCCTCCGCCAGTCCCTCGGAAAACAAACCCAGCCAATCGCTGTTTGCCTCTGGCAATGCAATGGCAAGAGTAAAGGCCAGCGGCGTGGCGCCCATGGCCGCCAGGTCGCTGATCGCGACCGCCAGCGCGCGCGTCGCAATATCCTTGGGGTTAGCACCTTCGGGAAAATGCCGACCCGTAATTAAGCTATCAATAGAAATCGCCAACCGCTGGCCTGCGGGGACTGACAACAGTGCACAGTCATCACCAACGGATAAAGGCACCGCATCTGAGCGAGGGCCAATATCGGAAAAGTACTGCCGAATAAGATCAAACTCACCGATTGTAGGCTGTGTCATTATCCTGAGTTTTACCTGTTTATTAAGAGCTATCGCCGAGCTTTGGCAATTTATAAGCAGTTTATTGACGGGCTTTAGCCGCTTGAATTTCAATCGCTCGCGTATCCTGTGCCAGCTTGTCGAGCACGCCGTTGATATATTTATGGCCATCGGTCGCGCCAAATTTTTTCGCCAGCGCTACGGCTTCGTTAATGGCTACTTTGTAGGGGATATCTATGCGCTTGATCAGCTCGTAACTACCGAGTCGTAACAGCGCGAGTTCGATAGGATCCAGTTCAGAAATATCCCTATCCAGGTGGGGTTTAAAAGCCGTTTCCAGCTCTTCAAGATTACCGGGTACCTGATGAATAATGTCGTGGAAATATTCGACATCAACACGAGTAAAGTCATAGTCACTTAAAAACTGTAACTCTATTTCCCTCAGCGGGTCTTTGGTCATCTGCCATTGGTAAAGCGCCTGCATACCGTAATGACGCGCTTTGCGTCGAGCTGCGGGATTGAATTCCTGTTTATTACTTGCTGCTGTATTCATAATAATAACTGCTTGAAAAGAACACTGACGAAGGCCAGCTTCGCCGTTTTGAATTGAATCAATAGAGCTTTAGGCCGATTTCAGGGCGATAAAACTCTATTGGGTTAAACGTTCCAAAGTGTGGTTGATCGAATTAAACTCGCTTCAAAGACTACCGATCACACAGAGCATTTCCAATACACAGGCGGCGGATTCTTCGCCCTTGTTTTCGGAATTTTCGCCAACACCACAACGCTCCAGCGCCTGCTGTTCATTATCGACGGTTAGCACGCCAAAGGCGACTGGCATTCCCGTATCCAAACCAACCCGCATCACACCGCTGGAACACTCCCCCGCCACATATTCAAAGTGTGGCGTACCACCACGAATTACAGCTCCCAGCGTAATAATAGCATCGTACTTTTTGCTTTCAGCGACGTGCTTGCAGGTTAATGGGATTTCATAAGCGCCGGGACACATAATTAGGTCAATATGGTCTTCGCGAATACCGTTTTCAAGCAGGTGCTGCTTGGCACCGGCCAACAGTCGATCAACAATAAACGTGTTCCAGCGGGTGGCGACAATGGCAATTTTTTTCCCAGCCAAAATAGCCGCGTCGTAATGGGGTGTTTCTATACCTTTCATATTAGGTTCCAATTAATACGGAGGGTGACTAAGACTGAATGACCACTAGATCGGAGACTTAGCGGGGCGCGCATCAATGCGCCAGTCGTCGCCCACCTTACTGATATTGTCTATATGTAAGTGCTGTCTTTCCGCCATGAGTTCGAGCGGCCAGTGCAGCAGCGGTCGCCCTTCACTTCCCATCAGCACGGGTGCCATATAAATATGATATTCATCTACCAGACCGGCCTGAGCAAAGGCACCCGCCAGGGTTGCGCCAGCCTCCACCATCACTTCATTACAGCCCGCTTCAGATAACTTTGCCAGCAACAACGTCAAATCCACTCGGCCTTCACTATTCGGCAACACCAGCACCTTAGCCCCGGCCCGTTCCAGCTCGGCCTGAACCCTGAGGTTTTCCTTTGCGGCAACGATCCAAACGTCACCCGACTCACTGAAAATTTTAGCGCTGGCCGACAACCTCATAGCAGAGTCCAACACCACTCTTAACGGCTGCCGTACGCCCGCAGCCATTATTGACTGCCGCTCTTTCTCGGGCATTTCCGCAGGACGTACTGTCAACGCTGCATTATCGAGGATAACCGTTTCCACCCCGGAGATAATCGCACAACTTCTTGCCCGCAGGCACTGCACATCGCCTCGCGCGGCAGGTCCGGTAATCCATTGACTCTCTCCGGAGGCCATCGCCGTCCGGCCATCCACACTCATGGCCAACTTAACCCGCACCCAGGGCAAACCGGTTTCCATCCGCTTGATAAAACCCGGATTGAGTGCCCTTGCCTCCGCTTCCAACAGCCCTGTCTCAACAGAGATACCGGTCTGTTGCAATCTGGCTATGCCCTGTCCCGCCACCAGCGGATTGGGATCTTCCATTGCCACCACGACCCGGCGGATACCTGCCGCAATTAAAGCTTCACAGCAAGGCGCCGTCCGACCAGTATGGCTACAGGGCTCGAGCGTGACATAGGCAGTGGCCCCTTTCACGGCCCCAGCCCCGCCAGCATCCGCAATCGCATTCACTTCAGCATGACCTTCGCCAGCACGAAGATGGAAGCCGCGACCGATAATTTCTCCATCCCTCACCATCACACAGCCCACTCGGGGATTCGGGGAGGTGCTATATAAGCCTTGTTGTGCCAACTCTATCGCCAAAGCCATAGCTTGCTGATCTTGCATGATAAGGCGCCCTTCTAACCGTTACTTCCAGTTTAAGCCGTTACTCCTGGTTCAACCCGTTATTGGTCGCCAAGCGCTTTATCGACAAGCGACTCGTCAGCCAGGGGGCCATGCTCTGCCGACAAGCGATCAATTTCTTCCCGAAACTCTTGCAAATCCTTAAAGTCACGGTAGACCGAGGCAAAACGCACAAAGGCCACCTGATCTAACTGTTTTAGATGATCCATCACCAGTTCCCCGAGCACCATGGAAGCGACTTCGCGCTCACCAGTGGCCTGCAGGGAGTGCTCGATTTGGGTGATCACAGCTTCAATTTTTTCAATGCTGACAGGCCGCTTTTCCAAGGCACGCAATAAACCGGCGCGCATTTTCTTTTCATCGTAGGGTTCGCGATTACCATTTTGTTTGATAATCCGCGGCATCATCAACTCGGCACTTTCATAGGTGGTGAAGCGCTCTGAACAGGAAGCGCACTCACGGCGACGACGTACTTGCCCCCCCTCGGCAACTAAGCGGGAATCGATGACTTTGGTATCTTCAAAGGAACAGAAAGGGCAGCGCATTGGACAGCCTTATGATCAGGAAACAGGCGGGCTATTGTAGCAGCTTTACGAACCGGCGCATTATTTGCACAATTGCCCCTGACTTTTTCTCTTAAGGTCAAAGTCAGGGGCAAATATCAATCCCTCAGCGCAGCGGATCAAGCTTATTTATACACCGGGAAGCGGGCGCAGATTTCCTTAACCTTGGCTTTAACTTCCGGTATCACTGATTCGCTGTTGCCGTTTTCCAGGCTATCCAGCACATCACACATCCAGTTAGTCAGCTCGCGAGTTTCCGCTTCGCCGAAGCCACGGGTAGTAATCGCAGGCGTACCAACGCGCAGCCCCGAGGTCACAAAGGGCGAACGCGGGTCGTTAGGTACCGCATTTTTGTTAACGGTAATAAAGGCTTCGCCCAGCGCCGCATCGGCATCTTTACCGGTGTATTCCTTACCAATCAGGTCTACCAGCATCAGGTGATTCTCAGTGCCGCCCGAGACGATTTTGATACCGCGTTCAATAAAGGTCGCCGCCATCACCTTGGCATTGTCGACCACACGCTGTTGATAGGCTTTGAATTCTTCCGTGGCGGCTTCTTTAAAGCTGACCGCCTTGGCCGCAATCACATGCATTAATGGACCGCCCTGACCGCCAGGGAAAATCGCCGAGTTGAATTTTTTCTCCAGCTCTTCATTGGCCTTGGCCAGAATAATACCGCCACGAGGACCACGCAGGGTTTTGTGCGTAGTGGAGGTCACCACATCGGCAAAGGGTACCGGGTTAGGATAAAGACCCGCGGCAATCAGACCCGCAACGTGGGCCATATCCACCATCAGGTAGGCGCCAACCTTGTCGGCAATTTCACGAAAACGCGCCCAGTCAACAATACCCGAATAGGCAGAGAAACCCGCCACGATCATTTTTGGCTTGTGCTCCAGCGCCAGCGCTTCAACCTGTTCGTAATCGATCTCACCGGTTTCGGCATTCAGGCCGTACTGCACCGAGTTATACACCTTACCGGAAAAGTTAGGCTTGGCACCGTGAGTCAGGTGACCGCCGGCATCCAAACTCATACCTAACACCGTATCGCCAGCAGACAACAGCGCCAGATATACCGCCGCATTGGCCTGCGAACCGGAGTGTGGCTGCACATTGGCATAGTCGGCACCGAATAATGCTTTCAGACGATCAATAGCCAGCTGCTCCACCTTATCGACATACTCACAACCACCGTAATAGCGCTTACCGGGATAGCCTTCAGCGTACTTATTGGTCAGCAGGCCACCCTGTGCCTCCATCACGCGGGGGCTGGTGTAGTTCTCGGAAGCGATCAATTCAATATGCTCTTCCTGACGCTGATTTTCTTCCTCTAACGCCGCGAACAACTCATCGTCGTAGCCTTTAATCTGCATATCTTTGGTAAACATTGGCAACCCCTTTGGTCTGTCGTGGCGATCAACTATTTCTGATGCCGAGTCGATAAATTCCGGTGCGGCTTTGCGGCCTTTCTGAAAGCGGCGCATTGTACATTATTGATTCAGATTAGGCAGCCTGTTTTGGTGATTTCCAACGCCTTAATACAGCCACAGCCCAGAGACATTCTGACTTAAAACCGGGAGCTATAGATGTGCGCAAAAACAGGAAAAAATGCTATTGGACGCAAAAAGCCAAATGGCTAATATAAGCCCCGTCGACGGCCTCGCTGACGACCCGTAAAGCGAAGTCCTTATATTTTTACTCGCAGTAATGCTTACTTATAGTCACGCCGAATCACTGCCAGCCCCTGCGCTGACCACAGATTCTTATGCCTGACGCCCCAGTAAATCAGGGCAAATTGATAAGCACATTACTCAGGATTAAATTGATAACTGATAGTTGAAGCGCACTGACCATGCCAAGCATTGCCAACAATACCGCCCTCAGCCAGCAACTTATTCAAAACCAACTCAGCCAGAATCAGCAAAACCGTAATCCCCGTGCCACCGATTTAATCGAGCAGGCCAAGCAGGTCGAACAGGATGAAATTACGCTGGGTGCTAGCGAAACATCCCTCGCCAACCAGGAACCACCGCGACCGGTTAAAGCCTCAGAAAGGGCCGCACCGGAATTACTACAAACCAGAACCACGCTGGAATCGATAAACCGACGTCTTGAACAGAACTTCGAAGCCCTGAGTGGCCGCCAACCCGGTGGAGACAAGGGACAACTGGTAGACGTGCGCGCTTAAGCGCCGACATCTCTTTTTCGCCAGCAACTTTCCTTGATATACACAGCAAGATTGAGTAACTTGCTGCCAGCTCAAGCTTTTATAAATTCAGGATTAATCAGCAATGGCGCAATACGTATACACCATGAGCGGGGTGGGCAAAGTCGTCCCCCCTAAACGTCAAATTCTCAAAGACATTTCTCTGTCCTTTTTCCCCGGTGCCAAAATTGGCGTACTGGGTTTAAACGGTGCCGGTAAATCCACCCTGCTGCGCATTATGGCCGGCATCGACTCGGAATTTGAGGGCGAAGCTCGACCACAGGCCGGCATCAATGTGGGCTACCTGTCTCAGGAACCCGAGCTGGACCCCAGTAAAGATGTGCGCGGCAATGTCGAAGATGGCCTTGGCGATGTGGTCTCTGCACAAAAGGAACTGGAAGAAATTTTTGCCGCCTATGCCGAGCCCGATGCCGACTTTGATGCGCTGGGCAAGCGCCAGCAGGAGCTGGAAAACATTATTCAGGCCGCAGACTCCACCAACCTGGAACATAAACTAGAGGTCGCTGCCGATGCATTGCGCCTGCCGCCCTGGGATGCCGATGTCACCAAACTCTCCGGCGGTGAACGTCGCCGGGTAGCGCTCTGTCGCTTGCTGCTTTCCAACCCTGACATGCTGTTACTCGACGAGCCGACTAACCATTTGGATGCCGAGTCAGTTCACTGGTTGGAACAGTTTCTCTGTGATTACCCCGGTACCGTCGTCGCCATTACCCACGATCGCTATTTTCTGGATAACGCTGCTGGCTGGATTCTGGAACTCGATCGCGGTCGCGGTATTCCCTACGAGGGCAATTACAGCGATTGGCTGGAGCAAAAGGAAAAACGGCTGGAGATGGAATCCAAACAGGAAGCCTCTCACCAGAAAACCGTTAAATCCGAGCTGGAATGGGTACGACAAAACCCCAAGGGTCGCCGTGCGAAAAACAAAGCCCGTGTCGCCCGCTTTGAAGAGCTGCAATCGCAGGAATTCCAATCCCGCGCCGAGACTAACGAAATTTATATACCGCCAGGCCAGCGCCTGGGAGATAAGGTCATCGAGGTCAATGGTGTCAGCAAAAGCTTTGGCGATCAGGTACTGTACGAGAATCTCAGCTTTAGCGTCCCCAAAGGCGCTATTGTCGGGGTGATTGGCGGTAACGGTGCGGGTAAATCGACCCTGTTTAAAATTATTGCCGGCATGGAGCAGCCCGACAGCGGCTCGGTAGAGCTGGGCGAAACTGTCGATCTGGTTTATGTGGAACAGTTACGCGATGAATTGGTGGACACCCAAACGGTGTGGGAAGCCGTGTCAGGCGGTCACGACATTCTGCAGATTGGCGGCTATGAAATTCCCTCCCGCGCCTATATTGGCCGCTTCAATTTCAAAGGCGCCGACCAGCAAAAACGCGTTGGCGAACTCTCCGGTGGTGAGCGCGGCCGACTGCAGCTGGCCTGCACCCTGAAACAGGGCGGTAATGTACTGCTGTTAGATGAACCCTCTAACGATCTTGATGTGGAGACACTGCGGGCACTGGAAGAAGCCCTACTCAGTTTCCCCGGCTGCGCCATGATCATCTCACATGATCGCTGGTTTCTGGACCGCATCTGTACCCATATCCTCGCCTACGAAGGGGATAGCGAAGTGGTGTTTTTTGAAGGCAACTACACCGAATATCATGAGGATTTTGTGGCTCGCAAAGGGGAGAACGCACTGCCACAGCGGGTGCGTTACAAAAAACTCAAATAATTCGCTGACAGCGATCTATACCATTAGCACAGCGGCCAGATAGCGATGAACAAGCCATTAATTTGGCCGCATTAATGGTATAGTCGGGATTAAACCAGCCGCTATACCATAAATAGCTACGGATATAGGAAGTGACAATGACACAGTCAGACTCTGAACGGCGAACCTTCAGCCGCATCACCTTTGACGCCGATATCACTCTGACCCAGGGCGGTAACAGCTGGAAAGCCACGCTGGTAGATATTTCGCTCAAGGGCATACTCGTCGAGGAGCCGGCAAATTGGGATGCAGATATCACTCAGTATATTGATGCCCATATTGCACTGGACGATGAAACCGCCATCGATATGACGCTTAATTGGCGCCATACCCAAAATGGCCAGATCGGATTTGAGTGCGACCATATCGATATTGATAGCGTTATTCACCTTAGACGGCTGGTGGAGCTTAACCTGGGTGATGAAGAACTGCTGGAGCGAGAACTGGCCGCACTGGGACACTAACTTTTCTTGTGCCTTCCCGCCTAATATTTAAATATCCACAGACAAAGCTTTCTTAATTTAAGGCCCTACACGTCAAGCGTCCCAGGTGGAAAGCCTTCCTCTGCAGTCACAGTTTCACCCTTTAACAAGCGCTGCACCATGCCCATATCCGAATAATCGCGCCAGTGTTTGATTTTGCCCTCATCAACCTCAAATATACCCAGTAAAGGTAAGTGCGCATCCACTCCATTGACACCCACCACATCCACACGTTCGGTATAAACACGGTTTTCTGTCACCCCCAGATTTCGGATGCGAAAATCAAAGGTATCGGGAAACATATCCCATACGCCGCCGGAGTCATCAACGCCAGTAGAGTCATCAACCCCAGCAAAGTGATCTAACACCGCCTGTTTGCCGCGATAGATTTCCAGACCGACGTTCATAAATTCAATATCATCGGCTAACAGGGGTTCTATGGTAGATAAATCACGATCGCTGACGTTGGCGCAAAAAGCTCTTACCACTTGTTCGGGGGATTGACTCATTATTATTAGCCTCACTTATCGCTGAATAGAGACTGGCTTTATCAACCTCTATTCAGCGAAACATTTTGGGATACAGAAACACCTCCAGCTCCGCTGAACAGGCCGACAAATCACACCAGTCGCCGTCCTCATAACGCAACTGAGCATAGCCGCAGGTGGGTATATTATGAATATCGCCACCACTAAGGTAATGGCAAAACTCGGTTAATGCCGGGTTATGTCCGACCAGGACAATATTGCTTTCATCCTCATCCAGATTCTGGCACCACTCCAACAGATGCTGACCATTAAAGGTGTAGAGGTCATCGCTCAACTCCCAATCAAAGCTGGCAGTCAACTCCCGACGAATATGCTGAATGGTAAGTTGTGCTCGCTGCGCCGTACTGCAATAAACCCGCGAGAAATCACAACCCGCATCAAATATTGGCTGCGCCATTTGACGACAAGCCTTTACACCACGCGCATTTAAGGGCCGCTCGTGATCGACTAGTTTGGGGTCATCCCAACTGGACTTTGCATGGCGTATCAGGTGAAGAGTTTTCATGGGGATGGTCCCAAAAGCTATTACGATCGGAGATTAGCCTGATTTGCGAGCACAAAAAAGGCCGCGATCAATGCGGCCTTTCTGTGTCGTTGCAAACTTTCAATTACAAAATCTGTTTCACATTCTGAATCGGATAATGCGCAGGATAAGGCAACTGAGCAACACCGGTATCCACCGCTGCCTGTGCCACTGCTGCCGAGACATCGCCCAGCAAACGGCTATCCATCGGCTTGGGAATAATATAGTCCGGCCCGAATTCCAGCTTATCCATACCGCAGGCCGTTAACACCTCTTGGGTGACGGGCTTTTTGGCAATCTCGCGAATGGCGTTAACCGCCGCAATTTTCATTTCTTCGTTAATCATCTTTGAGCGCACATCCAGCGCACCGCGGAAGATAAAAGGAAAGCCCAGTACATTATTCACCTGATTAGGATAATCACTGCGGCCGGTGGCTATAATCAAGTCATCACGGATTGCTCTGGCCAGCGCCGGATCAATCTCAGGGTCAGGGTTGGAACAGGCAAACACGATGGGCTTGGGCGCCATGGTCTTGAGTAAATCGGGGCCTAATAAATCCGCCCCCGACAAACCCACAAACACATCGGCACCGTTAATCGCATCGGCCAAGGTACGATCAGTGGTTTCATGGGCAAAAGGGGCTTTGATTTCAGTAACGCCCTCGCGACCTTTATAGATCACGCCCAGCCGATCAATCATGGTGAGGTTATTGTTGTCAGCCCCCAGACGCAGCAACAAACGCATACAGGCGATAGCGGCAGAACCGGCACCAAGGCAGACAATTTTGGCCGTCTCCAGTGTTTTGCCCTGAATCTCCAGCGCATTCAGCATACCCGCTGCAGTAACAATGGCCGTACCGTGCTGATCATCATGGAATACAGGGACTTCACAGCGATCAATCAATTCATTTTCAATCTCAAAACACTCGGGTGCTTTAATGTCTTCCAGATTAATCCCACCAAAGGTATTGGCTATGCGCACCACGGTTTCGATAAATTCTCTCGGCTCTTCAGTATCCACCTCGATATCGATGGAATCGATTCCGGCAAAACGCTTGAACAACAGCGCCTTACCTTCCATAACCGGCTTACTCGCAAGCGGTCCCAGGTTGCCTAAACCTAAAATCGCGGTACCGTTTGAAATCACCGCGACCAGATTGCCTTTGATCGTGTATTTGTAGGCATCATCGGGATTGGCCGCGATGGCTTTAACAGGCTCAGCCACGCCGGGGCTATAGGCCAGCGCCAGATCTGCCTGAGTCTCGGCGGCTGTGCTTAGCTCGACGGAGATTTTACCCGGCCGGGGCTTGGCATGATAATCAAGAGCCCGTTGTTTAACATCGTTAGACATAATTTCATCCCGTTAGAATTTTTGCTGTAAACGTTCAATCACTTAAAACCGGTGCAAAGACCTGAGCATGATGCGGCGCGAGCAACAACCGCCAACCTCAACATTGATCGCTTTGCCGTCACAGATATGACTTGTACTTTTATATGTAGATTGTGTTTGTAGACTATATTTGTAATTTGTAGTTTTTTGCACCCTGCCTTAGCCTGACACTCTTTTTCAGTGATTCTTCAGTGACACTGTCACTATAAGATTTTTCGCAAGCTAACATTAGATGGTGGCGTTTTCACTGAGAAACTGCACCGCGAAGAATATAGAAAAGCGAATTTTCTCACAAGTTTCTTTTGGGCGACGACCTGCCTGTGCAGGACTTTCATATTGATGGCAACTGATACGCCCGCAACTACCCAGATCTATCACCACACCAATACGGTCGATAAACTATGACCGATCAAACTCAATCATCACGGGATGCCTGAGCTGGACCATTAAGGCTGAATAGCGTTGGTGCTGCTCCGGCGTTTGCCGCAGACTTCTATCAATAACCCAGCCACGAATAGTAACTGTTTGTCCCAGCCAATCTTTGGGATCAATCTGGCCAAAATAGGGCAAATCACGCTCGCTGAGCCGGACCGCTAATTGACCAAGTTGCAACCACCAGCCATCACGACTGCGCTCAACACTCAGTAACTGTCCACGAACCCGCTGAAAACCTGTATCCGTCAGTTGTAGTCTGGCAGCATCCAATGGCTGATCACCATCAGCCCATATCCCTCGGCGCTGCTTTCTGGCGACCCGCTCCACACTCCTCAGACAATCGCTATAGACAATATTTGGCGGGACCGTGATATGCCAGGCCAAACCCTGTGCCAACAGAGTTGCCGCCAGGCTCTCGCCCGAGCGATTAAACACATGCGCCAGCACACGACCGTATTTATCATTTGGCTGCAGGCCAATTTGCAGGGCAATACGCGGATCACGGTTAAAAAACTGTTCCACCGCTGCCTTAGCTTGAGAGGCAAAGGGCTGGGCCGGCTGATTCTTCCTTGCAGTTTCCGGAGCGTTCACCGCAATCAGCCGCAATTTGCGCCCATCCACCAGCCGCAGCGTATCGCCATCAACCACCTTCGCTATTCTAGCCCACTGCAGCTCGCCCTGGGCCGGGCAACCGCCCCCTTGCTCCAACGTCGATGCCACCGACTCGGCATGGAGCTGACCAGCGCCAAATAGCAGCCCTACATGCACTACACCGACATAAACGACGCATACAAAAACGCCCAGCCAAAATTGACTGGGCGCTCGGAAGGATTTGGCTATAGCCATCACCTTATGCGGCAGAACCCTTTGTAGAACGGTTGCCGAAACGCTTGTTAAAGCGATCAACACGACCACCGGCATCAGCCATTTTCTGCTTGCCTGTATAGAACGGGTGGCAGGCAGAGCAGACGTCCAGATGGAGATCTTTACCCACGGTTGAACGAGTAGTGATTTGATTTCCGCAAGAGCAGGTAGCGGTGATCGACGCGTATTTGGGATGAATATCAGCTTTCATGGTTATTTCCTATCAAGTAGTGCACCGCCACAGGGTCCGATCTTTTAGCTAACTATTGAGCGAGTCAACTAACAGGCTCCTCCCTGGAACCGACAGGCCTTGCACGGTACTGAAATCAGCTCTGCCTGGCCTTCAATGCCTTGCGCAGAACTGGTGAAAAATCAGGCGATGCATAATACCAGAGCAAGGACCAAATGCAATCAATCTTCGCCGTTAATACCTTCAGACGTGACTGCACGACAAAACTGGCATCCTCCCCCACTCCTTTTGCTACACTGCCTGCCTTGACTGACAGCGTCGATGCTGTCCCCTAAAGCCCGAGTTCTTACAGACACTAACGATAAAACGCCTTGCATGCTTATTCTCAGTCTCGCTATACCCACACCCCTGCGGCGAAGTTTCGACTATTTACCGCCTGCGGGCATCGACGAGGCTACGCTTAAACAGCTACAGCCCGGTATTCGTGTCAAAGCTCCCTTTGGCAACCGCCAGGTAGTGGGCATACTGCTGGCCATCAAGGAGCAAACCGAGCTTGATCCCAACAAGCTAAAGGCCGTTTGCGAGCTATTGGATGACAAACCCATTCTCCCCCCCAGACTACTGTCACTCTGCCAGTGGGCAAGCACTTACTATCAACACCCGGGAGGTGATGCGCTAGCCAATAGCATTCCAGGGTTGTTGCGCAAAGGCGAGCCTCTGATCCAGCACACCGAGCGTCACTGGCGTCTGAGCACTGAAGGCAAGGGCCTGCCCATTGGCGCGTTGAAGCGTTCCACTAAACAGGCTTTGCTATTGGAACGACTACAACAGCAGGACCATGTCAGTGCCAGCGAGCTGGAACAGGCCGGGATCAGCCGGGCTATCGCCAAAGCACTGGTCAATAAGGGACTGGCGGTGGCCTTTGAGGCAGAAGCAGAAGCACCTGCCGCCATAGACCCTCCCCCGCAACAGCTGCTACGCACCCCATCACTGGCATTAAACAGCGAGCAACAAACGGCGGTTGATGCCATCAATGAGAGCCAGTTAGCGCAGCAATCCAGCTTTCAGTGTTATCTGTTGGAAGGTGTCACCGGCAGTGGCAAAACCGAAGTCTATCTGCAACTAATTGAACGCTGCCTGCAACTGGGACGGCAGGCGCTGGTGTTAATCCCCGAGATTGGCCTCACGCCGCAAACCCTGAGCCGCTTTCAACAACGCTTTAACTGTCCGGTGGCCGCCTATCATTCGGGTCTGACGGATCGGGAACGACTACTGTCCTGGCAGCAGGCCACCAGTGGCGAAGCGGGTATCGTCATCGGTACCCGCTCGGCGGTGTTCAGTCCGCTGGCAAAGCCCGGACTGATCATTATCGACGAGGAACACGACAGTTCCTTCAAGCAGCAGGAGGGCTTTCGCTATTCCGCCCGCGATGTCGCCATCAAGCGTGCAGCCAGCGAGCATTGCCCTATCGTGCTGGGTTCTGCCACCCCCAGCCTGGAAACCCTGCACAATGCGCTGCAGGGGCGTTATCGACACCTTACCCTTAAGCACCGTGCCACCGGTGCAGCCGCTCCCCGTTTTGAATTAATGGATATTCGCCACGCGCCATTGGAAGAGGGTTTTAGCCCCCTGTTGCTGCAGGCAATTCACCGCGAAATCAAACTCGGTAATCAGGTACTGGTGTTCATCAATCGGCGCGGTTTTGCCCCGGTATTGATGTGTCACGACTGCGGCTATATCGCCCAGTGCAGCCACTGCGATGCCCGCATGACCGTTCACTATCGCCAGCAAATGCTGCGCTGCCACCACTGTGAACAGCAAACCCCACTACCCAAACAGTGCCCAAACTGTCACAGCCGGCAGATCGATTTTCACGGCTCAGGCACTGAACGCAGTGAGCAGGCTCTAAACCGATTATTCCCTGACACCGAAGTTATTCGGATTGATCGCGATACCACCTCGCGCAAGGCTGCCATGCAACAATTAACCGACGATATCAATCGCGGTGACCCCTGTATTCTGGTGGGTACCCAGATGCTGGCCAAGGGCCACCACTTTGCCGATGTCACATTGGTAGCGATCCTGGATGCCGACGGTGGATTGTTCAGTGCTGATTTTCGCGGGTTGGAAAAAACCGGGCAATTATTAACCCAGGTGGCCGGCCGCGCCGGCCGCGAGAGTAAACCTGGCACCGTGATTATCCAGACTCACCAACCCGAACACCCCCTACTGAATTGCCTGCTTGACCGCGGCTATCACCACTTTGCTCGCCAATTATTGAACGAGCGCCACACCCTCGGCCTGCCGCCGTTTTCGCAACTGGCACTGGTTCGCGCCGAAGCCGGAAATCTGCCACAGCCCGAGACCTTTCTGCATAACCTGCGCGACCAGTTACAAACCTCTGCCCTGCAATACGGCGTTGCTTTATTCGGCCCTTTACCCGCACCGATGACACGCAAGGCCGGGCGCTATCGAGTGCATCTGCTATTGCGGGCCGAGCAGCGCAAAAATCTGCACTTTATTTTGCAGCAATTGATTGTGTTGGCAGAACAACAACCCTCTGCCAGCAAACTTCGCTGGTCGATCGACGTAGACCCTATCGAAATCTTCTAAGCATTTTTTCTCTGGTTTTTTTTCGCCCGGATTGTGATTTACGCTCAAGGCTGGCAGCATAGAGGGAATATCCTGAACTTATGCAACTGCTGTGGTGACACCTCATCATGCCCGAACTTGCTGCTGACCTGCTTCCCAACCCAAACTATGGACAGGGTGTTTTCCGCCGTCGTATTCGCTTAACGGGCCTGCCCGGCAAAGTGATTGGCGAACTGGAAGACAGCTACCACGGCTTTCGAGTACGCCTGCATCACGACGACCAACGGATAACTGCCGTAGACGCCGAGGCCCTGCGCACGCCCTTCAATGTCTGCAGCGGCGCAGTGACGCAACTTAAAGCTCTGGCTGGCATTCCACTCAACACAGCAACAGCTGAGCTGTACCAACAGGTCGACCCCAAGCAAAACTGTACCCACCTCTACGACCTCAGTGTATTGGCGATGCACCACGCCCTGCGCGGTGAAACCATTCGACAGCTGGATATAGCCGTCGATGACGAGCCTGAAAATGGACCAAGCTCCTGTAAAGTGGAACTGGATGGCCGAGTTGTGCTCGACTGGCAAATACAGGACTGGCTTATCAAGACACCCTCAGAATTCCACGGCCAGTCTATTTATAAAGGGTTTTCACGCTGGGCCAAACAGACGCTGGGCGCCAACGAGCTGGATGCCGCACTGGCCTTACAGAAGGGTTATTTTGTTGCCCAGGCTCGCAAATACGATATTGCCCAAATGGCCGATACCCCGGCTCAGGACTCAGCAGCCATGCAAGGCGTCTGTTACACCTACTCTCCGGGCATTATCACAACCGCCAAACGCGTGGGTAGCAATGCCAGAGATTTTACCGACACCCCGGAACTGCTGTTAAAGTTTGTGCCCTAACAGACTGCTCAGTCCAGGGCCAAGCCTGTTATTGTCAATGCCAACAACCTTAAGTCCACCAGACGCCTAGCCGACAGGGGCAAAAATCAGGATAATACGCGCCCTTTTTGTTTTCCTTCACCGACCAGGCCAGATAGCCATAAACTCGAATGAAAAATCATATCGCGCAACTGATCACCGAAGCCCTTAACACACTGGTTGAAAAGGGCAGCCTGCCCGCCGATATCCAGCCGCAAGTATCGATTGATCGAACCAAAGACAAAAATCATGGTGACCTCGCCAGCAATATTGCCTTAACGTTGGCCAAGGCCGCGAAAAAGCCACCGCGTGATGTCGCTCAGTTGATTATTGATAGCCTGCCCGCCTCGGACAAAGTCGCCAAAGCGGAAATTGCTGGCCCCGGTTTTATCAACTTCTTCCTTAACGAAGCTGCCGCAAGCGCGGTGGTCAAGGATATTCTCAACCAGGGCAAAAGCTTTGGTCGCTGCGACGATGGCAAAGGCCGCAAAGTACAGGTGGAATTTGTCTCCGCTAACCCTACGGGCCCGCTGCATGTAGGTCACGGGCGCGGCGCCGCTGTTGGCGACACGCTATGTCGCTTACTGGAAGCCGCCGGCTGGAATGTCACCGCCGAGTTCTACTACAACGACGCCGGCCAACAGATCAACAACCTCGCCAACTCGGTGCAGGCGCGCTGTAAGGGCCTTGGCCCCGAGGACAACAGCTGGCCGGAGGATGGTTATCGCGGTGAATATATTGTCGATGTGGCCAAATCCTATATGGCTAAAGACACCATTACCGCCGAGGATAAAAACGTCACCGGCGCTGGCGATGCGGATAACCTCGATGCCATTCGCGACTTTGCCGTAGCCTATTTACGTCGCGAACAGGATCTGGATCTGAAGGCCTTTGGGGTCGATTTTGATGTCTATTATCTGGAGTCATCGTTATATGACGATGGCGACGTTGAGCAAACCGTCGAGCAATTGATTGCCAGTGGCCACACCTACGAAAAAGACGGCGCTCTGTGGCTGAAGACTACCGACTTCGGTGATGATAAAGACCGGGTGATGAGAAAATCTGACACAGAAGAGCTTGACCCTGTGTCAGGAACCACCATAAAGAGAGAAGGCGGCTACACCTACTTTGTACCCGATGTCGCCTACCACCTGAACAAATGGCAGCGCGGTTTTGAGCGCGTCGTCAACGAACAGGGCGCGGATCATCACAGCACTATTACCCGTGTACGGGCCGGTGTTCAGGCGGTAAGCCAGAGCCGGGATTTATCCATTCCCGCCGATTGGCCGGAGTATGTGCTGCACCAGATGGTAATGGTAATGCGCGGTGGTGAAGAGGTAAAAATTTCCAAACGCGCCGGCAGCTACGTCACCCTGCGCGACCTGATCGACGAAGTGGGCCGTGATGCCACTCGCTATTTCCTCGCGGCGCGCGCAGCGACTTCACAATTGACCTTTGATATTGATCTGGCCATTTCTCAAACCAATGACAACCCGGTCTACTATATTCAATACGCTCATGCCCGGGTTTGTAGCATGCTGCGTAAATTGGCCGATCATGGCTGGAGCTGGTCAGCGGAGAGCGAAAGCAACACTCTGGAGCTGTTGACCGAGGATAGCGAGAAAGCCCTGCTTAACCGTCTGGCCGCCTATCCCGAGCTGATTAAAACCGCCGCAGAGAATTGTGAACCGCACAGTATCGCCAACTATCTGCGCGAATTGGCCGGTGATTTCCATAGCTACTATAACGCCCACAAAATGCTGATCGACGATCAGGCGCTGCGTAATGCCCGCCTATCGTTGAGCGAAGCCGTACGGCAAGTGATTGAAAATGGACTAGACTTGCTGGGGGTATCGGCACCGACAGAGATGTAACACTGTAGCTGTTAAGCTCGGCAGCCCAGCCATACTCCGCCCGTGCAATTGAGTTCACTATGACCCACGATTTCGCTAAAAAACAACAGCCTAAAAAAAAACCAAGCACCAGCAATAAAAAGGCCGCACCGAAAAGCCAGGTACCCGGCTGGGTATGGCTGTTTACTGGTATTGTCACGGGCCTGTTTATCAGTTTTCTGGCCCATCTGGCCGGAGTCACCCCCGAGCCGGCCCCCGAGCAGCTAAAGGCCAAAGTGGAAGAGGCCAAATCCGAAGCAAAAAAATCAATCACCACCAAGTTTGATTTTTATACCCTGCTGCCCGAACGTGAAGTTATCGTCCCCACAGAGGAAGAAAATATTCCCGCCGCGCAACGGGAAAAAATCATCTACATACTACAGGCCGGCTCCTTCAAACAGGCCGAGGATGCCGATCGGCTGCGCGCGCGACTGATCCTGATGGGGCTGGAAGCCAGAGTCGAGCAGGTCGCTACCGGCAATGGCACCTGGCACCGGGTACAGGTTGGTCCCTTCCACGAGCGCTCCAGCCTTTCCAAAGCGCGCGGCATTCTGATCAATGAGGGGATTGATACATTACTGTTGAAACGCAAGGCAGATGCCTGATTAACCGGCAGTCAGTTTACAGCGCACAGGTTTTCGGCCTCTCTTGTCATCGGCATACTTGTTTTTAGCCTAAAAGCCCCCATATAGCCCCATTATAGTTTCGCTCACAACTTCCAGTTTTTAAGGATTTTCGGTTTGGATCAATATCGAGGCACCACCATTCTCTCTGTACGCCGTCAGGGCAAAGTCGTCGTCGGTGGCGATGGCCAGGTCTCCATGGGCAATACCGTCATGAAAGGCAATGCCCGCAAGGTACGCCGCCTCTACCACGAGCAGGTGTTGGCCGGTTTTGCAGGCGGCACCGCCGATGCCTTTACCCTGTTTGAATTATTTGAAGCTCAACTGGAAAAATACCAGGGCCATCTGACTCGCGCGGCGGTTGAGTTGGCCAAAATGTGGCGTACTGAGCGCTCACTGCGACAGCTTGAAGCCCTGCTGATCGTGGCCGACAAAACCACCTCACTGGTGATTACCGGTAACGGTGATGTAATCGAACCCGAAGACAACCTGATCGCCATTGGTTCCGGTGGCCCCTTTGCGCAGTCTGCCGCCAAAGCCTTACTGGAAAACACGGAATTAAGTGCCCGCGACATCGTCGAAAAAGGTCTGACTATTGCCGGCGATATCTGCGTCTATACCAACCACAATTTACGGATCGAAGAACTGGACTGCGAAGGCTAAATTGGCCGAGTAACTACTCCGACACCAGCTCATTTCAATTCAAAATTTATGCAGCTCCCCAGGCAGCGGGGAAAAAGGTAACCAAGCACATGTCACAAATGACCCCCCGGGAAATCGTTCACGAACTCGATAAACATATCATCGGTCAGGAAAAGGCCAAGCGCGCCGTCGCTATTGCTCTGCGTAATCGCTGGCGCCGTATGCAGCTGGATGAAAATCTGCGCGCGGAAATTACCCCGAAAAATATTCTGATGATTGGTCCTACCGGTGTCGGTAAAACCGAAATCGCCCGCCGTTTGGCCAAGCTCGCCAACGCGCCCTTTATTAAAGTGGAA
This sequence comes from Oceanicoccus sp., assembly GCA_965661375.1. Taxonomy (GTDB): domain Bacteria; phylum Pseudomonadota; class Gammaproteobacteria; order Pseudomonadales; family Dasaniaceae; genus Oceanicoccus. The sequence continues at coordinate 63,946 of CBFIDJ010000013.1, read as the reverse complement.
GCCACCAAATTTACCGAAGTGGGTTATGTGGGCCGCGATGTCGAATCCATTGTGCGCGATCTGGTGGATGTCTCTATCAAAATGCTGCGTGAACAGGAAATCGAAAAAGTTAAACACCGTGCTGCCGATGCCGCCGAGGAGCGGGTACTGGACGTGCTACTACCCTCTGCTCGTGGTGAGGATGACAACGAAAAGGAAAACACCACCCGTCAGTTATTTCGTAAAAAATTACGCGAAGGCGAGCTCGACGACAAGGAAATAGAAATTGAAGTCAACGCCGCGCCGATTGGTGTGGAGATTATGGCACCGCCCGGCATGGAAGATATGACCAGTCAATTACAAAGCATGTTCTCCAGCATGGGTAGCGGTAAAAAGAAAACCAACAAGATGACCGTGAAAGCGGCGCTGAAAAAAATTCAGGAAGAGGAAGCCGCCAAGCTGATCAATGAAGATGAACTCAAAGCCAGCGCCGTGTATGCCGCGGAACAAAACGGCATCGTGTTTATCGACGAACTGGACAAAGTGGCCAAGCGCGCCGAAGGTGCTGGCGCTGACGTATCCCGTGAAGGCGTGCAGCGCGATTTACTACCGTTGATTGAAGGCTGCACCGTTAGCACCAAGCATGGCATGATCAAAACCGACCATATTTTGTTTATCGCATCGGGTGCCTTCCATCTCTCTAAACCTTCCGATTTAATTCCCGAATTACAGGGCCGCCTGCCGTTAAGGGTTGAGCTGGAAGCCCTGTCGCCGGAGGATTTCGAGCGCATACTGACTGAGCCGGATGCTTCACTGACCGAACAATACCACGCCTTGCTGAAAACCGAGGGGCTGGATATTTCCTTCACCGACACTGGCATTAGGCGCATTGCCGAAACCGCCTGGGAAGTGAACGAGCGCACCGAGAATATCGGCGCTCGCCGCCTTCACACCGTAATGGAACGGTTACTGGATGAAGCGTCTTTTACCGCCACCGATAATAGCGGTACCGCCCTGTCGATTGACGAAAACTACGTCAATGACAAACTGTCGGAATTAATCAAAGACGAAGATTTAAGCCGCTTTATCCTGTAATTCGGTTTTTTTACAGTTTAAGATGGTTTAGCGTTTTTTAAAGAGAAGTACGATGAGCAACCCTCCCGTTCCAACCAGCATTGAATTGCACCAGCGCGCCAAAACGCTGGAGCTACGCTATTCCGACAATGAAAGCTATCAGCTGAGTTGTGAGTATCTGCGCGTCTATTCTCCGTCAGCGGAAGTGCGTGGCCACGGCCCTGGGCAGGAGGTTCTGCAAACTGGCAAGATCAACGTCACCATCGACAATATTAATCCCGTTGGTAATTACGCGCTGCAACTGTTTTTCAGTGATGGCCACGACTCGGGCATTTATTCCTGGGATTATTTTTACCAGCTCTGCACTAACCAGCAAGCCTGGTGGCAGGATTACCTCGACCAACTAGCAGAAGCCGGTGCCAATCGCGACCCGGATATTCAGGTGGTGAGGATTGGCAATTAATACCGTCGTTGACAGATACGAACCAACTATACGCCGACCTTATTTGGCTTGAACACCGGCAATTTAAACGCCCCATTTTTATCTTCGCACTCAACGAAGTGAACCTCCACAGACATTCCCGGCTCAGCTTCATCGTTAGAGAAACCCTCGGGGTTGCTGATAAACATCACCCCCTCTTCCAGCTCAACCAGAATCGTATCCCAGGGCATGGGCAACATACCGCCGTAATAGTCGCGTTCAAAGGTACACCAACTGACTAACTGACCACGTCCAGACATTTTTTCCCAGCTCAAGGCTTTACCACCACAGCTCTCACAGGCCTCGGTGGCCGGCCAGGTAATATGCTGGCAGTCGTTACAGCGCTGCAATCTTAGCTCGCCTTTGCCACAGTACTCCCAGAAGGTTTCATGCACACCGCCAAGTGTGCGAGGTGGCCGGGTGCCAGAAGAGCGCATAGGGGGTAATTCGTCAGCAGACACAATTAAGCTCCTCTCTGAAACAGGATGGGATGCGCCGCATCGGTTTGCGTTAGCGCAGACAGGGAAACCTCAATACCTTCAATCTGGCGCGGACCCGCCTCATGACGCAACTGTTTGACCACTTCTGCAATCTGGCTCCAGCCATGCATATAGGATCCCGACATATTGCCGCCGCTGGTATTGGTCGGAACCCTGCCCCCGTTGCTGAGTTGCCCGGCTTTGCAGAACTCAAGCCCCGTGCCCGCCTCAGTAAAGCCATAGCCCTCAATTTGATTGATCAAATGAATAGAAGAGGCATCGTAGCCTTCAAAATGCTGCACATCACCGATATTCAAACCGGACATGGCAAAGGCCTGCGACACAGCATCCTGCATAATCGGCCGCAGGCGCTGGCGCACCATAATATCCAGCTTACTACTCTTCACATAGCTCTCACCCCAACCCGCCACATCAACCGGGGTATGCGCCAGCTCTTGGGCGAGGTCGGCTCGACTCAGGATCAGGCAAACCGCGCCATCGTTGACCATACACATATCAAACAGATGCAGTGGACGCACGATATAACGTGAAGCCAGATAGCCCTCAATATCGAGCGCTTTTTGCATTACAGCATTCGGGTCTGCCATGGCATGCTGGCGAATTTGAACCGCCACCGAGCCAATATCCGCCTCGCTTGCGTTATAAGTATTTTGATAATAGGTCGCCATCATTGCCCAGTGCGCGGCCTGTGAACTGAAACCCCAGGGGTGATAATAAAAATAGGAGGACGGACCACCTTGTCCTGGTACATGAGTGGAAGAACCACCAAACAAACGCCCGGCAGATCGAGGCGTCACACCATAAACCAGGGCGATAATGTCATGCTCGCCGGAAGTAATTTCGCCACAGGCAGCCGGTAACGGCCCGGCCATAATATGCCCGTTTAACCAGCTCTTGCGCGGAGACAAACCCAGCTGTTTAGCAAATTTATCGGGGTCTGGCGCTCCGTAGGTAAAGGACAGCGCCAGTCCGTCGATATCCTTCGCGTTTAACCCTGAGTCGGCCAGCGCGCGCTCAAAGGCTAACTGGGCCAGATTCTCCTGAGTAGGTGGCTCCCACCCCTCTGAGCGCTGGCGTTCAGCCTGATAGTCACTGAAATAATCGGTTTCGCCAATGCCGACAATGGAGGCCTTGCGGCTCTGCTCCGGCACCGATGGCGGCATTTTTACAAATCCATATTCAGACATTTATTTCTCTATTCCGAATTATTTTGCAAGGCATTATAGCGGATAACAAAACCGGATTGCAGCAGGCCACCTCCTCAAGAGGGCATCCCGCACCAGGAAAAATAAAAAAACGCTTAACTGTCAGCAAGTTACGAAAAAAGGAGGGAGATTAACATTCAGCAATATGAAGTGCTTGTGAGCAAAACCACCGTTTCAGCGGTGGCCTCAGAAATAATCCAGTGCGGCTTAGGAGTAATTATCCTCACCGTAGTTAAAGGCCAGGTTATCAAACCGGGTGAAATGCCCCAGAAAGGCCAGTTTGCTGGTGCCGGTGGGACCGTTCCGTTGCTTACCGATGATGATTTCCGCAATGCCCTTATCGGGACTGTCTTCGTTGTAATAATCATCCCGGTAGATAAACATGATGACATCCGCATCCTGCTCGATCGCACCGGATTCCCGCAGGTCGGAGTTGATAGGGCGTTTGTTGGGGCGCTGCTCCAGCGACCGGTTCAACTGTGACAGTGCAATCACCGGACAGTTAAACTCTTTAGCAATAGCTTTCAAAGAGCGAGAGATTTCCGAAATTTCCGCCGTTCTGCCCTCACTGCTACCCGCCACCTGCATCAGCTGCAGGTAGTCGATCATGATCATCGCCAGCTCACCGTGTTCGCGGGCAATGCGGCGCGCACGGGAGCGCACTTCAGTAGGCGTCAGTGCCGGTGTATCGTCGATAAACAGTGGTCGATCCTTCAACTTACTCACCGCCGTGGTCAGTTTCGGCCAATCCTCTTCATCCAGTTTGCCGCTCAGCACCTTGCCCAGCGGGATACGACCAATGGCCGAGATCATCCGCATAATGATCGCGTTAGCCGGCATCTCCATACTGAATACCATAACCGGCTTATTCTGATGCAGCACAGCATGCTCAACCAGATTCACCGCAAAAGCGGTTTTACCCATCGACGGCCGCGCCGCAACGATGACCAAATCCGAGCGCTGCAGCCCTGAGGTTTTTTCATCCAGCTCGGTAAAACCGGTACTGACACCGGTGATGGTTTCTTCCGAATTAAACAACTCATCAATGCGATCCACCGCACCTTTTAATAGC
>CBFIDJ010000013.1:0-59446 GCA_965661375.1 Oceanicoccus sp. | reverse complement strand
CGAATATTAGCCGCACTGGGCGTGTTATTGGCCAACTCAACCAGATAAGCCAGACCACCCACCTGCTCCAGTTGGCCGCTGTTATTGAGTGTTTCCGATAGGGTGATAGCATCAATTGGCTCACCGGCTTCCACCAGTTTGGCCATCTGGGTGAAGATCTGGCCGTGAACCCCGCGGTAAAAATCCTCGGCATTCACCTGATCCGCCACATTATCCCAGCTGTCATTGGCGATCATTAAACCGCCCAGCACTGCCTGCTCCGCCTCGATGGAATGCGGTGGCTGCTTGATATGTTCCAGCTCGGGATCTTCCACCTGATTAAAGGCAAAGATATTGTCGAGATTAGAGGGAATGTCGTTTTCAGAATCCACAGCTAGGGTTTCGTCCGTCTCTTAGCGTTATCAATGGGCAGGATTAAAACAAAATGGATACCGGGAGTATCGCACTCCAGACAAAAAAAAGCACCCAGGCAATACAATTACCAGGATGCTCCTTTGAATCCAGCGCAGAACTCAATACAGAACTGAACGCATGCCGTTACTGAATAATTCAGGACTGGCAATAGTTCAATGTATTGACTGTCTGCTGGGGTAGATTACTCAGCAACAACAGTCAGTTTAACAGTTTGCATGACTTCAGAGTGTACCTGAATGTCAATTTCGAATTCACCCACTTCACGGATAACACCCGTTGGCAAACGAACTTCTGACTTACTGATTTCTACACCGGCCTTGCTGATCGCATCAGCGATGTCGCGAGTACCGATAGAACCAAACAGCTTGCCTTCGTCGCCAGCATTGGCTTCGATCGTGACAGACAATTCAGCCAGCTTGGCAGCACGCGCTTCAGCAGCTGTACGCTTTTCAGCGGCAGCGGTTTCCAGCTCGGCACGACGTGCTTCAAAGTCAGCGATATTGCCTTCAGTGGCAGGTACCGCTTTACCGTATGGGATCAGAAAATTACGGCCAAAACCACCTTTAACGGTAACCCGGTCACCCAGACCACCCAGTTTGCCTACCTTCTCCAGAAGAATAACTTGCATTGTCTTACCCTCATTATTCCAGCCACTTAATATGATGAGCGACTGTAAAAAACTTTAATCAAAAATTTCAGTAAAAAAACTTTAATGTTCTTTAGTCGGCGCCATGCTTTGCGGACACGCGTCGACGGATATCGATCCAGCTATCAACAATGGCCGCCACCAACACAACAGCCTTGAGCGGATCAAACAACAACCAGCCCAGATAAAACAGCACCAGCCAATTACTGCCAATACCGCGTTTTGCCGCCAGACCATGTGTCAGGGCAAAGCCCGCGAACACAAAGGGGATAGCCACAGTAGCCGCCCAGAGCCGGTAATCAGCCCCCAGAGATGACAGAGCCAACCCAACCACCAATAGCACGACGGTCAGTTGTGGAGCCAGTCTTAGGCCGTGAAACTCCTGCCTGAAACCACCGGGGTTATACAGCAGAGCCTGCCACCAACGCCCGAGTATTAAGCACATCACCACCGTAAAGGCATTACTCAGGCCGAGTAAGCCGGCAATCTGCATGGCAGTGGGTTTAAACTCCAACAAACTGCCATTACCCTCGGGCTGGCTGCGCTGCAACTGAGCCAGTGCCTCGCCGAGCAAACGCAATATCTCTTCGATGTAACCGCGCCCAAACGTGACCATGACCAATGCGGTCACCAAGCCTGAAATCACTGCGGCAATCAGCGCCCAGGACCAGGAGGTGGTCGCCCTTAACACCGAGGCGGTCAACATCACGCCCAACAGGGTCGTCACTGGACCGGTATCACCCATCGCAGCCACCACAATGGCCGGTAACATGGCCCAGAGTAGTATCGCACTGCCCTGCCTGGAGCCGTGACGCAGCGTGACTAAAGCCAACACTGCCGCACCAAACCAGGCAAACAGAATGGTTCCGGTGGCGAGTACAGACACCATAACGGCCTCTGTTCGCCCTCTCATCACATACTCAGCAACAGCGCGCATAATGGATGATGATTAGCGGAACGCTAAAAATCCTTTACTTGTGCTGATCGGTGTAAGGCAGCAAAGCCAGGAAACGTGCCCGTTTGATACAAGAGGACAACTGACGCTGATACTTAGCTTTAGTACCGGTAATACGGCTCGGTACGATCTTGCCAGTTTCAGTGATATAGGCCTTGAGTGTATCCAGATCTTTATAATCGATCTGATCAACACCTTCAGCAGTAAAACGACAAAACTTACGACGACGAAAAAAACGTGCCATGGGAATATCTCCTCTCTAAACCGAATTACTCGTTGTTATCTGAGTTGTTGTCCGAATCGTCAGAACCGGAATCATCGTCTGAAGACCTGTTCTGGTCAGAAGACTCTTCACGACGCTCGGGGCGAGCAGCGCGACGTTCACGGCTCTCATTTTCGGCTTTCATGATAGGAGATTCAGCAGTCACAGCGTCGTCCATTTTGATCACCAGGTTACGGATTACCGCATCGTTATAGCGGAAGTTGGTGGTCAGCTCGTCGATAGCATCCTGACTGGACTCAACGTTCATCAGAACATAGTGAGCCTTGTGAATCTTGTTGATAGGGTAAGCCAGGTGGCGACGGCCCCAATCTTCCAGACGGTGAACTTTACCGCCATCTTTTTCGATAGACTGGGTGTAGCGCTCGACCATGCCGGGCACCTGTTCAGACTGATCCGGATGGACCATAAATACAATTTCGTAATGACGCATAGCATCTCCTTACGGGTTAAGCCATCTGCCGCTCCATGAGGAAACGCAGTATGACAAGGAGTTCCGGCACTCACTGCTGTAAAAAGCGGGCTACCGGGATTTAAGAGGCGCGAATTCTAGGGAAATAAGGATGACAATGCAAGATTTTTGTCGATTTTATGGCCAATACGGAAGCTACCCAGCCAATCAGTTCGGCCGCAACCGTACCACTGATCCCTGCCGCCCGGAGACAGGGGTCGCCAGATATTTATCTGAGTACTCCTGAGGTGGTAACGGCCGGTCGAATAAATACCCTTGGTAATAAACGTTTTTGTACTGCTTAAACCAATCTGCCTGAGCTGCAGTTTCAACCCCCTCAGCAACCACTACCAGTTGGAAAGTATTAGCGATCGCCACGATTGACTCGACCAAGGCCTCATCCTGCCGATCAAAGGTCAGGTCGTTAATGAAGGTCTTATCAATCTTAACTTTATCGACCGGCAACTGCTTCAAGTAACTCAATGAACTATACCCGGTACCAAAGTCGTCAAGCGCAAAAGTAATCCCTAAAGATTGTAGTACATGCATTTTCTGTACGACATCCTCAAGGTTTTGCAATGCTGCACTTTCGGTAATTTCAAACTCGATAAAGTGCGCCGGCAAGCCACTGATTTCCAAGGTGCTTTTCACATCGTCAACAAAAATCGCCCGGTGTAACTCCTTCGCACTGAGATTGATTGAGAAACGAAATCCCTTAGGCAAACGCCCTTTTCTATAGTGCTCCGCGGCATATACACAGACGTCTTTAAAAATCTGCCGGTCCACCTCCGCAATCATTCCCGAGCTTTCAAGAAAGTCCAGAAACGCGCCCGGTGGAATTAAGCCCTTCTCAGGATGCTGCCACCTCATTAGCGCTTCGGCACCAGCAACGCGCCCACCCTGAACATCGATTAATGGCTGCAAATGGAAAGTAAACTGCCGCTCTCTGGCAGCCACCCGCAGCTCGGCTTCAAGTTTCACTAACTGATCCGCTTCAACGGCCATGGATTGCTCAAAGATCATATAGGCATTGCGACCGCTCTGCTTGGCTTTGTACATCGCTGTATCGGCAAAACGCAGCAGCGTTTCCGTGTCCTCATTGCCCTGGGGGTAAAGCACGATACCGATACTGGCACTGACGATTAATTCATGGCCACCCAGGAAAACTGGCTGGCTTAAAGTTACCAATAAACGACCTGCGCACTCGGCCGCCTGCTCCTGGGCAACATCAAAGTCTGGAGACAAATCAGGCATGCTCAGGGTAAATTCATCCCCACCCAACCGCGCCAGGGTATCAGTCTGGCGGCTATGTCCACTCATACTTTTTGATAGCTGCAGCAGCAACTCATCGCCTGCAGAGTGCCCCAAAGAATCATTGACACGCTTAAACTCATCAAGATCGATAAAAAGCAGGGCACCATAAGTACCAGCACGCCGACAACGTGAAATATCCATTTTGACGCGATCATAGAGCATATTGCGATTTGGCAGGCCCGTTAATGAGTCAAAATAGGCCAGGCTTTCCACACGTTTTTCAGCCGCAACACGCCCCGTAATATCATGAGCTACCACCAGCACACAGAGCTGATCGTAGAAGTCAAAGGGAATATAGCTAACCTGCATAATATGCCGCACACCCGTGTGGTCGGTCATACTCTGGCCATCTTCAAACAACTGCTCGCGCCTAACCTCCGCTTTTTTCAATAGCGCCAAAAATTTATCAGCTTCATCCGGGCTAATCATTTTGAGTCGCTGATAACTGTTCAGCCCAATCAGCCCGTTCACAGACTGACCATAAAAATTCGCGGCCGCCTGATTAAGAAACACAAAGTCTCCTACAGCGTTCAAGGCATAAATCAAACTAGGGCTGGAATTAAGAATTAGGGATAACTGCTTACCGCGCTGACGCAGGTCCGCCTGCTCCCCCTCAAGGGTTATCAACACGTCGTTGACAGCGCTGATGATTGCACCCAGCTCATCATCACGATGCTTTTCCAGATAAGCTACCCGGCGGCCTTCCGCTTTGCGTGGATCAATCCTGGAAACCTGCTGGGCAATGGCGATCAGCGGCCTTGTCAGCAATACGTGATACAGGATCAGCAGCACAAAAGCCAAGCCTATATTTCGTACAAACCCGGAAATAAAGATTGTAAGAACCCGATTATAAAAAGGTGCCAGCGCCAAATCGTTATCGACTGTAATGACAAAACGGCCCTCCAGGCTGCCGTCGACATAGACAATATTTCTGCGATATTGACGAGTTTCATCAGAAACCAACTGAGTTAGCCAGCCGGTAGAAGAGGGGGCAGAAGGCTTTTCATAATTAGCCATAACCCTCCCGCTGTCATCGTAGATTATGGCTTGCAGGATAAAGTCATAATGGGCGATACCCTTAATAACTTCATCAGCCATACGATTATCAAGCAAATGTACTGCATGCTGCGCAGTGTTGCCCGTCACCCGAAAAATATCCTGGATGCGCGAATCAATAGCATCCTGTTGCTCGACAAAATCCATGGAAACCTGAACCAAACCGCCTATCACCCCCAATAGTACGGCGATGGCAAGACTGGCGCGCATTAATTTGTAGGCCAGGCTTTTAAAGAAACCTGTCAATTTTAGAAAGTTAGATGTACCCATGTTAAAGCAGGATATTTCCTATCTGTTAAGCATCGCAAGATATTTGGGACGTACAATGCCGACTACCAACTGACTGGCAACCTGCTTTTTGACATCAAGGCACCCTTGCAGAAATAAACTATTACTCCACTTAAAGTATTGACACAATAGAGTATAAAACTCATTCTCATCAAGATAGAATTAGAGAATTACAGTGTCAAGCGTGGATGATACTACTTAGTTCCTAACCAGTTACTAACCAGTTACTAAAGGCGAACCTCTATAACCAAAACTGCTTAGCTAGTGGGGTTTACAGAAATTATAGTATAACTAACAAGTTTCACATGCAGCAGCACTGCTTACGACAATGCAACTTTAAACTACGGAAGGCAATAGCTAGCAAGATCATTGAGCAGATCGTTTTGAGAGAAGGAAAATTCCCAGTCAGCTTTAGCCTAAGCAAAATAGTTACCTACTCCAAATGTGACCTAGAATGATTAGACTTTTTATTCGCCACAAATGCTTTCCAAGCTTACTTGTCAGCAACCACTTAGAAACACCCTATTCTGGCGTTACTCGAACCCTGTTACTTTTCATTACTGGGCTGATCATACAATCCTCCGCAGTTAATGCTTTGGCCACCGACGCAAATCCAGCTCAAAAAGTTCCTACGATATATGGGTTCGCCCTTGAGTTCAGGCTAATGGAAGGAGGCACAACGCAATACAACAAGCTATTTAGCACCTTAAAGGATGAAGGCTTGGAGTTCGACCTTAAAATAAGCCCATTTAAAAGGATAATGCGTGATTTTGAGACTGGCGAACTTCCCATATGTGGCTTTCCAACGTCCAAAAATGCAATCGCAAAATCCGCACCGAATATTAATAACCTGCCCATTCTCATTTCTGATGGTGTAGATCAAATTAGCCTACGCATTTTCACCCGTCCAGACAGCCCCAAAATAAAGAATATTGAAGAGTTAAATGGAAAAAGAATTGCACTCTGGAACGGGCTGGACCCGAACCTTCTTTTGAAAGGTATTGATGTCGTCATTGAAACAACACCCGACGAGTTGGTACGAGTAAAAATGCTGGATGCGGGAAGAATTGATGTCATACTGGGATTCACACCGGACGTCATCCTTGCGGCACAACAACTAAACCTGCCGGCACCACATTTTGAGGAAAAACTGGCTTTATTCCGAGATGAGGGAGCATCTTTAGTCTGTAGAGATTCACCAGAAAATAGAGTTCTTATTCACAACTTCAATACATTATTGCAAGAGCTCAAGCAAAGCGGAAAGCTTCAGCAGATTTTGGGCCCCCATGTAGAGATCGCCGACTAATCGCTATCTACAAATCTACTCTGCGGACCTTCATATTTGATATCACTTATTCTTAACGGTGAGAACAAACCTGCTTCTTCATCCACATTATCGACGTAAGACGCAGCAACACCGCTGGCCACTAAAACTGAGCACACCCGATAAATTTCAACAGGCGATATACCCTGATCGGCCATAAATGCTGAGCCATAGCCATTGATATTCATAGTTTCATCAAATCTTTGCGACAGAGCTTTTTCAATTTTATAGGCCAAGTTGAGATGAGGCCCAGCACTAAACCCCAGATTCTCCGTCACTCTCTCCATAGCCCCAATTCGTTCATCCCCTTTTGCTAATGGCCGGGCGTAGCCCATAAAAAAAGGCTTTCCGCCTCGCCGGTCAACTTGCTCATCAATATAGTTCTCTACCGAAATATTACGCTGTGAAATTTCGGTAAGTGCCCTAACAATAAAACCCACACCTTCCACTAACGGACGAATTCCATAGGCGTTAGAGTCTGCGCCCATGGTTCCACTACACACCGACGAAATAGGACTGGCTTTAACACTCCCCCCCAACGCGCCAATGCGGTTGCACCATATTCTGGGATCAGGCCAGCTTAAACAAATGTGAATAGCCTCTAGCCAATCAGCCAATTGCCTGGACGGCATTTTTCCCGTTGCATTTAATACCACCACTTGCATATACGAATAATGACCCACCAGCTCATTGATCAAATCGTACCCATGGCTTTCCACGCCCACGCCAACTCGCCAACCACCCTTTTTACTGATGATCTTCCCCCGGCGGTTATCCCAATCCGCATAATTATTCACAGTGAGCACTCCATTACATCATCCGCAGAGACTTCATCCTCATATTTAATCTCATAACAGTCATCCGACTCGAATAGCATGCTGGTTAAAGGCTTATTAGCATATTCGACGCCATGCGCTAATAAACCGGGAGCTGCCATCAACTGCATCAAGCCGCTACCCTGCCGAGGCTGAAAACCGAGTTCAGCCAGCACTGCCGCACACACACCGGTCTTCATAAGCCCCATTTCGAGCGGCTTAAGCAAGTCATTTAATTCAGCAACCCAACACAGCAAGCGACTATCTGCCGCCACTTCCAGCATCGAGTTAAATAATTGGCTTGTGTAATCATCAATGTCGCCGTACAAGGTACCAAATCCGGGAACCTCACTTATCTCTCCTGCCTGTACTGCATCCACCAGCGCTGCGGCAGGCTTTCTACTCAAACGCCGAAACGTGCGCATGGCGTCCTCTACACCAGCGGCACCATCAAATTCACCGCCATAAATAGATAGCGCTATCGGCAACACATTTACCGCGATGGTTTTTCCCACACCGGCAGTAATACTGGCCTGCGTTGCGGGGTGACGCATGCCTGGATTGATCAAGGCGATACACAAGCGCCGAAACAGTTCTCGCTGTATCTTGTCCGGCAGATCACCTCTAAACAACAGGAAAACAACATCTGACACATCACACTTTTCCATTAATTCCCGCTGATCATAACCGTGGTAGCGAACTTGCTTGACCAGATAGGGGTTATGATCACTCGCTACTTCCTGAGTGATTTTGGTCGATAGCCGTTGAGCAAACTCGTCGCCACGGCTGCGCACATTATCCGACAGTGATGACATTTTATTCCCTCTGAACGATTAATACTTTTCAACCATACACGCCACTACCCACCCGGCGTGACAGAAGCATTCATGGCTAAACCTTTAATCCGGTCACCCATCGGCGGCACTTCATTGCCATCGATACGTACATCCAGCAGCGTGGGGCCGCGGCGACTGAACAGTTTTCTAAAATCAATTGAACTTAACTCTTTCGGAGAGCTGACAACCTGACCTGCAATGCCCATAGCCTGAGCCATAGCAGCAAAGTCAATTTTGTTTAACTCCCAACCAATAGATTCTTGTTGGCCAAGCAGCTGGCCATGCCTCACCATTCCAAGAGCTGAGTCATTAAGCACCAAAAATACCACGGCCAGTTGCTGCTGTGCGGCTACAGTAATTTCCTGCGCAGCCATCAAATATGAACCATCACCGACTATACAAATTGTCGGTACGTCCGGGTTCCCTCTGGCAGCACCGATTGACGCACCGACAGCCCAGCCCATTGAACCAAAGCCCATACCAAAATGCAGGTGACCATCACAGTTTCTACTAACCAAATAATGAATCGCCCACGACCAGGCATTACCCGCATCAATAAACACTCGGCAATTGTCCGGCAGTTGTTTCGTCAGGCTATACATTAGGCGCTGGGGTTTAATTGGTGTCTCAGCAGAAAAACACTTCTTCTGTTCTTCAATATTGACACGACTGCCAAACACATTTCGCTCGCCCGATAGTGCCAGCGACTTCCATCTGCGCCCCCAGTTTCGAGCCGTGTTCACATTTTCAATCAAGCGCTCGAACACCAGCGACAAATCACCGAAGACGTGTAAATTGGCCATTGGCGAACGGGTAAAATGCTCGACCGATGAATCAATATGTACCAATTTGGTATTTAGCAATTCATCCGCCCAACCACTGGTACCCAACTCTTCCAACTCAGTACCAATAGCTATAATCAGATCAACCTTTCCCTCCTGAAATAGCTCCCGAGCACTCTGGTGCCCGGCAAACCCAAATACACCATGATACTGCGGGTGGGTTTCATCCACCCATGCCTTGCCACTGGGCCCGGTTACAAAGCCAGCTTCCGTTAGCTCAATAAATTCCATGACCTTGCGCTGAGCCTTGCCAACGCCCTGGCCCACATACACTGCGATAGTGTCGACCTTGGCTAATTTTTCGCAAAGCTTGTCGATAGCCAGGGAATCTATGGAAAGAAACTCCTGCACTAATAAATCGGCATGGATGTGCGGCCGGATCCTGGCCGGTGCTCGCAATACATCTGAGGGGATACTGATATGTGCCGGGCCATGTGGCACTCGATGGGCAGCCATAATGGCCGCTATCAATTTACTTTCCAACTGCTCACTGTGTGAGACCAGGGAATTAAATTGGGTCCCGAAGCGGAACATACCTACCGTATCAACGGCTGTGCAACTCGATTCCTGTAACGCATGCTTACCAAACTTGGGAAGAGGCGTTTGAGCGGTAATCACCAGCAGGGGTATTTTTTCAGCATAGGCCGAACTAACACCGGTAATCAGGTTTGTTGTTCCCGGCCCGGTTGTTGCGCACACCACCCCCATTTTACCGGTTTCACGATAATAGCCATCGGCCATGAATGCAGCTCCACATTCGTGACGAGCCACTACCAACTTCGGCCCCCCACGCCGCTCACTGCGGGCCAAAGCATTCATAAAGGGCTCAATGGCGCCACCCGGAACACCAAACACCACCTCAATACCGATGCACGCCAGATATTCCACGATCATGTCAGCGTGGGTTACCTCTGGTCTGGAAAGCAAACTGGTCTCAACTATATCCTGAGATATACTAGCTTCCTGGGATAAACCGACACCGACACGAATTTTAGCTTCCTGTAGAGTAGACATATTCATCAATGACCCCTCAGATTAACAACACTGCTTTCAATCCATAATGTAAAGTCATACTGCCTTGTCCGTATAACAGCGTAATCGTGCTTTGTTACAGTAGTCAGTTTATTGACAAACCAACCTCAATACGGGAATAAGCAAGCATCAAGCCAAAAAATCAATCATTAACGCCATATAAGTATAAGCACCTGGCAGTGGAGGGATTCGACATTGTCTTCTAAGCTTGGCTACACAGCTGCGCCATAATTAACGCTATTCCCTGAAGAATGTAGCGATATTCTGAGAACGACTTACCTCTAAAAAGCTAACCCTATGAAAAACAAAGAAAAAAAAGGGACGATAAACCACACAGGAATTTTTTTATCACTGCTTCTGGCAAACACCGCAGGCATGACGGCTCATGCAAACCCCTTAACGCCTGCTGTAAAACCTGCTGCGGAAGAAATTATTATCACTGCCCGCAAACGCGATGAACGTTCTCTCGATGTTCCTATCTCAGTCAGTGCTTTTGACGAAAGTACACTCAGCTCAACGCTGCTCAACAATATTGCCGAACTGGGAAACTACTCACCCAATGTTGACTTTATTCATACCTCACCGCTGTCCGGCAGCAGTAATGCCGCCTCTGTTTTTATCCGAGGGGTTGGACAAAATGATTTCCTACTGACCACAGATCCCGCTGTAGGCATCTACCTCGATGGTGTATATATCGCTCGCTCGATTGGTGGCGTATTACAACTGACGGACATCGAACGAGCAGAAATCCTCCGCGGCCCCCAAGGCACTCTATTTGGAAAAAATACGATTGGAGGAGCGGTACAACTTATTTCACGCAAACCTTCAAAAGAACCGTCAGCGACGCTCAGTGCCACTACCGGCAGCTATAGCCGTAAAGATTTTAAAGCCTCCGTCGAGGGCGCTATCAGTGAAAACATTCAGGCGCGCTTCAGTGTGCAAACGGAACGCCGGGATGGCTACGGTAAACGTCTGCTCGACGATATCGAACTGGGTGACATAGACCGGCAAACCCTGCTCGCAAAAATTGTTTGGCAGAGCAGCGACAATACGCAATGGGATTTGTCACTTGATCATACTCATCAACGGCAGGAAGCGATCCCGCAAACCATTTTAGAGATGGTTACAACCCCGGTAAGCGATCTTTACAACGCCCTGGTCGCCTTTCCCCAGAACACTGCATGGGATGAGCGCTGGATTACCAACGACCCATTCACCAGTTTTCAAACCGGCCCAAGCGAAGATGATGCCGATATCTCTGGAGCCGCGCTGACAGTCAATCACCACTGGCTAGACATGGAGCTAAGCTCCATCACCGGTTTTCGCCGACTAAGCGCTGATTATGCCCGCGACCCGGACAACTCCCCATTGCAATACGGACACAGTTTTAATCACGATGAACACAAACAGTTTTCTCAGGAATTTAACCTAAGCGGATCGGCATTAAACCAACGCCTCGACTGGTTGGCGGGTGTCTATTATTTTCGCGAACACGGTAAAAATTTAACTGAAGGTTTTCTATTCTCTGGCTTGTACGAAGCCACGGGTAATAACCCAATGTTTGATGCAGATTTTAATGTTAATAACGATATCACCACCGAAAGCAGCGCCCTGTTCACACAATTGACTGGGCACATCACTGACAAACTCAATCTGACAGCTGGATTTCGTTTCACTTATGAACAGAAAGAATTTACCGTCGATAACTATACACTAAACGCCAACATCCAAATTGTAGGTCCTGAAACCGTTGAAGACAGCTGGAAAGAAAGCTCACCGATGATCAGTGTGGACTATCATCTCACTGACAACACCATGGCCTATGCCAGTGTAAGCCGCGGTTTTAAAAGCGGCGGTTTCAATGGCAGACAAAGCTTTCCCGGACCTATTGACCGCTACGACCCCGAATTTGCCACCAGTTATGAAATAGGGTTTAAAGCTCGCTTTGATGACATCGGAACTACCCTGGAAGCTGCACTCTTCAGTATTGACTACAAAGATATGCAACTCACCACACTGGTTGGAAACAATAATGCCCTATTACCCTTGATTGATAATGCAGCGAAAGCTGAAATTGATGGTTTTGAACTCGCGGTGATCCATAACTCAGCGGAAGGCTTTGCCTTTAATACCGGCCTTGGGTACCTCAATGCCCGTTACACCGACGTCGCTTCAAGTACCGTCATTAGCGGCGATGAGGATCTCGTCCGCACGCCAGAATGGAACGCCCATCTGCAACTGTCCTACAACTGGCTACTCGCCGACCTTGGCAGGATTACACTGACCGGCACGGCCAGTTATAAAAGTAAAATCTACCACGACCCAACCAATACCGAATCACTGGCCGAAGGAGACCTCACACTTATCAATGCCTCACTCAGTTGGTACAGCCCACAAGACCACTGGAAAATTGAAACCTTCGTCACCAACCTGACCGATGAAATTTACCTCATCAGCGGTTCAGCCGAGTTTTCTACCTTTGGGGGCGCCGAGGGTTATTATGCGCGACCCAGAGAGTGGGGTTTAAAAGCCAGTTATCATTTCTAGGAGCCTGTCGGACTTAGGTGATCGTAGCCGAGGCGAGTGATCAATTGAGGACAGATTTTTGCGGTTTTTATGGGGTTTAAATCTATGGCTTACAACCTCATGGAACAGCAGTGAGAAGGCAGTCACTACCACCTAGTCAGCCGTTTGCAAAAGTTGTTCCCGGTGATAAGCCAGATATTTCTTCATCGCATTTGACATAATTAACTTTAGCCGTCCGGAGCGCTCAAAGCGCAACAAGGTGCTTTCTATTTGTTTCAACTTTGCTGCCATTGGCGATTTCGCCGAAATCAGCCAATCAATGGGAAGCTCGGTAATACTAGAGCCTACTGTGACAAATTGCTCCTGCTTATCTAACAAATACAACTCCAGCTTGATGGCACTATTGATAGCAATAATATAATCCACCTCGCCTGCCACCAAGGCATTAGCTAAAGCTCGAAAACTCGGATAGGGTTTAATCGATAGGGATTTCTCGGCGTAACGATCAAACTCAGCGTTGCCGGAAACTCTTCGCGCTCCAAAGCCCCCTCCGTTCAAGCCAACCAGATCTGACCACTGATTGAATGTAACCTTACTGTCTTTGGGGACAAAAATACGGGTTTCCAAATTAATCAGCGCAGGTGTGACGGCTTTAATCGTGCCAGCCATGGACGGCTCTCTATAAGCCATGAAAAAAAAATCGGCTTCGCCATTCTCCAAACGCTGCAACACAATTCGGGGCATTGCCGTAGGTACCTTATTGAGATCCACCGAACGAACTGAAAACTCTAACTCATCAGCCACCGCCTCAGCCACCATAAAAAAAAAGCCATCGGCACTATCACGCTTACTGTCATACCAGTGATAGGGAGGAAAGTGAATTTGCCGGGAGCTATCAAAACGGTACACGTCTGCCTGTAACCAACTGCTGCAGCACAAAAGACAGACGCCAATTATCCACTTCATCACACACCCCGCTGCCTAACGGCCTCGAACAGGCACACCCCCGTGGCCACCGAGACATTGAGACTACTCACCGAACCCGCCATGGGTAATTTCACCAGATAATCGCAGTGCTCGCGGGTTAAGCGCCGCATACCTTTACCTTCCGCCCCCATCACCAACGCTACCGGCCCAGTCAGATCGGCTTCGTAGAGCATCTGCTCCGCCTCACCCGCCGTGCCGGTAATCCAGATTCCCCGTTGCTGTATATCCTTCATGGTACGCGCCAGATTCGTCACTTGCACAAAGGGCACCACTTCAGCGGCACCACAGGCAACCTTGCGTACTGCGGCGTTCAGTGGCGCTGAATTATCCTTTGGCGCAATTACCGCATCGACCCCGGCCGCATCGGCCGAGCGCAGGCAGGCCCCAAGATTATGCGGATCGGTAACGCCGTCCAGAATCAGTAATAACGGTGCATGCTCAAGACTGTCCAGTAGCATTGATAAGTCCTTTTCCCGCAACACCTGAGCAGGTCTGGCCAGCGCAATCACCCCCTGATGACGCCCTTCAACCGCCGCATCCAGATCCGAGCGAGGCGTGATCACACAGCGAATACCCAACGCCTGGGCATGTTGTTGAATGGCCTGCATACGCTGATCATTGCGCTCCTGCTGCAGCCATAATTCTTCAATTCGTCCCGACTGATTCTGCAGTAGAGCAGCCACTGCATGAATCCCAAAAACCTTGTGTAACTCACTCACTACTTATCGTTTCCTCTTACGCACCGTCTTGCCACCTGCAGCGGTTGTTTTGGTTTTCGCTCGACCCTTTTTACGATTTGGAGCGGCTGGCGTCGCTGTCTTTTTTTTCTGCTCGCCTGACAAGGGTTTAACGGATGATTTTTTACCGGCAGCTTTTTCACCCTTCTCCGCCTGCTTATTGCCAGACTTTTTAGCTGGTTTTAAAGGCGTATTGGATTTAACAGCCCGACGCTTGGCTCGACTGGAACCCTCCACCAGCTCCAGATCAATCTTTTTATCATCCAGACTGACCCTGACCACCTGCACCACCACCGTGTCACCCAACTGAAAACTGGTACCACTGCGTTCACCGAGTAGACGCTGCTTGGCCTGATCAAAATGGTAATAGTCGCTATTCAGCGCACTGACATGCACCAGACCCTCAACATACACGTCCACCAGTTCGACAAAAATACCAAAGCCAGTCACCGCGGAGATAACCCCGTCAAAGGTCTCACCAACCCGGTCCTGCAGATATTCACACTTGAGCCAGGCCACCACCTCGCGAGTGGCATCATCGGCGCGGCGCTCGGTCATCGAGCACTGTTCGCCAAAGCTCACCATCTGCGCTTCGTCATAGGGGTAAATCATTTTCGCCGGAATATCTTCCGCGCCTTTAATGCGCTTCACCTGCCGGCTGGGGATCTGACTTCTCACCACATGTCTTATCGCCCGATGCACCAACAGGTCAGGGTAACGGCGAATCGGCGAAGTGAAGTGGCCATAGGCTTCGTAATTCAAACCAAAATGACCGAGGTTCTCGGGCTGATAAACCGCCTGTCGCAGTGAGCGCAACATCATGGTCTGGATAATATGCGCATCGGGCCGCTCGGCAATGGAGGACAGCAACGCCTGATATTCATCCGGCCCCGGCTTATTGCCACCGCTGAGCTCCAGCCCCTGCTCACCCAAAAACTCGCGCAAAACCTCCAGCTTTTCTTCCGTCGGCCCTTCGTGCACACGGAACAGCGCTGGCAGCTCATGCTTTTGTAAAAACTTGGCTGCCGCCACATTGGCCGCCAGCATACACTCTTCGATCAGCTTATGCGCATCGTTGCGAACCACCGGAACAATCTGCTCAATCTTGCGCCCCGGCCCAAAAATGATCCGGGTTTCCGTGGTTTCAAAATCAATCGCTCCTCTGGTTGCACGGGCAGCGCGCAGCGCTCGATACAAACCATGCAATTGCTCAAGCTGCGGTAGAACATGGCCAAACTGTTTTCTGAAAGGTTTACAATCGGGGTGCTTCACATCCAACATCGCACCCACTGCGGTATAGGTCAGCCGCGCATGGGAATGTATCACCCCTTCATAAAACCGATGGCCGGTTAATTTGCCACTGCCACTGATGGTCATCTCGCAGACCATACACAGCCGGTCGACTTCGGGCTTTAGGGAACAGAGACCATTCGACAGTGCCTCGGGCAACATTGGCACCACCTTTTCAGGGAAATACACCGAGTTACCCCGCAGTATCGCCTCCTGATCCAGCGCGCTACCGGGCCTCACATAGTGTGAGACATCGGCAATGGCCACCCACAACCGCCAGCCGCCAGTCCATTTCGATTCGCAGTATACGGCGTCGTCAAAATCCCGCGCATCTTCGCCATCAATGGTGACAAAGGGCAGTTTGCGCAAATCGACGCGATACTGCTTATCTTCCTCTGCTGGCTCTGCTGCCAGTGCCTGTGCTTCCCGCTCCACTGCCTCGGGCCATTCATGGGGAATATTGTGGGTGCGAATCGCCACATCAATTTCCATTCCCGGTGCCATATGGTCGCCCAGCACATCGACCACCCGCCCCACCGGCGAACTGCGCCAGGCTGGCTGCTGGGTAATCTCCACCATCACATATTGATTAACACTGGCCGCACCCACCTGATCGCGCGGCACGATAATGTCGTGATTAATCCGTGCGCTATCCGGCCGCACAAACACCACCCCATTTTCATCAAACAGACGGCCTACCAACTGCCGGGTGTTATAACTGATCACCTCGACGATCACGCCCTCCTTCTTACCCCGGTGATCGTAGCCGGCGCTACGGCAAATCGCCTCGTCGCCGTCAAACACCATACTCATCTGCCGACTGTTCAGGTACAGGTCATCACCACCGTCCAGCGGAACCAAAAAGCCATAACCATCGCGATGCGCCTGCACCTTGCCACGAATCAGATCCATTTTATCCAGCAGCCCGTAGGCGCCTTTGCGGTTTTTGATCAACTGCCCATCTCGCTCCATCGCCTTTAAACGCCTGCGCAGAGCTTCAACCTGCTGATAATCCTTGAGATTCAGGGCCTTGGTGATTTGATTGCGATTTAACGGGCCGTCTGCCTGCTCCAGATAATCCAGAATAAACTCGCGACTGGGGATGGGCTGATCGTACTTGTCGGCTTCACGCTCGGCGTGAGGGTCTTTCTCAAAAGGGGGTTTTGCCATTAGGCGGAAAATTCCATTGGTTTTGTTTGTGGATTTTTATATGAGGTTATCATCTGTGGCTGCATTTTAAGAGCCACGTATAGAGAGACTATGCCACCAACCGCAACATGTATAGCTCTATTTGTTGACAAACGACTTTTGGCCGAGTAAATTGCGCGCCTCACATCACAGTGACACCCTGCCTGGGTGGTGAAATTGGTAGACACGCTAGCTTCAGGTGCTAGTGGGGGCAACCCCGTGGAGGTTCAAGTCCTCTCCCAGGCACCATACACAGGTTATTGTTTTTATTAGCAATAATCGACACTTTTAACGCTGACTTTCCGCAAGGGACTTCGGCGTTTTTTATTTTGAGACCAAATTGAGACCAAACCACTCACGAGCTAACGATGCTAATGCTTAGCATTTTTCCGTAGGCGAAATATAAAGCTGCCTCATTGAAATCTATCCAACAACTGGTCTGCACCACGAAGCATCGCATCAATCAGCTCTCGCGCGTGAAATTTGGTTAACGCTTCATCAGCACCTACCTGATGCGCCTGTCCAACACTAATCTCTTTGGAGAGAGAGGTATGCAGAATAATATACGCACTGGCTAATGTTGGCGTATCTCGTACCTCAAAGGCCAACTCATAGCCATCCAGCCCTGGCATCTCAATATCGCTAACCAGGATATCTACCGGGTTATTGTCGGCCGCTTGCTCCCTCATATAGTCGAGTGCATGCTGGCCATTGTCCGTGAAATGATAAGACACGTTGATGTAATCCAGGGCATCACAGAGTTGTTTTTTGGCAGTCCTGGAGTCGTCGACTAATAGGATATGGAGAGGTTTTAGCTTTTCACGTTGAACATCCGTTATCGTGGCAGTAGCTTTATCGTCAGCCAGTGGGAACAGCCTGGACATAATCACCTCAACATCCAACAACTGAATCAACTGTTCATCCTCCTTTACCAAGCCCGTGACAAAGGTGTTATTGCCCAGGGATGCGCTGGGAGGAAGAATATCGCGCCAGCTGGTTTCAATGATTCGATCAATACTATTTACCAGGAAACCGACTGTTTGACGCTGGACATCTGTCACGATGATAAAGCACTGATCTCGATGCTGCTCAGCGATAGGCTGCTTTCCCACAGCCTGACTCAGGTCTATAACCGTGATTGTGGTACCTCGGACATTCAGCGCGCCTATTACTGAGGGATGCTGTTTGAGCATCGAAGTAACAACGGCGTAGGGGATGATCTCACGAATTTTCAGGGTACCCAGGCCAAATAGCTGGCGACCAGAAAGACGAAACAGCAGTAAGCCCTGAGAATGACCGGCTTTCTGAAGGGACATATAAACAGTGGCTCCTTGGATGAAATACTGGTGAAGTTTAGCCTGATGAGCATGATCTTCTCACAGTATAGCCCCCCTACATACCCGCAATATGGATATGGAAGCACAAATCAGTAGCTGACGCTTTACCCACTGTATTTAGATAAATGCAAAAAACAAAAATAGCACTATGGTGAGATTGGGTACCCTATATACAGTCTGCCATCGATTTTCGGTCTACAAATTGATGGCATTCATAAGCATTGTTTGTGCCCTCATTCCAACCGGTAATGAACAAGCCCAGCTCCCGGCTTTCGCCTTCTATAAACTGAATATCCTCATCAGTGAACGGCTCACCACCCGCCTTCAAACTGCTGAAGTTGAGCGTTCCCCAGATCGCGTTATCGACCATGATCGGTGTCGAGATATAGGCACGCAAAGGTAGATTGATATACAAAGGATGGGCACTCAGGTGTTTGTTACCCCCAAGCTCTTTTATCGCAATGGTCGACCCAGTCTTTACAACATCCCGACAGAAGGTGTCTTGCAAGGAGAATGTATCGCCGGCGACGAATACATTACTCTGCGATGACACATCTAGAATAGTGTATTCGTCACCCGAAATTCGACTGACGATACCCATCTCAAGATCAAAGCGTTGTCGCCCTTTTTCCAGGATTTCTTTAGAAAGGGTTCTTAGTTCTAAACTGTACATAAGCTGACATGGCCTTTTATTTTGTAGTTCTGGCTTTATATATCCCTCGCAGGATAATAATCGATTTCGAAGTAAGTTACAGCAAAAGAGGCCTGGGATTAGATGCCTATTTTTCCTGACGTTGGTCAACCGACCACTTGATTGACTCAACATGCGGGCGTTAACCAGGCAGCCCACACTCCAGAATCCAGGGGACAATCGGGCCCCGGTGAATAAAAATTAGCAGCAACAATCTCTACTGATTTTTCTGTGGCTGCCACTACAGCAAATGCATCCAGCTCTGTTTCGGCTTCCACAGAGCCACAAAATATTTCGTAGCTTTCACTATAGTAACCTACAACAACAAATCTCATTTAATGACCTCAGGGCAATAAACGCTCTCGTTCTAACAGCCTTTTAAAGCTGAATTGCAGTAATCAAGACAGGATAAACAGCGGTTTAAACCACCAAAATAGTATTAGCCTCACGATGAGCTTATGGCGCTATAGCGGTGCACTATTTTCATATGAGATAAAAGAATAACTTTCTACCAGCTTACGAATTTGGTCCAATTTAAATGGCTTTCCCAGCAATCCATCAAATACACCTTCATTCCCAGCCATTGCGCCATCGATGGATGCACTGACGGCGACAATTGGCGTACGCTGAAAATGAGGCAGCTTTCTAATTTCCCTTGCAGCTTGCTGGCCCGACATTCCAGGCAAGTTGATATCCATTAAAATAATGTCAGGGCGCTGATTTTTTAAATATTCAAAAGCTTCTTCCGCACTTGTAATAGCTTTCATAGACACGCCAAGCCTATCCATAATTGCCGCCATTAACCGAATATTAACTTCATTATCCTCGACATATAAAACACTTAAACCGACAATCGAAGGTTCGGTCGCCTCTGCATTGTTCGGAACATCGCATATTGTTTTTCTGTCAGACGAAGCAGGAAGTACCAGATAAAATATAGACCCACATCCGGAGTTGGCCTCATAGCCGATCTGGCCGCCCATCTGTTCAATCATGCTCTTGCATATTGAAAGACCCAGGCCAGTTCCCTCAATATCCAATTGAGAATCATGCAAACGTTCAAAGGGCTTAAACAGTAAATTTTGCTTTTCAGGCGCGATGCCAATTCCAGAATCGCGAACCTCTACCCTCACTTGACTGGTTTCGGTGTCGGCTTTTGCAATTATTTCAATGCCACCTTCAGAACAATTGTACTTACAGGCATTAGACAAAAGATTCAGTAACACTTGCTGCAATCGCAATTGATCCGCCCTGACCCATAAATCGTTTTCACAACGTACCTGGTAATTTAAATTTTTAAGGGAGAAATCGGCCTTACTCATTCGTACAGAATTGATAATTAACGCCTTTAAATCAACAGCCTTGAACTCCAATGTCATACGACCGCTATCAAGCTTGGCATAATCTAAAACATCGTTTACCAGCATCAACAAGAGCTCAGCACTGGAATGTATATCACGCAGGTAGGCAAGCCGCTGCTTTCTACTAACGGATTCATTATCGCTGATTAATAATTCGGAAAACCCCATAATGGCATTCAAAGGGGTTCGCAATTCATGACTAGCCAAAGACAACAGCCTGGTTTTAGCATCATTGGCTTGTTGCGCCGAACTTAAAGCGTCGACAAGATTATTTCTCTCTATCGTTAACTCCGAGACATCCCTAATCACACCCACAAATTTATTGCGTCCCTCTTCTACCACGCGATTTAAGGTAACCTCCACTGGCACTAGCGATCCATCTTTGTGGCGCCCATACAACTGCCTTGCCTTCCCCACTACTTTTTTCTTTGAGACGTCAGCATTAGCCACAAAACGAGAATGCTCAGCCTTTTCATTATCAGGTATTATCAGATTGATATGTTCACCAACCGCCTCTGCGCTTGAATAACCCAAAATATTCTTGGCCCCCTGATTAAAATCCGTGATTAAACCCGTTTGATCAATACAAATGATGCCATCATAGGTGCCATCCAATACCGCCTGAAGATGCCGCTCACTTTTATTAAGCAGGCAAGTGACTTTATTAAATTTATTTTCAGACTGAGAGAGAGCCTTTTTCATTCGAGCATAAAAAAACAAAAAAAAGGCGACCAGGAGAACAATCAGAGAAAATGACAGGCTTAACACCAGCTGATACAGCTCAGCTGGCAAACTCGGTTTATATTCGTCTATGCCATCAGTTGACCACAGCGCATAAAATGCCAAACAGAAAACCAAACTCAAGGCACCTAACAACAAGGGTTTTCTTGAATTCACCAGAAATTGGCCTGACCACATCTTCAACTTTCCCTACTTACAAGAGTGAAATTATTATTTAATTTACAAACTCGGAGAAAAGAGGGAAGGTAATTTGGGTAATCGCAGAGTTGAATCTCAACATCTTTATCAAAAAAACGTCGCATATTCAGTAATACCCCCAGCAAAAGCACTTCTGGCTTTAAACGATCCAGCATACCCATATCAACCATCAGCAGACTGACATTATCTGGTAAGACATTGTAACGCTTACGAATTCTCAAGGCGTCTCCAATCGTTTGACAACGATCAAAAAGTATCAATTCATTTTGCATGCGCACCACCAAAACCCTATTGAGTCGCCCATTGAGACCAAGAGTGTAAATTTACCCGAGTGAACTATAGGGAAGGCACCAAACGCACTACATCAAAAAAGCGAAGGCGGAGAGAAAATTTGATATTAAATTTTTTATAAAAAATCATTTTTTTCGTCTTTTTGATAGGCTAAAAACTAAAAAGACGCTATGATCTGCGGGACTTAATTACCACACTTAGTGCATGGTTAATAGGCAGATTAGAATTTGGCTAGCAACTGCCAGGGATCACAGGTCCAGTATTACAGGTAGATTCCGGCAGATATGACTTTGGTAGAGATAGAAGCACAGACGTTTATAAAACGTAGCAGCTACAAGAATATTGATGACTACCAGTCTGCTGTAGATGACTGGCAGCTCAACCTCACTCAACTGGAGCCAGGTGAATGGCATTGTGATAATCTACTTTTAACCGCCGGCGAGTGTAAATACGCTTTTACTCGTCTCAATGCTCAGAAGACGTTACTTTTGGGGCAAAACTCCGGCGAAGGATTCCAATTCCACATTCCTCTTTCGGATAGCACCCCACCACACTTGCTTGATTTTAAATTTGATAAAACGTCTATTCTTAGTGCGCCACAAAATCAAGAGATTCAGGTTATTCTGCCTGCAGATTATTTCGCGGCAACACTCTATGTTAGTCATAAACTCTACCACGAGATGTTGCAGTATAGTATTGAAAGCCCGGTTTGCTGCCCCCCACGGCATGGCATAAGCAGCTACGCACCCAGCCCTGATCAGCTGCTTGCCTTGCGCCAGTTACTTTTTGAAATAGCTATCAAGACAAATAATAAATCCACAATTGAGCCTTCGCTGGAAGATTGGATTATTAATAAAACCGAATTTCAGGTTATGCCCTTGTTAGTGCAAATTTTGGCCAATGGCCACAACCAGTTAGTGCAGGGAAGACCCGAAATTTTTTTGAAAGCTGTACAGCTAATCTTCCAAAACCTTGACTCACCACCCAGTGTCAATGAGCTAGCATCACTGCTTGGAACCTCTCAAAGAAATCTGCAATATTTATTTAAGCAACATATGGGCATGGCGCCCAAACAACTGATCAAGCTGGCAAGACTGAATAGAGCCCGCAAGGACCTTTGGTATAGCAAATACGAGCGAGGAAAAATAACGGACATAGCCAATCAATTAGGGTTCTGGCATATGGGAAGTTTTTCACAGGATTTCAAGCGCCTTTTTCATAAAAGCCCCAGCGACTTCCTATTGCAAAAACCGAATAGGCTTTTTAATCATCATGAAGAGCCGTAGAAGCCCATTCTATTTGAATAGTCATTTTTTATAGCCGGCTAAGAAGTAAAATCATGACAGAAACTGATCCTATAAATACCCCCCTAATGATTCGACAGTCTGATTACAACTGTGTTGACACTCACACCTCATCTCTAAAAGCATGGGACCTGGATGTGTATCAACTTGACAGAGGCTGTTACCACTTTGCCGAATTATTAATAGTCTCTGACGACATTCAATACACTTACATGCAAACCAGTCGACGAATCCTCAACCGAGCCAACAATTGGCTGAAAGGCTTCCAGTTTTGTTTTCAGTTGACCGACAATATTATGCCCATCAATATTAATGCGAATGCCGACGAACCTGTTATCTGGTGTATTCCCAGTGGCATAGATATTGAAACTATCTTTCCCAATAACTTTTATGGAGTGACTCTCTATATATCAGAGGCTCTGTTTTATCGGTGGGCTGAACTCTATAAAATCAGCTCCTTGTGCTTACCCCCCAGAAATGAACCCAGCGCTCTCTACCCATCGGCCGCGCAACACAAGCACCTCTGCAAGGTACTTATTAGCTTGAGAGAGGAAATAGTTGGGCTGGATACTATCAACGGGGACGGGCCAGAGAGATCGGCCGAATGGCTACACACTGTAACACTGAACAGAATTATGCCCGAGTTGATTCAGGTTCTGGAACAGTCTGGAAATTTGGGTTATTGCCGCAGGCCACAACATCTGTTGAATGCCCTCAAAGTGATAATCAATAACCTGACTTCACCGCCCTCTATCGAGGAATTAGCTGCACTAATCGGCACATCTCCCAGGAACCTTCAGTATTTATTCAAGCATCATCTTGGCGTAAGTCCAAAGCAATTTATTCAGTTATGTCGCTTAAATACAGCACGCAAGTTCCTGCGAACAACACCCCAAAGGGGCGGATCAATCTCCGATGCGGCCAATAAGCTGGGTTACTGGCATATGGGTGATTTCTCGCGCCAGTTTCGGGCCTTATTCAATCAACTACCCAGAGAATATTTGCAGTCGCGTAACGGCCAACAGCCTGGATAATTTGTATAGCTGCCTAGCTCATACCTGTTAATCGCCAGTGCGCTCTAATACTACGACGGGGATCTTCCGATCGGTACGCGATTGATAGATATCGTAGTTTGGCCATTGCTTGACAGCCTCAGCCCATAATTGCTCACGCTCCGGGGATTCGGCAGTGCGCGCAACAGCATTAAACTTGTCGCCTTTAATCTGAAGTTTTACCTTCGGGTCGTCCTGCAGATTGAGATACCACGCCGGATGCGAGGGAGCCCCGCCCTTGGAGGCAATAATGACGTAAACATCGCCCACCTGGGTAAAAATAATCGGAATGGTCCGCTGCTGCTTTGACTTGCGACCAGTCATGGTCATCAACAGGGCCGTAACCCCATTCCATAGATACCCCACTTCACCATCAGTTTCCTGATAGCGCTTCACATGCTCATCGCCCAGTAGCTGGATATCAGTGCCAATATCGGATTTGGCAGGTTGTTGCTCATTCTCGTTTGTCATAGTGCCCCTCTTTTAATTTTTCGACCCGTATTTATCGGCCATCAGTACCAAGAATCAATACATTCTCAACTTCCTGCGCCTGCTGCATATAAATCCTTAGAGAACGCACTTTATCCTGCTCATTAAACTCATAGACTGTCATGGTATAGATTACATTCTCCCCCTGAGCCCGAGTAATGGTCTCTTCAAGTTCCTGAAAAACCGTATTACCTACGGCATGGAGATAACGCACCTTTCCCTTCCACAGCGAAGTACCCGCAAATTGAAGATATTTCTCAAGACAGAGTGGCCAATCTGCCTCATCCTTATAAATGCCGATACGAATAAATTCATCTGTCGCCACCATCTCAGCAATGGGGTCAAAGTCCTCGGCGGTGATTGTTTTATTTTGTGAGCGCTCACATATCTCTCCGTAGATATTCGCCCAGCGACGCACCAGGCCGATGAGTTTTTCGTCCCTTTCTGACAATTGATTCATAAGCATTCTCTTTTATTTTTATCGATTAGCTTTATTTTTCTTCAGTCAAGCTCAGGACTATACAAGCATCCTGAGCCGCTATAAATATTCCTTTCGGTTTATTACCGACCTTTCATGTAACGATCCAGCACGCCATGAAAACGGGCAACATTGACCTCCTCCCGGACTAAGCGAAGGTTTTTTAACGCATTATTATTTAAACCTTCCTGCTGCCGCTGCATCTGATCGTAATCCTGCTGTAGCGCGAGAAAATACGGGTAACTGCCCGGCGCCTCCACCACAACCCGTTCAGCGCGCTGTGAATCGCGCTGCTCAGGTGGCAACCATTTATAGGCGGTGACATGCCACAGACAGCGACCAGGGTCCCCGCTGGGATGCGGCACCGGCAGGATCGTGGTCATTTCGCCGGCGCGAATGGTGGCAAAAAAATTCGGGAAGAAGTACCAGGCCTGATTGTCGCTCATCTGCTCATCACTCAGGCCACTGAGATCCATACCCTTTGCCGTTAGTGATTCCCGTGTGGCGCGTTGCAATAGCTTGCGAACCGTTATGCCCTCGGGCAGCACCAACTCCCCATCATCCTGTCGGTGGGAAGCAATGAGCTGTTCAAACAAGGGCAATACCGCCTCTACACTGGGAAAGGTTGAAGTGAGTGACCGAATACCCTCGACCTGCGCCTCAAGATCACACTCATCCAAATCTTTGACTTCAAAGGGCCTGACTGACATGCCATGGTCGCCATAAAACCCATGGCGACTGGCGCCGGCCTCAACGCCAGTAATACTAAGCAACTCAGGGTGGATGCCAATAATATGATATCCCTCGGAGAAGGCATCCATAATCACCTTCCAGTTACAATTAAGCGCCTCCACCACATCCATACCGACGGGCACCATGTCTTCCAGTTTATAAGGCGCTAAACCCTCGGCCACGTCTTTCCCAATAAAGTCAGTTAGTGGCACAGCTTCAGGGTCGGGGTTCAAAAAAATAAAACCGGCAAAGCAATCGACTGGCACTTCAATCAAGCCGAGTTCAGACTTATCAATAGGGCCAACCAGATCCGGTCTGGCCACGCCCACCAGTCGGCCATCGAGCGCATAGGACCAGCGATGATAAGCACAGGTTATCCGTGCAGAGTTACCTTTACCGTTACAAATTTTGTTGCCGCGATGTCGGCAGGCATTCACAAAACCGCGTATTTTTTCATCACTACCCCGCACCACAATAAAAGACTGGTTAAAAATTTTATGCTCCTTCCAGTCACCCACCTCGGGCAATTCATCAGCTCTACCCACAATTTGCCAGGTTTTCATCCATACCACTTCCCGCTCTCGATCGGCATATTCCTGCGAGATATAGCGGTCAACCGAAAGCGTCAGGTTTACCTGATCAAAATCAATGTCCTTAAAACTAATGGTATTGTTTTTCCAATCACCGGCTTTTACAGTCATAGTTTCACCCTCAATCACCTTTCATTATTATTTCTAACGCATTTCACCAGACGCCAAACACGGCTATTACTCGCCCTTCATATAACGATCCACCACACCATGAAAACGGGCAACATTAACCTCCTCTTGCGCCAGGTGCAGATATTTTAAAGTGTCGTTACGCAAGCCCAGCTGCTGACGGGG
The DNA here is from genome assembly GCA_965661375.1 of Oceanicoccus sp. Classification (GTDB taxonomy): domain Bacteria; phylum Pseudomonadota; class Gammaproteobacteria; order Pseudomonadales; family Dasaniaceae; genus Oceanicoccus. Next base: position 32,907 of record CBFIDJ010000013.1, on the reverse strand, counting down.
CATCTGGTCATAGTCCTGTTGCAAGGCTTCAAAGTATTCATGGGAGCCGGGCTCTTCCACATCAATCAGCTCGGCGCGAAACTGATCCCGTACCGCCTCTGGCAGATACATATAACTGGCCACATGCCAGACACAGCGATTGGGGTCACCCTCCGGGTGCGGCGCCGCCATAATGATATGCGCCTCACCGGCACGTACCGTCATCACAAAATTGGGGAACAAAAACCAGCCCTGGTTATCACTCATCTGGTCGTCGGTTAACTGGCTCACGTCCAAACCAATACCGGTCAACGTCTCGCGAGTGGCACGCTGCAACAAGGTGCGGCCAGTAACCCCATCGGGGAAACGTAACACGCCCTCAGCATCCCGACACTCGGCCACCAATTGCTCAAACCGGGGGATCACCTGCGCCGTACCCGGAAAGGTTTTTGGCAGTTCCAGAATCCCCTTCACCTCATCCTCGGGGCCAAAGCCCTCTTTCATCTGCACTTCAAAGGGCGCCGCCGCCAGCGCGTGATCACCAAACCAGCCATTCCGATTTTTTACTACATCGGGAACAATCACCGCGAGCAACTGCGGATGAATGCCGACGATGTGATAACCCTCTGAGAAAGCATCAATCACCACCTTCCAGTTGCACTCGATAGGCTCGCGCACATCCATCACCGTGGTCATTGCTTCAAGGTGGTAAGCAGGCAGCAGAGACATCACTTCCTCACCCAAGAATTCGGCCAGCGGTTTGGCCTCGGGATCAGGGTTCAGAAAAATAAACCCGGCAAAGGTATCCACCGGCACTTCTAATAAACCGAGTTCCGATTTATCGATCGGGCCAACCAAATCCGGTCGAGTGACGCCCACCAGCTTGCCATCCAGCCCGTAGGACCAGATATGATAGGGGCAGGTAAAGCGACCATTGGAATGGCCCTTTTTCTCACGGCAAAGCACATTGCCCCGATGCCGACAGGCGTTTACAAAACCGCGAATTTTTTTATCCTTACCGCGCACCACCAGATAAGATTGATCATAGAGCCGGTACTCTTTCCAGTCGCCCACCTCGGGCAATTCATCGACGCGACCAGCGACCTGCCATACCTTTTTCCAAATGTGCTCCCGCTCTTTTTCCGCATACTCACGAGAGATATAGCGATCCGTCGAGATACGCATAGTGAGCTTGTCCCAATCAATCTCTGACCAGGCTACAGTGTGTTTAATCCAATCTCCGGGTTGAACGGTTTGCGAAGTCATCGTGCTGTATCTCCACCAATTAATGATTTATCAGCACTCTATTCCCGTTGCTATGGCGGATAAACACTGTTTTAATCATTCATTTAATGACCAAATTGAATTAATCGCCTATGGATCGCTTGCAGACAATGAAGGCCTTTGTCCACGTGGTGGACGAGTGCGGGTTTACCGCCGCTGCGCGTAAACTGGGTGTGGATCAGGCGCTGATCACACGACAGATTGCCGATCTGGAACAGCACCTGGGCACCAAACTACTGGAACGTACCACCCGCACCGTTCGGCTGACTGAAGCTGGCGAGATATTCCTGCCACGCTGTCGCGTGATTCTGGCCGACCTGTCGGAGGCCGAGGAAGAAGTTAGCCGCTCCTCTGAGGAAATGGCCGGGCGAGTTCGTATCGGCCTGCCCACCGTGTTTGATATTCATGAAACGGCCCAGGCCCTGACGCAACTGCATCAGGAGTTTCCAGACCTCACAGTAGAACTGGCGATGAGTGATGCCGCCATTGACCCGGTGGCAGAGGGTTTTGATGTGGCCACCATGAACACCGCACATCCGGTATCGGCAAACGCAGTGGCACGCCCGCTACTGGACGCCACCTTTATTATTTGCGCCGCGCCCAGTTACCTGCAACGGCACCCAGCGCCGCGGTCGCCCGCAGATCTGGCCGCACATTATTGCGTGGGAGGATGGATCGCGGGTGGCGCAAACTACCGGCGGGAAAGCTGGACACTGCAAAGCGCTTCAGGTGAGCCCGAGACAGTGACCATCCCCGTTGCCCTTCGTACCAACACCTATACCCTGAGCCTGGAAGCGGTACGTTGCGGTATCGGTATCGGCCTGCTCCCCAAAAGACTGGTTGCCGAAGACCTGTCGTCACAGACCCTGCTACCCCTATTGAGTGAGTGGCAAACCGTGAAGCAATCCTATCAATTGGTCTACCCCGGCCGCCGCCTGATCCCCCGCCGCGTGCGCCATGTGATCGATACGATTTTTTCCCAGCGCGACGAGGGCGTTATCGAGAACAAATTCTAGCCCGAATGGCGATGACCTAATCCTGATTCAACACCACTTCCCACTCCGGCTCGTCAAACTCACCAATCACTTCAATGTCACAGTGCCTGGAATGTTTCTCCAATATTCGGCGTACGGTTTCACTGGCCTCATCATCTTTCAAATCGCGGCTGGCCTTTGAATCCCAGTGCGCAATGGCAAGCAGCTTATCGGGCTCACCGATTTTGCGATGCAGATAGGTGCCTCTGGCACCGGGGGTTTGTTGCATAATCCGGCTGGCCTCAAGCCAACCCTGTGCGTACTCCTCAACGGAAAATCCCGGTTTCATTGTTACTTCGAAGATAAATTTCATGCCGAGCTCCATGCCCATTGGGTGGGTTATAGATCGTGGATTTTATGCCATTGATGCCGTAGTTTGTAGGCAAAGCGTCTATATAAAACCTGCAGGGAAAGCAGCCGAGAAGACACGACGCAGTGCTCAGCGAATAGTTTATTTTCGGTTGTACGGATAGGTTGCAGTAAATGCCCCAAAATCGCTGGACAAAGGGGTTGTGGGCATTAGAATGCGGCGCCTTAATGACCTTGTTCAGTACCAAATGGTATGGTAGTAATCCTGGCTGCCAGGCAAGTCACCGTTATTGAATTTTAGAGCCTTCGTAAAACGCCATGATTAAGCCAGCCCTCGATGGGCAAAAGAAAAATCGCACCAATACCAGAATACCTATTTTAAAAGTGATTACCGCTTATTCTCTGGTAGGAATTATCTGGATCTTTTCCAGTGACTGGTTGATGCTGCACTTACTCCCCGTTCAGCAATCCACCTTTTTGGTCTCCACCGCCAAAGGTATTGGCTTTATCCTGATTACCGCCACCGCGCTGTATTGGCTGTTGCGCTATCTCGACGCAGTCCAGCAACGCGCCCACAGCGCAGAAATGACCAATGATGTGATGCTGTCGCGTATGCCCCAGTTTTTTGCGCAGTTACCCGCCATCGTTTATGTGCTGGAACAACGGGGTAAAAACTTTGAGCCAGTATGGGTGAGCGAAAATGTTTCCAATATCCTCGGCTATAGCATGAAAGAGCTACTATCACCGCTTTGGTGGCGTGAACACTTGCACCCCGATGATCGTGACGCTGCTCTGGCCCATTTTGCTACTATCCGGGTCTCAGGTGGCACTCATGAATACCGGATCAGGCAAGCATCCGGCGACTATGCCTGGATTCGGGATGAGCTACAGCCTATAGAAACCGAGGACAACAGCGCGCCACGGATTGTAGGAGTCTGGTTAGACATTACCGAGATCAAAGAACAGGAGCAGTTGGTCAACGACTACAGCAGCCAGATCCAGGCCTCCATGATCAGCACAGTGAATGTGATCGCCCAGATGGTGGAGCTACGCGACCCCTACACAGCCGGCCATGAAAACCGAGTGGGTCACCTGGCCGCTGCCATTGGCGCCGAAATGGGCTTTGATGATCACCAACAATTTGGCCTGCGAGTTGCCGGTATCCTGCACGACATTGGAAAAATCAGCGTGCCCTCCGAGCTGCTCACAAAACCCACCCGACTGAGCCATGCGGAATACTCCGTTATCAAGGAACATGCCGAGAACGGCTATCAAATCCTGCGCAACGTCAATTTCCCCTGGCCAGTGGCCGAACTGGCCAGGCAACACCATGAACGCATAGATGGCAGTGGTTATCCCCGCGGGTTGAAAGATGAAGAAATTCTGCTGGAAGCACGTATTCTCAGCATTGCCGATGTGGTCGAATCCATGGCCAAAGACCGCCCCTACCGCCACTCCCTTGGCCTGGAAGCGGCACTGAGCGAGATCGAGCAGAAGGCAGGTACGCTTTACGATGCAAATAGCGTTAACGCCTGTCTGCGACTGTTTCGCGAAAAGAACTACCAGTTTCCGGAAGGTGTATAAGTAAGGCTATTCGGACACCCACGTTACCCGTTGCAACAGGCCATCACAGCTGGCAGCTATGTGATGAAGAATAAAGTAGACAACAGCAATACTGTTCAGGCAATCGAGCAAAGATTAAGTACAAGTTAATGCGTTAGTAATCAACTCCCGCAACCAACGATTGGCCTTGTCATTATCCGCTGCCTTGTGCCAGTACAAATGCCATTCCAGTGGCTCAAATTCACAGGGCACCTCAACGCTGGGCAAGTCAGCACGCTCGGCCAGCGGGCGCGGTACAGTTAGCGCCATATCGCTATTGCGGATAATCTCAGGCGCTGCCATGTAGTGCTGCAGTCGCACGGCGATGGTTCGCTTCAGGCCAAGTTTGCCGAGCGCGTAATCGACGTAGCCACCGCCGGTGCGTCGACTGGATACATGCACATGTTGCAGTGACAAGTAATTTTCCAGGGTGAAGGGCTTTTTCAACAGGGGATGACCGTGACGCAGCACGCAGACGTAATGCTCTTTCGAAATCGGCCTGTGCAACACATTACTATCGTTAATCAGGGGCACGTCGATGGCGATGTCTACCTGACCAGCGCTGAGTTCTCGCACCAGCTCCTGCCGGCCGACATAATGGTTCAGCACTTTTACCTGAGGGGCGCTGGCTTTGATAGGCTCTAACAGTTGTGGCAGGAGCAGCATTTCCGCCAGGTCGTTCATGCTGAGGTTAAAGCTTTTGGTCGATTGGGCTGGATCAAAGGCGTCGCCCTGTTGCAGGCTGAAGTTGAGCAATTCCAGCGCCTGTCGAACATGGCCGATGCTGTTTTCTGCCAGCGCTGTGGGTTGCATACCACGAGGCTGGCGCACAAAGAGTTCGTCCTGATACAAATCCCGCAGACGCTTAAGGGCGTTGCTGATAGCGGGCTGGGTAACATGCAGCACCTCGGCGGCTCGGCTCAGATTGCGCTCGGTATAAATGGTATCGAAGACGACAAACAGGTTCAGATCGGCACGATCCAGTCTCATGGCTTATTCTCCAGTGTATACTTGGTATTATCTAAACTTATAACAGACTATAAAATAAATAAATTTAAAAAATATCGAATACCACCCTAGACTCTCTGTCCCAGCCCCGTATTCGTCATAATTTCACTTCGGGTCACCCTTATTAAGGACAAAGGACAGCACCATGCATTTTGAATACAGCGATAAAGTTAAAGCCCTGGAAGAACGCCTTAATCAGTTTATGGATGAGCATATTTACCCCAACGAAAAAGCCTATCGCGAGCACTTCCACAACACCGACAAGCCCTGGACTACAGCGCCCCTGATGGAGTCGCTCAAGGACAAGGCCAAAGCGGCCGGGCTGTGGAATCTGTTTTTGGCTAAACAGCATGGCGGCGAACTGACCAACCTGGAATACGCTCCACTGGCCGAGATTATGGGGCGGGTGATCTGGTCGCCGGAGGTGTTCAACTGTAATGCACCCGACACCGGCAATATGGAAACGCTGGTGCTGTACGGCAGCGATGAACAAAAGGCGCGCTGGTTACAGCCTTTAATGGATGGCCACATTCGCTCCGGCTTTGCCATGACCGAGCCGGAGGTGGCCTCCTCCGATGCCTCCAATATTGGCTGTTCGATTCAGCGCGATGGCGATGAGTACGTGATCAATGGTCATAAATGGTTTACCACCGGCGGCATGCGCGATAATTGTGAACTCTATATCGTGATGGGCAAGACCGACCCGAATAATGAAAACCGGCATCGCCAGCAATCAATGATTCTGGTGCCCAGAAACACACCGGGGGTTAAGACGCTGCGCTCGACCACTACACTGGGCTATGCTGAATACCCCTTCGGCGAAGCAGAAACCCTGTTCGACAATGTGCGGGTGCCCAGCAGTAATTTACTGTTAGGTGAAGGCCGCGGTTTTGAAATTGCACAGGGCCGTTTAGGACCAGGGCGCATTCACCACTGCATGCGTTTGATCGGTGCCGCCCAGCGCGCGCTTGAACTAATGTGTCAGCGCGCTGAACAGCGGGTTGCCTTTGGTCAGCCGCTGGCAAAAAATCAAACCGTGCGCGAACAAATCGCGGACTCTTTTTGTGACATCGAACAGGCGCGTTTGCTGACCCTGAAAGCCGCCGACCAGATGGACCGCTACGGCAATAAAGTAGCGAAGGATATTATCGCCGCTATCAAAGTGGTCGCGCCGTCAATGGCCTGTCGAGTAATTGATCGCGCTATTCAATTGCACGGCGCCGCTGGCCTGACGGAAGACTTCCCGCTGGCGGAGCAATATAACTATGCCCGCACCTGCCGACTGGCTGACGGCCCGGATCAGGTGCACCGAATGACACTGGGACGATCGCTGATTCAACAACATCACTAGTCAAAAGCATACAATAACAGGGGCAACTTATGAGCCAGAATACACACAGTTTTGATGAGAAGGTGTTGGCTGACTATCTCGAATCGCAGCTTGATGACTTTCGCGGCCCACTGACAGCTGAGAAATTTCCCGGCGGCCAGTCCAACCCCACTTTCGCAATTCGTGCTGCCAGCGGTAACTATGTGTTGCGTCGCAAGCCATCGGGACAATTACTGAAATCCGCTCACGCCGTGGATCGCGAATACCGGGTATTGCGTGCACTGGCCAATAGCGATGTGCCCGTGGCCCGTGCCTATCACCTGTGCGATGACGACAGCATTATCGGCAGCATGTTTTATCTGATGGAATATGTCGATGGTAAGGTCTATTGGGACCCTGCCCTGCCAGAGGTGGATAACAACACCCGCAGTGCCATGTACGACGAAATGAACCGTGTTCTGGCCGCGCTGCATTCCGTCGATATTGAGGCGGCGGGACTTTCCGATTATGGCAAGGCCGGCAATTATTTTGAGCGCCAATTTGGCCGCTGGAGTAAACAGTACCGCGCCTCGGAAACCGATACCGTTGAAGCGATGGAAACGCTGATGCAGTGGTTGCCAGCCAATATGCCCGAGGATGACGGCAAAGTGAGCCTGGTGCACGGTGATTTTCGGCTCGATAATTTAATGTTCCATCAGCAGCGTCCAGAAATTGTGGCTGTGGTGGACTGGGAGCTCTCTACACTCGGCCACCCCTATGCCGACCTCGCTTACCAATGTATGCAGTGGCATATGCCTAACACCGGAGGCATTATGGGTTTAGCGGATGTCGACTGCAAAGCGTTGGGTATTCCCACTGAACAGGAATATGTCGCACAGTATTGTCAACGTATGAATATTGACGGTATTGAGCACTGGCCGTTTTATCTGGCCTTCTGTTTTTTCCGCTTGGCGGCGATTGTGCAGGGCGTAAAAAAACGCGCACTCGATGGCAACGCCTCCAGTGAAAAAGCGCAGCAGGTTGGTGCGTTGGTGACACCGCTCTCCGAGTTGGCGGTGGGAATTATTAGACGGTAAGTTCGAAGTGCATTTATCTGATTAGTCTCTACCAGCTATTCTAATTATCTGTTTTCCTGTTCTCAAAGGTGGTTTGGTGCCACCTATCCGACGTCCATTTCCGTTTACCGCGACCCTTTTAGTAACTCACTTCGGTGGAAATCGTAATTGTTTGTCCCCCGCTTTTTTTTAAAAATCTCCCGACGCTATAACGCAATAACCATAAGCTCAGGGAGCCACCCATATGTCCGACCCCGTGATCTACCAAACCCGGAACGATGTAGCACTGATACTACTTAATCACCCTCCGGTTAACGGCCTTGGACAAGCACTGCGCGCCGGCATCCGCGACGGTTTTGAAAAGGCCAGTGCCGACGATGCCATCAAAGCGATTGTTATTGGTTCCAGCTTCGGTGTTTTTTGCGGTGGCGCTGACATCAGCGAATTTTCCAGTGGTGTATTCGACGCTGAACCACTTTTACCCAATGTGTTAGATGCACTGGAAGAAAGCACTAAGCCCGTGGTGGCAGCCATTGAAGGCGTGGCTTTGGGGGGCGGGTTGGAGTTGGCACTGGCCTGCGATTACCGCATGGCAGCCCCCTCGGCCAAACTTGGCCTGCCGGAAGTGCACCTTGGGATTATTCCCGGCGCTGGCGGCACCCAACGCCTGCCACGTTTAACAGACCCGAAAACCGCACTGGATATGATTGTCTCCGGCACTCCGATTTCTGCTAAACAGGCACATAGCGCGGGCTTTGTTGATCGCCTGCACGAAGGCGAAGACGCCATACTGGATGCAGCCATCACTTATGCTCAGGAGTTAATCGCCAGCAATGCACCATTACGCAGCTGCGCTGAATTGTCGGTTGATACCAGCGGGCTTGCCGAATCCTATTTTGAGGAATATCGCAAGGCTATTGCCCGTAAAACTCGTGGCTTTTATGCGCCAGAGCAATGTATCAAGGCCGTGGAAGCCGCCTGTGAACTTCCCCTAACGGAAGGGATTATACGCGAGCAGGAATTGTTCGTGGCCTGTATGCAAACACCACAGGCACGTGCTCAGCAGCATCTGTTTTTTGCCGAGCGCGCCGCCACCAAAGTGCCCGGTGTCAATCCTAAAACACCAAAGCGTAGTATCAAAAAAGTCGCCATTATTGGTTCTGGCACCATGGGTGGCGGCATCGCCATGAACTTTATCAACGCCGGTATTGCCACCACCATACTCGACCTTAATGGCGAAGCACTGGATCGCGGCATTGGTGTCATTCGCAACAATTACAACATCAGCGCTAAAAAAGGACGCCTGACAGAAGAGCAGGTAGAACAACGTATGGGGTTGCTTCAGGCTACGACTCAATACAGTGATCTCGCCGATGCCGACCTGGTAATTGAAGCGGTGTTTGAACGTATGGATGTCAAACAGACGGTGTTTAAGACACTGGATGAAGTCTGCAAACCCGGCGCCATACTGGCGACGAACACCTCAACGTTGGATGTGAATGAAATTGCCGCCGTCACTTCCCGACCACAGGACGTAATCGGATTGCACTTTTTCAGCCCGGCCAATGTGATGCGGCTGCTGGAAATTGTTCGCGCTGATAAAACCGCCGACGATGTAATTGTCACTACGATCAAACTGGCACAAATTATTAAAAAGCTGCCGGTGGTAGTAGGTGTCTGTTTTGGTTTTGTCGGCAACCGCATGCTGGAACCTTACGCTCGCGAATCCTCTCGTTTGATGCTGGAGGGTGCCACCCCGGCGCAAATTGATAAAGCGCTCACGGATTTTGGTTTGGCCATGGGTATTTGTTCGATGGGTGATCTGGCCGGCATCGATGTCAGTTATCTCACCCGCGAAAGTCGTCGCGATGCAATCAAACACGACCCCAGCTACGGCATTATCGGTGACCGATTATATGCGCGCGGCGATTACGGCCAAAAAACGGGTCGCGGTTACTACTGTTACAACGGTCGTGAAAAAAGTGATAACCCCGATGTACTTACCATCACCGCCGAAGCCGCCGCCGAACTCGGCGTGCCACAGCGGGAAATCAGCGATCAGGAAATTGTTGAACGCTGTCTCTACCCGCTAATCAATGAAGGCGCGTTGATTCTCGAAGAGGGCATTGCCAGTCGCGCCAGTGATTGCGACCTGGTCTACGTCAATGGTTACGGCTTTCCCGCCTGGCGCGGCGGCCCCATGCAATACGCCAACGAAATTGGTTTAGACACTGTGTTGGCCGGCCTTAAAAAGTATCAACAGCAACTGGGCGATCACGGCAAGATGTGGTTTCAACCTGCACCGCTGTTAGAAAAACTGGCTGCCGAGGGGAAAACCTTTAACAGTCTCGACAAAGCCTAAGCCTTATTCATTCCAAAAGATAATTTTTACAGGGAAACACTATGAAAGATGCCGTAATCGTCTCCACCGCCCGCACACCGATTGGCCGCGCCTTTAAAGGTGCGCTGAACAATATCAAATCACCAACCATGCAGGGCCATGCAATTGAACATGCCGTGGCGCGTGCCGGTATTGAAGGAGCGGAAGTCGAAGACGTGGTGATCGGTTCCGTGTTAACCATGGGTACCGGTGGAATGAATATCGCCCGCCTCTCCGCGCTGGCTGCAGGTCTACCCAATACCGCAGCAGGTCAAACTATTGATCGACAGTGTTCCTCCGGTTTAATGGCCATCGCCACCGCCGCCAAGCAAATTATTGTCGATGGTATGGACGTAGTGGTTGCCGGTGGCCAGGACAATATCTCCGCTGTGCAGCAGGCCTATTTTGAATCCATCACCCAAAACGTTGATGACAACGTGATTGCTCGTGCAGAGCATGCCTATATGCCAATGTTATTAACCGCTGAAAATGTCGCGAAAAAATTTGGCATCAGCCGCGATGTGCAGGATGCCTATTCATTGCAATCGCAGCAACGCACCGCGCAGGCCCAGGCCGAGGGCAAGTTTGATGACGAGATTGTGCCCATCACCGCCACTCAGGCACTCATGGATAAGGAAACCAGGGAAGTTTCCTACAGGGAAGTGACTTTAAGCAAGGATGAAGGCAATCGCCCCTCAACCACACTGGCAGATTTACAAGCACTTAACCCGGTGGTGGAAGGCGGTTGTATCACGGCGGGCAATGCCAGCCAGTTATCCGACGGTGCCTCTGCCTGTGTGTTAATGGAGAGCAAACTGGCCGAACAGCGTGGCCTGCAACCACTGGGCATTTATCGCGGCATGGCCGTCGCCGGTAATGCGCCGGAAGAAATGGGCATTGGCCCAATCTACGCGATCCCCAAATTATTAAAGCAGCATGGCCTATCCGTTAGTGACATTGGCCTGTGGGAGCTGAACGAAGCGTTTGCCTGCCAGGCACTTTACTGTCGCGATCAAATGGATATTGACCCTGACATTTATAACGTCAATGGCGGCGCTATTTCTATCGGTCACCCCTACGGTATGACCGGCGCGCGTCAGGTTGGCCATGCGCTAATCGAAGGCAAACGCCGCGGTGCGAAATATGTGGTTGTCACCATGTGTGTCGGCGGTGGTATGGGTGCGGCCGGTCTTTTTGAGGTTGCCTAGGGCAACCGGCTCAGGGCTGCTTGAGGCTGCCTAACATATATAACAAACGGAAAAAGAATAATGAATCTGCAATTCTGGCAACAACGTGAAGGTGAGGAACTGGGAACCAGTGAGTGGTTTGTCATTGATCAGGAGCGTATTAGTGCCTTTGCCGATGCCACCATGGATCATCAATATATTCATGTTGACCCGGAGGCGGCGGCAAAATCGCCCTTTGGCGGCACCGTCGCCCACGGCCTGCTAACGCTGTCACTGCTGCCTCATTTTCTCTATCCCATGTTAGCTCCCTTCCAGCGGGAAGGTTCCACTTTTTTAAATTACGGTTCGGACAAGGTGCGCATGTTAAACCCGGTACATAGCGGAAAGTCGATTCGTTTCCGTGTACAGATTGGCGGTTGCGAACAACGCGACCCAACATCCTTATTACTACGCCTCGCGGTGACCGCTGAAATTAAAGCTGAGGAAAAACCCGCCATGGTTGCCGATGCCCTGATGCTGATCGTCGCTGAATAAGACGTAACACGCGTTACATTTTTAATTGTTGATATAAACGGAGTACGTTATGCCCGACTATAAAGTCCCCAGTCGCGAAATCCAGTTCGCCATGAATGAAGTGCTGGGCTTTGAACAACACTACCAACAACTTCCCGGCGCTGAAGACGCCACCCCGGATATGGTTTCGGCGATACTCGACGAAGCGACCAAGTTTTGTGAGCAGGTCATCAACCCCCTGAATGCCAGTGGCGACCAGGAAGGTTGTCAGTGGCAGGATGGCCTGGTCACAACCCCCACAGGTTTTAAAAATGCCTTTGAGCAATTTATCGAGGGTGGCTGGCCTGCGCTGTCTCAGGACCCTGCCCTTGGCGGCCAGGGACTACCGCTGTCGCTCAATACAGTATTTAATGAAATGATGGCCACGGCCAATCACGCCTGGTCGATGTATCCCACGCTAACCTGGGGCGCAATTAAAACCATTCAGGCCCATGCTAACGATGAACTTAAGCAGCGTTTTTTACCCACTATGGTAACAGGTCGCTGGTCCGGAACCATGTGCCTGACAGAGGCTCACTGCGGATCTGATTTGGGTTTGCTGCGCACCAAGGCCACGCCTAATGAAGATGGCACTTATAATATCGACGGCAGTAAGATTTTTATCTCCTCCGGCGATCACGACCTCACCGATAATATCGTCCATATTGTTTTAGCCCGACTACCCGATGCCCCCGAAGGCGTTAAGGGCATATCTTTGTTTGTGGTCCCTAAAATCTGGGTCAACGAAGACAGCACACTTGGCGATGCCAACGGTGTTAGCTGTGGCTCTATCGAACACAAAATGGGTATTCACGGCAACGCGACCTGTGTGTTGAATTTTGATGGTGCTAAAGGTTTTCTGATTGGCCCGCCGCATAAGGGTATGAGTTGTATGTTTACCTTTATTAACGAGTCGCGACTCGGCGTTGCTCAGCAGGGACATGCGCATATCGAGGCGTCTTTTCAGGGGGCGCTGGCCTATGCCAAAGAACGCTTGCAAATGCGCGCGCCAGTGCGTGTGCTACCCGAGAAAGCCGCCGACCCGATTATTGCCCACCCCGATGTCAGGCGTATGCTGCTGACCCAAAAGGCCTTCGCCGAAGGTGGTCGCCTGCTCAATTATTACTGCGCACAATTGGTAGACCTCGCCCATAGCAGCCCCGATGAAAAAGAGCGCTTGCGCGCTGAAACCGAATTGGCACTACTGACGCCTATCGCTAAAGGCTTTTTAACCGAAGTCAGTATGGAGGCAACCAGCCACGGCATTCAGGTGTTAGGTGGCCATGGCTTTATTGCAGAATGGGGGATGGAACAGGAATATCGGGATACTCGAATTACCGCTATTTACGAGGGCACCAACGGTATTCAGGCGTTGGATTTACTGGGCCGTAAAATCCTCGCCACTGGTGGCCAGGTGATGCGTTCTTTTATTGATCGTTTGCTGAATTTCTGTCAGGAAGATCATTCAGAGACGATGCAGCCATTGGTCAAACAGCTCAGTAAAAATATTAACCTGTGGATTAAGCTTACCGAAGAAACTGGCGAACAGGTTACCAGCAATCCCAATGTCGTGGGTGCCGCCGCCTATGATTATATGATGATTGCTGGTTATACCACGCTTGCCTATTTCTGGGCTGTCAGTGCCAGTAAGGCAGAAGCGGCGTTGGCAAGTGACACGCAGGAAGCTGAATTTTATCAGGCGAAACTGGCCACAGCCCGGTTCTATTTTGAACGCATCCTACCCAGGACATCGGGCTTGGCAGCAACAGCCCGCTCCAGCGATGATAATCTGATGGCGCTTTCTGCCGAAGCTTTTAGCTTCTAGGCTTATGAGACTTCTAATTGATAACGGGAAGATATTCGATGGATAACAAACCCGTTTTTATGCTCAATGCGCTCTGGTTCAAACAGGATGCTGGACCAGAGAGCGGTGAAAAACTTTACCGTCGCTATCTTGCGGAAGCCGCTAAGGTAATTAAGCAGTTGGAGATTGGTGCCATTACCCACACCATGCTGACACCGGAGGTAACGCTGATTGGCAGTGGGTTGAGTGAGGGCTTGGACCCGGATTTATTTTTTGTGGTGGAATACCCCAATAAAAAGGCTTTTGATCGCCTGGTCAATAGCCCAGAGTTTCTGGCGATTAAATCATTAAGGGAAGATGCGTTGGAAAAATCACTACTGGTTCAGTGTGGTCGTTTTTCTTAGCCAAAACTAGCGTTTTTCAAAACGTATTAAATTTAGACTTCGAGGATTCGTGCACGAGATCCAGGAGATACGCTGCATTCCCTGAATGATTTTCAGGGAGGACAGCGTATCTCCTTAACACCGAGTCTGCGGAAGGGTTTCAATAATCTTTTATTGTAACAACTTTCAGGCTTGCACAGAGTCAGGCTTAAGGCCCCTTTACCCTTTGTGGCTAATCAGGGCGTGTTTTGCCAAGCAAGGATTTTTGGAGCTTTCAGCAGAGCCTTGTCTGAGTCATTCTTTTACAGAGTAAAAGAAAGGCGAGTTGCGCAGCTGCCAAAAAACCTTGCTTGGCAGCGACCAGCCACAAAGGGTAAAGGGGCCTTAAGCCGGGAAAGTAAAACAGCACTAAACAGTCTAATTTAAATTCAGGGTTCAGCCTCTGAAGAAGCCGAAGTATTCAATCCAGCAGTCATCGCCATCAATCGCCCGATCCCTATAATACCGACAATAACCAGACTCCCACCAATAACAGCCAACAGCATCCATTGCAAAGGCTGTGGTGTTTCGCCGCCAACTCGCGCCGCCAAACCACTCACCAAATAAAACATAAACGCATAATTGTTAAACACCATAGGAATTATTTCACCAAAGGCGACAATCGCATAAACCACCGTACAGATAAAAATCAACCGAGCTGTTGCAACACCCAGACTGGTTGCTGCCAATTCAACAAACTGCACCGTCAACACATAACAACTAATACCCACTACCGCACCAATTAACAGATGCGGAGCCTTTGCCCGATCCATATGCGCCTCAAAGAAAAAAATCATCACCATAAACACCGGCCAGGCGGGCCAGTGAAATTGATGAAGTACCAACTCAATAGCAACGATCAACACAAGCAGATAGATGCCGAAGATAAGCCGCTCTTTTTTCAAGGGGATAATTGAAGCCATCGTTTTTTCCTTTTTATTGTGCAATGTTTGCTTTATGTGTTGCTTCGTTGGTTAATCGACTGGCCGGTTTCTCCCCAACTCGTCGTGACTGCTCACCCACTCCTCGGAGACTACCGCTGCCCCCAGAGAAATTTCGCCACACAGCACGGTAGCTGCAATAATTTCAGCCAGTTTTCGCGCCTTGCCGGTACCATAGCAATCCATCACCTCCAGACATTCACGCTGAGTAGCTAAGCCTGTTCCACCGCCATAGGTTGCCACAATCAAGGAAGGCAAGGTCACTGAGTAGTAGTAATCGCCTTCCGGGGTGACTTCAGCAAACACCAGGCTGGCATGAGATTCTGCTACATTGGCCTCATCCTGGCCGGTGGCAATAAAGATCGAGGCGATGCCATTGGCTGGATGCACTCCATTGTGCACCGCACCTGCCATCAAACCACCGAGCTGCGAGGTTTTGCGTGCGGCATACATCGCTTCCGGTGTGGTGCGCAGTGTTTTCTGAATAAGCTCTCGTGGAATAGTGATCTCGGCAATCACCCGCTTACCGCGCGAGTGCAGGGTATTGAGTTGCGAGTGTTTTTTATCCGTATCCATATTGCCCGAGAGAAAATAATTCACAATTTTTTCCGGGTAATGTTTATTGATCCACTGACAGGCGACATAAGTGGCCTTGCCCGTCATATTCTGCCCCGCCGCATCACCTGTCGTGTAATTAAACCGCAGGTACAACATACGACTGGCAAAATACTGTTCGATATTACGCAGCTTGCCAGTACTGGTGGTGGTTTCCGCAGTCGCTTTTATTTCGTTGTAGTTATCGCTTATCCACTCGCTAAACTGTTTGGCGCCTCGCGCATTGTCAAAGACAAATACCGGCGAGCGTTGCATGGCATCATCCACCACCGTCGTAGTGATACCACCCGCTGCACGCGTTAAGCTCATGCCCCGGTTATAACTGGCGACCAGTGTGCCTTCGGTGGTCGCCATTGGCACATAAAATTCACCCTGAGCATGCTCGCCATCGACCAGCAATGGACCAGCGAAGCCCATGGGCATTTGTACAACCCCGGAAAAGTTTTCGATATTGCCTGGCAAAATTGCCGGATCAAAGGAAAACTGGGATGAATGTTCCAGCGAGGCAGAGGTTTTATTTTCAATAAAGCGGCGACGCTCTGCGGCAGCTTCCCGACTGTAATCGTTGCCCGGTTGGCGGGGAATTTTAAATGAAGTCATAGTCTGATTAGCTTCCCGTTAGAATAAATTTTGGGTGAGTCTGTGAATTATTGAAATAAACTACAGAAATAAATCGCTTTATTTCCTCAAGCCAGTATCTGAAACCAGTAATTGTTCCAAGCCCTCACGAAGCTGCCCTGCAATCGACACCGGTCGTTCTGACTCACGATCCACAAACACATGAGTCACCGTGCCATAGGCACTGGCCTGCTGTTCAGCTTCCGCAAAAATAGCAAGGCCATACTGTACCGAGCTGTTACCGATTCGATTAACCCGCAGCCCACCGGTAAGAGATTGCGGAAAAGCCAACGCCTGTTTGTAAAAACATTCTGAGTGAACGATATAGCCGATTACTGCGCCGCAATGAATATCCAACCCGCAGTGTTTGATCAGATAACTATTGGCTACGGTGTCGAAATAGGAATAGTAGTTAACATTGTTCACATGGCCGTAAAGATCGTTATCCATCCAGCGGGTTGTGATCGGCAGTGACCAGGCGTAATTTTCTTTTTGCTCGGGGTCACTCGTACTCTCTGCTGGCTGTTTTTTACTGTTGGCGTTATTCGTCATTGTCTTGTTATCGGTGACCGCTTAATAAGCGGCGCGGTAAATGGCCAGCGCATCGGCTTCCGATACCGGCCGGGGATTATTAATCAGTAAGCGTTGTTGCTGCATGGCCTCGGCTGCCAGCAGGGGTAAATCCGCCTCGGGCACCGATGCCTCCGATAAGCTCGCCGGTAGGTCCAGTTGTTTTATCAGCTGGGTGAAATAATCAATCAGCCTTTGACAGCGCTGCTCCGCCGAAAGGTTTTCACTGGATTGATTCGTTAACTCCGGTAGCACAAACGTTGCCAGCTCAGCGTATAAATCGGCCGCCACGCTGGCATTGAATGCCAACACCTGGGGTAACACCAGCGAATTACTCAGGCCATGGGGAATGTGGTAATGTCCGCCCAAGGGGTAGGCCAAGGCGTGCACGGCAGCTACGGGGGCATTGGCAAAGGCCTGCCCGGCCAGGCAGGCACCTAACAGCATGGCCTGTCGCGCTTCGAGATTATCACCCTGTTGTGTCGCCGAAATGATATTGCCAGCCATTAATTGCAGGGCTTGGCGTGCCAGCATATCCGAGTAGGGATTTTTTTTATGCACGCTGGTATAGGCTTCCACCGCATGTACCATGGCATCAATGCCGGTCATCGCCGTCACCTGTGGCGGTAAACCCAGAGTTAATTCCGCATCCAGAATTGCCACATCGGGATAGAGAAAAGGCGACACTACGCCCATTTTAGTGGTCTCGCCTGTAGTGACGATGGCTACCGCGGTAACCTCGGATCCAGTACCTGCAGTAGTCGGGATTAATATCAGCGGCAGGCGTGGACCTTTGGCCTGCTCCACACCGTAAATATCCTGTAGTGTTTCGCCTGACTGTGCCATCAACGCAACCAGCTTTGCTGTATCTAAAGAGCTGCCACCCCCCAGACCAATCACACCATCGGCGTGCTCGGCCTGCGCCACCGCCAAAGCTTGCTGCACCACGGCCTCGGGCGGATCGGCCACCACCGCAGTAAAAAGGCTGTAATTGATTTTAGAGTTGAACTGAGAGCTGGGCTGAGAGCCGCTCTGTGAGTTAAGCGGGGCGCTATCCAGGTATCCGCACAGCTTATCTAATAATCCCGCCTGTTTGATGCCAGGGTCAGTAACGATGAGAGGGCGCAGGATGCCTTGTTGACGACAAATATCGGCAAGCCGTTTTACCGCACCGATTTCGCAGATAATCGATTTGCTGGTATTAAAGGTAAAATCCCGCATGCTTCCCCGTCGGTTGCGGCGCAGTACGCACGCATAAAATTATAGAGGGGAAGATTCTAAAAAATCAGTGGCGGCATACAATTACGAATTCCGCCGAAGTGAGTTACCAAAAACGTCGTTATGACAAAACTCGATGGAGCTTACTCGACGATTTCACTGCCAACGGAGTGTGCGATACGGTACTGTCCCGGTGTTAATCCTGTCCACTTTTTAAAAGCGCGGAAAAAGGCACTCACCTCATCAAAACCCAACCGTTCGGCAATTTCCCGATTGCTTAAATCCGGGCAGCCGAGATAGTGAAAAGCAGCTTCCATTCGGCATTCATCTTTTAAGCGTTGAAAGGAAGTACCCTCAACCTGTAAATGGCGCCTCAGGGTTGTCACCGACATATGTAAACGATCCGCCACCTGGTCTGCACCCAGCATATGATGACCAACATTCTGGTTTAACATGGCCCTGATTCGAGCTTTAGTAGTGTGTTCTTCTTCAACGTTAACGAATAGACTTAGCTGCGCAACACGCACAAACTCCTCAGCGGTTTCGGGGGTTTGAATAATGGAATAGTCCAGAAAGGATGCAGGGAATTCAAAGCCATTAAAATCGTGATCAAATTCGATTTCTTCGCTGCTAAAATGCGCCATCTCCCATTCTTCTTCAGGTTTGGGAAAGGCAAAATAGGTTTTGCTGACCGTTACCTCACTACCTATCAACCAACTCCAATGGCGCAGCCACACGGCCAGCGAAGTACGAATCATGGCCGGATTGGAGTTGCGGATGATCTCTTCGTACTCAGCCTGCCCTACATGGTCCAGAGCTTCCATACGTACCTGTGCTACTCCATCCTTCTCTGTGAGGCCAATCGTGATGCGAAAGCCCCGACAAATATTGCCAAATTCTCTGGCCCGCAATAGCGCTTGACGAAGATTTTTGCACTGCACCATTAATAGTGACAATAAACGAAAGGACCCTTTTCTAATCCGCCCACCGGTCAGCATACCAAACCATTCATCATGCATTACGTTGCGGGCACATTGATAAAGCTTGCCGTAGCGCTTGGCAGAAAAATAACGCTTCTCTTCCAGCTCGCCACGTTCGATATTGGCATCCGCTAACAGCTGTTCGGCGTCATAGCCTTGCTCCTGTACACGGTTTAACAGAGTACGGATATAGCTGGTAGGGATATTAATTTCTTCATTTTTCATTATTGTTCTTTACTCAAAAAATTGATTCGCACCCTGAACCAATTGCTGATGACAGATTTTTACACTAGCCAACAATAGTTTTAATAGCAACTATGCGTTATATAAACTTCCGCCGTTATTAAGTTTTCGTTTTAAACATGGATCACAAGACCTGATGAAAACTATTTAATGAAAACTGCCTTTATAGCCAGTGAAAGTTTAGACCATCATCATCTCACAGGCCTAATGACTGAATCCAAGTAAACTGGCAGATCAGAAACTTTCTGCCATAGGCGTTTTTGGTAACTCACTATGGCGGGATTTGTTATTTTTTTTGCATAGCCTCTTAGCTAGTCTCTATTCACTGGATCAGGGAGTATGCACAGTACAACCACCGGACCGGCTGCAATTACATGATTTATCCTTACGGAGCATGATGGTCGATAACATCTGTTCTGAAAATAATAAACAGGAGTCACTGATGAGACCGATTGAAACATCCCCACATTCACCATCAAGCGGGCATCTGCCCTTTAGGCATTTAACATTGGTTACCGCTATTGCCGCTAGTTTCGGTGTTGCCTCTATGGCCGACGCCCAGACAGCCAAGCGAGGAAGCACTGCTGCTTTAATGGAGGAAGTCGTTGTCTCCGCCCGTAAGCGTGAAGAAAACTCCCAGGACGTTCCACTGCTGGTTTCCGCCTTCGGCTCCGATCAACTGAACGCGTTAAAAGTTCGTAATATGGAAAGCCTCTCTGTTGGCATGCCCAATGTGTCACTTGATGATGCGGGCACAGCCAAAGCCTACGCCAACTTTTCGATTCGCGGTCTGGGTATTAACAGTTCCATTCTATCCATAGACCCTACGGTCGGCGTTTTTGTCGATGGTGTGTATATGGCGGTTCCCAGCGGCATGGTGTTTGACGTGTTTGATTTGGAACGGGTAGAAGTCTTACGCGGACCACAGGGCACTCTGTTTGGTCGCAATGTAACCGGCGGCGCTATTTTAATGACCACCAAAAAACCCGGTGATGAATTTGAAGGCTCGATTAAAGCTGCCGTTGACGGCGGCGATCAGGGCGGCCTCAATAAATACCTGATGGGCACCGTCGGCGGCCCGATTACCGATACCTTCGCCGCCAAGCTGACCATGTATTACAACGACGATGACGGCTGGTTTGAAAACCAGTTTGATGGTGAAGACTTTGGCGCTACTGAGCAGGAAATGGTGCGAGGTGTCGCTGTTTGGAAACCCACCAATGCCACCGAGGTGATTCTGCGCTGGGAGCATCAGGAAACCGATAGTGATGGCCCGGTAGCACAGAGCCATCGCAATGGAAGTGGTGTTGAAGCTGTAACCAATGCTATACCCGGTGTCACCTCCAGCTGGGATCGCGACAGCCACGACTTCTCCATTAACGAACCCGGTTTTTATACCACCGAAACCGATTTTGTCACCTTTGAAATCAATCACGATGTTGCCTTTGGCAACGGTACCATTACCAACATTATGGGTTGGCGCACCTACGATGCCGACAGCCTTGGCGATATTGACTCTCAACCCTTCTGGATTTTTCACTCCAAGAGCTGGACTGAACAGGAGCAATTCAGTAATGAACTGCGCTATAGCGGTCGCTTTGCCGATAAAGCCAGCGTCACCACCGGCCTGTTCTATATGGAGAACGATATCGATTATCACGAGCGGCGCCTGTTTGGTCCCGGCGTGTTCACAACCGTTCCCATTTCTTTCGATGGTGGCGGTATTCACAGCGTAGAGACCTGGTCGCTTTACGGTGCGCTTGATTATGATCTCAGCGATGCACTGACCCTAAACCTGGGGCTAAACTACAGCTACGAAGAGAAAGAGGCCAGAGTCGCTAAACTGCCAGATAACTCGCCGCTATTTGGCGATCCGACCTGTAATATAGTTGCGCCTACTGCCAGCGATGCTGCCAGCTGTAACTTTGACTTTGATGACAGTGACGACTGGAGCAATTGGTCGCCTAAAGTTGGCCTAACCTATCAGTTGTCCGATGAATCTCGCGTCTATGGTCACTGGACCAGAAGCTACCGCTCCGGTGGCTATAATCTTCGCAATACCGCCCTGCCCAGTGACAACATTCCTGCGCCCTTCGATGCCGAAGATCCATCAGAGGTCCCCGGTCCCTTTGATGAGGAACAGGTGGATAACTTTGAAATTGGTTACAAGTCGGAATACGGTCGCAGCCGTTTCAATGCCGCAGTGTTCTATAACAAGATCGAAGATATGCAGCGTGAGCTTAATATAGCGGGCGCACTGGGCGTAGTTCAGTTGATCCGTAATACCGCCGATGCCGATATCTTCGGTATCGAAGTAGATGGTACCTATGCCCTGATGGATAACCTGGTGCTGATGGCATCGATTGGCTATCTGGATGCGGAGTACTCGGAAGTGAGGGCTGATCTGAATGGTGATGGCAGCATCGATAGTGGTGATGAATCTCTGGAGTTGCCACGCGCACCAGAACTGACCTACAGCATTGGTTTAAACCATGATCTGGATCTGGGCTCTATCGGCTATCTGGCTTCTCGCATCAGCTACGCCTACCGTGATGAATCTGCCTATAACGATAACAATCTGGGCTACATCGACGAACAGAAAATCGTGAACGCCGGTTTTGACTTCCACCTGTGGGATGAATCACTGATTGTCGGTATCTACGGTAATAACCTGCTCGATGAAGTGAAGCATGGTGGTGATACTCAGTTGCCCGCTACTATTGGTGGCACCTTCGCGCCTCTCGCCAAAGGACGAGTGATTGGTGCTGAAGTAACCTATAACTTCTAGGTTCCGATAGTAAATCCTAAGCGGTGTTGCATCAGCGCACCGCTTCTTTTTCACCCTCTGTAATGGCTTTTTGTAGCCGGGCTTTTTGCAGCTGCATTGTTACGGTTACACAGCTAAACAGCGACACCCAAGCCTTAATAAAAATTCTAAGCGCAGCCCGTGGTAGTTAATAATGAAACAAGCCCAAACCATCATTGATTTATTCGAATATGCCTGTGCGAACTACGCCGATCGCCCGGCTTTCACCTGTCTCGCTAAAACACTGAGCTATCGCGAGCTGGATAGTTTAAGTGCCCTGTTTGCCAGTTTTCTACAGCAGCAAACCCCCTTGCAACCTGGGGATCGTATTGCCATTCAGTTACCCAACCTGCTGCAGTACCCGGTTGCTGCCTATGGCGCACTGCGTGCCGGACTGGTTATCGTTAACACCAATCCGCTTTATACTCCACGGGAGATGCAACACCAGTTTTCCGACTCGGGTGCAAAGGCCTTGCTCACATTAAACTCGCAGCAAGAGCTTGCGCGTGAAGTGCTGGATCAAACCGATATCCGCTTACTGATTTGCACTGACATCACTGATTTACACAGTCCTCTTCCAGATACCGCTGATGCGGGTAGTTCTCAACAAGCGAAAGAAGATGACCCTGCGATAACACAGATTGGTTTTCGCGAAGCGCTTGCCCTCGGTAACGACTTCGCTCCTGTCACCACAACACCCGATTCACTGGCAGCGCTGCAATACACGGGAGGCACCACCGGCATGGCCAAGGGTGCCATGCTGACCCACAGTAATTTGACGGCCAATGTTCGTCAGTGTATTGCGCAATCCACCGACTATTTTAATGAAGGTGCCGAGATTTATGTCAGCGCGTTGCCGCTGTATCACATTTACGCTTTTACCGTACAAATGCTGGCGCTGTTTTCTCGCGGGGGTCACAATATTTTAATTCCCAATCCGCGAGATGCCGACGCCCTGGTCGAAGCTATTCGTCCCCATGCCTTCACCGGTTTCCCCGGTATCAATACCCTATTCGCCAGCCTTTGCAACACACCTTCTTTTCAACAACTGGATTTCAGTGCATTGAAAAGCACTTCGGCTGGCGGCATGGCGATGAGCGAGAAAGTATCCAAACAGTGGCACGCTCTCACGGGAATTACTATCGCCGAAGGCTATGGTATGACCGAGGCTTCTCCGGTTATTTCTTCCAATCCGCCCGGACGGATTCAGACCGGAACCATTGGTGTCCCAGTTCCTGAAACCGAAGTTAAAGTGATCGATCTCGAAGGCAATACTGTCGCCGATGGTACCGCTGGTGAGCTGTGTGTTCGTGGTCCACAGGTTATGACCGGTTACTGGCAACGGCCAGAGACAACGCGGGAAGTGTTGAGTGAGGATGGCTGGTTACGCACCGGCGATATTGCGATTCTGCAAAGCGATGGCTATATCAAACTGGTGGATCGCCTGAAGGATATGATTGTCGTCTCGGGCTTTAATGTTTATCCCAATGAAGTCGAGGAAGTGGCAACCTGGCATGAGCAGGTCATGGAGTGCGCCGCCATCAGTGTTCCTGACACACAGACCGGTGAAGCGATAAAACTCTATGTGGTGGCAAAATCATCCGATCAATTGGATGTCGACGAGTTACGTCGCTACCTGCGCACTCAGCTGACCGGTTACAAAGTTCCCAAGTATATAGAACGCATTGCCGAATTACCCAAAAGCAATGTAGGCAAAATTTTGCGCCGTCAGTTGCGCGAATAGTTTCATTCCCCGCCGGATCTCAACGGCACCTGTTCGTGGGGCTTCGAAGTGTGAAGCCCCACGCTTTTTCTTCGCTGAAAAAACTTTAACGCGACAAAAGTCGAGGTAGGAATTGTCACTTTATTAGCTTTGTTTCGTCATTGATGGCATCGAAATTTTACCGCACATTGAGCAACAATATTGAGTCATATTTTTTATCATCTACCAAAACTATTTAAAAGGGAAGCAAGCCATCATGAAAGCCATCGTGTGTGAGCAATATGCAGCTATCGATCAACTGCAATACCAAGAGATTGCCGATCCACAACCTGCCGATAACGAAGTGGTTGTTTCTGTCAAAGCTGCCGGGGTTAATTTCCCCGATGCCTTAATTGTGCAGGGCCTCTATCAGGACAAACCGGCGCTACCCTTTACCCCCGGCATAGAGTTTGCCGGTGATATCATCAGCTGTGGTAAAAACGTGGCAAAACTCACACCCGGCACCCGCGTTTTGGGGTTTAGCTCAGGCTATGGCGCCTATGCCGAACAGGTGAAATGCCCTGCTTTCAGTGTGATTCCTCTACCCGATGATATGCCCAATGTTGATGCCGCCAATCTGGTCTGCGCTCACGGCACCGCACAACATGCGTTAAAACAACGGGCTAATTTACAAGCCGGTGAAACTCTGGTGGTACTCGGCGCTGCAGGTGGCACTGGCATCGCCGCTGTGCAAATTGGTAAAGCCATGGGCGCCCGCGTGATAGCGGTTTGTTCCAGCGATGAGAAATTAACCATTGCCAAAGCTAACGGTGCCGATGAGCTGGTGAATTACAGCGAGCAGAATTTAAAAACGGAAATCAAACGCTTGACCGATGGTAAGGGTGCCGATGTGGTGTTTGATCCTGTCGGTGGTGATGCCTTTAATCATTGTTCTCGCAGTATGGCAAGAAATGGCCGACTGCTCATTATCGGCTTTGCCAGTGGTGAGATACCAAACTTGCCTATCAACCTGACACTGGTTAAAGAGTATTCAGTGATTGGTGTGTTTTGGGGCAGCTTTACTCAGCACGAACCCAACGTGTTTGCTGAGAACATGAAGGAATTGTTCCAGTGGTATCGCGACAAACAGATAAAAGTGATTACCGATGCGGAGATTCCTTTAGAGAAAGCGGTAGATGCGCTGCACCTGATGGTTAATCGTGAAGTCAAAGGCAAGGTCGTACTGATACCCTGAGCGCTGCAACCATACTTTGTGACCAGGTTTATAGAGGCATTAACTTTCTGTACCACAGGACTTTGTTATGAGCACTACGCTGTTTGATCTCAACGAAAAAATTGCTCTGGTTACTGGAGCGAGTCGCGGCATTGGCGAAGCCATCGCCAAACTGTTAGCTGAACAGGGCGCTCACGTTATTGTCTCCAGCAGAAAGCTCGCCGACTGCCAAAAGGTGGTTGACGAGATCACCGAGGCTGGCGGAAACGCTGAGGCCGTCGCCTGTCATGTCGGCTCGATGGAAGATATCAGTCATACTTTTCAGGAAATCAAAAGTCGCCACGGCAAGCTGGACATTTTAATTAATAATGCCGCCGCCAATCCCTACTTCGGTAATATTCTAGACACTGATCTTGGCGCCTATAACAAAACCGTCGAGGTGAATATTCGTGGCTACTTTTTTATGTCCATCGAGGCCTGTAAGTTGATGCGGGAACAGGGCAAAGGCGTTATCGTCAACACCGCCTCAGTTAACGCTCTGCAACCCGCCGAATGGCAGGGTATTTATTCCATCACTAAAGCCGCGGTGGTCAATATGACGAAAGCCTTTGCGCGGGAGTGTGGGCCGCTGGGTATTCGCGTTAATGCCCTGTTACCCGGCCTCACTAAAACCCGCTTTGCCGGTGCGCTGTTTGAACAACCAGCGATTTATGACAATGTGATCGGCACAATTCCTCTGCGAAGACACGCCGAACCTGAAGAAATGGCGGGTACTGTTCTGTATCTGGTTTCGGATGCTGCCAGTTACACCAACGGCGAATGCATTGTAGTGGATGGTGGAATGACTATTTAATCACTGCCCTCCCTATTACCTTTGCCAGGAAATAAAAATGAATACCGATTGCTTTAAAGACAAGGTTATTTTAATTACCGGGGCCGCCGGTGGTTTTGGCCGCCTGTTGGTGGAAAACCTGGTACAAACGTCCGTCAAGCTCGTGCTGTCGGATCTGGATTTACCAGCACTGGAACGTTTTGCTCAACCGCTGCGGAATCAGGGCTGCGAGATTATCACCGCCGCCTGTGATGTCAGCAAAGAAGATCAGGTCGCAGCTCTTGTGGAAGAAGCCGTGACCCACTTCGGCAAATTGGATATTGCGATCAACAATGCCGGTATGTCCTCGGCAATGAAACCGCTGATCGAAACCGAAGAGTCTGATCTCGACCTTAACTTTGCCGTCAACACCAAGGGCGTTTTTTTTGGCATGAAATATCAGATTCGACAGTTTCTTACGCAACAGCAGGGCGGCATCATTCTTAACGTCGCCTCCAAGGCAGGAGTGGGGGGGGCGCCGAAATTAACCGCTTACTGTGCAGCCAAACACGCGGTGGTGGGTATCAGCAAAACCGCCGCACTGGAGTACGCCAAATACAATATTCGGGTAAATGCTATCTGCCCCTACTACAGCCCTACGCCATTAGTAACTAACGGTATGGATCAATCCATGCAGGATATGCTGGCAAAAGGCTCACCGATGAAACGGCTAGGTGAACCCCGTGAAATTGTCGAGGCCATGTTGATGCTGATAGCGCCTGCAAACAGTTATCTTAACGGTCAGGCTATTGCCGTGGATGGTGGCGCCTCAGCTATGTAAGGTTTTATGATTTTTTTTCAAAAATTTAGAATACAAAAAATAATTTCAGGATACGCCGATGGTTCCGCTACTCAATCCCCGCGATATTGAATTTCTGCTCTATGAAATGCTGGATACTGAGGCACTGTTAAGTCGGCCGCGCTATCAGGATCATTCACGGGAAGATTTCGATGCCATTCTAACCACTGCGCGCCAGCTCGCTGAAACCCATTTTGCCGATCACAATGCCAAGGGCGACGCCAACGAACCGACCTTTGATGGTGACACAGTAACGATGATTCCCGAGGTGAAAACCGCCTGGGATTTATTTGCTAAAACCGGTTTTCTGGCAGCGGCACCGGATTATGAAGAAGGCGGCTTGCAGTTACCGGAGATTATACTGCGCGCCGCCATGGCTTATTTTAATGCCGCCAATGTGTCCACCACCGCTTACCCTTTTTTAAGCATTGGTGCCGCCAATTTGATTCGCACCTTTGGTAGCCCTGAACAAAAAGCACTGTATCTGCCCGCCATGATGGCAGGACGTTATTCGGGCACCATGGCGCTGACGGAACCCGGACAGGGATCGTCACTGGCCGATATCAAAACCTATGCTGTTCCTGAACGCAATGGTGATACCCATCCTGAAAAGAATGCTGATAACAATGCTGATAACAACAACCAATACCGTCTGTTTGGCAACAAAATGTATATCTCCGCCGGTGATCACAATCTAACGGACAATATTGTGCATATGGTGCTGGCGCGCATCAAAGGCGCCCCCGCCGGTGTTAAGGGCATCTCCCTGTTTATTGTGCCTAAGGTCCTGGTCAATCAGGATGGCTCTCTGGGCGAGCGCAATGACGTCGCCCTCGGTGGCCTGCTACATAAAATGGGCTATCGCGGTACCACCTCCACGGTACTGAACTTTGGCGAGCAGCAAGGCGCTGTCGCCTACCTGCTGGGCGAGCCGCATAAGGGCCTGCAGTATATGTTTCAAATGATGAATGAGGCTCGCATCGCCGTCGGCTTTGGCGCTGCCTGTCTGGCCTATCGCGGCTATCAGTTTGCGCTGGACTACGCCAGACAGCGTCCACAGGGACGTTTACCTTCCAGCAAAGATCCCGCATCATCTCAAGTAAACATTATTCAACACGCCGATGTGCGCCGAATGTTGCTGGCACAAAAGGCCTATGCCGAGGGTTCTGTGGCACTGTGTTTGTATGGCTGCGCGCTACAGGAAGATTCGCAAACCGCAGATAACGAGAAGCAGCGCCAGCGTGCCCATGCCCTGCTGGATTTGCTCACGCCAATTATTAAATCCTACCCGTCTAAATACGGCTGTGTTGCCAATGAGCTAGCGATACAGGTTCACGGTGGTGGTGGCTATACCCGCGAGTATCCCGTCGAACAGCTGTATCGCGACCAGCGCCTTAACCCCATTCACGAGGGCACCGAAGCAATTCACGGCATTGATCTGTTGGGTAGAAAAGTTGGTCAGGCGGGTTTTCAATTTTTCTTCGAGGTGGTCAACACAGATATCGAGTTTGCTAACAAATTCCTCAAGTGCCAGCGATTCGCACAACAACTTGCAGACAGCCTGACCCAACTGCGGCAAGTATCCGAGAGTGTGCAGCTACAAATGGCCGACAATCTGGATAAAGGTCTGGCCAACGCCACCCTCTATCTGGATTTCTTTGGCCGCATCACCGTCGCCTGGCTGTGGCTAAAACAGGCAGCTTTAGCGGGACAGGCACTAGACAACAGCGATCTCCACCTCAGCGACGAACAATTTTATCAGGGTAAGTTACAAGCTGCCCGCTACTTTTTTGACTGGGAGTTGCCCCAGACAGGCTATCAGGCTGAGTTACTGAAAGCGGGCAATTGTACCCCCTTTGATATGCAGGATGCGTGGTTTTAAAACACATGGTTTTAAACGCCTGCTTATTACATCTAACTGAAGGCACACCCATAGGAATCTATTTAATATTGGATAACGGATTTTCAACCATCGTCAACCTCAACAAACCGAATACTCGCTCTAACTCTGATTTAATCAATGTAACTTACATCAACTGGTAGAACCTGCCGCTAAATTCATTTAAAAATTTCATCTCCAGCTCCGCAATCGATAAAATGACGCGATCGGATTACTGTTGACGTACAGTTAGCTTGTATAGTTTTTTGAAACGGGGAACACCTGCAACCATAAAATCAATAACACGAGAGTAGCGATGGTCACCGAGTGACTACTCACACTCTCGGGAGCCAAGGCCATGAGCTTTTTTTCCGATTCAGATACTGCTGACACCGTTATTCGTCAGGCACCATTGGAAGTAGCCAAAGATACCTTTGTGATTCGTGGCATTCATGGCTCCAGTACCATGCTCACCAACCTTAACTCCATGCTAATTCGCGCGAAGGAATCCGTCATTGTCGATACCGGTATGGCGATTCACCGCGAGCAATGGTTCGAGGATGTATTCTCACTGGTAGCGCCGGAAGAAGTACGCTGGATTTTTGTCACCCATGACGATCTCGATCACACGGGCAACTTACTGGAAGCGTTGGAACGCTGCCCTAACGCAACGCTGGTGACTAATCAGGCTGCCTCCTGGCGAACCTCTGTGACCTTTGGTATTGCCCCTGAACGGATTCGTACCGTTGAAAATGGTGAGCTGTTCGAACTGGGTGGTCGCAATTTTCGTGCACTGCGTCCGCCGGTGTTTGATAGCCCTTATACGCTGGGCCTGTTTGATCCCGGCAGCCGGGTTTACTATGCCTGTGATGCTTTTTGTACACCCATGCCGTTACAGGAGATTGATCGGGTCAGTGAAATGCCAGAAAACTACTGGGCGGAGGGCATGGCCAGATATCATCAGTATTCGCTCTGTCCCTGGATTGCACTGGTCGATAAAAACAAACTGGCCACCGAGATCAACAACCTGGCCTCACTGGGTGCCGAGGTGATTGCCGGTGCACACACGCCGGTCATTGATGGGGCCGCCGTTAACAAAGCCTATCAACTCCTGGCCGAATTACCCTCGGTTGTTCCCCCACTGCTGGCAGTGGATGGCGTCGGCAGCCGGCTTGAACACCCTGAACAAGCCACGGATTTAGCCCCCTCCCGTTAATTCGCACAACGCCAAAATTACAAAACGTCCTATTTACCACTCTCCTGAATATGATCCACAGAAAATCATCGCCGGGAACTTTTCCTTCGAATACACTACAACTCTGGGACCATCCTTATTTACTATTCTTTTAAAACGGACTTTTAATTTTACTGTCTTAGCCCGTAACATAGCTTTCGAGTTGGACACTTTACCCATGATTGCGGAGCAGATAGCACGTGCTTAATAGATACCTTGGCCCTCTGGTTTTTAGCCTCTGTTGGATCGCACTGCCCTGTGCTGCTGAAACCACAATCGATGAAGAGACCTTTCCACAATGCCTGCAGAGGTTGCAGCAGGAGGCTAGACAACGGGAGCTTCCTGAGACACTGGTTGCCGTGCTGGGCGATGTAAAACAGCTGGAAAATACGATCAAATATGACCGAAACCAACCCGAGTTTGTGCAAACCTTTGCCGGTTATTTTAACCAGCGGGTCACTGATTACCGCATTCAATGGGGCCGTTTGATGCTGGCCAAAAACCGGGAGTTTTTAAGTAGCTTGACCCAACGCTATGGCGTACCGGCCCAATACCTGGTGGCTTTTTGGGGATTGGAAAGTAATTTCGGTAATAACATCGGCAAAATGCCCATCATTGATACTCTGGCTACGCTAGCCTGCGACAAGCGACGCAGTACTTTTTTTACCGGGGAATTATTCTCAGCACTGGAGCTAATGAACCGACATCAGTTCAGCGCCGCCGAAATGGAAGGCTCGTGGGCCGGAGCCATTGGTCAAACCCAGTTTCTGCCTTCAGCCTTTTTAAAATACGGTATCGATGGTGATGGCGACCAGCGTGTTGACCTGTGGCATAACCAGGCCGACGCACTGGCTTCCGCCGCCTATTATCTGCAACAACTGGGCTGGCAGCCCGAATTGCGCTGGGGACGGGAAGTACTGTTACCCAAGGCCTTCCCCTATCACTTCGCCGGCATTGAAACTACTCGTCCCTTAAGTGAATGGTTACAGTTGGGCGTACTGCCCGCCAGCGGCACCCCGCTGCCCGACTTGCCGATAAACGCCTCGCTCCTGGTACCCGCCGGTGCCGACGGCCCCAAGTTTCTTATCTACGATAACTTTCATGTAATCATGAAATGGAACCGCTCACAATACTATGCACTGGCCGTTGGCCATTTGGCTGATCGGATAAATGGCGCCGGCGAACTACGCCATCCACCAGCCCTGACTCAGCCCCTAAGCAGAAAAGATATTACTTACCTGCAATCTGAGCTTAAAGAGAAAGGCTTATACACGGGTGAGATTGACGGCCAATTGGGGCCACAAAGCCGACAGGCAATACGGGCCTTCCAAAAAAGCCGGAACTTGATTGCTGATGGTTTTGCGGATATTGAATTATTGAAAGCTGTTCAGAAAAAATAGCCATAGGGCTGTTGAGCTGGCTGCGGGGTTTAAGAGGGAATCAACAAACAGTTCATGAAGGGAATAATCACGATTTTCAGCGAGCCTTCAGTCCAAAGCCGAAGACCCGCTAACAGGTTTGATCAATAAGAAGATAGATGCTGTGACGATTTGAACTAAGTAACTATCTCGACGAACTATCTCAACTAACGATCTTAAACAATTATTTCAACCAAAATCTCACCCGGCGTTACCCGGTCGCCTTTAGCCACATACACTCCGGCCACTGTGCCCGCAATATTGGCCTGAATTTCGTTTTCCATTTTCATCGCCTCGGTGACAAGAATACCCTGCCCCGCTTTGACCTGATCACCTTCTTTCACCAACACGTCAACCACATTGCCTGGCATTGCGGTGGTAACATGACCAGGATCACTGGCTTTTTTACGCTTGCTGCCACCCTCAGCCTGATATTCATTTAAAGGTTCAAACAATGTTTCCTCGGGCATGCCATCGAGTGATAGATAGATTTTGCGTTTGCCATTGCCGGCATCGCCAATCCCGGTAATCGCCACTTCATAGGTTTCTCCATGAACATCGATCTTAAATTCCGTAGCGGTAGCACCACTGGCCGTGGAAGAATTACCCGCGTTAACTGGCAATAAGGCCTCGGGCTGTAATGTGCCGTCATTGCGCTGTTGTAAAAAGTCGCGTCCCAGATCGGGGAACATGGCAAAGGTGAGTACATCTTCTTCACTCCTGGCTAATTCCCCAATTTCAGCTTTTAACTTTTTGATTTCCGGGTCGAGCAAATCAGCAGGCCGCCCCTCAATCACGGTCTCATTACCAATCGCCCGTTTTTGTACTTCAGCATTCACTTCAGCCGGCGCCTGACCGTAGCCACCTAACAGATAGCGCTTCACTTCATTGGTAATGGTTTTATAACGCTCGCCACTTAACACGTTATACACCGCCTGTGTACCGACAATCTGCGAAGTGGGTGTAACCAGTGGTGGATAGCCGAGATCTTTTCGAACACGAGGAATTTCATCAAAGACTTCACGGATGCGGTCCAGTGCATTCTGTTCTTTCAGCTGATTGGCGAGATTAGACATCATGCCGCCCGGTACCTGATTGATTTGAACCGAGACATCTTCACGGGTGAATTCACTTTCAAACTGGTGATATTTTTTGCGTACCTCGCGAAAGTAATCGGCAATTTCATTTAATAGATTCAGGTCAAGACCGCTGTCGTAGGGCGTATCTTTTAACGCGGCTACCTGGGTTTCTGTAGCCGGGTGACTGGTGCCACCGGCAAAGGCCGAGATGGCGGTATCGATACGATCAACACCAGCTTCAACCGCCTTTAATTGACAGAGTGGTGCCAGACCTGCCGTGGAATGGCTGTGTAACGCCAGCGGCAAATCAATCTCCGCCTTCAGCGCTTTGACCAGATCATAGGTGGCGTAGGGAGTGAGCAACCCGGCCATATCCTTGATCGCGATGGAGTCCGCGCCCAAGTCCTTTAATCGATGAGCAAGCTCGACAAAGCTCTGCGGTGTATGGACGGGGCTGGTGGTGTAACACAGTGTTCCCTGCGCATGCTTGCCAGATTTTTTTACTGCACGCATGGCGGTTTCCAGATTGCGCACATCGTTAAGCGCGTCAAATACTCGAAACACATCAATGCCATTATCAGCGGATTTTTGCACAAAGGCTTCCACCACATCGTCGGCATAGTGGCGATAACCCAGCAGGTTTTGACCACGCAGTAACATCTGCAGGCGCGTGTTAGGTAAAGCTGCTTTTAGTTGGCGTAAACGTTCCCAGGGGTCTTCCTTCAAAAACCGCACGCAGGCATCGAAGGTGGCA